>JBGVEG010000096.1:0-18954 GCA_045119955.1 Paludibacteraceae bacterium
GATTGTGTTTCAACAGATCCGCGACGTTTGATGACCCCGCACTCGAAGAGCATGGATTCCATGAGGGTAGTCTTACCCGAGCCACTGCCACCCATGAGGGCAATGTTCTTAATCTCGTTAGCTTGATAAACTTTAGCCATAACGTGTTTAGTTTTAGATGTTAAGTATATGTTTTTTTCGGTATCTCGTATATCCTTATCGCCTCCCGCAATAGGGTTCTTGGTTGGCGTATAACAGATATTGGCTGCAAAGGTACGAAAAAAAATGCAAACGTGCAAATTTTTTTTGTTGAAAGTTTAGAGTTTAGTGTTTAGAGAGTGATTTTTTTGAGGGCGTCTTCCTCTTTGGCGGTCATCTGGGCTTTGGTCTCAGGGGTTTTGTCGGCTTGGCCCGTCAAATGCAGCAAGCCGTGGATAATGATTCGGTGCAATTCTTGGAGGAAGGGTGCGCCGACTTGTTCGGCATTGCTGGCTACCGTGTCCAACGAAATATAAATGTCACCATTCACACGCGTGCGCGTGGTATAATCAAAGGTAATAATGTCCGTATAATAGTCATGCTGCAAGAACTCGAGATTGACCGCAAGAATCTTCTCGTCATCGCAGAAGATATAATTGAGATCACCCACAGCGTAACCATACTGCGCTGCCACCGAACGAATCCAACGCTCTACCTGTGGGTAGTCAAGCGAAGGCATGGGGATGTTATCGGAGATGAATGTAATCATTGCACGTATATTTTATAACAAAAATTATTCAAAATTAAGCCAAAAATTAGCAAAATTTTCTTCCTTATCAAGGTGGTAGTATATAGGTGCGAATTAACCAAAATAATTATGGGGTTATCCGAAGAAGATATTGGCAATAATAAAGGCAGCAATAGTACCAATGAGGTCGCAGAAGAGGCAACAGCCCACCGTGTGACGGGTGTCCTTAATTCCCACACTACCAAAATACACCGCAATAATATAGAAAGTCGTATCTGTCGTACCTTGCAGCACACAGCACAAACGACCAACTAACGAGTCCGCTCCGTGCGTAGCCATCGCCTCAATCATCAAACCACGTGCACCACTACCCGATAATGGTTTCATCAATGCAGTCGGTACCGCGCCTGCCATATCCGGATTGATACCAACCCACGCAAACAAGTTGGCAATACCCTGTTCCAACAGACCCATTGCACCACTCGCGCGGAACATACCTACCGCCACAAGAATAGCAATCAGATAAGGAATAATGCTAATGGCCGTTTGAAAACCATTCTTTGCGCCATCAATAAATGCCTCATAGACATTGACTTTGCGAACGGTTGCTTGTATAATGAACCAACAAATGATACCCAACAACATAATAGCTGCCACCAATGCCGATACGGTATTGAGCGTCTCCTCGGGCAAGTGGCGTGCCGCAAAAAGCATACCTACCATCACAGCCGTCAGCGTAAGAATCGTACCAATAATCACCTTATCCCATACCTTAATCTTCTGCACAAAGCAGCAAGCCAACAAACCCGCCAGGGTGGAGAAGTAAGTGGCGAACATCAAAGGCAAAAAGACATCCGCTGGATTAGCCGCGCCCATCTGCGCGCGGTACGCCATAATAGAAGTAGGTATAATCGTCAGACCACTGGCGCCCAACACAATGAACATGATCATGGCGTTGCTGGCTTTGGTCTTATCCGTATTAATCTCCTGCAACTGGGTCATCGCCTTAAGTCCAATAGGCGTGGCGGCATTGTCCAAACCGAGCATGTTGGAAGCGATATTCATGAACATTGTGCCAAAAACAGGGTGCTTGGACGGAATATCGGGGAAGATACGACGGAAAAAAGGCGCTACGCCACGCGAAAGCGTATTCACTACGCCGCCCTGTTGGCCGATATTAAGAATACCCATCCACAGCGACAGCACACCCGTCAAACCAATGGAAATCTTGAAACCACTCTCCGCAGAAGTGAAAGTAGAATTGAGTATCTCGGAGAAAATTTCACTCTGTCCAAACACAAAAAACTGCACGCAGCCCATAATGACCGCGAGAAGAATAAGTCCTATCCAAATATAATTCAGTACCATAATTGGCTGCAAAGGTACAACAAAATTTGCGGATGTGCAAATTTTGAGTTGAAAAAGTGTTAAGAGTTTTAAAAGTTTTAAGGATTATGCGGTGTATGGGGGCTTTTATACTCCTTTTTTTCTTCTTTGTTTTCATGCTTGAGATATTCATAGGGCATATGTGGAGTATTCGTGGGGTATTCATGGGATATACGTATGTATCGGGTATGTGTCGGGTATGTATCGGGTATGTGTCGGGAATATATAGAAACAAATAAGAAAAATAAAGGAAGTATTTGCATATATGAGAGTTTTATTGTAACTTTGCAGCAAAATTATGTTGGCTTTCACGTAGCAGATGGATTGGCAAACGGCAATATATCGTGTGGGTTCGTACCTGAGACACTGCCTGACCGCTCGGCATACGGGTGGGCATGGGATACATTCGCCCTATCTGTTCGAATGGGTGAGGATGGTGTTGAGCGATGAGAATAGCTATTACGCCTGGGGCGAGATAGAAAAAGTGCGCGCGAAAATGTTGGCGGATACAAGAGAAGTGGAATTCGTGGATTATGGGGCGGGAATCGGGAATCGGGAGTCCGAAAACGGGAACCGGGAGGCGAGAGATAGGCGAAAGGTGAGTGATATAGCAAAGAGAAGCCTGGCGAAGAAGAAATATGCACAGATGTTGGCTCGGCTGGTGAATTGGTTAGAGAGACCCCTCCTGACCTCCCCTTTAAGGGGAGGGATCGGCGATCGGCGATTGGCGATTGGCGATGGACTGATAATTGTGGAACTTGGGACGAGCTTGGGCGTGACGACAGCGTATATGGCGGCTATGGACAAACGCAACAGAGTGATTACATACGAAGGTTGTCCTGCCGTGGCCGAGATTGCCAAAGAGAATTGGGAAGCATTGGGGCTCAAGAATATAGATTGTCGAGTAGGGGAGATAACCGCAGACATCTTAGATCGAGATTTGGAGCGTGTGGATGTGGCGTTCATAGATGCTAATCACACGTACGCGGGTACGCGCGCATATTTTAATGTATTAGCAGAGAAAGTACATCGCAAAAGTGTGATGATTGTGGATGATATTCACTACAACAAGGAGATGGAACAAGCATGGCGCGAGATATGCGCGGATGAACGCGTAACCAGCACCATGGATCTGTACCAAATGGGATTGGTGTTCTTCGATAAGGACTATTGGAAGAGGGATTATAGGATTAGGGTGTAAGGTTTAAGGTTGAAGGATTAAGGATTAAGGTTTAAGGTGTAAAGTGTAAAGGAAAGGATATATGAAAATCTACACAAAAACAGGAGATAAGGGCGACACCTCGTTGGCAGTAGGTGGACGCGTGCGCAAGTCCAGTAAACGTTTGGAAGCATACGGGACAGCGGATGAGCTGAATAGTTATGTGGGTTGGCTAAGAGCAAAGATAGCCAGCAAGTTACCTATCTGGCATATCGTGATCGATGAGCAATTGGGCAGTGTGCAAAACCGACTGTTCGACATAGGCGCAATACTCGCTGGTGCCGACATGGAAGTGGCGGAAGTGGCTATTAGTCAGATGGAAAAGTGGATAGATGACATGCAGGCAGAGTTGCCCGTATTGCGTGAGTTCATATTGCCCGGTGGCGATGAGATGGTGTCTGTTTGTCATGTGTGTCGGACAGTGGCCAGAAGGCTGGAACGCAACATCGTGGACTGGTGCGATTCGGAGGAAAAAGAGCTGCCAGATGGAGTGGTTCGTTACGTGAATAGATTGAGCGATTATTGCTTCGTTTTGGCTCGTTGGATAGCAAAAGAGGAGAAAATAATGCCGATTTTTTGGAAAAAAGAGTAAAAAACTAATTTTTTCTTGCGTATATGAGAATTTTTTACTACCTTTGCGCGCTTAATTTGTAAGGAGCGCACAGGTGGTGCGTTGATTGACTATGTATTGGACACTTGAATTGGCTACTAAACTTGAGGATGCCCCATGGCCAGCAACCAAAGATGAGTTGCTGGATTATGCATTGCGCGTAGGTGCTCCTCTGGAGGTAATAGAGAACCTTCAGGAGATAGAGGATGATGAGGAAATATATGAGTCTATAGAAGACATTTGGCCTGATTATCCTACGAAAGATGACTTCTTCTTTGACGAAGAAGAGTATTAAGCGTGTGTAGTGGGTGGTAAAATTGGTACTGTTGTGAAACGATATATTGTACTATTGTGTGGAGTGTTTTGCTGTGTAGCAGGATTGCGTGCTCAGTTTGACCCACAGATAGGGCAATACATGCACATGCAGTCCACCTACAATCCCGCAGCGGTGGGAGAAAGTGATTTGATGAGAGTGTATGGTGCTCATCGTATGCAGTTCACCGGCATAATGGATGCACCAATGACAACATACTTCTCTTTCTCGTCTCCCTTTGTGGTGGGAAAGACACAGCACGCGGCAGGTGTGCGCTTTATGAACGACCGGTTTGGTTTGTTCTCTAATCAAAGTCTGCACGTAGGGTATGCTTACCGACTGAAATTGGGTAAGGGTTATCTGAGTGTGGGAGCAGATTTGGGTTTTATTAACTTGAGTTTTGCTGTGGATAGTGTGAACCTAAAGGACGTGGCGGATCTGGTGCAAGATCATGCGTATCACAATGCGACGGATAATGCCATTCCAGAGGCAAGCGGACAGAACGGCGTGTCGGGCATGGGCTTTGATTTGGGATTAGGCGTGTACTATGCGACACCGACATGGTGGGCAGGCGTGAGTTATGGTCACGTGACACAGCCGACACTGCAATGGAGCGAGCAAACAGAAGTGCATGTAAGAGGCACGTTCTACGCTGCGGGAGGATATAACTGGCGTTTGCGCGACAAGAGATGGTTGCTCATGCCCAGCGCGATGGTGCAGACGGATTTTGCGGGTTGGGATGTGAACCTGACCATGATGGCGCAAGTGAATGACCGCTATCGTTTTGGTTTGGGATACCGCATCGCGGGTAGCGTGAACATATTGTTGGGTATGGATATTATAGACGGGTTGCAAGTGGGATACACCTATGAATTGCCCGCTAATGGTTTGATAAGAGAGAGCTATGGCTCGCACGAGTTGTATTTGGCATACGGATTCAATATCCTAAAGCCCAAACGAACAAATAGATACAAAAGCGTAAGGTACTTATAAAAAAGAAGTTATAAATTACAAAATAAAATGAAAGTAACAAAATTATTATCAATTGTTGTACTAATGTTGTGCATGGTCGCTTGCGGTAAACCAGCAGGCGAGCTTGTTGGCGCTAATTCTGGAGCGAGTTTTGTAGAATCAAATCCTTTCGGAATGGTGCTTATTCGTAAGGGAGCTTTCTTGATGGGCTCTAATTCACAATCCGCAATCTTTGATCAAGCGGATAATAATGTGATGGTAACTGTGAATGCCTTTTGGATGGATGAGACTGAGATTACCAACGGTGAGTACCGCCAATTCGTGGAGTGGGTACGCGATTCAATCGCCTATACACTGTTGATAGAGGAAGAAGGTGCTGATAGTGAGTTTGCATTGCAAACGAAGTATGAGTCGGATGATGATGAAAAGGTATTGATCAACTGGAAGAAGCGTATTCCATGGGAGAATCGTTTTGTGGCTGATGAGCCAATGGCAGAGATCTTGTCGCCATTGTTCTACGACAACGGTCGTGGTAGTCTGAGAACAACCGCGTTGCGTTATCACTACACATGGATCAATATTGACCAAGCTGTGAAAGTGGCTAACAAGTTTGATGTGGCTCGCGGTCGTTATCCTCAAGGTGCATCTATTCGTGTGGACTCATTCTGGGTGGAGAACGAAGAGATCTACTACGAGACCGTAGAGCGTCCATTGCGTCAGCCAAGCGACATCAATACCAATGGTATCATCTGCGTATATCCAGATACCATGGTTTGGGCACGTGACTTTGAGTATTCATACAACGATCCATTGCTCTACAGCTACTTCAGTTCACCAAGCTACTCTGAATATCCTGTAGTAGGTGTGACATGGGAGCAAGCACATGCTTTCTGCCACTGGCGTACCCAACTGTTGCGTTCGCAGCAACCTATAGTGGTGAACGCCTATCGTTTGCCAACCGAGGCAGAGTGGGAGTATGCTGCTCGTGGTGGTCGCAAGATGGCTATGTATCCTTGGGGTGATCGCTATGCTCGCGATTCAGAGGGTTGCTACTTGGCTAACTTCAAGCCATATCGTGGTTCATATCACAATGATACTGGTGTGACCACAATGGCTGTGGGTCAGTTTGAGGCAAATGACTTCGGTTTGTACGATATGGCAGGTAACGTGGCAGAGTGGACTGCATCGGCATACTCTACCGCATCCAATGCACGCGTACACGACTTGAATCCAGAGTTCCCTTACGTGGCGCGCAAAGAGGATCCTAACACATTGAAACGCAAAGTTATCAAGGGTGGTAGCTGGAAAGATATTAGCTACTATCTGCAATGTGGTGTTCGCACCTATGAGTATCAATATGAGGGTCGCTCATACATCGGTTTCCGTTGCGTACGCTCATACATGGGTCAATAAAAAACAATCAACAAACATAGAATAACTAAAAAACAATCAAAGATATGTCTAAAGAAATGAATCCTAACGAGAAAAAAGGTTTTGGTGCACGTTTTATGGAGTGGTATGGTTCTTACCAAGGTAAGCGTGTTGTAGGTATGGTGTATTCCATTGGTGCATCTGTCGTAATCATCGGTGCGTTGTTTAAGATCATGCACTTCCCAGGAGCAGGTGCCGTGTTGATGGTCGGTATGATCACCGAGGCTATGTTGTTTATGATCGGCTGTTTGGATAAACCACACCCAGAGTTCCACTGGCATGAAGTGTTCCCACAATTGTTGGGTCATGGTACTGAGCCAGAGTTGTTGAAAGAGATGGAAGCACGTCCAAGACCAACCTTGATGGGTGGTGGTGCCGGTACTGCTGGAACCGCTTCTGCTAATGTTCCTGCTTTGTCTGAGACAGAGATGAGCGCATTGAAGGACGGTATTGCTGGTTTGGCAAAGACTGCTACACAACTCAGCGAGTTAGGTAAAGTAGCTACCGCTACTACTCAATTGTCAGAGAAATTGGATGCTGCGGGTCAAGCTGCAGAGCAATTTGTAGTAGCAGGCAAGACTATCAGCGAGAAGAGCGAAGCCCTGAGCGCAACCTATGGTCAAGTGAATGAGGATATGAAGAAAGTGGCTGCTGGTACCAAGGAGTATGAGAACAAGGTGGCTGCTGTGGCTAAACAATTGAACAGTCTGAATGCCGTATATGAGTTGCAAGTAAATGCCGTACAAGCACAAGTGGAGGCATGCAAGGCACAAGCAGAAAAAGTGAACGGCGCAACTGAGCAAATCAACGGTTTGACTTCTACAATGAAGAAGATGACCGATGTATCTGCAGAGGCACTGAAAGCACAAGAGGCATACGAGGCTGCTGCTAAGAAATTGGCTGCTCAAGTAGCTGACTTGAATAAGGTATATGGCAATATGCTCAACGCATTGTCTTGATAAACAGTAGATTGTACTTAACGCAAATTACTTATTAACAAAGTATGAGTGGAGCTACTAACTGTCCGGAAACTCCGAGACAAAAGATGATAGGTATGATGTACCTGGTGTTGACCGCCATGTTGGCGCTCAACGTCAGTGCAGCTATCTTGAACGGATACACGCAGGTAGACGATAGTCTGCATGCGACAATTGAGACTATGCAAGATAGTAACGCCGAGACATACGCTACTTTTAAAGCTGCTCTGGACAAGAACCCAGAGAAGACACAAGAGTGGTATGACAAGGCGATGGAGGTGAAACGCGTATCAGATGAGTTCTTTGAGTATGTGCAAACATTCAAGGATGACATGGTACTCTTGGCCGATGGAAAGAAAGCCAAGAAAGATGCTAAAGTGAGCGAGATTGGCAAGAAGGATGATACTAATATCCCTGCTCAATATGCTATCAGCGAGGGTAATGCTACCGTGCTCAAAGAGAAGATCAATCGTTTCCGTAACTTCTTGATTAAGTTCACTGAGAATGTGCCAGGTGCTACTATGTTCCATGAGGAGATGAACCGCACCTTCGTAACAGACGATGGAACGAACGCAGAGGGTGATCCTGTAACATGGGAGAACATGATCTTCAACGAGATGCCAATGTGTGCGTCAATCACTATTTTGACCAAATTGCAAAACGATATTCGTCACTGCGAGGGCGTGGCAACACGTCTGTTGCTGGGCGCTACCGATGCAGGTGACCTGCGTGTGAACAAGTTTAACGCGTATGTGATTCCTTCTGCAAACTATGTGGTGAAGGGTACTAAGTACACAGCACAAGTAATCTTGGCTGCTATTGACTCAACCCAAACCCCTGAGTACTATGTAAATGGTCAGAAACTGAACAACAAAGGTATCTACGAGGTAGTGGCTAATACAGTAGGTGTGCAGAAGATTGTAGGTAAGATTGGCTATATGGACCAACAAGGTGTGATGCAATACTTGCCATTCGAGCGTGAGTACACCGTAGGTGAGCCAACTGCTACTATCTCCAACACCGACTTGAACATTATGTATCGCGGTTATGACAACCCATTCTCTATCTCTGTACCTGGCGTGAGTGCACACTTGTTGCAAGTGAAATGCGCACAAGCAAGCATTAAGCAAGAGGGCAATATGTGGGTTATTCGTCCAAACGCTGATTCTCCAGACCAATTGGCTATTGAGGTATATGCAAATATTGGCGGAACACCTACTATCATGGGTTCGCAATTGTACCGCGTGAAGAACTTGCCTCGTCCAGATGCTTACTTCGAGATCAACGGTGTGCCTACAGAGGATACACGCGTACCACGTGCGCAACTGATCAATCCTAAGAACCGCATTGTGGCATCTTATGGTGCAGACGGTTTGGTACAAGCAAAGTTCGAAATCACCGGCTTCCAAGTGAAATTGCCAACAGGTGCGTCTATCCAAGTGAAGGGTGACCGCTTTGACAACAAGGCGCTTGATGCTATCAAGAAACTGAAACAAGGTAATACCGTCAACCTGATGTACATTAAGGCAAAAGGACCTGATGGTAAAGAGATACAACTCCGTGGTCTGCCAATTGAGTTAAATTAAAAGAAAGTTATGAAGAAAGTTTGTTTAATTATTTTCGCGTTGGTTGGTTTTGCTACCACCCAAGCACAGTATCAAGTAAACTCGTTTTTTGACAATATGGGTATTGTTCGCTTAGAGACCCAAGAGTTGTCAGAAACGGCTGATACGCTGGTGAGTAAATTCCACCGTGCGGATGACATAGTTTGGTCACGTGTCGTATATCGTATTATCGATATGCGTTTTAAGCAGAACTATCAGTTGTATAATCCTGTTTCTTCTGAGGATCCACAGTATAAGTCACTCTTCTTGGTAATGCTCAATGCTATCAAAGATGGTATGAATGTATATGAGAAGTCTTCTGAGGTAGGTGATATTAAACCTTATTTTAATCTCCCTCCTATGCCTCGTGAGATGATTCCTACTATCCTCAATACAGACCGCACTGGTGAGTTGAGCGATGGTAATATCGCAACTTCGGAGTATATGCTCTTGAACTATGACTCTACTACCAACGAGATGCGCTTTAACAACTATACCTACAAGGGCTTTGTGCGCAATCAGTTGAAATATATGATACAGGAGATTGTGTTCTTTGATAAACACTATTCTCGTTTGTATTCTAAGATCATGGCTATTGCACCAATGCATTCTGACAACACTACGTATTACGAGGGACAACCTATCATGGAGGCATTGTATGGTCAAATCCTCTTCTGGGTGCCATTTGATGGTTTCCGCAAATATATGGCGCAACAGTATGTGATGCAGTCGGATAATGACTCCAAGCGTGTGACCTATGATGACTTCTTCCTCAAGAAGCTCTATACCTCGTATGTGATTGGAGCAAGCAATGTGTATGACCGCATGATTCCTGACTTCGCCACCACACCAGAAGCTATTGCTAAAGAGCAAGAGCGTATTGAGTGGGAACTGCTGAGTGCGGAGCAAGACCTTTGGGAATATTAATAATGAATACATCAAAGGGCGGGTGCGAACCTGCCCTTTCCTTCTTACAATGAAAAGGCGCAGTTTATTTAATATGTATTTTACCACGACAGTATCCATAGCATTGGTGCTGTTCTTGGTAGGATTGGAGTGCTTGGTGCTGTTATCGGCTCATGAGTTGATGCGCCATGTGAAAGAGAATGTCGTGTTGTCCATTGTTCTGAAGGAGAATAATACAGCAGATGAAGTAGAGCGCACCAAACGCT
The DNA here is from genome assembly GCA_045119955.1 of Paludibacteraceae bacterium. Taxonomy (GTDB): domain Bacteria; phylum Bacteroidota; class Bacteroidia; order Bacteroidales; family Paludibacteraceae; genus Colicola. The sequence continues at coordinate 10,391 of JBGVEG010000096.1, forward strand.
TGCTCAATGCTGCGCCATATGTCTTAGATCATCGTTTCATCTCTCGCGAAGAGGCATTGCAAGAGCATATCGCCAACTTGGGCGAAGATCCAACTGCGTTCTTGGGATACAATCCTTTGACCGATGCGTTTGAGGTTCGTTTGCAGGCAGCCTATGCTCATTCTGATAGTATCGCGCAGATAGAAAAGGGCTTGCTGAGTATGCCGTACGTGGAGAAGGTTATTTATCAGAAGGATGTGGTCAAAGTGCTGGATAATAACCTGAGCGAGATAGCGCTCGTGTTGTTGGCTATCGCCTTGGCACTGTTGATTATCGCCTTGGTGCTGATTAGTAATACCATACAACTGCAAGTGTATTCTAAGCGTTTCTTGATTAACACAATGCGTTTGGTGGGTGCAACACCATGGGTGATCAAGTGGCCGTTGATTCGCCGCAATATAGGTTTGGGTATAGAGGCCGCGCTATTGGCATTGTTGATGTTGGCAGCTACCTATTATTATTGCCAAACGCGTTTGGGTATCACGCTATTCCCATTGATATGGCAGAATGTGGCGTTTATCTCTGCAGTGGTGCTGGCAACGGGCGTGGTGATTACCTTCTTGGCTTCGTTGGCAGCCACTAATCGTTATATACGAATGAAAACCAGTAAAATGTATGAAATTTAATCTTCCAAAATGCAATGCTATCTTGATTGCCATTAGTTTGGTTATCGTTGTGATAGGTTTTGCTCTCATGGTAGGCGAACCAAGTGGGGCAACCGAATTTAATCCAGATATTTTCTCTGTGCGTCGAATCACAGTGGGTCCGATGATCTCGTTGTTCGGGTTCTTGGTGATGATAGTAGCCATTTTATATAAACCTCGAAAGAAATGAGTTGGTGGGAAGCGTTATTGTTGGGCATTATACAGGGACTGACTGAGTTTCTGCCCGTTTCGTCGTCTGGACACTTGGAGATAGGACAAGCATTGTTGGGTACAGCAGGTGAAGAGAACCTGACTTTTGCCATTGTAGTACATACGGCTACGGTGCTTTCGACCTTGGTTATTCTGTGGCAGGAAGTGGCGCAACTCTTCAAGGGGACATTCACCACCATGAAGTGGAATGAAGATAAGAATTATGTAGCCATGATACTGGTATCTATGATACCGGTGTTTGTGGTGGGTATGTTCTTCAAGGAGCAAGTAGAGGCCTTCTTCGGAAGCGGTTTGCTGCTCGTGGGTGTGTGTCTGTGCGTGACGGCTATGTTGTTGTATTTCAGCGAGTGGCTGAGTAAGCGTCGTGCAGGTATGGGTCACGAAGTGGGATATAAGGATGCCATTATTATCGGTCTGGCGCAGGCGGTGGCTGTGTTGCCAGGACTTAGTCGTAGTGGCACGACGATTGCTACGGGATTATTGTGCGGTGTGAAGAAAGAGAGTGTGACTAAGTTTTCCTTCCTCATGGTGTTGATCCCGATCTTGGGCGAGGCGTTTTTGGAATTGCTGGATATATTGAGTGGCGAGGTTGTCAGTTCGTTGGGCATAGTACCTATGGTAGTGGGTTTTGTGGCAGCATTCGTTTCGGGTTGTCTGGCTTGTAAATTCATGATTAATATAGTGCGCCGTCAGAAGTTGGTGTACTTCGCAGTATATTGCCTCATAGCAGGTGTGTTTGCTATAGTGTACGGACTGTGTTGATAGTGTGAATATGGATTTTGTAGGGGGGGAGATATTGGCGTTTGACAAGCCCTATCGTTGGACCAGTTTTGATGTGGTGGGTAAGGTACGATGGTTGCTGTGCAAGAAATTAGGCGTCAAGAAGCTGAAGGTCGGCCATTCGGGTACGCTTGACCCATTGGCGACGGGTGTAGTCGTTGTTTGTACAGGTAAGAAAACGAAACTTATAGACCAACTACAGGCACACCAAAAAGAATATGTGGCAACCTTGCAATTGGGAGCCACTACGCCCAGTTTTGACTTGGAGAAGGAGATAGATGCCACTTATCCAACGGAGCATATCACGCGCGAGTTGGTCGAGGAGGTGATCCCGACTTTCACGGGTGAGCAATGGCAGGTTCCACCTATGTTCTCGGCGGTGAAGGTAGATGGTAAGCGTGCTTATAAACTGGCGCGACAAGGCGAGGAGGTAGAGTTGAAGGCTAAACTTCTCGTGATTGATGAGATAGAGATACAGACGTTTGATGAGGAACGCATGCAATTGACGCTGAGGATTGTATGCTCCAAAGGAACGTATATACGGGCGCTGGCGCGCGATATAGGTCAGCGACTCAATAGCGGAGCGCATTTGATTGCGCTCAGGAGAACAAGGGTAGGGGATGTACGTGTAGAGGATTGTATGACCGTAGAAGAGTTTATACATTTGATAGACAATACTAACTTGACAGATAATACTAACTTGACAGATAATGAGATTAAGTGATTTCAAATTCAAGCTTCCAGAGGAATTGATTGCGCAGTTCCCCAGTCGTTTTCGTGATGATGCACGTTTGTTGGTGTTGCACGCTAAGACGGGAGAGATAGAGCATAAACGTGTGAGTGACCTTGCGTCATGTTTTGATGAAGGCGATATAGTTATAGCGAATGACACAAAGGTGTTCCCTGCTCGTTTGTATGCTAAGAAAGAGAAAACGAATGCAAATATAGAGGTGTTCTTGTTGCGTGAGTTGCAACATGAGAACCGCTATTGGGATGTGTTGGTTGATCCTGCGCGTAAGATACGTATTGGTAATAAACTCTTTTTTGACGAGGATGCGACTATCTTTGCGGAAGTGATTGATAACACGACGTCTCGTGGTCGTACCTTGCGTTTCTTGACGGACTACGAGGGCGATGACTTTGTGGAGCACCTCTATAGCATGGGTACTACGCCATTGCCTAAGTATATAGCTCGCCCTATGACAGAGGAGACCTTGGAGCAATACGAGGAAGTGTTTATGGATCTGCCTGTTATGGAGATGGACGAGGAGCGTTATCAATCAGTGTTTGCGAAGTATATCGGTGCGGTGGCAGCACCTGCGTCCAGCATGCACTTCTCTAAGAATCTGCTGAAGCGTCTGGAGATTCGTGGTGTGGAGACCTATACCATTACCTCGCATGTGGGCTTGGGTAATTTCAAACCAGTAGATGTAGAGGATCTGAGCAAACACAAGGTGGATAGTGAGCAGATTTTCATTTCTCAACAAGTGGCAGATGCTGTCCAACAGGCGCATGAGAACGCTAAGCGTGTCTGTGTAGTAGGTACAGAGGTAATGCGTGCTTTGGAACATGTGGTAGGTACGAATGGTGATATTAAGGCATACGATGGATGGACCAATAAGTTTATCTATGCACCATACGACTTCACGGTGGCGAATGCTTTCCTCGTGAATTTCTATATGCCTATGTCCACTCAGTTGATTATGGTGGCTACCTATGGTGGCTATGAAGCCGTAATGAAGGCGTATAAGGAGGCTGTTAAGGAGGGTTATCGTTTTGGTGACTATGGCGATGCCATGCTCATTCTTAACGATTAATACGACTATACTACTACACTATACTATACAATACTATACCACACTACACCATTCCCATGACTGTGCGTATTGATGAAAGCTGGCGACAGGTGTTGCAACCCGAGTTCGATAAGCCGTATTTCGAGTTGCTGACGGGTTTTGTGCGCCATGCTTACGCTACGCAACAGTGCTTTCCGCCCGCGGGACAGATTTTTCGTGCTTTTGACCTTTGTCCGTTTGACAAAGTGCGGGTGGTGATTATTGGTCAAGATCCGTATCATGATGTCAATCAGGCACATGGCTTGTGTTTCTCGGTACAAGATGGTGTGCGTATTCCTCCTTCGCTGGAGAATATCTATAAGGAACTCAATCGTGATTTGGGCAAGCCTATTCCTACCTCAGGTAATTTGACGCATTGGGCAGAGCAAGGTGTGCTTTTGCTTAATGCTACGCTTACTGTTGAGGCGCACAAGGCAGGTAGCCATCAAGGCAAAGGCTGGGAAGAACTGACGGATGCGGCTATTCAAGCACTTAATCAACAGCGTGAACATATTGTCTTTATGCTTTGGGGCAGTTATGCTCAACGCAAGGGACAGTTTATTGACCGAAAACGCCATTTGGTATTGACGACAGTGCACCCCAGCCCACTGAGTGCGTATCGCGGGTTTATCGGCTGTGGACATTTCTCCCAAGCGAATAACTATCTCCTGCAGCATGGAGAAGCGCCTATAAACTGGTAAAAGGTGGTGTCTATAGAAGTTATAGAAGTCATTGACGTTATAGAAATAGAACTCTTAAAACTTTTTTCACTATGAAAACTCTCCTCTTGATAGATGCATACGCAATGATTTATCGTGCGTATTATGCTTTTATTCGTGCACCGCGTATGAACTCACGCGGAGAGAATACTTCGGCTATTTTTGGTTTTGTAGTCACGTTGGAGGACTTGATGAAGCGTGTGAAGCCCAGTCATGTGGCTGTGGCCTTTGACCCTGCGGGGCCTACGTTCCGTCATGAGGCCTTTGAGCAATATAAGGCACAACGTCAGGAGACGCCAGAGGATATACGTTGGGCTGTTCCGCGTATTAAGCAACTGCTTGAAGCGATGAATATCCCTCTGCTGCAAGTGGATGGCTATGAGGCGGACGATGTGATTGGCACATTAGCACACCAAGCTGAGAAGGAGGGCTTTGAGGTATATATGGCTACTCCCGACAAGGATTATGGGCAGTTGGTGACCGAACATGTCTTCATGTACCGTCCTCGCCATACGGGGGGATTTGAGAAAATGGGCCCGCAGGAAGTGTGTGAGAAATATGGTTTGCAGACGCAGGCACAGGTGGTGGATTTGTTGGGACTGATGGGTGATAGCAGCGATAATATCCCTGGTTGTAAGGGCGTGGGTGAGAAGACGGCGGTGCAACTGCTTCAGCAGTTTGGCTCGATTGAGAACTTGCTCAACAACACCGACCAACTCAAGGGCGCGCTTCAGCGCAAAGTGCAGGAGCAAGTGGAGAATATCCGTTTCTCTAAGTTCTTGGCAACGATTAAGACGGATGTGCCTATCTCTTTTGATGCGCAATCACTCTTATGCCAGGAGAAGGATTGGGAGCGATTGGCTCCGCTGTATAGGGAATTGGAGTTCAATTCGCTGCTCAAGCAGGCTCCTGCTTCTCTTGCCAATACCCCATTGCCAATAGCCAAAGGCTCTAAGAAAACCAAACCGCATGAGGCGACGCTGGACTTGTTTGCTGCTATGGAAACGGCTACGGATAGTGCTCAGGAAAGTGCAAGTGGTACCCCAGCAGATCCGTTACCACACCGTTACCACTACTCCGATACCACTCCGATGTTGAACGTAGCGGCTGAGGAATCGGTGGAGGGACGATTGGTGAGTTATCTGCTCAATCCGGAGGTGGCGTATAATCCGTCCTTGCCTATTCAGTGGGAGGCATTGAAGGCAGATAGTGCCTTGTGGAATCTATATCAAGAGGTAGAGTTGCCTTTGTCGGCAGTACTGCGTGAAATGGAGCAGGCGGGCGTGCGTATCGATGTGGATATGCTCAAAAAGGCGGAGGAGCAACTTAATGGGGAACTGCAAGTGCTGGAGCAACAGATTTATACGGCGGCGGAAACGACGTTCAATATTAATTCACCTAAGCAAGTGGGTGAGGTGTTGTTTGACCAACTGAAGTTGGATGCGATAGCCAAAAAGTCTAAGACGGGACAGTATTCCACTTCGGAGGAGGTGTTGTTGGCATTGAAGCCCAAGCACCCTGTGGTGGGGATGATCCTTGAGTACAGAGAACTGAAGAAACTGATTTCGACCTATATATCGGCATTGCCTACGTATATTAACCCAGAGACAGGCAAGATACATACTACCTATAATCAAACGGTTACAGCCACAGGTCGTTTGTCGTCGTCTAATCCGAATTTGCAGAACCTGCCTATCCGCAGCGAGCGTGGGCAATTGATTCGCCAGGCGGTGATACCCGATGAGGGTTGTGTGTTCTTGTCGGCGGACTATTCGCAGATTGAGTTGAGACTGATGGCACATTTCTCGCAAGACCCTCATTTGGTGGAGGCATTCCGTTCGGGGCAGGATGTGCATGCGGCAACGGCGGCTAAAATTTTCAATGTACCAATAGAGGAGGTAACCAAAGACCAACGCCGACAAGCCAAGACGGCTAATTTTGGTATTATCTATGGTATTTCGGCTTTCGGTTTGGCGCAGCAATTGGATTGTTCGCGTTCGGAGGCAAAGGCATTGATTGATGGCTATTTTGCTGCTTTCCCAGGGGTGATAGACTATATCGAACGTCAGAAGGAGCTGGCGCGCGAGCAGGGATATGCGATAACCTTGTTCGGTAGAAAGCGTTATTTGCCTGATATAGTGTCGCATAATGCTACTGTTCGTTCATTTGCGGAGCGCAATGCGGTCAATTCGCCTATTCAGGGTACAGCGGCGGATATTATTAAGATGGCTATGGTGACTATCCACCGCCGTTTGAAGGAGGAGGGACTGAAGGCGCAGATGATTATGCAGGTGCATGATGAGTTGAACTTCAATGTGCCGATGGACGAGGTAGATAAGGTGCGCGAGATAGTGGTCGGTGAGATGCAGAATGTGGTGCACTTGACGGTGCCGTTGATTGCAGACTGCGGTGTAGGAAAGAATTGGCTGGATGCACATTAAATGAAAAACGACTGCTTTTTGGGCAGTCGTTTTTATTTCAGTCTCCTATGAAGGGAGGTTTTGAGGGTCTTTACTTGATCATATCGCAGCCCATGTATGGCTGCAATGCTGCTGGGATACGGATGCCTTCAGGCGTTTGGTTGTTCTCGAGGAGGGCAGCTACGATACGTGGCAATGCCAAAGCAGAGCCGTTGAGGGTGTGCGCCAAGGTGACTTTCTTATCCTCAGCACGGCGATAGCGGCAGTGGAGGCGGTTGGCTTGGTAGGTATCGAAGTTAGAGGTAGATGATACTTCCAACCAGCGGTGTTGTGCCTCGGAATATACCTCAAAGTCGTAGCAGAGCGCTGCGGTGAAGGACATGTCGCCACCACTGAGGCGAAGAACGCGGTAGGGGAGTTCGAGTTTCTGGAGAAGACCCTCTACGTGAGCGAGCATTTCTTTGTGGCTCTCATCGGAGTGTTCTGGTGTGTCGATACGAACGATTTCTACCTTACTAAACTCGTGCAAGCGGTTGAGTCCGCGTACATCTTTGCCATAGGAACCTGCCTCGCGGCGGAAGCATTGGGTGTATGCGCAGTTCTTGATAGGCAGTTGTGCCTCCTCGAGGATGACATCACGGTAGATGTTGGTCACAGGCACCTCGGCTGTTGGAATGAGGTAGAGGTTATCGAGTTGGCAGTGGTACATTTGTCCCTCTTTGTCAGGGAGTTGTCCTGTGCCATAACCGCTGGCTTCGTTCACTACGGTAGGTGGCATGATCTCGGTATAACCTGCTGCGCTGGCTTCCGCGAGGAAGAAATTGATGAGTGCGCGTTGCAGGCGTGCGCCTAAACCTACATATACAGGGAAACCTGCGCCTGAGATCTTGACGCCGAGGTCAAAGTCGATGAGGTTATATTTCTTCGCCAATTCCCAGTGTGGGAGTTTGTCGTTGTTTGCCAATTGTTCGTCTGCTGCGGTATCCCAATCACGGATAGCGATGGTGCCTTCGGCAGCAAGTTTATCAAGCATAGGTTGGTTTGCCCAATTGCCTATTTTTACAACAAGGTTATCCTCTGCGCTGCCGCCCTCTGGAACGAGGTCGTATGGTACGTTTGGTATGGTGAGCAGTACAGCGGTTAATGCTTCTTCTGCTTTTGCCATCTCTTGTTCGTAACCAGGGATAGCTTGTTTGAGTGCACCTGTTTGTGCTTTGGCTGCTTCAGCTTCTTCTTTTTTGCCTTGCGCCATGAGCGCGCCGATGGACTTGGAGATCTTGTTCATCTCTGCCGATGCATTGTCTTTCTTTTGTTGTGCAGCTTTGCGTTCAGTATCCAAAGCAATCACTTGCTCAATAGTTTCGGCAGCATTTGCAAAATGCTTTTTCTCTAAGCCTGCGATGATGGCAGCCTTATTGTCGTATATTTGTTTGAGTGTAAGCATACAAAGTATTGTATTGTTCAGCGCCCGCAAACGGGCTGTTCAGTGCGGCAAAGCCGCTGATCAGGATTGTTATAAAACAAATTTCTCCCACCGAATTGCGCATGCAATCGGTAGGAGAAACTTTTCGATTTATCCCTCTATCCGATTATGCCTCAGCGATAGGTTGGATAGAAACGTAGGATTTGTTGTTGCGCTTCTTTTGGAAGGTTACGATACCATCTGTAAGTGCGAAAAGAGTGTGGTCGCTACCCATACCGATGTTCTCGCCTGGGTTGTGTACAGTACCACGTTGACGTACGATGATGTTACCAGCTTTAGCGAATTGACCACCAAAGATCTTTACACCAAGTCGTTTGCTTTCTGATTCACGGCCGTTCTTGGAACTACCGACACCTTTCTTATGTGCCATATCTCTTAAACTTTGCTTTTAAAAAGGTTAAACAATTAAGCCA
>JBGVEG010000097.1:0-2495 GCA_045119955.1 Paludibacteraceae bacterium
TATCTCCGGGCTCGATTGGAATTTCACCGCTATCCACAAGTCATCCCCGAGCTTTTCAACGCTCGTGGGTTCGGTCCTCCACGAAATTTTACTTTCGCTTCAACCTGCTCATGGATAGGTCGCCCGGTTTCGGGTCTACGACATGCAACTTAGTCGCCCATTTAAGACTCGCTTTCGCTACGGCTCCACACCTTAAGTGCTTAACCTTGCTGCATATCGTAACTCGTTGGCCCGTTCTACAAAAAGTACGCGGTCACACAAGTAATGTGCTCCCACAGCTTGTAAGTGCAGGGTTTCAGGTTCTCTTTCACTCCCCTCCCGGGGTTCTTTTCACCTTTCCCTCACGGTACTATACGCTATCGGTCACTAGGTAGTATTTAGGCTTGGAGGATGGTCCCTCCTGCTTCCCACAGGGTTTCACGTGTCTCGTGGTACTCTGGATCATACTAGTAGCTTTCTCGTTTCAACTACAGGGCTATTACCTTCTACGGCGGAGCTTTCCAACTCTCTTCATCTACGATATTGCATCCATGTTGTATGTCCGCAACCCCAACGAAGTAAACTTCATTGGTTTGGCCTGTTCCGCTTTCGCTCGCCGCTACTTACGGAATCGAATTTCTTTCTTTTCCTCCGGGTACTTAGATGTTTCAGTTCCCCGGGTTCCCCTGATTAAGCTATGTATTCACTTAACCATACTTAGACATTACTCTAAGTGAGTTTCCTCATTCGGAAATCTTCGGATCAAAGTTTACGTGCAACTCCCCGAAGCTTATCGCAGCTTATCACGTCCTTCATCGGCTCTTAGTGCCAAGGCATCCGCCCTGCGCCCTTAATAACTTGACCAGTTATCAAAAGTGTTATTTTTTAAAGAGTTTCCTTCTCTTATGTTTGGTTTATTTAATCATCACTAAATGTTATGCAGTTTTCAAAGTACTAACTTGAAGGAATAAACCCTCAAAATTAAACAGTAGGTAATTACTCCTTAGAAAGGAGGTGATCCAGCCGCACCTTCCGATACGGCTACCTTGTTACGACTTCACCCCAGTCATTGGTTTCACCTTCGACGGTTGCCTCCTAAAAGGTTAGCTAACCGGCTTCGGGCGCCCCCAACTCCCATGGTATGACGGGCGGTGTGTACAAGACCCGGGAACGCATTCACCGCAGCATTCTGATCTGCGATTACTAGTAACTCCAGCTTCATGTAGGCGAGTTTCAGCCTACAATCCGAACTGAGAATGGCTTTAAGGGATTAGCTCCGCCTCACGACTTGGCTGCCCTCTGTACCACCCATTGTAGCACGTGTGTAGCCCTAAGCATAAGGGGCATGATGATTTGACGTCATCCCCACCTTCCTCCAGGTTATCCCTGGCAGTCCCTCTAGAGTGCCCAACTTAATGCTGGCAACTAAAGGCAAGGGTTGCGCTCGTTGCGGGACTTAACCCAACATCTCACGACACGAGCTGACGACAACCATGCACCACCTGTCACTTCTGTCCCCGAAGGGAAATCTCCGATTAGGGAGAGGTCAAAAGGATGTCAAGCTTAGGTAAGGTTCTTCGCGTTGCTTCGAATTAAACCACATGCTCCGCTACTTGTGCGGGTCCCCGTCAATTCCTTTGAGTTTCACTCTTGCGAGCGTACTTCCCAGGCGGAGTACTTAATGCGTTAGCTGCGCCACCGAAGGGGGTAACCTCCGACAGCTAGTACTCATCGTTTACGGCGTGGACTACCAGGGTATCTAATCCTGTTTGCTCCCCACGCTTTCGTGCCTCAGTGTCAGTTACAGTCCAGAGAGCCGCCTTCGCAACTGGTGTTCCTCCTAATATCTACGCATTTCACCGCTACACTAGGAATTCCACTCTCCTCTCCTGCACTCAAGTTTCCCAGTTTCAAAGGCTTACTACGGTTGAGCCGTAGCCTTTCACCTCTGACTTAAGAAACCACCTACGCACCCTTTACGCCCAGTAATTCCGGATAACGCTAGCCCCCTACGTATTACCGCGGCTGCTGGCACGTAGTTAGCCGGGGCTTCCTCCTCAAGTACCGTCATTATCTTCCTTGAGGACAGAGCTTTACGACCCGAAGGCCTTCATCGCTCACGCGGCGTTGCTGCATCAGGCTTTCGCCCATTGTGCAATATTCCCCACTGCTGCCTCCCGTAGGAGTCTGGACCGTGTCTCAGTTCCAGTGTGGCCGATCACCCTCTCAGGTCGGCTACTGATCGTTGCCTTGGTGAGCCATTACCTCACCAACTAGCTAATCAGACGCGGGTCCATCCTATACCGCCGGAGCTTTGATATTTCTACCATGCGATAAAAATATATTATCTCGTATTAGCGTACCTTTCGGTACGTTATCCGTGTGTATAGGGCAGGTTACCCACGCGTTACTCACCCGTCCGCCGCTCACCCCGAAGGGTTCGCTCGACTTGCATGTGTTAGGCACGCCGCCAGCGTTCATCCTGAGCCAGGATCAAACTCTCAAATAAAAGTTGT
>JBGVEG010000098.1:0-38827 GCA_045119955.1 Paludibacteraceae bacterium
CCATCCTAAGAATGGCGAATGGCGTTTTGCCGCAAACCAATACGATTATCTATCTGGTGCCAACGCTAATTTAGCTGCAGACTATGATGGTTGGGTGGATATGTTCCGCTGGAGCACCGACAACCCTGCTGCGCCTTGGGGGGTGAGTGCTTCAACCACCAAGAGCGACTACCTTGGTAACTTCGTAGATTGGGGCAATAATCTTATTGGCTCAGATACTGCCAATACATGGTACACACTCACCGCTGACGAATGGCAATATGTCTTCACCAAGCGTGCTAACGCCTCCGCGTTGCTTGGCGTAGCGAAAGTAAACAACTCCAATGGTATTATCCTACTGCCTGATGATTGGGCTTGCCCAGAAGGTATCACTTTCAAGAGTGGTTTTCACACCCAATATGGTGCATCTGCATTTGCAGAATACCAATCGTTCTCTGCCGAGGAATGGGCAATCATGGAGCAAGCAGGTGCCGTATTCTTGCCTGTTGGTGGCTATTTAGCCCCTAACGGAATGTATGCCGTGGGCTCAAACGGCTACTATTGGTCAGCTACAAAATTCCAAGACGAGCAGGCTGCATACTTCGATCTACAGGCGAAGCAAGTCAGAAGAGGAGTGCAATTCCGCTATTTCGGCAGCGCCGTTCGTTTGGTAAAGACCTATGTGCCAGCACCCAAAGAGCCAAAGACATGCTTAGAATCTACTATTATCCTGCCAAAAGATACCGTTATGAGCATGAATCTGGAGGGAGCACTGGATGTCTATCGCGTTGATTACCAAGATTGGGCTACGCAAACCATTCAAATCCAATGGACAGGTACAGAGCCATTGCACCTCTTTATTGCAAAGGACTGCGACTACGCCGTGGCTAAATACCATAGAGATGTGGTACTCTACGAAGCAATTACCTCTGCTACTACATTGGATATGGTACAACTGAAACAATTTACCGACCAAGATGGCTATCTCTATGTGCGCTTCTTGACAGAGTTCGAGGGCGAACTGAGCATCACGGCACAATAATCAGCAGAAAAATAACTAACTTAATAATAAAAAACATTACAATTATGAAAAAATCGTATCAATCTCCCAGTACTTCGGTACTGACAGTAGAAACAAGTATTTTGTGCGCCTCAGGTGGCGGTGGTCAAAGTTACATTTCACCTAAAGGTAATTTAGGATCTATGGGCAAAGGATCCGGCTCTTGGTAAAACAACACTAAAATTATGTATGAATTATGAAAAAGTATTTCTATTTCTTGGCTATAGCAGTGTTGTTTGCTGCATGCCAAAACAAACAAAATGAGGAGTTAGGCGCTCCTTTCCAAAAAGGACAAAAAGTAACACTCTCTGCCACTATAGCCAACCCTGATGGCAGTGCGAAGCAAATGCCTGGTAAACAACGTGTTTCTGGTTTGGACGACACTCCAAGCGACCCAACCAATGGAGCTATCAAACTCACTTGGAACGAAGGCGACGAAATCAAAGTAACTGTAAATGGTCAGTCAGCAACTTTTACACTCAAAAGTGGTGCGGGAACAGCTGAAGGTGAGTTCGAGGGCTTTATGCCTGCGGAAGGAACCACCTATACCGTAGATTATCCAGTTACTGCACCTAATCTTGCTAACCAAAAATATGTGGCTAATGGTTTTGGTGATGAGTTGATGACCATGCACGCAGAAAATGGCAATTTGAATGGTTTCACTCTTGAAGCTCAAAACGCTTTGCTTGGTTTGCAACTCACAGGAAGTAAAGCATTGAGTGATATTGTCGTAACCAACAATCAAGGTGGTACCTATACACTTAACTGCGCAGGTGTTACGCTTAAAGACGAGGCTACATTATTCTATATTGTAGTACCAGCAGGCACATGGGCAAATGGTTTTAAGGTAGAGGTTCTGCAAGATGATAAATCTCTTATCGCTGACTTTGAGAAGACGTCTTCCGCCACATTTACAGCCAATCAAGTCATGGTAATGCCAGCAAAAGCAGCCGACTACGAACTCAAAACGCTGACTTTTGAGGATGCGGATAAGCAATTCGATACATACACTTTAGAATATGGAGACTATCCAGAGATATACTCTTGGAGCAAACTTATTGACGATGAGCAAAATTCTGGAGCATTGCTTTATGGAGGACAAGAGTATGGATACCCAGATGGAGTGTATTGGTGGTATGACCAAAATAATACAGAACTAAAGCATATGTGTGAAAATGGTTATATATCGGGTGGTCATGCAATATCCAATCATACCAGTAGTGATATAACGTCCAACACATTTTACGACACACAACTTGAAGTATATGGTGAGGAAAACAAAGGTGGCAACAATGGCTCAACTAATTTTTGTGTGGTAAATATAGGTTGGGGTGAAGATTTCCCAGTTGGGATTTTCTTTGAAGATGGAATCCCACGCGTGATTGATCATATGTATCTCAATAATATTGCATTGTCATTAAATTATTTTATCAATGGTGTTGATGATTGGAGTGGAAGCATCGGTCCAATTGAAGAAGATGAAACTGTCACATTAGTAGCTTATGCAGTGAATGAAGATGGATCTGTAAATGAGGAAAATTACTCAGAATTTTATCTTTGTAACGGTCCTGAAAATATCATACAGACATGGACCAAGTGGAATCTATCAGAGTTAGGGAAAGTATATGGTTTGGCGTTTGAATTCCATAAATCAAACGAATTCGTTATGTATGCAACAATGTTTGCCTATGACGATGTAGCCGTTCGTTTTCCAAAAGAATAATGGTGGTATAACTACTAATCCGTAATACAATCATTTCGCTACCCTTGCGCTACCTTTGCGCAAGGGTAGTGTTTGCAGGGGAGTATTTTATTAAGCTAAATCTAATGACCGATGAGGGTTTATAAGATCTCCATGACTTCGGCGAGGGATTTTACAATATACGTCGCGCTCTGTCCATTAGGGAGTGGGTCTTGGGATTTGCGAATCCAAATCTGGTCAATGCCTGCATTAATAGCGCCCTGAATATCCGAGTTCCAGGAGTCGCCTATCATGACTGCCTCCTCTGCCGAAACGCCATTCATGCGCAATGCCTCCTCATAAATACGTGGATTGGGTTTCTGGCAACCCACTTCCTCGCTGAGTACGATATGCGCAAAGCAGTCACGCAGACCACTCTTTTCAAACTTCTCGTATTGCACCTCTACAAAACCGTTGGTCACTACCGTCAGCGGATATTTCTTCGCCAAATAACGCACCAACTCCTCCGCACCTTCCAATAACGAGAAATGCGCCGTAGTAAGATGTAAGAAGTCTTCGCTCATTTGCTCTGCAAGAGCTGCAAGTGTGGTGTAGTGTGGTGTAGAATTGTGTAGTGTGGTGTAGGATTGTATTTGTGGAGAAACCTTACTACCATGCAGCAAAGGCCATAGGAAACGATCGACACGCAAGAAGGCCTTGGTCACAAGATCCTTGCCGTACTTGTCCCAGAGTTCGATATTATGCGGTTTGTAGAGCGAGACAAACTCCTCGTGGGATGCGAAATAGTCGCTCAGATGGTATTTGTCATACATCTCCAGAAGCGCCAGTTTTGCCGCTCCAATGAAGTCGCCTATCGTGTCATCCCAGTCAATCAGGACTGCCTTGTATTGTTTCATGTCGTCACTTCTTTTGGGCTAACTGCATGACCTCCGCTGCAATCATGCGAGCAGAGTCGGGTAGGGCAAGGGTGAGAATATGGGTGTGCAACTCTTGTAACTGTTGATCATCCGCAATGAGCTGTAATGCGGTGGCAATCAGTTCGCTATGTGCATTATTGTCTTTGACCAATACGGCCGCCTGTTTCTTGACCAATGCCATAGCGTTATGCGTCTGGTGGTCTTCTGCCACATTAGGCGAAGGCACCAAGATCGATGGTTTGCCCAACAGACATAACTCCGAAATAGATGAAGCACCTGCACGCGAGATGACCAAGTCCGCCAATGCATACGCCAAAGGCATTTGGCTCACGAAGTCGGTGCAGATGATGGGTGATTGGCTATTGGCTATTGGTGATTGGCTATTGGCTATTGGTGATTGGCTATTGGCGATTGGTGATTGGAGATTGGATAGGGCTTTTTGGCAGTCGGCGTAGTAGTTCTTGCCTGTTTGCCAAATGACTTGTATGCCGCTCGCTATCAATTCGCTAAGGTGTGCCACAATGCTCTGGTTGATGGTGCGAGCACCCAAACTACCGCCAATAATGAGCAGGGTCTTCCGCTCGGCTGTGAAATGCACGCCAAAGGTCTCGTTGAAGTACTTCAGTGCCTCCTCCTTGGTGCCAGATGTGAGGTTCTGACGCACGGGGTTACCTGTGAGGATAATCTTCTCTTGAGGGAAGAAGCGTTCCATACCTTCGTATGCCACGCAGATCTTCTTAGCATCATCCTTGAGTAGTTTGTTAGTCACGCCAGCAAAGCCGTTCTGCTCCTGGAGGAGAATAGGTACCCCCATCTTGGCAGCCACTTTCATAGCCGCACCGCTGGCATAGCCACCGACACCTACACCCACATCAGGACGGAAGTCGCGTACAATCTTGCGGGCTTGCACCATGGAGCGCATGAGGTCAATCAGCACACGGATATTGCGCCATGGACGACTGCGGTCAAAACCTCTAATAGGCAGCCCGACAATAGGATAACCGGCCTGTGGCACACGCTCCATCTCCATGCGTCCGAGCGCACCGACGAACAGAATATCGCAATCGGGATCAGCTTCGCGCAAGGCATTGGCTATACTTACGGCGGGGAAGATATGGCCTCCTGTTCCGCCACCAGAGATAAGGTACTTCATAGGGAATAGTGTGGTTATTGTATGGTTATTGTGTGGTTATTGTGTGGTTAGTCCAGCGTAATGTCGGGTACATCATCGCGACTCTCTCGGATGACCGCCTGCTGGCGAGCACCTAACTCCGTCTGCTCGCGCGCGACACTCATGATAATACCAAAGTAAATACTGGTAATGAGCGCACTGGTACCACCGCGGCTAATCATAGGCAAAGGTTGTCCCGTTACAGGACCTATACCCACCGACACCATCATACTAATGAGCGCCTGACAGGTAATCATCAGCGCCAAGCCCATGACCATCAGCATGGCAGAGAAATCGGCATACCGACTGCTCTTGAAACAAGCTCGGAACAGAATAGATAGGTATAAGAAGATCAGTCCTACAGCACCCACAATGCCCCATTCCTCGACAATAATGGCGAAGATATAGTCGGCAAAGGCCTGGGGCAAGACATCGCGCTGGATACTATTGCCAGGCAGGACACCCACGGGTGACTTGCCACCGCGCGCCACCGCAATGAGGGCATGTGAGCGTTGGTAGTTATCATCGTTGATGCGAAACTCTGCATCGGAGGTGTTGCGTTCCTCCAACATATCGTTGACACGACCGACCCACGTAATCGCACGCTCCAAGATATGGCCATCTTCCATCTTAATGCCCTTCTTGACGTATGCCTCGTTAATGTAGAAATAGCCACATATCAAGAACACCAACATAGCGGCAATCAGCGAGCCCCAGTACTTAATGTGTACCCCCGCCAAGATAGCCAGCAGAATGACTATGCCGCCCAGCAGTACCGCAGTGGAGAGGTTACCAATGAAGATAATACCGCAGATAACGAGTGTGATACCTATCGCAATACCGAAATAGATGCGTTGGTCTTCCTGCGTCTTGATTCGGCTAAGCAGGTCGCTGACCACAATGATAAGAGTCAGTTTGGCGAGCTCAGAGGGCTGAAACGTGATGCCGAAGATCTCTATCCAACGGGTAGCACCATTGATCTCCACACCCAGACTGGTGAAGGTCAGAAGCAAAAAGACGAGCGAAATAATCAGTCCGAGATAGCCCATGAAGCGAATCCACTTGCTGGGAACGAACTGCAAACCAAAGGCCAACGCCACGCCCATTGCGATGTAAATCATCTGCGAGAGGATAGGCCCCAAGGTGCTGTTACCCTCCTGAAACACAAAGAAACTGCTGGCGGAAAAGAGGGCAATAATCGCCACCAGAATCAGCGCGATAAAGAGAATCCAGTACGTGCGGTCAATATACTGCATCTTCTCGCGGATGTATTGTTTAATGTCTTGAATAATCATAGTGATGCGTGTTATAAGTTGCGTACGGCGTTCATGAATTGCTCCCCACGATCTTCGTAGTTCTTGAAGAGGTCAAAGCTCGCGCAGCAGGGTGACAGTAAAACTGTATCTCCCTCGCTGGCAGCGTGATACGCTGCTTGGAGGGCATCTGTGAGGTTATCGGTGGAGATATACTTAGCGCCCAATGCACCGAAGTGCTGAATGAGCTTGCTATTGTCCTTACCCATGAAGATGAGCGTGTGGCATTTCTCGCGAACCAATTGGTCAATCTCGCTATAGTCATTGCCCTTATCCGTGCCACCGAGAATCAATATGGTAGGGGTGGTCATACTCTCCAGCGCATACCAGCAGGAATTAACATTGGTGGCCTTGGAGTCATTGATGTAGCGTACACCTTTGACCGTCGCCACGTATTGCAGACGATGGTTCACGCCAGCAAACTGCTGCAAGCTCTCGCGAATCACATCGTTGTGGATATGCAGGATCTGTGCAGCCAGACCTGCTGCCATGGAGTTATACTGGTTGTGCTTGCCTCTGAGACTCAGTTCCTCCAGCGGCATGCGGAGGGGAGAGATATTGGGTTTGGCATGAACGACCAAGTGACTGCCATCGGTGTAGGCAACGTTCTGCTCATTGCTGCCGAAGGGGTAGAGTGTCGCCTGTGGCTGTATGCGTGCAATCTCGCGGTCAATGACAGGGTCCTCGCTCCAGTAGATGAAGGCATCCTTGCTCGTTTGGTTGCGCGTGATACGGAACTTAGCATCCACATAGTTCTGGAACTGGTGGTCGTAGCGATCCAAGTGGTCGGGCGTGATATTGAGCAGAATGGCAATATCCGCCTTGAAGTCGTAGCAGTTATCCAGTTGGAAAGAGGAGAGCTCAATCACGTAGTAATCATGATCCTCCTGTGCGACTTGCAGTGCCAGCGAATTGCCGATATTGCCTGCCAAACCGACATCCAGTCCAGCGCGGCGAAGCATATCAAAGAGCAGCGATGTGGTGGTCGTCTTGCCATTCGAACCAGTGATGCAAATCATTTTGCCGCGTGTGTAGCGTGCCGCAAACTCAATCTCCGAGAGGATAGGTGTGCCCTGTGCTATGAGTTGTTGCACGAGGGGGGCAGTGAGCGGAATACCCGGCGACTTGATGACCTCATCTGCCGACAGTATGCGCTCTGCGGTGTGTTGGCCCGCCTCCCAAGCTATATGGTGCTGGTCAAGCAGGGCTTGATAAGCAGGCGAGATCTCGCCTCTATCGCTCACGAAGACCTCCATACCTTTGGCTTTCGCCAGTATGGCAGCACCTGTGCCCGATTCGCCTGCGCCTAAAACAACAATTTTCTTCATAAGTAGGTTAACGTATTTTAAGGGTTAATATAGTCAATGCCGCTAAAATGAGGGTCACAATGCAGAAGCGCAAGACAATCTTACTCTCATGTTGCAAGGGGCCTCTGCCCTTGAAAAGCACCTTGCAACTTGGGTCGTTGCGCAGCACCTGCTCCATGGATATACGGAAGTGGTCATGCAGCGGTGCACGTTTCCATACACGTAGGTGCAGGCCTTTCTTCTTGGCAAACTTATATACTTGCGTTTGCAGAATCACGCTCACGCTCTCCATGAGGAAGATACCGCAGAGGATAGGCAGCAATAGTTCCTTGTGGATAATCACCGCGCATACGCCTATGATACCGCCAATGGTCAGACTGCCCGTATCGCCCATGAACACCTGAGCAGGGAAACCGTTCCACCAGAGGAAACCAATCAGCGCACCCACGAAAGATGCCATAAACACCACCAGTTCCTCGCTGCCGGGGATATACATCACATCGAAGTAGTCGGAGAACACCACGTTGCCGCTGATGTACGCCAGCACAATCAGTGCCACACCAATGATAGCCGAGTTGCCTGCACACATGCCGTCCATACCATCGTTGAGGTTTGCGCCATTGCTCACGGCTGCCACAACGACAATGGTCAAGATAACGAAGAAGATCCAACCTGCCTTGTATTTGTTGCTCTCACCCAAGAAGGAGAACATATCCGCATAGTTGAAGTTGTGCTCCTTGACAAACGGAATTGTGGTGCGGGTGGACTTGACCTCGGGTGTCTTCTCGAATACGGTGATATTGTTCTCAATATGGGATGTCACACGTTCGTGCATGGTGGCTTCGGGGCTATAGCGCAGGGTCAAACCCACGATTAGTCCCAAAGTGATTTGTCCAGCTATCTTCAGCCAGCCGTTGAGGCCTTCTTTGTTCTTGCGGAAGGTCTTGATATAGTCATCGGCGAAGCCCAATGCACCCAAAATGAGGGTCGTGATGAGCATGAGAATCATATACACATTGCTCAGTTTGCCCATCAGCAGGCAGGGAATGAGCATAGCGGCTATGATCACCACGCCGCCCATGGTGGGCACACCTTTCTTGGCTACATTGAAGGGGTCGGTCTTTTCGTCGCGCTGTGTCTCAGAGATGTTTTTGCGTTTGAGCAGGTCAATAAACCACTTGCCTACCCAAATACTAATACATAATCCCATCACGCCTGCTACTATCGCGCGAAACGAGATATAGGTCATCAATCGTGCCCCTGGCACATTGCCTAAAAACTGAAACAATTCGTATAACATAACTCTTGCCTTTACACTTTACACTCTACACTTTACACCCTACACTACAAACAACTCTTCACCACCTCATGGTCATCAAAGTGGTGCTTCACGCCTTTGATGATCTGGTAGTTTTCGTGTCCTTTGCCCGCTACGAGAATCACATCGCCTGGTCGCGCCAATATGCAAGCCGTCTTGATAGCCGACTCGCGGTCCTCAATGATGAGTGTATGGCGCAATTGCTCCTCGGTGAGTCCAGCCGCCATGTCTTGCAATATAGCATGCGGTTCCTCATCGCGAGGGTTGTCGGAGGTCAATATCAGTTGTGTACTCAGTTGGTATGCGCTCTTGGCCATCATGGGACGTTTGCCTTTGTCGCGATTGCCACCGCAACCGACCACGGTTATTACTTGCGCTGTGGCAGACTGCTTGCTGGCGTTGGCTGCCACAATCTCGTTGATGGTCTTCAGCACGTTCTCCACTGCATCAGGGGTGTGGGCGTAGTCAATGACGGCTGTCCAGCCCTTGGGCGAACGGATGGTCTCAAAGCGTCCGTTCACGGGTTGCACTCCGCTCAAGATGCGCAGCACCTCCATGGCATCTTCGCCCAAGGCGACAGCAGCGCCATAGATAAGCAACAGGTTGCTCACATTGAATCTGCCCACCAAGGGCACAAACACCTCGGTGTTTACCGCACCCAACGTGCTTTGCACACGCAGCAGCATACCCTCAAAGCCCTCCTCCAGTATCTTGCCACGGAAGTCTGCCATACTGTGTGTGGAATAAGTCAGCACACGACTACGACAATTCTGTGTCATCACCAATCCATTCTTGTCATCGATATTGGTTATCGCGAATGCCTCTTTGCCAAGGCGGTCAAAGAGCAGTTTCTTGGTGTCGCGGTAGTTGTCAAAGGTCTTGTGATAGTCCAAATGGTCGCGCGTGAGGTTGGTGAATAACGCTCCCGCATACTCCAATCCTGCTATGCGCTCTTGCGCGATAGCGTGGCTACTCACCTCCATGAACGCGTGTGTACAACCCGCTGCCACCATCTTTGCGAGCAGTGCGTTGAGCTCCAAGGCATTTGGCGTGGTGTGGGTGGCAGCCACTTCCTCCTCATTGACGTAGTTCACAACAGTAGAGAGCAGACCGACCTTGTAGCCCAAGGCCTTAAAGAGTTTATAGAGTAGGGTGGCGGTAGTGGTCTTGCCATTGGTGCCCGTTACGCCCACCAGTTGCAGTTGCTTGCTGGGCTCGCCATACCAGTAGTGCGCCATCTTGCCCAATGCTTCGTCGCTGTTCTTCACCAGTATGTAGCATACGCCATTGTCCTGGATATACTCCTCTCGCTCCAGCACTACAGCCACGGCACCTTTCGCCACGCATTGTTCTATGTATGTGTGACCATCAGCGGCGGTGCCTACTTGTGCAACGAACAGACTACCTTCGCCCACACGGCGAGAGTCAAACTGAATATCCCTTACTGGCTTGCTCGTGTCGCCTGTGACACGTAAGACTTCGGTTGACTTGATTAGTTCCTGAATCGTCATAATCCTTGTTTATTTTTGTGCGAACACCAGTTCACCATCCTCGATGACATACTCATTGGTGTATGCCATGGTTTTTTCGGCAATGTTTCTCACTACGCTTCCGCAGTCCATACCTGCATCGTAGTAACCTAAGTTGCGTGGTGCATGAATCACGCAGATGCAACTATATTGTGGATTCTCCTCGGGGAAGTACCCCACGAAGGACATACGGTGTTTGCGGTTGTTGTACTGTCCATTCTCGAACACCTGTGCTGTGCCTGTTTTGCCTGCTATGTGCACGATATTGCTTTGTGCTTTACGCATTCTCCATGGATTGACGGAGGCGGTACCCAGGTCATTATCCCAAACGACATCGTGCAGACAGGCCTTGATGTCGTTCAGTGTATTGCTGTTGCACAATCGATGTTTGACTACTTCGCTCTCGAACTCCTCAATGATTTTATTATCCTTACAAATCTTGGTGACCAGCACGGGTGAGATCATCTTGCCGTTGTTAGCGATGCCGTTGTAGAACATGAGCAGTTGCAAGGGACTCAACTCGACAGAGTAGCCGTATGCCATTTTGGAGATAGTTACGGTGTCATCGGGTATCTCCATGCGTATGTGCTGTGCGCCAGGAATAATGTAATCCACGCTGTCGCGCAGTCCCAATCGCTCCAGTTTCTCAATAAACTTCTTGGCACTGCCGTTGTAACTTTGGGTCACAATCTGTGCCAAGGCGATATTGCTACTCACAGCCAATGCTTGGCGAACGGAGTATATGGTGTCCGCAGGGTGGGCATCGTGGTGCGATACGCTGTGGTATCGCCAGCCATTTCGCCATACGCGGAAACTGTCGGTTATTTGTATCTTATTGTCATCTAAGGCGGCCATGAGGGCGATGGTCTTGAAGGTCGAACCGGGTTCCACGCGCGCCACAGCGTGGTTGGCGCTTTCGTAGTACAGTCCATCAGTGTCGCTGCGGTCCAAGTTACACATGGCTTTGATTTCGCCTGTTGCCACTTCCATGAGTATGACGCAACCCCAGTCGGCTTGGTTCTTGGTGATTTGTTTGCGCAGGCTGCTCTCGCAAATATCCATGAGATTCGCATCTAAGGTAGTGTGCACATCGGCGCCTTTCTCGGCTTCGCGGATAGGAATGTATTGTCTGCGTCCTGCTACGTGTTCTTTTTTGCTCAGGCCGTCTTTGCCACGTAGGTATTGCTCGAAGCCTTTTTCTATTCCAGAGGTGCCGTATCCCTCTTGTGGGTGAAGGGTGCCAATGGTGCGGCTGCTCAGACTGCCAAAAGGTTTGGAGCGGCGGTTGATATTCGTGAAGTGAATGCCACTCTTGTAGTATCCGCGGCGAATGAGGGGCAACTGTTCAATGGCTTTCTTCTGTGTATAGGTCACGCGGGTGTTGGTCAAACGGGTATCACGTTCGCGAGCAGTCCTGCCACGGTAGGCGGTGACCATTTTCTGGCGGTAATCTGCGGCACTCTTGTCGCCTAAGATTTGGCTCAGTCCCTCGGCGATGGAGTCCACGTACTGCCAGAACACTTCGCCGTTGTTCTGGTTGAGATATTCCACGCGGGTGTCCATATTGATATTGTAGAGTGGAATACTGCTGGCGAGTATTCGGCCTTCGGCGTCATAAATGTCGCCTCGTGCGGCGGGGATAGTGTTGGTGGAGCTGCTGCGGTTGGCTTGGCTCACTTTCTCCCATTTGTCATACTCTACGGTTTGGAGATAGACTATCCTGGCTATCACGACGCCGAACATCAGCACAATCAGTCCGAAGATAGCTGCAAAAATGACGATGGTTTTTTTTACGTTTTCGCTCATAGTTGTGGGGTTGGTTAGGTTATTCTATTTTGATGGCAGCCACATGGCTTTCTTTGATGTTGCTTCCTTTTTCCTCGAGGCGTTTGGCGATGGATGACTGACGGGTTTGTGTCATCACTTGTGCGTTGAGGGTTTGTTTGGTGAAGTAGGCATCTTGCAGTTCTTTGTTGAGTTGGTTGAGGCGGTTCTGTTGGCGTTCGGACTGGTAACCAAAGTAGATATAGGCGAACAGCAGTCCGCATATTAGGAAGATGAGTCGATATTGTTTCTGCACCCACTGTTGGGTCAGTATATCACCACTAAATATGTCTTTCAACGAAAACTTGCTCATATCTTCTTTCCTTTAACCTTTAGCCTTTAACCTTTAGCCTTTAACCTCTAACCTTTAACCTCTACACCTTCTCCGCTACGCGCAGTTTCGCGCTTCTGGCTCTGGGGTTGCGTTCCACTTCTTCTGCGCTGGCGGTTAGTCCTTTCTCCAGCACTTTGAATGGGCTGAGGATATTGCCGTAGAAGTCTTTTTCTATTTTGCCATCGAGGTTGCCTGAGCGTAGGAAGTTCTTCACGATTCTGTCCTCCAGTGAGTGGTAGGTCAGTATGGCTATTCTGCCACCGGGTTTGAGTAGGTCTTTGGCAGCGAGTAGCATTTCTCTCAGTGCGCCCATCTCGTCGTTCACCTCTATGCGCAGGGCTTGGAACAGCTTCGCCAAGTCCTTCTTTGCGCCCGCTGGTATATTAATCTCGCCATTTTCGCCAATAGCCCATCGCCCATTGCCAATAGCCAAATCTACCAGCTCCTCTGTTCGCTCAATGGCTTTTTGTGCTCGGGCTTTAATGATTTTCTTCGCTATTTGTCGTGAGTTGTTCATTTCACCATATATATATAGTACGCGCGCGAGGTCTTCTTCGGTGTAGGTGTTGAGTATGTCGGCTGCGGTCTTGCCGCCTGTTTGGTTCATGCGCATGTCCAGAGGCGCGGAGAAGCGGAAACTGAATCCTCTGTCTGGGCAATCAAAGTGGTGGAAGGATACGCCCAAGTCGCCCAATAACCCATCTATCTGTTCCACGCTGTAGTAGTCCATGAAGTTTCTTAGGTAGCGGAAGTTGCTGTGTACGAACTGCCATTGCTCATTGTTCTGCATACCTGATTGCTCTGCGTTGCGTAGCGCATCCAGATCTTGGTCGAAAGAGTAGAGCTGACCTTTTGCTTCTTGCCTTTCGCCTTTTGCCTCTTGCCTAATAGCCTCAAGTATTGCCCTTGAGTGTCCTCCGCCCCCGAAGGTGACATCCACATACAATCCATCGGGTTGAATATTCAACCCTTGGATTGTCTCTCTCAGCATTGCGGGAATGTGATAAATCTCATTCATAGTAGGTTAGGTTTAATTGATAGTATGTTTAGGCTGGGATTTCATGCGGTTGCGTATGCGTTCTGCCAAGTCTTTTTGTGGCATTTGTTTCTCGGCGAATACGCTTGGGTTCCATATCGCGAAGCGATCGAGCATGCCGACGAACAATAAGTCTTGCTCTGCTCCAATCATTTCCAAGTTTTTCTTTTGTAGTAGGATACGTCCTTGGCTATCCATGTCCAGCATTTCGGCTTCGGACATGAATTGCATGAGTATCATTTGGTCTTCTGGGTCCCATTCATCGAGTGCGTTGCGCAGTTGGCTTACTTTCTGGTGCCACACGTGTTCTGGGTAGAAGATAACACACTCATTGTCTGTATCTCTGCGCATAACGATATGCGTCGAACCCATCTCTGCCAGTATCTTGCGGTAACTTGCAGGAACAAACACGCGGCCCTTGCCGTCCAATCGTGCTTCGATATTTCCAATAAACGTGTTCATAACTCAAAATTCTTAATTTTCTGAATTCCGCTGCAAAGTTACAAAAAATATTTCATATTTCCCCACTTTTCCCCACAAAAAATGTTTCAGTATGTTTTTAAACATATTTTCAACGAAGTTATCAACAACTAAACACGTTATATATCAGTATTTTACAAACTTTATTACAAAAGTGGTGAAAAGTGGGGCAAAAATGGTTAATTTTCGTCCTTCTGCAGCACTTGCTAAATTCACATGCATTTGCACAGTCGAACTCGCTGAGCATGTAGCATAAAAAAACATCCCCCTATGCCATCGCATAGAGGGATGAATTTTATGAATAGGTTTCTATCTTTACGGGTTATTCAGCAGCTGCGCCTGGATAACCGTCTGTCCATTGCCATGCCTCAAGGACTGGACCATAGAGGCTTGTGCCCTCTGTCCAGAGTGTACCGAGGTAATAAACATCACCTTCGTTGATGAAGAAACAGTACTCTGGATATTGTGATGGAACCCAGTACATCCAGTTGTAACCAGTGTTCTCTACCTCTACAAATCCTTCTGTTGTCAAACTAACTGCATTGTAGTCCTTATCCAAGAGGAATTGCAAGTGTAAACCAGGAACGGTGCAATATGCTGGAGCGAGGTAGTAGTATGGGCTAACGAGGCGGAAGAGCAAGTTGCCAGCAGCGTCGGTGTACTCCTTAGCTTGCTCGATAGCAATCTTAGCCTCTGAGCCTTCCCATTGTGATTGGAATTTTACCTTGCCCATTGGCACCCATGTATAATCTACCAATACATCCATGGTGATAGTTTTTGGACCATATGCAGTGGTGTACTGCTCTGGAATGTTCAACGTGATAGTGTTGGTCTCGCCGTAGTTATAGTTGGCTTGGATCCAAAGGGTATCTGCTTTTTGACCCTCTGCGAAACTAACCTCTGTATCTAAGGTGAACAAACCCGAGTTATCATCATGCGTTACTTCGAACGAAATGGCATTGGTGGTATTGCGTCCAATGACTACAGGGAACTTTCCGCCCAACTCTGTGAGTTGCACATAGGTTGGGGTGGTGTTGTAGATATACGCTTGAACCTCGTTGGTCTCTGGTTGTGCTGGCACATATGCAGGAGTCTCCTCTGTACATGCAGCGAAGAAGCAACCTACTGCCATCAAACCTGCCAAGATAAATTTATTTGTTTTCATATCTTTGTCGTTTTAGTCAGTTAAACGTTATAGGATTAAATAGGATTGTTTACAGGGTTGTTGTCCTCCTCGTTAATACCATCGTTGTTTTGAATCTCGCGGTCAGGCAAGGTCCAGATACGGCAAGCGTGATCTGCTTTTACATCTACAACCCATGCTGCTGGCCAGTTGCTGCTGGTGGTACGGATGATTGGTTTTTGCAAACGGTTCAGGTCGAACCATGCGAAGCCCTCGCCCCACAACTCAATACGGCGTTGCATCCAAACCTCATCTACGATACCTGCCTCATCGCTGGCTTTGCATACGTAGTTAGCATCGCGGTTAGCTTTCACCCAACCCTCGAGCAATGCTTTTGCCTCGCCTGTTTGACCTGCACGAGCCAATGCCTCTGCTTGGATGAGAATCATCTCCTCATAACGCATCAAGGTCCAGTCTGCATCAGCTACCAAGTTCATCATGTCGTCATCTGGCACACCGAACTTCACGTTAGCGTATGGTACGCCGTTGCCCAGCCATATCTCATATACATTGCCGTGGAGCAGTGGAGAGTCGTAGTTCTCGTCCAACCACCAACCTTTACGAACGTCAGTTGGAGAAATCTTCTCATACAACTCGCTGCTGATCTCGCGGTATGTACCTACGCCGGTGTAACCATCGGTGTAGAGAGAAGACATGTGTGAAGGCCAGTTGATGATACCTGTTTGTACCACATCGTTGCTCTCCACAATCATGTTAGCCCAGATAACTGCGCTATGCTCAGCGTGGCAGAATGTTGGTTTAGATACATCAGCCAAGGTATAAGGTTGTGCACCTGATACTTGGATAGCTGCGGCTGCATCGGCTGCTGCCTCTTCCCAGTTGCCCAAGAGCATGTTAGCACGTGCACGAAGACCGTATGCTACAGCTTGGTCAGCAGCACCTTTGTCTGAACGAACCCAACCTTCCAATGCGGTAACAGCATAGTTCAGGTCGGACATGATCAGGTCATATACCTCTTGCAAGCTTGCACGAGGGTTAGCTGCTTGACGCTCGGCAGACATATTCTCTACGACGATTGGAACGCAAGGGAGGTTCTTGGTTGTCTCGCTGTATGGGTATTGATACAACTGAGCCATAACGGTATAGCAGAATGCACGCACGGCGCGAGCTTGACCCAAGTTAGCCATCAAAGCTGGGTTGTCTGTCTCAGGGTCGGTAGATGCGCATACGTTGTTACATGCTGCAATAGTCTTGTAGAAGGTATTCCACATTATTAAGTTTACGGTAGAGTTGTAGTTACGAGCGTAGAAGTCTGAGTATGCAAACCAGTTGTAACCAGTGTTAGGACCAATCCAGTCTTGACCCTCTGACTCTAACAGCATCATACATGATGCGATACCAAAGTCATTGTGATTACTTGTACTTCCAGAACCTGCAGCTAACTCAATCATTTGTGCGTAGATAGCATTAATCTCAGCTGCTGCGTTAGCAGGAATCTTGTTATATGCATCTTGCTTCAAAACATCCGTTTTGGTAGCGCCTTCTGGTTGAAGATCCATCATATCTTCGCAGGCGGTCAAGCTCAAGCAAGCTGCTACTGCGAGGAAGAAATATTTTGATACAGTTTTCATAATTCTTTATTTCATTTAGGCGTTAAACATTAGAATGTCAGACTGATACCACCAGAGATAGAGCGGATTGGTGAGTAAGTAGCTGAGTTAGAGGTGGTATAGCTTTGACGTGGGTCAAGACCTTGACGTGCAGATACCAACGCTACGTTATCAGCCACAAAGTAGATACGTACTTTCTCTAATTCTGCTTTCTTGGTCCACTTGCTTGGCAAGGTGTAACCAAGGGTGATGTTTTGCAAGCTCAGGTAGTTGCTTGATACCAAGAAACGGTCAGAGGTAGAAGTGGTGTATTGGTCAGCCACGTTTACGCGAGGAACGTCGGTATCGGTATTGTTAGGAGTCCATGACTTGAGAATGTCAGTGTGCCAGTTCTTACCTGCACTACCATAACCAGAGTGCATCAAACTTGCGTATGCGTTGTCGTAGATCTTACCGCCCAATTGATAAGCGAAGGCAACGCTGAAGTCAAGACCGTATGCGTTCAATGTAGTACCGAAACCACCGTATACCTTTGGCAACAAGTCGCCTTGAGCATATTGAGTAGCGTCAGACCATTTGTCGGTAGTGACTGTCTCAATCACTGGATTGCCATTCTCATCTTTCACGATAACAGGAAGATTGTTCTCATCCAAAACAGGCTTGCCTTCTGCATCCAGTTCTACCTTCTCTTGTTCTTTCCACCAGAGAGCTGCACCTGTCTCAGGATCTACACCTGCGTACTCGCGGATATAGAATTGGTTGATGTTCTCGCCCTCGCGATAGATATAGCTACCGCTAATCCACTCGCCACCGAGTGCTGGATCAAGTTTCAAGATTTTGTTCTTGTTGTATGAAGCGTTAGCATAGATATTCCATGTTACGTTCTTGGTTTTGATGATATCACCCTTTAACTCAATCTCAACACCTGCGTTAGATACAGAACCTACGTTCACTGGCAAGTATGAGTAACCCAATGATGGAGCCACTGGCTTGTAATAGAGCATATCCTCAGTGCGACGCCAGTAACCCTCGATAGTACCGCCGAAACGCTCGCCGAAGAGAGAGAAGTCCACACCACCATTGAGGTTGTAGCTGGTCTCCCAAGTGATGTCCTCGTTACCCTTGTAGGTACGTGTGGTAGCAAAACCACCATTGTTCTCAGACAATGCATATTGGTCAGCATATGGATGGTAGTTGATAGAACCGCCAGAAGTGAGCAGGTTATCGTTACCTTGTGCACCATAGCTGAGTTTTACTTTCAACAGATCCACTTGATCAGCTGCGTCCATCCATGGCTCTGACTTGATATCCCATGCGGCACCTACTGACCAGAAGTTACCCCAACGGTGACCTGGTGCGAAGCGAGATGAACCATCGCGACGGTAAGAAGCAGATACATAGTACTTATTGTCATAATCGTACTTAGCTTGAGCCAAGATACCTTGAGTAGCATAGTAATCGGTTGCAGAACTGGTAGAAGGTTGCAAGATGGCGTTACCCAATTCAGCAATATCAGGGTTGAAGAGCTTGGTTTGTACACCATATACGTAAGATGTGGTGTAGTTATATGCCTCATAACCAGCCAATACATCTACAGAGTGTGCACCGAAGTCCTTCACATAGGTCAACAAGTATTGTTGGTTGAGGGTGAACATACGATCGCCCTCTACTACTGCTTGACCACCCATAGCGGCAAATTGACCATAGTATGGGTTCAATGTTTGTTGGAAACGGCTGCCGAAGTATGCCAATGCTACTTTAGCAGTTGCTTTCAAACCGTCGTACAAATCCAAGGTAGCAAAGAAGTTACCAGTGAACATGTCGTTCTTAGATTGGCTCTTGTCCAATGCGATAGCCGATGCAGGGTTACTTTGGTTCATGAAGGCACGTACAAAGTTTGCCTCCTTAGCATCTCCGTAGTCATACATGGTAAAACCATTGTGGTCCTTCATGATATTACCCTCTGCATCACGGATATAGAGAGGATAGATAGGAGCCATGAAGTTGCTGAGGAAGAACAAGTTACCAGATGAACTTGCATCGTCCAAAGTCTGATCACGTGGAGCACGTTGGTCTGCGTGAGAATAACTCATGTTAGTACCAATCTTCAACCACTTCTTTGCTTGATAATCTACAGCAACACGGCTGGTGAAACGCTTGTAATCAGAGTTCTCCATCAAACCAGAGTCATCCAGGTATGAGAATGAAGCATAGTAGTTGAACTTGTCGCTTGAACCAGAGATGTTCAAGTTGTACTCTTGACGAATGTTGCCTGTATTAAACAGTTCGTTGAACCAGTTGTCAGGAGTGTAGTAGTGCTCGCCATCGCTGTAGCCGAGTACTGCTTGTGGGTTGAGTTTGAAGTTTGTACCTACGAGTGATTGACCTGCTGGGAGGGTGTAAACGAGGTAACCCAAACCGCCGTTGTTGTGATCCAGGAGGTATTTGTTAGCGTATGCGTGTGCAGCATCCTCGCCTTTGCTCAGTTGGCTCATATACATAGCCTCGTAGAACTTCTCATAGTACATAGCAGGGCTGGTCATCACGTTGTAGTTTGGCAATGCGCGTTGGTTGCTTCCCCATTTGCCTTCTACAGTGATCTTAGCATCGCGACTTGTACCGCGTTTGGTGGTGATGAGTACCACACCGTTCGCACCACGCGCACCATACAAAGCGTTACTTGCAGCATCCTTCAATACGGTTACGCTCTCAATGTCACTGTTGGAGATAGTAGCCACCAATGAATTGTCCGCTGGCATACCATCAATCACATACAATGGAGAGTTGCTCGCACTCATAGAACCAATACCGCGGATACGGATAGAGGATACCTCACCAGGTTGACCATTGCTGCTCATACCTTGAACACCCGCTACGCTACCTGCCAATGTGTTGGTCACGTTGCTTGATTGACGTTTTTGAATCTCTTCGCTCTTTACTACAGAAGCTGAACCAGTAAAGGATTTCTTAGTAGTAGTACCGAAGGCTACCACCATCACCTCCTCGAGGGCCGAAGTGTTCTCTGCGAGTTCGACAACAATGCCGTCCTTAGCATCTACCACCTTGGTCTCAAGACCGATAAATGAAATCACTAACTTCGCTCCAGGAGCGCAATTTACGGTAAAGTCTCCGTCTAAGCTTGTAATGGAACCTGTGGAGGTACCCTGAACTACAACAGATGCACCTACGATAGGATCACCTGTTGAGGCATCGACTACTTTACCAGTTACCGTTTGAGCCTGAGCCCAAACACCGCTGATGCACGCTGTGCATACAGCCAGTAGAAGCAACAATCTCTTCATACTTTTGATAAATTTTAGTTAATAATAATTAATTAGTTTGTACCGTGACACCTGTGTTGAGGTGTCTATTTTTTGTTGTGTTATATTATACTGCCAGAAAGGGTTTATTGTTTGTGTTATGTAAATGAAAAAATGCCACATAAAACGGCCCGTTTTATGCTACATACGGATGTTTTCCAGCACTAATACGGCGCAAAGGTACTGCTTTTTTTTGAAATATGCAAGAAAATGGCAAAAAAATATGTATTTTTTTTACTGACACCTTATTTATATACACATGTATATACGCGCGCGCAATTGAAATCCATGGAAATTGCAGGCAAAAAGATAAGGAATTATGTGTAAATACGATGCCAAAATAGCCGTAAATATGGTAGCAAAGAAACGGCCGTTAAGATGATACATATAGGTGAGATGTGTGGGCAAGTGTCCTAATTATCTTATTTTTTGTAGAAAAGTGGCAGAATATTTGCATATTTCAAAAAAAAGTAGTAATTTTGCGCGATATTTTTCGTATCTATGCCCTTTTGGGTAGGAATTGGTGTAGTTTTTGAGAAGAGAATATATTATAAAAACATACGTAATAATGAAAAAGATTTACTGTTTATTAGTGGCAATGACCTTTGCTCTTTGTGCAGCAGCGCAAACGAAGGTGGTTGGTACCGTATTGGATGATACGGGTGTCGGTGCTATCGGTGCCAGTGTCATAGCTGAAGGTACAACAGTGGGTACAGTGACAGACTTCGATGGTTTCTTCGAGTTGAGCGTTCCTGCTGGTGTCAAGAATCTCGTAATCTCCTACGTGGGTTACAAGACTGTTACTACTCCTGTAAAACCAGAGGTCAAAGTGACCCTCGTGAGCGATGCTGAGCAGCTTGAGGAGGTTGTCGTTACCGGTATGGTGAAGCAAGATAAGCGCTTGTTCACGGGTGCTGCGACCAAGTTGGAGGCAGATGAGACCATGCTCTCGGGTGTGGCTGATATTAGCCGAAGCTTGGAAGGTCGTGCAGCCGGTGTGAGTGTGCAAAACGTCAGTGGTACGTTCGGTACTGCTCCTAAGATCCGCGTGCGCGGCGCTACCTCTATTTATGGTGCCAGCAAACCGCTGTGGGTGGTGGATGGTGTCGTACTGGAGGATGCTGTCGAGATGGACGCTGATGATCTCTCTTCTGGTGACGCTACAACCCTGATTGCCAGCGCTATTTCTGGTATCAACTCAGAGGATATTGAGAGCTTCCAGATCTTGAAGGACGGTTCTGCTACCTCTATCTATGGTGCACGCGCTATGGCGGGTGTCATCGTTGTGACCACCAAGAAGGGTAAATCAGGCCAATCACGCCTCAATTATACAGGTGAGTTGACCTACCGCATGGTGCCATCATATGATGACTACAATATCTGTAACTCGCAAGAGCAAATGGGTATCTACCAAGAGTTTGAGCGCAAAGGTTGGTTGGAGTACTCCTCCCTGTTTGCGGCTAAGAACTCAGGTGTGTATGGCCGTATGTACGCATTGATAGATGCGGCTAAGGACGGTCAAGCTGGTTTGGCTAACACCCCAGAGGCCAAGAACGCGTACTTGCGTGCTGCTGAGTTCCGCAATACGGACTGGTTTGCTGAGCTCTTCAACCAAACAGTGATGCACAACCACTCGCTCTCTTTCTCTACTGGTTCTGATCGTGCGCGTATCTATGCATCTCTGTCTGCTATGCAAGATCCAGGTTGGTACAAAGCCAGCGAGGTGAACCGTTTCACAGGTAACATGAACGCCAGCTACGACCTGCTGCCTTCTACCAGCAAGCAGAAGCTGACAGCCAGCATCACTACCATGGGTAGTTATCGTAAGCAAGCTGCTCCTGGTACTATCTCTGCAAGCACTGACCCTATCAACGGTACAGTGAGCCGTGAGTTTGATATCAACCCATTCTCTTACGCGATGAATACCTCTCGCGCAATGGATCCAGCAGAGACCTATCGTCGTAACTTCTGCGACTTCAATATCTTTGACGAGTTGGAGAACAATTATATTGATATTAAGGTGAGCGATCTGAAGTTCCAAGGTGATATTAACTGGAAGCCAGTACGTGGTTTGGAGATCATGGCATTGGCAGCGTTGCGTCATCAGACCAGCCGCCAAGAGCACCATATTAAGGACGAGAGTAACCAAGCGCGTGCATACCGTGCGGGTATCGACCCTGAGAATAGTACTATCCGTGATAACAACCCATACCTCTACTCTGATCCTGATGATCCATTGGCATTGCCTGAGACCGTATTGCCAAAGGGTGGTATCTATGACTTGACCGAGTACACCTTGACCTCTATGGACTTCCGTGGTACTGTTAGTTATAACGCTGACCTGGGTAAGACGGGTGACCATATCCTCAGTCTCTTCGGTGGTGCGGAGTTGAACTCTACCGACCGTCAATACACATGGTTCCGTGGTTGGGGTTATCAATATGACAATGGTGGTGAACCATATTTGGACTACCGTCTCTTCAAGCAAAGTCAAGAGGAGAACTCTATGTACTTTGCTAACACCTTCTCTTTCTATCGCAACCTCGCCTTCTTCGGAATGGCAACTTACTCATACAAAGGTCGTTATACCATCAACGGTACTATCCGTTACGAGGGTTCTAACACCTTGGGTAAGAGCCGTACCGCACGTTGGTTGCCTACATGGAACGTATCTGGTGCATGGAACGCGCACGAAGAGCCATGGTGGGCTCCTACCTTCGGTAAGGCATGGACATACGCAAGCTTGAAGGGTTCTTACTCTTTGACTGCTGACCGTGGTCCTGCGACCAACTCATTGGCTGTGTTCACCTCATTCACTCCATGGCGTCCAAGTACACCTGCGTTTGAGTCAGGTATCACACTCGAGGCATTGGAGAACTCAGAGTTGACCTATGAGAAGAAACATGAGCTCAATATCGGTGTCGCTTTCGGTTTCGTGGATAACCGCGTGAACGTAGAGTTCGACTGGTATCGTCGTAACAACTTCGACCTTATTGGTTTTACACAAACCATGGGTGTGGGTGGTGTGACTACCAAGTTGGCTAACGATGCTACCATGCAATCTACTGGTTGTGAGTTCACTATCTCAACTACCAATATCAAGACCAAGGACTTCAAGTGGACCACTGACTGGATCTTCGGTTGGGCAGAGAATGAGATTACCAAACTCGATTCTCGTTCACAAGTATATGAGTTGGTATTGGGTTATGGTCGTACAGTGAACCGTCCAATCGGTGCGCTCTACAGTATCCCATTTGCTGGTTTGACCGAGGAAGGTCTTCCTACCTTCTATATCGATGCGGAGCAAACACAAATCGCTGGTCCTGGTAATTATGATGCGATCTACTTCCAAGAGTATGAGAACGTAGATTACCTGAAGTATGAGGGTAGTATCGATCCTACTATCACTGGTTCGTTCGGTAACACTTTCTCTTGGAAAGGTCTGAAACTCAACGTATTCTTTACCTATAGCTTCGGCAACGTATTGCGTCTGGATAACCTCTGCCCAGTATATAGCAGCGACTATAGCGACCTTACTGCCAGCATGAAGGAGATGAAGAACCGCTGGATGGTACCTGGTGATGAGCAATTGACCACCATCCCATCTATCCCTACCGTTCGTCAAATGCGTGAGATCAATGCCCTCAACAATGCATACTCTGCATATAACTATTCTACCGAGCGTGTAGCGAAGGGTGATTTCATTCGTCTCAAAGAGTTGTCACTCTCATACGACTTGCCTAAAAAGTATTTTGAGGGTCAAAATGCAGTATCAAGCTTCGGTGTGAAACTGAGTGCAACCAATATCTGGTTGGCATATGCTGATAAGAAACTCAACGGTCGTGACCCAGAGTACTAC
Organism: Paludibacteraceae bacterium; assembly: GCA_045119955.1. Classification (GTDB taxonomy): domain Bacteria; phylum Bacteroidota; class Bacteroidia; order Bacteroidales; family Paludibacteraceae; genus Colicola. The sequence continues at coordinate 23,904 of JBGVEG010000098.1, forward strand.
AACTCAGGTGGTGTATCTTCACCTGTTCCTCGCCAATTTACTCTGACAGTTAAATTAGGATTCTAATCAAATAGGTGGAACGTAATATATAGAAAGGAATATGAACATGAAAAAGAATATATTTATAATTGTAGCTTTGGTGGCAGTGGCACTGACCGGTTGTGATTTCTTGGATCAAGAGCCAGATATGCGTGCCTCTATTGATACCAAAAAGAAAGTACAACTCTTGTTGGTGAGTGCCTATACCCAAGCGAATAGTGCTCCTATCTGCGAGTATTCATCCGATCAGGTAGTTGACAACAACGTACCAGATCCTAAGACAGGTCAAGCCAATGCGGTAAACCCATTGGACGAGATGTACAATGAGATTTTCGCGTGGAAACCTATTAAGAGTAGTGGTAGCCAAGACTCTCCTAAATTCATTTGGGATGGTCACTATACCGCTATTGCTACCGCTAACCAAGCTCTTGAGGCCATCAAGAAATTGGAGGCCCAAGGCATCAATATGAATGCTGAGAAAGCAGAGGCACTGCTCTCACGTGCATACCACCACTTCTTGCTCGCTGGTGTATTCTGCCAAGCGTGGAAGAACGAGGAGGACAGCAAGAAGGATCTCGGTCTTACCTATATGATGCAACCTGAGACTAAGGTGGCTCCTCAGTATAGCCGTGGACCAGAATTGGTGGTGAATACTACCGAGACAGGTGATACTGCTTGGATTGGTGGTTCGTTGTATCACACCTTTATGAATATCGAGCGTGACTTGGAGGCAGGTTTGAAACTGGTTTCGGATGAGTATTACACTATTCCACGTTATCACTTCAACGTGAAAGCTGCTCATGCGTTTGCTGCTCGTTTCTATCTCTACAAACGCGACTGGGCAAAAGTAGTAGAGCATGCAGATCATGTGCTGACCACTACAGATGCGACCACATTGGCTATGCTGTTTGATGCAAGCACCAACCGTGACCAAAGTAATATTGAGTTGGCATTCAAGCACTTTATTGATGTGCAAGCGCCTTGCAACTTGATGCTTATCGCTACTTATTCTTCTTCCGCTTACGCACACTTCCCAAGCTATGGTCGTTATCAATACAATGGTGATGCTCAGAACTTCACTACCTATGGTGCAGGTCCTTGCTGGACTGGTCAATTCCCTGGTATCGGTACTTGGTCTGCTGACCAAAAGTTAGGTGGTTTCTGTGCAAAAGATTATTACGACTTTGAGTACACCGACAAGGTGGCTGGCTATGGCTACATTCGTATGGTGGGTCGTGCGTTCACAACCAACGAGACCCTTCTCTGCCGTGCTGAGGCGAAAACACACCTGGGTGACTTGGCAGGTGCTACCAATGACCTCCGTCTCTGGTGCCAGGGCTATAACGTAGGTGGTCGTATGCAAATGTTGCCAGATAGTACAGTAGATTTGACTCAAGAGAAGATTGTTAAGTTCTATGGCGAAAAATACGGAACTAAGTTCGCGCCAGAGTTGCACAACCAAGATATGGCTGCTAACTGGGTAATTACTGATGCTCAAAGACCATTCGTACATTGTGCATTGCACTTCCGCCGTATCGAGGGCTTGCACGATGGTCTGCGTTGGCACGACCTGAAGCGCTATGGTATCGAGATTGAGCACGTACAAGGCAAAGACGCTCCTCGCAAACTCGTTTGGAACGACGACCGCCGCGCTATCCAGTTGCCACAAGAGGTTATCGTAGCAGGTATGACCGCTAACCCACGTGAGGTATTGGGTGATATGATTGACGGCAATCAAGCTCCATCCCACAACTTGCAACCTAATGATGTATATACTCCATCTGTGCCTACAGCGAGCAGCGCATTGGCACGTCCAACAGCTCAGTTCGAACTGGTAGATGATGAGGAGTAATAGCGGTGATTATAAGTGATTAACTACTTTAATATATAATAGTTATGAAGACAATACATAAGATATTTGCATTAGCAATGTTGGTAGTAGGATTGGCTGCTTGTGAGCAACAATATCAATTCTCAGAGTCTATCTTTGTGGACCCTGTATTGGATACTACCACTTATACCTATCAGTTTGACAAATGGTTGGACCAATACTATACCGAGCCATACAACGTAGAGTTCCTCTATAAGTTGGATGACAACGCTACTGACCCTAACTACAACGTAGTACCTGTTAGTATCGGTATGGCAGATACATTGGCACACTTGGCGCTGTATTTGTGGTATGATGTATATGACACTGTGGTAGGTCCTGAGTTCTTGCCTACATATGGTCCTAAGATGATTCAGCTCATTGGTTCATCTATGTTGGACCCTGTACAAGGTACTGAGAAATTGGGCTATGCCGAGGGTGGTATCAAGATTACGCTCTTGAAGATTAACGAGATGCAACTCAATAATATCGACAACCTCAATGAGTATATCTTCAAGACCATGCACCACGAGTTTGCACACATCTTGCACCAACAGAAGAACTACCCAACTGAGTTTGCACAAATCACTCCTGCTAACTATGACCCTATCAAGTGGCAAGAGCGTTCTGACAAAGAGGCATGGCAACTGGGTTGCGTAAGTAACTACGGTAGTAGTGAAGCGCGCGAGGACTTCGTAGAGGTAATCGCTAACTATATCGTGAAGCCAGATGCTTGGTGGAACAATATGCTGGAGCAAGCTGGCAGCGAGGGTGCTGCACTCATCAATCAAAAGTGGGAGATTTGTAACACCTGGTTGGCTGAGAAATGGGAGATTAGTTTGGATGAGCTCCGTGCTGAGGTACAAAAGCGTCAGAAGAACTTGGACTGGAATATGATCATGAAATTTGATGACCAACTGAAGGCAAATCGTGAAAATAACGCTAAATAGTAAGGAGAAAGATTATGAAAGCAAAATATTTAGTAATAATTGGCTTATTGGCTGCTACCTTTGCAGCATGTAGCCGCGATGAGGAAAGCTTGTTTGAAAAACCAGCTGCTATCCGTGCACAAGAGGCAATTGAGAATGCCTTCAATGTATTAACTGCGCCTGCGAATGGTTGGGAGATGGCTTATTTCCCTAACTTGGAGACCTCTGCTAAGGGATACAATATGGTGGTTAAGTTCAACAAGAATGGCAATGTTAGCGTGACAGCTAAGAACGGCACGACCACAATGAATAAGATTGTGACCGATACTGCCAGTACATGGGCTGTGAAGAGCGACTACGGACCAATCTTGACTTTCGATACCTACAACGATGTGTTCCACGCTTTCTCTGATCCTAAGGGTGATGGTGCTGGTCTTCTGGGTGACTATGAGTTCCTGATTCTCAAGGCGACTCCAGAATTGGTTCTGCTCAAAGGTAAGAAGCACAGTGCATATACTGTTATGCGCCCAATGAAACAGACGGATTTGGCTGCTTACTATGCTAACTGCGAGAAGATGCAAGCCGATTTGTTTGGCAATAACAATATCGTAACACTCACCCAAGGTGACAGCAAGATGTATCTCTATAAAGGTGCAGAAGGTCAATTCCAAAGTGCTGCTTATGGTTCTCCATTGATAGCCGAAGCTGCTACCTATCACCCAGTATGTTCTACCGAGGATGGTATCATCGTTTCTACTGGCTTTGGCGAGGATGTACATGACCACATTTTCTACTATGATGCCGCTAAGGGCGAACTCAGGAGTGAGAAGGGTGCTGTGATGAACGCAGGTAACCTGAACGTCCTCTTCGGTGCTTACTTCACCGATAATGCTTTCGGTTGGTCTGTAGATCCTGCTGGTCAACCTGCAGTAGATGCATTGCTGGCTGCTGTGAACACTGCTATGAAGAATACTTCAGCCAAGATGAAAGTGATGGGCTATGGTTACAAGCAATCGCTGAATATGTACGAAGGTGGATATTTCATGCTCATCAACTTCTCCTATAAGCAAGGTTCTAAGACCCAAGAGAAGAAACTGCTTTGGGAAATCAACTTGGAGCAGAATGAGAATGGTATCACTATAAAAGGTACTGGAGAAAATGGCGAGTTGGTTCCTTATGACGAAGGTACGGAGAAATTCTTGACTCAGATAGATGCTGCTCAAGCTGTAGCAGATTTGATGTTAGGTGAGTTCAGTGCTGCTCCATTGGAGGGCAACCCATTTAACGCAGCTGCTGGTATGCTTATCACAAGTGATGAGCCTGTTAAAAAGCAATTGACCATTAAGGGTGCTAACAACATCAAGATGTAAGCAATGCATTTTGCGCAAAATAAGACAATCTAAATAACGAGGTAAAACTCATAATGTTTAACAACTAAAATTTTAAAGGTATGAAAAAGTTTACTCTTTTAAGTGCAGTGCTCGTAGCAGGTATGGCTACCGCACAAGTTGAAGTGACTGCTCCTAACATGGAGGTACGCCAAGTGCTCACTACCCAATCCATTGAGATGGATCGTGAGGTAACAATGGAGGAGTGGAATGCTGAGTACGTAGCTAAGCAACAAAAGGCAGCCGCAGCTGAATATGCAGCTCACGACTACTATTTTGTTGAGGGTATGTTGCACAGTGGTTATACTCCACAATTCTATGGCTTGTCTATGCCATTGATTATGTTGCCTTTCACTCAAGAAGTGGTTTGGACAAACTATTATGGTCCAACTGACTGGTACTCACAAGCAAATGATGAGTTGTTGGCAGAGGACAGCGAGACTCTCACCATGAAGGCTTGGGAAGATTATGCTTTGGGTGGCATGTACTACTTGATTTACACTACTGACCACACTTTGACACAAGGTGGCCAAACTTATGACATCAAGGGTTATATGTATGCTGAGGCAGCTGGTAAAGGCGGTGCTGCGTTCACCACTGGTTACACTCCTATCACTATCTCTACCGGTGAGAATATTCCTATGACTCTCTGCGGTATGGAGACATCATTGATGAACAACGAGTCAGGTGGTGACTTCTATCGTATTGGTGCAGGTGATCGTGGTGCTTATGCTTACGGTACAGACCTCATTGCAGATCTTGAGACAGGTGTAACAGCAGATACTATCCTCTCTCTTGTTCGCAACGTGAGCCCATTGAAGATTAGTGCTATTAACATCCCTCTTTACAACGCTAATGGAACCACTATGATTCCTGAGAATGGCGAGATTAAGATTGAACTCTTCGCTGCCGACTTGAATCGTGGTATTATCTACACAGATTCTGTTCTCGGAACAACTGTGGCTACTGTTGAGAACTTCTTGGAGATCCAAGCTGGTTTGGGTACTATGGTTGCTACATTCCAAGAGGAAGACCCATTCGGTGGTATGATGGATGTTGCTATTGTAGCTGAGGGCGACTTCGTTGTTCAATTGACTGGCTACAATGAGTCTGGTTGCGACTTCGGTATCTATGCTGACTACTATACTCCTGGTGGTACCACTGTTTACTGCGTTGGTGGCCAATATACTCCTATCTTCTCTGCAAGCTCTAACCTCGCTATCAGCTATGACGCTTACTGGCCATATGCAGAGTATGCTACAGAGTCAGCAGCTTTGGTAGCTCCAGTTGAAGGCGGTATTGCAATGGATGGTGAGTACACTGCATTTGCTATTTACTCCAATGTTGATGATCTTGATGTATGGATGATTGACGAAGATGCTTCTGCTGAGTGGCTTCAGTTTGCATATGATGATTCTACTCTTGAGACAGAGGGTTATATTGTTGGACAAGTTGCAGCAGATGCTCTCCCAGAAGGCGAGAAGGGTCGTAAGGGTGCTCTCGTACTTGACGTTGATGGTTACAAGCTCTCTATCCCTGTTGTACAAGGTGATGTTGAGGAAGAGACTGGCGTTGAGAACGTAGTTGTTCCTGCTAACAACAAGACCTACAACCTCCTCGGTGTTGAGGTCGATGAGAACTACAAGGGTATCGTTATCAAGAACGGTCAAAAGACTATTCAATAATCTCTTGGTGAGATAAAGGAATATTCTAAAAGTAAGAGCTTGCCAATCGGCAAGCTCTTTTCTTGTATCTCAGAGGTACTTATAGGTAATGTCGAGGTAATTAATTGTATGGTTATTGTGTGGTTATTGTATGGTTATTGTCTGGTGCGCGTGTGGAGTTTTGTGTGTTTAGTCATAGAGCAGAGTGTAGATCTTGTCAGGGGCGAAGACTTCGTTGGCGACCTCCTGGAGTTGGGTCGTGGTGATCTCGCGCACCTTAGCGAAGGTCTCACGCCATGCTGGCGCATGGTGGTGATAGAGCATCTGCTTGGCCATCGCCAAGGCATTGTTCTCCTGATTCTCCGCCGAAATAGCCATCTGACCCTCCAGCTGGCGCAAAGCGCGTTGCAGTTGGGCACTCGTCAAAGCCGTGTCGCGCAGCTGCTGGAGTTCCTTGTGGCAGAGCTCCAAGCATGCGTCTTTGTGCTGTGGCTCACACGCGAGGTAAATATTCCAGTAGCCCGTATCGCTCAGCGGCACTGCCTGCGAGTCGATATTGTACACCAGGCCATGCTTCTCGCGCAGACTGAGGTACAAGCGGCTGGACATACTGCCACCGCCCAAAATGTTGTTCAAGAGATACATGGTCAGCTGCTTAGGGTGACCAATAGGGTAGGCATGCGATCCCAGCATAATGTGCGTCTGGTGGGTGTGGCGGCGGTAGGTGCGGGAGAAGGAGCTAGGAGTGCTAGTTGGGCTAGTAGTACTAGTCTGGCTAGCCGCACTAGTAATGCTAGAGAGTTCTCCGAACTCGCGTGCGGCGGCGGAGAGGACTTGCTGGGTGCTGACGTTGCCCAGCACGAAGAGTACCATGCGCTCGGGACGGTAGTGCTGCTGCATCCAACTTAGCGCAATATCCGGTGACTTGGAGATACGGCGGAGCGTTTTCTTGGTGCCAAGGATAGGCATCGCCAATGAACTGCCCTCAAAGATCATATTCTCAAAGTCGTCATAAATGAGTTCGCTAGGCGAATCATTATAACTCTCTATCTCGTCCAGAATGACAGTGACCTCCTTGTCGGTCTCCTTCTTGCTGAAAGTAGGGTGGAGCACCATATCCGCGAGCAAATGCAGCGTGGTGCGGAAATGATTGCTCAAGGTAGCCGCGTAGAAAGTGGTCTCCTCCTTGGTCGTATAAGCATTGATCTCGCCACCAATGCCCTCAATATGATTAATGATCTGGCGAGCAGTATAGTGCTCCGTGCCCTTGAAGACACAGTGCTCAATATAGTGCGCCATGCCGTTCTCGTTGGGCTGCTCGTGGCGCGTGCCCGCACCGACCATGATACCCACATAAACGACAGGAGAGGTGGTCTTGCGGTGCACAATCTGCACCCCATTGGGTAAATTATGATAAAAAGTATCGCTCATATTATAATTAAAGCTCCTTTGCGCTACGCGCAAGAAATCTAAATAAATCTTGTTTCTCCGACTCTGATTTTATTACCACCGCTAGCACTCGCTACGCGAGTCCGCTGAATCTTAAATAAATATGCCGTATAGATGCTGTTTTAAGGATAAAATAAACTTTTTTCCAAAAAATCTTGCATATGTGCATTTTTTGTTGTACCTTTGCACCCGATTTCTGCGGCATTGGCGGAATTGGTAGACGCGCTAGACTTAGGATCTAGTTTCGAGAGGAGTGAAGGTTCGAGTCCTTTATGCCGCACTTCGGGTCGTAAGACCCGATTTTTGTATCAAAAATGCAACCAATAACAAATATTAACTATCAATTATCAACTGTTTATGAAGATTAAATCCATTCTTATGCTGGCGGTCGTTGCTTGCGCCCTCAGTAGCTGTTTCAACAACACCGGCTCACAATCAACACCTATACTGCGTGTGTACAACGGATATGTCAATCCTCAGTTTGTGGGTGACACACTCATTGGTGCTGAAGATACACTCCGTTATCGCATTAACAGTGAATTGGGTATGCAGTATACAGATACCGTGCATCTCGGTGATACCATCATGTTCCCAAGCGAGTTCTACTCTAACATGAATAACCTGGTCAGCATTCGTGCTACCGTAGATACCGTTCGCGTAGATCTGTGGTTCGACATCGATATGAACGATAAGTCCAGTCAGAGTGCATTGATGACCGATTCCAAACCAGAGAAAGGCGTTGTCTTCTTCAAACCTATGCACAATATCGCTGTATTCCCTATCTATGTCGTACCACAGGAAGTGGGGGCTCACACCATCAAGATCACGGTGACCAGCGATTCGCAGTTCCCAGAAAGCAATGCTATATTCACCATGCCAGTGGCAGCTGCTAAAGAAGACTAATCGAGCTTCTTAGCTTCCTGCCAGAGGGCTTCCATCTCGTTAAGGGTCATGTCTTTGAGAGATAGACCCTTTTCTTTTGCCTGTTGCTCAATGTAGTTGAAGCGCTTGATAAACTTGGCGTTGGTCTTCTCCAATGCATTATCAGGGCGAATCTTGTACAGACGTGCCGCATTGACCATGGCAAAGAGCAAGTCGCCAAACTCCTCCGTGGCTTTCTCCTCGTCCATGTTCTCCACCTCTGCCTCAAACTCCGCTATCTCCTCTTTCACCTTAGCCCATACATCCTCGCGTTTCTCCCAGTCAAAGCCCACATTAGCCACTTTGTCCTGGATACGATATGCCTTGACCAGGGCAGGCAATGCCTCGGGGATACCGCCAAGGACGGTCTTGTTGCCATCCTTCTCCTTGAGTTTGACTTGCTCCCACATCTCGCACACCTCTTTGGCGTTGTTGGCGGCATATTCGCCATATACGTGTGGGTGGCGGAAAATGAGTTTGTCGCAGATCTTGTTGCAGACATCTGCCATGTCGAAAGCCCCCTGTTCGCTACCGATCTTAGCGTAGAACACGACATGCAGCAGCACATCGCCCAGCTCCTTGCTGATCTCGTTCATATCGTTCTGCAATAGTGCCGTAGCGAGTTCGTAAGTCTCCTCTATGGTGTTCTGACGAAGACTCTCAAAAGTCTGTTTTCTGTCCCATGGGCATTTCTCACGCAGTTCGTCCATAACCGTCAGCAAACGGTCAAAAGCCTTCAGTTGTTCTTCTCTTGTATGTGCCATAATATTATCCTTGAAGCGCGGCAGGGAGTGCGGGGTCCCCGATGAGCCTCGTGGGCGAATGGGGTGCTATTTGATTGCCGCGCAAGTTGTTTATGTTGTCTTCTTAAAAAAGATTTTCGTTGTCTTTTATCTCCATCATCATTGTCGTCCCATCCAGTTTGGCGTAGGTGAATTGTTGCCAGCAGTCGCCAAGTATCATGATGCGGCTATCGCGGCTGAGCATCAAGTCCAGTTCGATATGGCGATGACCGAAGATATAATAGTCGTGGTGGTTGCCCTTCTGCTCTTGCTCCTTGGCAAAGAGCACCAGTTCCTCCTTGTCCTCGCCCTTATAGGGACAGGGGCGTGCTAACTCCTTTAGGCGGCTATTCTTCGCCCACTCATAGCCAAAAGCATTCGCCCATGCTGGGGGCAGTAAGCGAAAGAGGAATTGCAGAATGGGGTTGTGAAATACGGCGCGCAGGAAAATGAATTGGCGAATCTTCTTTTGCACTTTCTGCGGCAGTTGTTGCAGGTAGTTGCATGGCACGAGTCCATCGCCGTGGGCGAGAAAAATGCGCTTACCATTGAGCTGTATGCTCTCGGGTTTACGGTGCACCTGAACGCCTGTCTCCTTCGCCAGCCAACCGAAAGTCCAAATATCGTGGTTACCAATGAAGAAGTGCACGGCTATGCCTTTTTCGGTAATGTCACGGAGCGTTTGCAGGAAAGGACGGTACTGTTCCTTGCTCCTGTCGCGCCAGAAATACTCACACCAGAAGTCAAATATATCTCCGAGCAGGTAAATAGCCGTAGCGTCCTTAGCCATGCCGTTGAGCATGTCAATCAGGGTCTGCTGATGAGCTTCGGGGTTATCAATAGCCCTCGAACCCAAATGTGCGTCGGAGAGGAAATATACCATATCTTTAGACCGCTTCGCTGTTAGATGTTAGACCATTGCATTGTTAGACCGCTTCGCTGTTAGATTAGAGGAAGCCGAGTTCGAGTTTGGCTTCTTCGGACATCATGTCTTTGTTCCACTCGGGGTCAAAGACAATGTTTACATTCACCGTGTCAATGCCATCTATAGACCCTACCTTCTGCTTCACATCTTCCACAAGGAAGTCTGCCGCAGGACAGTTAGGGGCCGTAAGGGTCATATCTATCGTACAGACGTTCTCTTCAGAGAGGTCAATGCGGTAGATGAGTCCCAATTCGTATATATTGACAGGTATCTCTGGGTCATAGACCGTCTTAATCATACGGAGTACCTGTTCCTCAAGTTCTAAAAATTCGTTCATATGGGTTTGTCGTGAAATATGGTGCAAAGATACTGCTTTTTGTGGAAATACGCAAGAGAAATGCCGATTTTTCTTTAGTCACATAGCGAAAAGAGGTCCGCACGCGGATTCACGAGCATGACAGGCACTGGGCTATGACGAATAACGTACTGCTCGGGTGGACCAAAGAGCCAATCATCCAACCCATACTCGCGGCTGGCGGTGAGGAGGATAAGAGAAGGATATTGGTTATTGGCTATTGGCAATTGGTGGAGTTCTTTGTGGATATGGAAACTGTCGCCTTTGGCAATGCGCTCTTCGTAGGTAATACGCTCGCCTGTGCGCTCAGCGATAGTCTGAATGTGCGTAATGATACGCTGGGTGTTGCTTCTCGCTTTGCTGCCATAGTCGTTCGCACGCAATAGTATAAGGTGCGCACCCGTCTTGCGTGCCAGATACGTGCAGATCTCCGCCTTATACACCTCCTCCTCCAACATCGTCACAGGAACCAAAATAGAAGACAATGTTGAACCATTCTGAACTTCTGAACAGCAGCTTTGCTGCGCTGAACAATTATCTTTAATTACCAAATATGGACGGCGCTCCTCGCGGCAAGCATCTAAGACCTGCTGCACGCCACGGCGCGTACCATCGCAATGCTCCACGCGTATATCATCTGTATGGAATAGATCAAAATTCATCCAATATCTAATAGTGATGCGTTCTAACAACAAAGTGGTCTAACTGCTGTCAGCATAGCGGTCTTAACCTCGATTCGTGATGTCGCGGTTGATCCCCTCAATATACGCGATTAGTTCGGATTCACCGATACTTTTCTCGGCAGAAGTGACGAAGATAGGGGGTAGTTCTGCCCATGTCTCCAGGAGTTTCTGCTTGTAGCTCTCTACATTGGCAGCGAGTTTGCCTTTGCCCAGTTTGTCGGCTTTGGTGAAGACAATAGCGAAAGGTATCTCGTTCTCGCCCAGCCACTCCATGAACTCGAGGTCAATCTGTTGGGGTTCGTGGCGGCAGTCCACCAAGACGAAGAGACTCACCAGCGCTTCGCGTAGGAGGCAGTAGCGCTCAATCATCATCTTGAGCTTGGCGCGCTGTGTCTTGCCCGCTTGCGCAAAACCATAACCAGGCAGATCGACCAAGTGCCAATGCGTGTCGGTGCCGGCATTGATGAGGAAGTGGTTAATGAGCAAGGTCTTACCGGGTTTCTGACTGGTCTTAGCCAACTTGGGGTTGTGCGTGAGCATATTGATAAGACTGGACTTGCCGACATTGCTTCGACCAATGAAGGCATATTCGGGAATAGTAGTCTTGGGACATTGCATAACGTCCGGACTGGAAATGACAAAAGAAGCGGAGTGTATCATAATTAGAGATGTTAGACATTAGACCGCCTGACGGCTGTTAGAAGTTAGATTGTTTTGTAATTTTATCCATACACAGAAGCTAACGAGTAGGGCTGTAGTGGTGATACCTGCGATGAGGTAGGCGACCCAGCTTAGTCCAATTTGGGCGAAATGGAAGCCCTCTGGCGCAATGAAGATATAGCTGATACTGACCATTGTCATGAACAGGGCAGGAATGAGCGAGATGAGGTATGCGTATGGATACTTATTGATCGCGCGCGAGTTCTTGTAGAGGAATACTGTTCCTGCCCAAAGGGTGAAGACCGCTAAAGTCTGATTCGTCCATGCGAAATAGCGCCAAACGACGTTGAAATCGACGAAAACCATCGCAAAAACGCACAGGAACAGCGGCAAAGCAATCATCAGTCGGTTGCGGATAGGACGTTGGCTGAGGTGCATAAAGTCCGCCACAATCAGTCGTGCCGAACGCAAAGCCGTGTCGCCCGATGTGATAGGAGCCGCAATGACCCCAATAATCGCTAATATGCCACCTACTGTACCCAACCACGAGCGAGAAACTTTATCTACCACTAATGCGGCTATGTTCTCGCCAGGGTGTGCAGCAGCAAAGGCTTGAAGGCCGTCTATTCCGTACAAACCTGCCTCTGGGTCGGCAAACATCGTACCCGCTGCGGCTGCCCAAATCAGAGCCAATATACCCTCTGCCACCATAGCGCCGTAGAAAATCCAACGCCCTTGGCGCTCGTTGGTCACGCAGCGTGCCATGAGGGGCGATTGTGTGCCGTGGAAACCAGAGATAGCACCACAAGCAATGCTGACAAACATCATGGGGAAGAGCGGCAGGCCATTGGTCTGACGGTTGTGCAAACCATCGGTGAGTTCGGGCATTTCTGCACCAAACTGGCTCAGCATGACAATCATAATGCCGATACCCATAAGGAGCAACACACCGCCGAAAATGGGGTAGAATCGTCCGATGAGTTTATCTACAGGGAGCACCGTTGCCAATGTATAATAGCCAAAGATAATCAATACCCATACTATAGGGATAAGGTGCCCTTGGAAGGTCATGGTGCCTAAACCCGCCAATCCTTGGAGTAGGGTAGCGGGACCCGAAAGGAACGTGGTGGTCAGCAATACGAGCAGCACAATCGAGAGCAGGCGCATGAAGATCTGAATACCCTTGCCCAATTCTGTGCCCACGACTTCGGGCAGCGAGGCGCCGCCTTTGCGCAGCGAGATCATACCACTGAGGTAGTCGTGCACACCGCCTGCGAAGATGGTACCCAACACAATCCACAGGAACGCCGCAGGCCCATAGAAGATACCCATGATAGCACCGAAGATAGGCCCCAGGCCTGCAATATTGAGAAACTGCACGAGGAAGATTCGCCACGGTTTCATCGGCACAAAATCCACGCCATCGGTCTTGGTGAGGGCAGGCGTCTGAGCTTTGGGGTCAATACCAAACACACGCTCCACGAGTGTACCGTAGAGAATGAATCCGAGCACAAGGGCTATGAGTGAGATGATGAATGTAATCATGGCATCAGCAATTACACGAGTTACGATTGACAATATGTTTAGTAAAACAAAAGAGGATTGGTTTGCACCAATCCTCTCGTTTTTGTGGGCGTTGACGGATTCGAACCGCCGACCCTCTGCTTGTAAGGCAGATGCTCTAAACCAGCTGAGCTAAACGCCCTAATGGGAATGAATGGTGGGCGTTGACGGATTCGAACCGCCGACCCTCTGCTTGTAAGGCAGATGCTCTAAACCAGCTGAGCTAAACGCCCATTCAATGTCTCAGTATTTAACGGAACTCTTGCTTTCCTTACGAAAGCGGGTGCAAAGGTACTGCTTTTTTTTGAATTGACCAAATATTTTTGGAAAAAATACGTTCTTTTTTGTTATTTTTTCAATTTTTTCACTTTCCAAGCCCAAAATTGGGTATTTTTGGTCTTCAAAACGAGAAAATAGTACAAAAGGATGGTGCTAAGAGTGGCAATCAAAATTCCTGCAAAAATATCCAATGCAAAATGCTGTGAGAGGTATATTCGGGTGTAAGCACCGAAAGTGGCGCAAAGAAAACAGAGGAAGGACAGTATATTTTTTCCTTTTATGTTTTCTGCGCAGCAAATAACACTCAAACTAAAGAAGAGGGCAAAGAAGGTGGCTGTATGCCCAGAGGGGAAGGAGAGCCAAAGGTTCATTCTAATGCCATCCACGAGTGGGAGGGTCTGGTCAGGCATATGTTCGGCAAACCAGGTGAGTGGGCGTGGAGCGTTGACGATATGCTTGATGGGTTGCACGATGAGGGTCGTGAGTAGTAGGTTACTCGCGAGGAAGGTCGCCCATCCTGCGCGGTAGAAGAGTAGCAGCAGTACGGAGAGGTATGGTAGCCAATCCACCAGATTGGTGAACAGAGGCACCAACTGGTCCATACGTGCGGTATGCGGTTGGCAAAGGGCGAGATGCAACTCTCCTTTGGGCACCAGGAGGAGCGCAATGCCTAAAATGAGCGCCAACACGAGTGTTGGCACTAAGAAAGGCAATATAATGTTGGAATTTTTGATGTTGAAGGATGAATTATTTGTGACCTAAGGTACAAAAATTGCATATTATATACCACAATATGCATATTGCTCCACCTAAGATAGCGATAGCAATCTGCTTATTGGTGATAGCCATAGTGGTGCATGTGCCCAAAATAAAGGTGCAGCCCACCAAGAAAATGATGATATGCTTCTTGCTTTGTCCTGCCGACTTGAAACTGAAGAACGGAATTTCGCTAACGAGCAAGTAGCAACTCAGCAAACTGCCTGCTAACAATACCCAAGGAGCCCAAGTAGGCAGTGTCATACCGTGGAGCCAGCAGACCAGCGATGCCCAGAAAATAGCATTAGGTGGGGTGGCGAGACCGATAAAGGAGGTCGTTTGGCGCTCATCAATATTGAACTTTGCCAGGCGCAAAGCCGAGAATGCAGCCATGAGCAGGGCAATGAGTGCCCACCAACCCATGATGGGCTTGAGGTAGCACATGAGTGCCATAGATGGCGCAAGGCCAAAGGTGATGTCATCCGCCAAGGAGTCGAGTTGTACGCCGAGGGGCGATGGCACTTTGAGCCAACGTGCTGATGCCCCATCGAAGAAGTCGAAGATAGCACCCGCGATAATCAAGGCAAATGCCCAGAGGAACTGCTCTTGGGTTGCCATAAATACCGACACTGACCCGCACAAAAGATTTGCGCAGGTCAGT
>JBGVEG010000099.1:0-21422 GCA_045119955.1 Paludibacteraceae bacterium
TCTTTGCAGTACTCAACTATATCTCGCTGACAGTAGCGCAGATTGGTTTCCGTGCACGCGAGATGGCTACTCGCCGTTTGGTGGGTGCACAACGCTGGCAAATCGTACTGAAATATATCCTCGAATCGTTCTCACTTACGGCGGTATCTTTCGGTTTGGCACTCCTCTTGGCGCACTTCGTAGCCCCTTCTTTCAGCGAACTCATCGGACAAACCGTTGCGCCATTCGAGCATATCACTTGGGGTGTGATACTCATGATGATTGCTCTGGTTTTGCTACTCTCTATTCTCTCGGGTGTCATTCCTGCACTCATGGTGCTGAAGTACCAGCCCATTGATGTGGTGCGCGGTTCTTTCGAGAAAGACAATCGCATGGTACTCGGGCGCATACTGATTATTGTGCAAAACATTGTGGCTATCATCACGCTTGCCGTGGCTGTGGTTATGTTTGTGCAACTCCATCATATGCAGAGCAAGCCCCAAGGGTATGAACGCCACAATCGCCTACGCATCAGCGGTGCCAACACTCCCGCAGATTATCTGGTAGAAGAACTCAAACAACTGGCTTGCGTGGAGAAGGTGGGTTGGGTACAATTCGAACCGTTTACCTTTGGTACATCGGGTATAGGACTTATGTTTGGTGGGCAAGAGTTCAAACTCGATATGTACTATGGCGACCAAACGGCATTCGATATTCTTGGTTTTGAGGTCATTCGTCAGAACGCTGAACCGATTGAATCTGCCGCATGGCTACCCGAATCGTTGATTACTCCTCTTGGCGTGGACTATGATTGTACCATGCTCCACCAAGATAATGGCTATGGTATCCCTATCTGTGGCATCATCAAGGATTTCCAAAAAGGTATGCCGGGCTTTGCTCCCTCATCCGATTGGCCTGTTGTTCCTTGGATAATGAACATGGACGACCCTGCCGATTTTCGCATATTGCGCCAACTTATTGTGCAAGTGTCGGGCGATGAGAACGAAGCCGTAAAGCAAATAGCTGAGTTCTACCGCCAACATGGTAGTGATGAGGAAATCTCGGTCAATACCTACAACTACCTTGTTAGTCACATGTACGCCAAGCAGAATAACAACGCCAAACTCATCATGCTCTTTACGCTGCTGACCTTGTTGCTATCTTCGTTGGCTATGCTAGCTATGAGTACCTACTACGCCAAACAGCACACACGCAACACGGCTATTCACAAGGTGATGGGTTGTGATAATAGCACTATCTATTTCCGCACCGTGCGCACATTCCTCTCTTCTATCCTTATCGCAGCCGTGATTGCAGTGCCTTGTGCATGGCTCATTGCGCAACGATGGCTGGAGACCTATGACTACCGCATTGTCAATGCTGCGTGGTACTATATCATCACCGCCATTGCGGTCATGCTCCTCGCTGTGATGGCAATATCTTGGCAAGCTATCCGCCTAATGAACACCAATCCTGTAGAGGCGTTAAAATCGAAATAATATAAACTATAAAAAAAATACAATTATGATCCAAGTAACTAATCTCAGCAAAGTGTTTCGTACAGAAGAAATCGAAACCACAGCACTCAACAATGTGTCATTCACTATCAACAAAGGCGAGTTCGTAGCCATCATGGGACCTTCGGGTTGTGGTAAGTCCACGCTGCTCAATATCCTTGGTTTGCTTGACAACCCAAGCGGCGGCAGTTACAACCTGCTCGGCACCGAAGTAGCCAATCTGCGTGAGCGCGAACGCACCAACTATCGCAAAGGAAACATCGGCTTTGTGTTCCAGTCCTTCAACCTCATCGACGAGCTGAATGTCTATGAGAATGTCGAACTGCCACTGAAGTACCTCAATATCTCGGCATCGGAGCGCAAACGCCGTGTGACAGAGATACTCAAACGCATGAATATTAGTCACCGTGCAGGGCACTATCCACAACAGTTGTCGGGTGGACAGCAACAGCGTGTAGCTATCGCGCGTGCCGTAGTGGCGAACCCTCAATTGATCCTTGCCGATGAGCCCACAGGAAACCTCGATTCGCGCAATGGTAAAGAGGTGATGGATCTGCTCTGCCAACTCAACGCAGAAGGCACTACCGTGGTGATGGTAACCCACTCGCAACGCGATGCCTCCGCGGCACAACGCATCATCAATCTCTTCGATGGTGAAATCGTGAAAGATGTCAAGAACGAATTGTAGAACTGAATACACATGAAATTTTCAAAGTTATTAAATATCCTGGGAATGACGGCGGCGTTTGCTGCGCTGTATATCATTCTCGTGCAGGTGCATTACGACCTGACTTATAACCGCGCTATCCCCGACTCCGAACGCGTGTATCTGATGACATTGCCTTCACTCGGAGGTAGCGGTCTAAAACAACAGTCGTTCCTCGCCCGTCCAGTGGCAGAAATGGGATTAGCAGATAACCCCTATGTGGAAACATACGGCGTTGCCGCATTGGATGATGTCAACAAAGTAAATGTCATCGTGGGCGAAGGCACAGCAGCGAAAACGCATAGTGTAACCTTTGCTCAAATGACCTCGGGCGCACTGAAGACATTTAGTATTCAAGCTGTTATGGGCTCGTTTGAGGGCATCGGAGAAGGTGGCTATGTAGCTATTAGCGAAACGGCTGCCGAGCGATTGGGCGTGGCAGTGGATAGTGTCCTACAATTGGAGAGTTGGGGCAGAACAAACTACTTTGTGGTGCGCGCAATATACAAAGATCTGCCTGTAGCCAGCGACCTAAAGAACATAGAAGTGATTCGTTGTAATCAACTGGAGACGCAAGATTTGACCTCCACCAGCAACTGGTCGTACAACTACTATGTCAAACTCCGTTCAACAGATGACAAAGCACTCTGCGAGGAGGTGATTTCGAAAAAGTATGCGGAGTTAATGGCGCAGGAACTGAAACGCTATCGCGGAATGCAACATAGCGATCCATCGTTCTACAAGCAATTGGACAAGTTAGAGACACTTCTCGACAATATTCATTGCACTTTGATGCCTATTCGTGATCTGTACTATGACGACACGCTGGAGTGGAGCGTAGGACAGGAAACTGGCAACAAGACCAGCACCATGACGCTGATGATTGTGGCTGCGTTGATAGTGATTATTACGCTCATCAACTTCGTGAACTTCTTCTTTGCACAAGTGCCTATGCGTATTCGTAGTGTGAACACGCGCAAAATCTTGGGCAGTTCGCGTGCTGCATTGGTCGGTCGTTTCTTGGCAGAATCGGCTGTGCTGGTGGCGATAGCGTTGGTATTGGCGGTAGTGGTGGTGCTATTGTTCCGTTCGTCGGAGTGGGCGCACTTCATCTCTTGCGACTTGGCGTTAAGTAAAAATATGGTTGTTGCGGTGCTAACCGTGGGCATTGCTTTGGTGATGACGCTCATGGCGGGTCTGTATCCTGCCATGTACGCCACCTCCTTTCCACCAGCACTGGCAATCAAGGGTTCGTTTGGCATGTCGCAAAAAGGCAAGTCGCTGCGCTATGCACTGATTGGTTTGCAGTTCGTGATTTCGATTGCGTTCATCATC
Source organism: Paludibacteraceae bacterium (assembly GCA_045119955.1). Taxonomy (GTDB): domain Bacteria; phylum Bacteroidota; class Bacteroidia; order Bacteroidales; family Paludibacteraceae; genus Colicola. The sequence goes on from JBGVEG010000099.1 coordinate 3,538, forward strand.
TGCGCTATCTTCCTGAAGAAACAACACAGCTACATGATGAACTATGACATGGGCTTCAACAAGGAGTGCCTGCTGACGGCGAACATTCCAGTGAGCAGTATGGACGAGCGCGATGCGTTTAGCAGTGAGTTGCTCAATAACCCAAATATCAAAGAGGTAGCATGGTCGCAAGACCGAATGGTGGCAGAAATGCACATGACATGGGGACGCTGGCGTAATGGCGAACAGATGATGCTAACCGTCATGCCTGTGTCGTGGAACTTCTTGCAAGTGATGGGCATAGAGGTGTTTGAAGGGCGCGATTTCTTGCCTTCGGATGAGAAGGGCGACGGGGCAATCATTCTCAACGAGTATGCCAAAAAGAAGTACAACCTCAATCTGGAGGAAGTGATGGAGTGGAATGGTAAGCCCTTCCCTGCGACGGGTTTCTGCCGCGACTTCCACTTCAAACCGCTACACGAGGAGAGCGACGCGTTTGCCTTCTACATTTACGATTCGGAGGTGCTTACTAAGTATTTCCCTACGCCACACCTCACGCTACGCACTATTGAGAATGCAGATATAAAGGCGGTGTTTGATGCCATCCGTGCTACCACCGATAAGATTTTGCCTGACTACGGCAGCGAGAAAGTGAAAATCAACTTCTTCGACGAGGAACTGGGCGAGAACTACCAAAAAGAGCAACAACTGACCACAACGATCTCGTTGTTCACGATGTTGGCGATTATTATTTCGCTGATGGGTGTGTTGGGATTGGTGATTTTCGAGACGCAATACCGCCGCAAGGAGATTGGTATCCGCCGTGTGAACGGTGCCACTGTGCGTGAGATCTTGGTGATGTTCAACCGCAAGTTTATGATTATTGTGGGCATTTGTTTCATCATCGCTGCACCAATCAGTTACTTTATTACGGACTATTACTATAGCACTTTTGCGTACCGTGCACCGATAGCCGTGTGGGTGTTTGTGGTAGCATTGCTGGCAGTGCTTGTCATCACGACGCTGGTGGTCACCCTCGCCAGCCTCCGCACCGCCACCTCCAACCCCGTTGAAGCACTGAGGACGGAGTAAAGAGAGAAATGGGTGGATGAAACAAAGAAATCCACCCATTTTGTTTGAAAACAAAAAGATAATTTGCATATTTCAAGAAAAAACGCTATCTTTGCACCCTCTATGAAATCCAAAGCCAAAATACTTGTCGTGGACGACAACAAAGGTATTCGCGCAGCGCTGGAGATGTTGCTGCCGCGATTCTTTGCTCAGGTGGAGATGCTGTCTTCGCCTAAGTCGTTGCAATCCACTATTCGCGAACTGCAACCCGATGTGGTGCTGCTCGATATGAACTTCCAAACCGCTATCAACACGGGCAACGAAGGACTATACTGGCTCTCCGAAATCAAACAGTTTGCACCCAATATAGAAGTGGTGCTCTTTACCGCCTACGGCGATATCCAACTCGCTGTAGAAGGTATGAAACGCGGAGCTTTCGATTTCATTGTCAAGCCTTGGGACAACAACAAACTCGTTGAGACCCTTACCCTTGCGTACCAACAGAAACTCAAACGCACAGGCAAGAAATCTCCAAGCTCATCGCCCATCACCAATATCCAATCGCCCAAAATGCACTGGGGCTCCAGCTCTGCCATGACCACGATTCGCAAGCAACTGGATAAAGTGGCTACCACCGATGCCTCTATCCTCATCACGGGCGAGAATGGTACGGGTAAAGATGTCCTTGCCAACGAGATCCACCGCCTCTCAGCGCGTGCCAACCGTCCGATTGTGTGCGTGGACGCAGGTGCTATCACCGAAACACTTTTCGAGAGCGAACTGTTCGGACATGTCAAAGGTGCTTTCACAGATGCACATGCCGACCATGTAGGTAAGTTCGAACAAGCCAACGGCGGCACACTCTTCCTCGATGAGATAGGCAATATCCCACTGCACTTGCAAGCCAAACTCCTGCGCGTGCTGCAAAACCGTGCTATCGTGCGTGTCGGAGATACCAAGGAGATACCTATTGATATCCGCCTCATCTGTGCAACCAACCGCGACATTCCGCAAATGGTACAGGACGGCACTTTCCGTGAGGACTTGTACTACCGCATCAACACGATGCACCTGCAACTTCCACCGTTGCGCCAACGCCAAGATGAGATTCTGCCGCTTGCAGAACGCTTCATGCAAACCTATGCCGAACGCTACCACCGCAGTGTGAATGCGTTGGCACCCGAAGCACAACAAGCCCTGTTGGCACATACTTGGTCGGGCAATATCCGCGAACTCAACAACTGCATCGAAAAAGCCGTCATCCTCTCCGAAGGCGACACCCTCAACCTTGCCGACTTGCAACTGCCGTTGCCATCTACTCATCTAACTTCCAACAGCGTTAGCGGTCTAACATCTAACAGCGATAGCGGTCTTGTTGAACCTCTAGAAACCGTCGAAGAGCGTGCTATCCGCAACGCTATGGCGCAACACGATGGCAACTTGTCTTTAGTAGCCAAAGCCCTCAACATCAGCCGTCCAACCCTCTACGCTAAACTGAAAAAGTACGGGATATAATCATGGATACACTTTTCATCATACTCACTTGCCTTGCCACTGCTATTGTAGTGGGAGTCGTTGTGGGGGTATTGGTGAAACAACGATTGCAAAAGAAAATCAATTACATGCTTGATGCGCTTGAAGATAAGGAACTCAACTTCCGATTCAACGAGCAAGGCATTCGAAATAGAAGCTTCAACAAAACACTCAACCGCCTGCGTGACCTTTTCGACAAAGAGCGACATGAGATCAGCGAACAAGAACGCTACTTTGGACAGATGCTCGACCATGTGCAAACGGGTATCATCACCGTCACAGACAACCGAGTGACCTATCACAACAAAACAGCCCTCTCGCTCTTGGGCTTGCTGACCTTCAGTAATCTTCGCCAACTGGATAATATCCATCCAACGCTTGCGGAAGCGTTTCGACAAGTGTCAACCAATAGCGAACAACGCGCTACTTTCTTTACCGAACGAGGCGAACGCACAATCATTCTCACAGCCACTGAAGCTGCAATACATGGCAAAACAGTAAAGATCATTGCCTTCAACGATATTAGCAACGAGATTGCCGAAAATGAGGAGTTGGCATGGTCTCGCCTAATCCGTGTACTCACACACGAGATTATGAATACCGTCACGCCTATCGCTTCGCTCAGCGAAACACTCTCCAAAGACCCTGCCTCGCCTGATTTGGTAAGGGGCTTGCAGACGATTTCAACCTCTTCTAAAGACTTAATCAAGTTTGTTAATACCTACCGTAGTCTGACACGAGTAGCAACGCCCGTCAGGAAATCATTTGACTTGCGCGAACTCATGGAACGCGTGGAGCAGTTGACCAAACCGCAGATAGATGCCGCAGGTGCACGCTATCTGTACACCGAACTGACCGATGATATTCTGCTATATGCGGACGAGGGACAAATCTCGCAAGTGATAGTCAATCTCATTAGCAATGCCTTGCAGGCAGAGGCAACCCAAATCACCATCACAGCCAAGATTGATGATGCCGATGCAGTCGTGATAGATGTCTGCAATAATGGTCATCCTATCAGTCCTGATAGTCAGGAGCAGATATTCATTCCATTCTTCACCACCAAACCCGAAGGCTCAGGTATTGGTTTGAGTCTCTCCCGCCAAATCATGCGCCTACACAATGGTAGCATCCGCCTCGTTCGCAGCGACGAGAAGGGCACAATCTTTACTCTCGTTTTTAGATAAACTTCTCTGATGGTTCCAGTCAGGAAGGACTATCCACCGCTTATCCACCGCTTATCCACCCGATGGATCCCTCCTGATAATTACCCAAGCAGAGATTTTTGCGAAATAATCAAAATATATTTGCGTATATCAGAAAAAAGTTGTACCTTTGCTGCGTATTTTGCTTTCGTAAAACATAATCATTAAAATGCAGAAGTTTATATATATATTGTCATTGCTCTCCTTGGTGCTCATGGTAGCTTGCGAGAGTAAGAACGAGGAGATTAACCTCTCTTCCGAAACACGCGTTAGTGCCTTCACTTTCTATGCCGATACGGCTAATCCTGGATTGGCAGAGGCCGTCTTTAAGATTGAACACAAGAGTTGGCCCGATACAGGACGAATCTACAGTGTGGATTCATTGCGCTTTGGCACTTGTCTAGATAGTGTGAAGCCCCAGGTGAGCTATATGATAACCCCTTCGCTGGTGCGCTTCAAGACCCCGGATACCTTGATGATAAGCACAGGTGCTGATACATTGGACTTCAATCGAGGTCCTATCTATCTCTTCATACAAGCCGCAGATACTGCCTATAAACGCTGCTACCGCATTGATATGCATGTACATAAGGCGGATCCTGACCTCTATGTCTGGAAGCAAATGACCCCCCAACTCTTTGCTCCCGATGCAGCCCCCGACTTCTGCCACATGAAGGCGGTGTACCGTGATGAGCTCATTTATCTGTTTGTTAATAATGGCTTTGGTACCGCACTCTACCAATCGGCGGATGGTACCGCGTGGAGCAAACTGGAGAGCCCTATCGGACTACCTACACTCTGCCAGGTGCGCGATATTCTATCCTGTGGCAATACCTTGTACTATATGGCGGACAATAAACTCTATACCACTACCAACCTTATTCATTGGACTGCTACCGACTTCTCCGAGCGTGACTATGACTTGGTGAACATGCTGGTGACGTTTGACAGCAAGGCATGGTGTGTGCTGCAAGAGCGCAGTACGCAAGCATTGCTCTTGGGCGTCGTTGAGGGTGAAGATATACAACCTATGACCAGTGTTGCGGGTTTGAAAGGTGGCAAACTGCCTGAGAATTTCCCTGTGAGCGATTTTGCAGCTCTGTCTTTTGACAGTAGTAGTGAGCGCCCCCGCGCTATGATTGTAGGCGGTCGCGCCATGGATGGTACAGCGGTTAATACGCGTTGGAACTTAGAGTACGGACTGATCAATGACACGCAGTCGGGCTATCGTATAGCCGATTTCTCCATTGAGCAACCTTCGTTCAACTCGCTGACAGGTACCTCGATTATCCAGTACAACGACCACTTGATTATGTTCGGCGGTGTGGATAATGACCTGGAGTGGCGCAGCGATATTCTCTATTCCGATGACGAGGGTATGAACTGGTATGTGCCAGATACTGCGCACAATAAGTTGCCTGATACATACACGTCACGCCAACACCAGACCGTAGTCGTGGACAACGAGGAGAATATCTTTATCATAGGTGGACAATCCTTCGTGGGCTCCTATAGCGATGTGTATCGCGGATACTTGAACAAAATTAAATGGGCTGCCCTCAACAATGAATAATCCCCAAGACATACGCAAGGTGATACAGACGGAGTTCCGTCTGTTTGAGGAGGCGTTTGCTCAGATTTTGCAAAGCGATGACACGCTCTTGGCGCAAGTGCTGGACTATATCCACTCCAAGCGCGGCAAGCAACTGCGTCCTATCTTGGTGCTATTGTCGGCGGCTTTGTGCCGAGGCGTGACGGATAAAACCATACAGACGGCTGTGGCATTGGAGCTCATGCATACCGCCTCATTGGTGCATGACGATGTGGTGGATGACTCGCCTATGCGTCGTGGCAGCGAGGCGGTGCATACGCTGTGGACCAATAAGATAGCCGTATTGGTGGGAGACTACCTCCTCACACGTGTGATGCATATCCTCTCCGAACTGCGTAATGTGACGATACTCAATATCCTCTCCGAGATGGGTGCTGCGCTCACCAAGGGTGAACTGCTGCAACTGCACTCGGGACAATCTATGTGGATCAGCGAGGAGCAATACAACAAGGTCATTGAGCAGAAGACGGCTTGCCTGTTTGCTGCATGCAGCGAGGCAGGTGCCGCCAGCACAGGTGCTACCATGCGCCAGATGACGGCCATGCGCCAGTTTGGTTTGCACCTGGGTATGTGCTTCCAACTCAAGGATGATGTGCTCGATTATTCCGACATGGAGGATATAGGCAAGCCCACGATGAATGATATCCGTGACAACAAAGCCACTCTGCCCCTGCTCATTTCACTCCAACGTGCGAGCAAGGAGGAAGCCGAGCATATACGCGAACTGGCAGAGGCGCTGGCCAACAAGTCGCCACATATTGACCCTATGGAGGCGGAGCAGGAGATCAAGTCTTTTGTGCTGCGTTATGACGGCATACGCTATGCGCACCAAGAGATGGAGAAACACCGCAAGAAAGCGATTGCTGCCTTGTCCATTTTCTCCAATAATAAGTACAAAGAGAGTCTTGTCGTTCTGCTGAATTACGCCATTAGTCGCGTGAAGTAAGGTCGTGCGCCCTACAATATACGATTAATTTTCTCTACCAATTCTTCTTGCAGTTGTGTGTCTGTGAGTGTCTCAATGACCTCATTAAAGAAGGCACACAGGAGCAGTTTGGCTGCGGTGTCGCGGTCAATGCAGCGTTGTTGCATATAGAAGAGTGCCGATTCGTCCAATTGACCTGTGGTAGCACCATGGCTGGCCTTGACGTCGTCGGCGTAGATCTCCAGTTGTGGTTCGGTCAGCATTTCAGCATGGCGCGAGAGCAGGATATTGCGGTTGGTCTGGTATGCCTCGGTCTGTTGTGCATTGGGCTGAATCTTCAGCTCGCCACGAAAACTACCTTTGGCATGATCGTCCAGCACGAACTTGAGCACCTGCGAGGAGTATCCTCCACCTATATTATGGTACACGCGCGTGAGAAGATGTGCTTGTTGCGAGGCATGTAGCAAGCCCATGGCGTAAATCTCGGTGCGGCAATGGGGGGCATTCTGCTCTACCGTGAGCGTGGATTGCCACTCGGCGTTCTGCTCATTCTCCGATAGATAGATGATATGCACGCGCAGGGAGGATTTCTCCTCTTGTACAATATGCCAATGCGTGTTGGGCTCATTGATAAAAACGAGTTCGCGCGTCTCACCCGCGGCGAGTGTAATATGTTGTATAGAAGACTGCGTCATTCCTGAAAAAATATTAATTATTAACTATTAATTATTAATCATTCAGGAACGCGTAACCCTTTTCTTCGAGTTCGAGGGCCAACTCTTTACCGCCTGTGCGCACGATCTTACCGTCTGCCAACACATGCACAAAGTCTGGCACGATATAGTCCAACAGACGTTGGTAGTGGGTGATGACGATGGAGGCGGTGTGAGGTGTCTTGAGTTTATTGACGCCTTCGGCCACAATACGTAGTGCGTCAATGTCCAATCCGGAGTCCGTCTCGTCCAAGATAGCGAGGCATGGCTCGAGCATAGCCATTTGGAAAATCTCATTGCGCTTCTTTTCGCCACCCGAGAAACCCTCATTCACCGAACGGTTAGTGAGCTTATTGTCCATACCGACAAGGGCTTTCTTCTCGCGCATGAGCTTGAGAAACTCGGCTGCCTTGAGTGGCTCTTTGCCCTCGTGTTGGCGTTTCTCGTTCACGGCTGTGCGCATGAAGTTCACCACCGATACGCCAGGGATCTCCACAGGGTATTGGAAGGAGAGGAAGATACCCTCGCGTGCGCGCACTTCGGGTGCCATGTCCAAGAGGTTTTTGCCGCGGAAGATGACTTCGCCTTCCGTGACGGTATAAGCGGGGTGTCCTGTGAGGACGTTCGACAGGGTCGATTTGCCTGCGCCATTAGGACCCATGATAGCATGTACCTCGCCCTCGTGGATGGTGAGGTTGAGGCCCTTGAGTATTTCCTTGCCAGCAATAGTGGCGTGTAAGTTCTTTATCTCGAGCATATTGTTGTGATGACAGTTTCTCCAACTGCCTGAAGGGTTTGTAGGTTAATATTTCGCATATCGTCTTGCTGCGTATGCCACCATTCTGCAAAACCCGTGCCGTTTTGGGGTTTGTAGTCTATGATGTCCACGCAGGGAACACCAGCGAGGGTGTTCACGTAGTAGTGGTCGTCGGTGATGGGGTAGGCGGCTTGTTGGACAAAATAGCGTCCGTAGCCCAAGCGCACGGCTGTGCGCCATAGTTGCTCCACATAAGTGCCTGCATAGCTTGTGGAGAAATACTCGCGTGGGAAGGTAGCCGATGGGTCACCTACCATATCCAGGAGTATACCGTATTGCAATTTACAATTGGACGATTTACCATTTACGATGGCCTGCTTATATGCTTTCGCCCAATACTGGCTACCCAGACACCATGTGTCGGGACGCTCTTTGCCGGTGTAGTGCGTCGGCGTGCCCATGTCTTCGCAGTCAAACAGGACAACCTGTACCGATGGGATATATTCGCCTTTGGCTTTGCGTATGGATAGCTGGCGCACTATCTCCAGTATCACTCCCACGCCGCTGGCGCCGTCGTTAGCACCTATGACGGGAGTGAAGCGATTCTCATAGAGCGGCTCCTCGTCGCTCCATGGGCGTGAGTCCCAGTGGGCGCAAAGCAGTATGGCTGTCTGCGTATTGCCCTCCATGTATGCCACTATATTGCGTAAGGGTTGCTCCTCGCCTGCGTAATTAGGCATGCTGCCGTATTGATTCTGCACCTGCGCTCCGTATTGCGCCAGTTGCTTCACCAACCAGTCGCCGCAGGCCGCATGTTCCTCTGTGCCTGGCACACGCGCACCAAATGCCACCTGCTGGGCTATATAACTATATGCTGAGTCCGCTGTGAAGGCACAGCGGACATCAGTAGCAGAAGACTGTTGCTGTCTGGCGCATGATACGCACAACAGCAACAGTGCACATATACTATATTGAACAATTCTGAACAATTCTGAACAATATTGAACAATATTTAGTGGATATTCAGTTCGCTCACAGAACGGTGGTTCTGAATAGCCAAAATGGTCTCGGCGATAGGTTTGGCCATAGACACGATATGCACCTTTTCGCAGCGCTCCGTATTGAATGGAATAGAGTCGGTGAAGATCAGTTCCTCTAACGATGAGTTAGCCACGCGCTCGCATGCAGGACCAGACATGAGTCCGTGGCTCACCAGTGCGCGAACAGACTTAGCGCCTGCCGCTATCATTACCTCAGCGGCTTTGCACAGTGTGCCTGCGGTGTCTGCTATATCGTCGATGATCACTACGTTCTTGTCCTTGACGTCACCCAGCACGCGCATTTCGCCAATTTGGTTGGCATTAGGACGGTGCTTGTAGCAGATGACCATAGGTACGTCCTGTTTGGTCAGTGCGGTGAGCTTCTTAGCGAAGACAGAAGCACGCTTGGTACCACCTACGTCAGGAGACGCTACGATGAGGTTGTCCAAGTTGAGACTCTGTACATAGTCAGCCAGTACGTTAGCGCCGTAGAGGTGATCTACTGGTATGTCGAAGAATCCTTGTATTTGGTCAGCATGCAGATCCACGGTAATCACGCGGTCCACGCCTACGCCCTGCAAGAGGTTTGCACATACTTTCGCGCCGATCGATACGCGTGGTTTATCTTTGCGGTCTTGACGTGCCCAACCGAAGTATGGGATCACGGCTATCACCTTGTACGCACTGGCGCGCTTAGCGGCGTCAATGGCGAGCAGAAGCTCCATGATGTTGTCGCTGCTGGGGCAGGTCGATTGCACGATATACACCGACTGACCACGAACGGACTCCTCGAAACTTACGGCAAACTCACCGTCAGAAAAACGAGCTACTTGGATGTTACCTAATGAACAACCTAAATACTCACACATACGCTTAGCGAGCTCACCTCCTTGAGAAAGAGCAAAAACCTTGTAGGGACTGGTTTCAACTATCATAACAGACAAATTATTTGGTTAGTTTTGAAATAATGTGCAAAAGTACTGCTTTTTTTTGAATTTTGCAAGTATTGTTTGCATATTTCAACAAAAAATCGTAACTTTGCACACGATTTGTATATTGGGTAATATGACCAAAAGAGAATTATACCGCGATTTTTGCCTATTTACTCCCCAGTTGCCTCTTTTTATGCAGGACTGGTGGATGGATGCCGTCTGTGCGGGCAAGCACTGGGACGTGCTCTTGTGTGTGAAGACGGACGAGGGTTTTCGCCTCTCCGAGGGGGCTGATAAGGTGGAAGATATTGTGGCTGTACTACCTTATTTACTGCGCGAGCGTATGTGGATGCGCTATGTGCTCATGCCGCAGATGACGCAGACTGGTGGCGTGTGGCTGAGCGAGAGCGTGCGCGAGGATGCGCAGGCGGTAAAGCAGGTTTGTACCCTTTTCATAACTGCCCTTCAGACCCTGCGCTTGAGTTACTATTACCAGCACTATCCCTTGGGTAGTATAGCCCCTCAGTCTATGCAGGAATTGGGCTTCAAACTCAAGAAACGGGTGACCTATCGCATAGAGGATTTGAGTGACTTGGATAGTGTGATAAACCGATTCTCTAAGAATAAGAAACGCCAATTGCAGAAAGCCCTGTCCCTCCATGTGGATTACGACCTCAATATCGAAGACTTCTACCGTTTCCACGTGGACTGTCTCCAGCAGCAGGGCAAGGCTATCAGTTATTCGCGCGAGTTCCTCTTGGTGCTCGAGCGCAAGACCAAGCGTCTGAGTCAGGGGCAGGTGCTGGCTATCCGCAATGCCGATGAGCAGCTCTTGGCGGCGGCGTTCTTGGTGTGGGATAAGCATAGTATGTATTACCTCATTCCTTGCTATAGCCCACTGCACAAGGATTCTGGAGCAAGTGCCCTCTTGGTGTTGGAGGCCATTAAGTGGGCACGCAAACTGGGTGTGGCTTTTGACTTCGAAGGCAGCATGATCCGCGGCGTGGCACAACATTACAAGCAGTTCGGTAGTACAGCTACGACCTACTATAGCGTTGAGAAGTACTACCACTGGTGGTTCTGGTTGGCGAATTTGTATAATCGTTTGCGCGAAAGGAATATGCGATGAGAGTGCTATACCTGAGTGCATGGTATCCTACCGAGCGCGATGCTATGGCGGGGCTCTTTGTGCAGAAGCATGCCGAGGCGGTCATGGAGCAAGGGGCGGATGTGCGTGTCCTGTACTCCGAGCGTACGGGCTTAGCGTGGCTGCGCGACATGTACCGGGGGTGGAAGCGCTTGCGCCGCGAATGGGGCTTACCCCATGTGGTGCAGATGAATGTGCTGGACAAGAACGGTCTCTTGGCGCTCTGGCTGCGATGGCGTTACCATATACCTTATATATTAGTAGAACATTGGTCGGGCTATCTGCCTGTCAATTTCTCTTTTCGTGGCGGATGGCATGCTTGGGTCATGCGCCATATTGCCAAACGTGCTGCTTGTATCCTGCCCGTGAGCCAGATGTTGGAGGATGCCATGAAGGCATGCGGCATTGAGAACGAGCATTGGCAACGCATACACAATGTAGTCGATGACTTTTTCTACCACCCTATCGCTCCGCTCACTATTACGCCTAAGGGAGATAAGTTCCGTTTCCTACATGTGAGTTGCTTTGATGAGAAGGCCAAGAACGTGCAGGGCATGTTGCGCGCTATCCGACGACTTGCGGATAAGAGGCAGGATTTCGAATGTATTATTGTAGGCACGGGCGTGGACCATGCGCAAGCCGTGGCGTATGCTCGCCAGCTGATGTTCCCGCATGGTATGCTCACTTTCACGGGCGAGCAGACGCCCCATGAGGTGGCACAGTGGATGCAGCAGAGTGATTGCTTTGTGCTCTTCTCTAATTACGAGAACGCTCCCGTCGTCCTCTCCGAATGTCTGGCTACTGGCTTGCCTATTATCAGTAGTAGGGCGGGTGGCATACCCGAGATGGTGACTGAGCAGGATGGTCAGCTGGTGAATACCCAGAACGAGCGTCAGCTGACCAACGCCATGCTCTGGATGATGGATTATCTGTCTGACTATCCGCCTCAGCCGATTCGCGAGCATGGACGCAAGTATAGTTATGCCGCTGTCGGCAAGCAGTTAGTGGAGTTGTATCAAAAGGTGATGGCTTAGGCCGTTGCTGTTTCGCTATCGTATTTTCTCACCAATGTGGCCAACCATACGAGTTGTGCCAAGACGGCTATGGCTGTGCAGATGGAGTAGGCGGCTATGGCAGTCGCGAAGTCTTTTGCCGCGATGCCGATACATAGTCCCGCTACGCGGCATATTGCCAATAGTATCTCGAAGAATAATCCTATTCGTTGCTTCATGAACACGTCCGACAGGTAGCAGGTGCTGCCTGTGAGTAGCGACAAGTATAGCCATGGCAACATGTATCGGATATACGTTCCTACCGCGCGCCACTCTTCTCCCAGTAACCAGGATGTCAGATCGGGCAATACGAAGAACAGTCCACCGAAGAGGGGCAGAATGACCACGCTGCTCCCAGCTATGAATCGCCAGAAGACGCCGCCTATCCGTTCTTTGGCGTGCACGCGCTCTGTGGTGTGTTGGTATAATACCTGATAAATGGCTCGTGTGATGGTCCCGATAGGTGTGTAACCCAACAGCAGCGCCATGCTCAGCAGCCCGACGTATTTTGCACCAAAGAAGGGTGTGAGCAGTAGGATGGGCAACTGTCCTGCCAGCACGTTCAGAAAACTGCGTGGCAGCACAAAGCAGGGGAAGTTACGATACTGCTTGCTCTGCTCCAGCATGTCTGCCTTGGAGATATGTAGCAAGGGCTGCAAGCAGCTTTTGCCGTTGCGAACGATACTGGTGCCTAATGACAGCAGTGGTGCTATGACCACGGCGTAGATCATTCCGCCTTGCAATACCCCCGCATATCCCATGCCTATCTTACCGCCTGCCGATAGTGCGCTCTGCGACATGAGATAGTGGCTTATCTGTCCAAACTGTTTTTGTCGTATATACCAGTAGTTCAGTATGTTCCATGCGCCCATGCTGAGTACGTATATGGGCATGAGCCAGTAGTATTGTGCCAAATCGGGCGACTTGAAGACTGCGCTTATGGGGCTTGCTAATAGGACACTCACTGCCACCAATGCTACCGTGATGAGTAGTGCCAAACTGCTCACATGCACCAGTGCCACGGCATGCCGCTCTTGCTTGGGCAAGACGATGGCGTAGTAGTAGTCCACCAGTGAGAGAACCACCAGCACATTGCCTATGCTCAAAAACAGGTTCAGCAGTCCAAAATCCTCGGGCGCATACATGCGTGATAAGATAGGATAGACCACCAATCCTATCACTTGAGCCACCACATTCGCAGATAAGAGTTTCCCTACGTTCTGCACCTGCTTGGATGATATTATATCCCTCAACTTACCCATTTTCTCTGCAAAAGTACTACTTTTATCCCAAAATAACAACTATTTTGTGAAAAAAATGTAAAAAACGTGGGATATATTTGCACAATTCAGAAAAAAGCAGTAAATTTGCACCCTGAAATGGTTGTGCTCCTAAAAAAGCACCCTAAATTGGTAAACATAAAAAACACAAAACAATATGCAACTGAAGAAAAATCCCCAAGCAAGCTTGGAAGACAAGAAGTTGACCTATGTCCTCATAGGTTTGGCTTTTGTATTGAGCATTTGCTATGTCGCTTTCGAGTGGACAGAGAAAGAAGTGACTAAGTATGAAGTAGCGGACACCGATTTCGTCTTCGAGGAGGAGATCGATATCCAACAAACCTCTCAAGAGACTCCTCCACCACCTCCACCACCAGCACCAGTTGAGGTAGAGGTGCTCAACGTAGTGGAAGACGATGTCGAGGTAGAGGAGATTCAGATCAACACCGAGGACGACAAGGATGTTGAGGTAGTTATCGCTCCTCCAGTAGAGGCTCCAGAAGAGGAGGAAGAGGAGGAAGAGATCTTCATGATTGTAGAGTCTATGCCTGAGTTCCCTGGTGGCCAACAAGCCATGATGCGCTATATCGCTGAGAACATTAAGTACCCTGTTATTGCACAGGAGAACGGTATCCAAGGTCGTGTTATCTGTCAGTTCGTGGTAGAGAAGGACGGTAAGGTATCTGACATTCAGGTCGTTCGCTCTTCTGGTGAGGCTTCATTGGATAAAGAGGCACAACGCGTCATTGGTAGCATGCCTAAGTGGAAACCAGGTAAGCAACGTGGTAAACCAGTACGCGTGAAATATACCTTGCCTGTGAACTTCCGTTTGCAATAATCCCTCGCCTTTAGTCTAACAGCCCATGTGGGCGGTCTGACTTCTGACAGCGCAGCGGTCTACATATGGATTTATCCATTAGAAATATAGAATACTGTAAGGGTGTCGGCACGAAACGTGCCGACATTCTTCGTAAAGAGCTGGGTGTGAAGTCTGCCCTCGATATGCTGTACCAGTTTCCGTATAAGTATATTGACCGCAGTCGCTTCTATTTTATCCATGAGATTGAGGATGATGACACCTATGTGCAGATCATTGGTCATATCACCGAGTGGCATACTGTTGGCATAGGGGCTGCCCAGCGCCTCTCTGCTACCTTCACCGACGGACGACATACCATTGAGCTCGTCTGGTTCAAGGGTGTCAAGTATGTCAAACTGGAGCGCAATGTGCAGTATCTGCTTTTTGGCAAACCTTCGCGCTTCAATCACCAGTACAATTTCGTCCACCCCGAGCTCACGCCTATGACGAAGGTGCACCCCGAGCTCATGCAGGGACTCGAACCGCACTACAACACCACCGAGGCCATGAAGCGTGCGGGACTTAACTCCAAGGCCATTCGCACTATTATCGCGCACCTCATTCCCGAACTCCAGCAGCAGGGCATGGTGGACACGCTCGGCATGGATATTGTGGAGCGCTACCGCCTCATGCGCTTGAGCGAAGCGCTCTGCAATATCCATTTCCCCAAGGATACACCTACTATGCAGAAGGCGCGCGAGCGGCTTAAGTTCGAGGAGCTCTTCTATATCCAGATGCAGATTCTGAGGCAGATGAAACGCCGCGAGCAGAACATTGGCTTCGCTATGCCTATTGTCGGGAAGTCTTTTCACGCTTTTTACCAGCACTGCTTGCCTTTTCCGCTCACCAATGCGCAGAAGCGTGTCGTGCGCGAGATTCAGTCCGACCTCAAGTCGGGCAAGCAGATGAACCGCCTTTTGCAGGGCGATGTGGGTAGTGGTAAGACGATTGTCGCTTTGCTCACCGCGCTGCTGGCGGTGGATAATGGCTATCAGGCATGTATCATGGCGCCCACCGAGATCCTCGCCAACCAGCACTACGAGACTATCCAACAACTCCTCTCGCCAATTGCCAATTGCCAATCGCCAATCGCCAATCGCCAATCGCCAATCGCCGTAAATTGCCAATTGCTCACAGGTTCCACCACCGCCAAGCAGCGCCAGCCCATTCACGAGCAGTTGCGCTCGGGCGAGATTAATATCCTCATTGGCACGCATGCTTTGATTGAGGATACGGTGCAGTTTGCCAACTTGGGCTTGTGTATTATTGACGAGCAGCACCGTTTTGGTGTGGCGCAGCGTGCCAAACTCTGGAACAAGAACACCCAGCCGCCGCATGTGCTGGTGATGACGGCTACGCCTATTCCTCGCACCTTGGCGATGACGGTCTATGGTGACTTGCAGGTGAGTGTGATTGATGAGTTGCCTCCTGGGCGCAAACCTGTGCAGACGCTTCACTATTCCAATCAGCGCCGTGCGTCTATCAATCAGTTTATCGCGCAGCAGATTGACATGGGTCGTCAGGTGTATGTGGTCTATCCGCTCATTAATGAGAACGAGAATCTGGACTTGCAGGACCTTACCAATGGCTATAACCAGCTCTGTGAAACTTTCCCTGAGTATCGTATTTCGATGGTGCATGGTCAGATGAAGGCGAAGGATAAGGACGAGCAGATGCAGCGTTTTGTGAGTGGCGAGACGCAGATCTTGGTGGCAACGACTGTGATAGAGGTGGGTGTGAATGTGCCGAATGCGAGTGTGATGATTATCGAGAATGCGGAGCGTTTTGGTCTGAGCCAGTTGCACCAGTTACGTGGCCGTGTGGGCCGTGGAGCGGAACAGAGCTATTGTCTTTTGCTCACGCGTGTGGAGTTGAGCAAGGACACGCGCAAGCGTATGGATATTATGGTGGCTACGAATGATGGTTTCCGTATAGCGGAGGCGGACTTGCAGTTGCGTGGTCCAGGCGATCTGGAGGGCACTCAGCAGTCGGGTTTGCCGTTTGAGTTGCATATTGCGAGTTTGAGTACGGATGGTCCATTGTTGGAGTTGGCGCGTCGGGCAGCGATGGAGGTCTTGGATGCGGACCCATTGTTGGAGCAGATGCACAATCGTATCTATAAGCAGCGCCTGGACTACCTCCGCCTCACCGCCGGCAACTGGGGCGAGATTTCTTAAAAAGTAAGAAACTGCAATTTTGGTAGTGTCAACTTGTCTATAGTTCCCTAATTTTATTCAATATATGCAAGTGTAATTTTTTGTATACCCTTAATATACCTTTGGTATAGGAAAAGCTACCTAAAAGTTTCGGGACCATCATTGGACATCTATGGGACTTCTATGGGCTTTCAGTGGCCTATATGATGTATCTCTATAATAATGCTGCAAAAAGTAGCGGCAATGGTGGATAAAATTGCCGCCGATTTAGAATTAATCGCTTCTAAAGTACGATTGTTACTGCATAAAAAATATTTTGACTTTGCCGCTAGTTCTGCCGCTATTTTTTGTGCCTCTATATAATATAGTAATGCCGTATCTTCGGCATTTTGGTAGTTTTGTGCCGAAGATTGGAGATTTTTGAGTGGAAAGTGGTATATGAAACATGCGGAAGTTGCTATGTTATAAGCACTTCCGCATGGGTGTATTTTTTGAAAAAAGTTTTCGAGTGCCAAAGATTGTGCCGAAGGTTTGATAGAGATATTGAAATTACTGCCAGTTCCTTTGATTCATTTCATATATTATATGGCTTTGTCGTTAACAGTAAAATAGGCGTGCATAAATTCCTCGGGATAATGCGCTTTTAAGTATGCCATCTTATACGCAAGCCATGTATAGCAAACTGCATGAGATTTGTTGAAGAGATAATTACCATATCTCATCCAATCTCTCCAAATTTTCTCAAGAAATTCTTCCGTATATCCATTTTCCATACCACCTCTAATAAATTTCTCTTTCCAAGCAGGGTTTGATTGAGTTAGTCTCTGATGGCAGACAGCCCTTGCTAATAAATCACTCTCCTCAGGCGTGAAGTTCGCAATCTCCTGACTGAGCAACATTACTTGTTCTTGATAGATGATAACACCGTATGTATCTTTCAAGTACTTCTCCATCATTGGGTGATAATAGGTAATCGCTTCCAATCCATGCTTTCGCTTTGTATATCCGTCAATGCAATCTATTATTCTTGGACGATACATGGTATTTAGTGCAATAAGTTCTTCAAATGTAGATGGTTGCAATATCTTTAGATACCTGCGCATTTCATCCGATTCAAAGTTGAACACACCAATAGTATGAGCCTCCTGAAATAGGCGGAATGTCTGCTCATCATCTTTCGGAGGATTCATTGCAGATTTCGTGATCTCACTACCATACTTGTGCTCAATGTTTTTTAAGCACTCTTTCATTATACTTAATATTCGAAGCCCTATTATATCAAATGTCAAAACCTTACCAACTTGTATGATAGCGGACTTTTGAGCAAGAAGATCCAAGTCAATTAGGTGAGCCAGTTGATCATCTCCATAGTTTTGTTTTAGATAATCTACAATGCGCAACCTCTCATCATATTCCACATCAATATCTATTTGGACTTTAGATACTCCTATTGGATTTATAAAGCGTTCAAAAAGCAGTCCAAATTTCAGAGGGTCAACATCTGTTATCCCTAAACAATATGCAACCACCGAACCTGCGACAGAACTTCTACCTGGCCCATGATAGATGTTCATATTTTCAAATGTCTCATGCAGAAGATCTGCAATAAAGAGAAAATAGGATT
>JBGVEG010000100.1:0-2205 GCA_045119955.1 Paludibacteraceae bacterium
ACTTCATGGCATGCTGTCCTACCTTGCATCTCTCTACGGATGAGGACCTGGGCGCAAGCATGCACCCTAACTATATAGGTCATCAGAAGTTCTCGTATGCCTATATACCATATATCGCTACGATTACGGGTTGGGGATTGCAGGATAATCCTGTGAAGTGAGTTTAGTGTTTAGAGGACTTTAGTGTTTAGAGGACGCTTTGCTACTGTTTAGTGTTTAGGGCGAGAAATAGCGGCGAAGCCGCATATCCTTGCCTTTAACCTCTAACCTTTCGCCTCTAACCTAAAAAGTATCACTTCCTTCCGAAGTCAGCAGGGATCTCGCCCCAGTGTTCGGTATCCCATTTGTAGATAGGGGTAGTCCAGGTATTTTCGTGCAGCCATTTTTCGGCTGCACGAACTGCTAATAGTAGATCCTGATTCTTAGCAGTCCATTCTATCTTGGTCTTGCATTGTTTTTGTCTCACCCATGCTATGGCGGTCTTGCTGTCCGAGTAGAGTGCCCATGGCAGGTTCTTCTGCTTGAGGTATGCCAGTCCTAAGACAATCGCCAAAAACTCGCCTATATTGTTCGTTCCGCCTATGTAGGGTCCACGGTGAAAAACCTGTGTGCTGGTGTCGGCTATCACGCCGCGAAACTCCATTTTTCCGGGGTTGCCCGAGCAGGCAGCATCGACTGCCAGTGCAGGCAGTTTAATGCCATGCTTGAGCATGTCTTCTAAGGAGAGTGGAGTAGCAGGTTGTACGGTAGCGGAGCTGGTGCGAGGAGTGAATGAGATATGCTTCTCATATCCATCTGCGAGCGCTTTCTCGGCTTCCTCTCGAGTGGCAAATCCCATGTATTTGGCAGCAACGCCCTTGACTTGGGCTTCGCATGCAGCCCACGAGTCATAGATGCCCGACTCGCGACCTTGCCATACGACATAAAATTTTGCTTTTTGTTTTGCCATTCGAGAAAATTGTTGTACCTTTGTAGCCGAATAGAATCCGAGTCACTTAACTCTAAACTGAGTAGTAGCCCCATCGGGAATCGAACCCGAATCTAAGGTTTAGGAAACCCGTATTCTATCCATTGAACTATGGAGCCCTATTGAAATCGGGTACAAAGGTACAACATTTTTTTGATATATGAAAGAAATTCTTGATTTTTTGGCACAATTATCGTGCAATAACAACCGCGAATGGTTTAATGAGCATAAAGATTGGTATATTCGCTGCCAGAAACGCTTCGAGGAGTTCACTGCTCTATGGCTGGAGCGATTGGTGGAGATAGACCCTGAGTTGACGGGATTGCAGCCTAAAGATTGTATTTGGCGCATATACCGCGATGTGCGTTTCTCGCACGATAAGCGTCCGTTCAAGGAGTGGTTTGGTGTGTTTGCAGCTGTTAAAGGTGGGCGCAAGAGCGATCGTGGTGGGTATTATATCCATCTCCAACCTGGACAATGTATGTTTGGTGGAGGGATTTGGTGCCCGAATAAGGATTTGCTGCATGCGCTCCGCAAGGAGATTCATGCCAATTATGACGAGGTGGAGGCTATCTTTGCCAATCCTATGACCCAACGCTATTTCCCTGATTTTGATACGGAGTACATGCTCAAGAAGGTGCCACAGGGCTTTCCTGCAGATTTCGTGCATGCCGATTGGCTCAAGCGCAAGGCATATACATTCTCTACGCCATTAACGGATGAGCAAGTCTGCGCCCCTGATTTCTTGGATTTGGTGACGGACATATCACGTGCAGCTAAACCTATTAACGATTTCTTGAACTACACATTTGAAGAGTACGGTGAGTTTCCCGATCGATAGTCTGTATAGAGGAGTGACTATTTAAGGAAAAAGTGTCAATTATTAATATTCCTTCTCTTATCGTTTTGCTATCCGATACTTAATTTCACCGAGCGACGACCCTGAGAACTCCGAGAGAACTCCCTGAGACCACCAACTTGCAAAAAGTGCGTTTTGTTAAGATTGCCCCTCTCTATTTATTTAGTGCTTGTGGATTTTCCCGTGAATAAATCCCCAGCCTTTACACCTTACACTTTACACTCTACACCAGAAAAATCGCCCTAAAAAGCGATTTTTCTTGCTCAATTCAAAAAAATGTAGTACCTTTGCAGCGCGAAACCCAACGAAGGGATGTCTGCACATCGGCGGAGGGTTTTGCAGACATATTAAAAAGGCGTTTATTGCGCTCTGTTCTGAC
>JBGVEG010000101.1:0-9659 GCA_045119955.1 Paludibacteraceae bacterium
GGGCTGTTGTTTTCTCGCTTGTGCGGTTTGGTTTGTCTGTTTTGTAAATTTGTTTTTTAAGTGTTTATTTTTTCATTTATTTTTTCGTTTACTCTTTGCCGTTGTTGTTGGCGTTTGAGTACAGCACTATAGTAACACCGAATTTTCAAACTCCAAAACTTTTGCGAAAAAAATTTTTGTGATGGATAGCGATTTTAATTTTTGCTTGAGTATGGAACGCCCACGCGCGAGGGCTTGTCTTAAACCTTTGAAAATCAATCGCTTGTAAAAATTTGAAAAATTTTTCATTTTTGCAAAAATCAATTTTTGCCCGTTTCAACATATATAAACAACTGAAACAAAGTATTTTACACTGATTATCAAGTAGTTACAAAGTCAATTCTTTTATATATAGGTGAAAATCAACGAAAAAATAAATTTTTGTTTCAATTTGTTACTTTGATAGGCTTTTTTGTTCACTTTTGGACAAAGTAAACATTCTAAAACATTGATATTCAACGGTGTAAAAATTGTAAAAAGAATTGGAAGGGTGTACACCCCGGTGCGGATTCGGTATCTGCCCTCGGGCCATTTTTCCAAGTCCCATTTTTGAGAAAGTGAACAAATAATTCAGAGCACGATTTTACCTCGTTTTTGCTCCAAATTGTGGACAGTATAAACCAGTGTATTTATTTGTCAGTCAGCAAGCAATGTATAACTAATGTGGACATACTTTTGCCACTTTGATTTTTTTGTTCACTTTATAGCCATTTCTACTAATTGGTCAAAATCCAGTTGAAAAGACACGATTTGAGCAGCTCAAACAGTTGGTTATAGAGGGCCATTTATTTGTCCGTTTTGTATTGATAATAAGTGTTCGCGTGCGCTCGTATAGCGAGGGGAAGGTGCATAGGCGATGGGAGATGAGGTCGCAGCGATGGGTGCGAAGATGACGAAGCGAAGGAAGGTTGTCGTGTGTGATGGTGGTATATATAGAAGGATTATTATTTTTGTTTTTGAAATACTGAGGAAATAGGTGTTTACTATGTGTTCCCCTTAATCCATTTCTCCAGAATTTTAATTTCAAAACCCCCATTGAGCGGCGCAGCCGTCTCCTTAAGCAGTTTTTCTTTTGATTCTTTTCTCCGTAGAAAAGAATAGGTATCGTATTTATGGTAGTATTATCACTATATTATTATACTAATTGCACATTTGAACAATCCAATGGTACAAGCGATTTGTACAAATAAGCATAAATGGTTTGTTCAAATGGGCATCAATTTCCCCTATTTACAAAAAAAGGAGCTTTGCAGCTCCCCAGTATAATATTTTATGATTGCATTACCACTTATGAGCCGATAATTCTTGAATCTCGTCGTAAGTGATTGACATTACAGTTCTCTTGTCTTTTTCAAAGGCTTTATTACAGAACTCTCTAAGCACAGTATATTTCGTCGTCGTTGATACAATCTGTATAAGTCGGTTGTATGCTTCCATATCCCAAAAATAATCATACTTACCATCAACAGCAACTCGCTTCAGCAACCCCATTGAGGTTGTTTTCATAATACAGCGTTCAAATGAGCGTCTGCCTATTCCTAAACATCCTAAATGAGTCCTCAAAGGACGAAGTGTGTTGTAACCAAGTTTTCTGATTTCGTTTAGGTCTGCCATATAGACCATAAAGGCTGACTCTGGCAAGTCAAATGCCATCATCAGCCCTTTGTAAAAGCGGTAGAATACAAATTTACTTTGTTCTTTCATTTTAATTCTCTGTTTGTGCATCTTGCTTCTCCTCTTTGAGGTAGAAGTGAATAATTTTACCATTGATCATAGGTTTGTAAACCTTGTAACCTAACGCTTTTGCGTGCTTGCCTACCGATACACGGTTAGCGATTTTGCCTGTGGTTGCAACCAAGTGACGAGCCATCTCATCAAATGTCATTTTGGATTTAAGTTGCATAGTACTTCTTGTTTTTATTAGTGAATAAATGTATATGTCACTTAAAGTATAGGGGCAACTAATATTAAAGGTTTACAAATAGGATAAATTAATCGAATCCGAACCGCGATTTTTGAGGAATTAACGGGTTAATACTAAATGTTCGCGGTTCAGACTTCGATTACTTAGGATAGCATCAGTTGGGTTATCTCTTTAATGAATGCCTCGTTTCGTTCATCCATCCACTCCTTGGCCACATTCCAGGACAGCGACTTACCAAACTTGAAGTTCTCCTTGGTTATAGAGTGATGTGACAATCGCCCCTCGGTTGGCTTGAGTCCCAAGTCGTGAAGCTCGCATAGCCCATCATTGAAGAAGGTACAATAGCCGTTATCTTCCTGCTTTGCCTGTATCATCAGCACGGGATAATCTATCTTTCCGAGAGCCATACCCACACACCAATGTGTTGGAGCCAGCCTATCTTTATACCCGGCTTTGATAAGACGGAGTATATCTTCTGGAGTCCCCAAGCAAGGTGTCTTACACTGTTGCTTGCACTTCTGGCATTTGCACTCAATAGGTCTGCGACCGGTCTTGCGCATTATGCGCTGCAATGATGTCTCCATTAAGCAAATTCAGGGTGTTTCTTGTTCCACAACTCAATGATTGACTCACGACCGATGTGCGTCCAACGCTTTACACTGCCAAAGGTAAACATCTTGCCTTGTGCGTTTTCCCAGGTGTATGGTACATCGCACTGCCACGAGCGGTATGTAGGCAGTACCACCCACTGTTTCTTCTGGTACTTGCAGATACCTTCCTCCATCAGGAACTTGTGCATATGGCGAGAGGATATGTTGAGCTCCTCGGCAATATGAGTGCTCTTAAACCAATCTCGGTTCTCTATGAAGTCATCGTAGAATGCTGCCTTGGGAGCATACTCTCGAATGATACCTCTCAACTCATCAATCATCTTGTTTGCCGTGTTGATGTCTTCGGGCATCGGCTTACTCAGGCAAGGGATATTGATGGTCTTAGGTTGCTTCCTTTTTTGAAGACGCTTTTGATACTTATCCTCGAAGATGATGAGCTGCTCATCGCACCACTTCACCAAGGCGGAATCGGGGTCAGGATCTACCCAGCGAGCCAAGGCGGTAAGCAATGGTGCTTCAATCCAAGTTGCACCAATGCCACGACCACGAGAGGTCAATATCTGAAACTCGTATCTGTCGGTAATGTTGTTCTGCGCCAGTCTGCGGCGAAGATTGTCCGTAGCTGCAACACGCAACCAGTCGCTTGGGAAATGTCCATAGGGCTGAGTAATCTGTGTGGCATTTACCATCAGCTTGTCGCCGATACGCCTAAATGTAACTGGCATATCTTCGTTGAACTTAACTGTTGTATCTACATGATGCTGAGCCTGCGTCTCTGCTGCCTCTATCTCAAAAATCTTATTACCAAACTCTTCCAGCTCATCTATTAAGTCTCGGGGTAAAATACTCTCCCTACGCACTAACTGAATAATGGTATGCATATCACTAGGACGGATAGCCCAATACTCACGCCCATTACGGCGAAAGGTCATCTTCATAGCCGAAGGACAGAGATTGAGGATTGCTCCATCCTTCAATAGTTCACGTTGCTTGATAATTTCGCACACATCGGCCATACAGATATACTGGTGGCCATAATAGTTCCGGGACACCTTAATGCTCGTATCTCGAAACGGGACAGTTCTGTTTTCTCTCATAGTTACTTCACTTTTTTCTGTTTTTTAATCTCTTTTCTAACTCGCTTTTTTGCCATCTCCTTAATGGTGTAATAGTCTCTCTCAACACCACACAACTCATCATATTCAGCTAAAAGCAGTGTTCCCAAATCAGAAATCTCTATCTCCACATCATCGTGCAGATGTCTGAAGTAGAAATCACCGCTACTTTTATGCTTACCAATGCAGCAGGCCGAAATAGATGAGCGACTGCCTTTGGTTAGCTCGGTAGCACTACGAATTGAGCGCGTGATGGCTATAAGATGTTTCGCACCATTGAAGATTAGCACGACCTTGGGTCGTATAAACTTGCTACGTCTCATTGGATTTTACATTTCTTGTTAATTCCTCAATAGTAAATCTATTACCGGCAGCCATAACCAGCCAACTGTCTGAAACCGAAAAACCATCTATGAGTAGTTCTGATATGCGTTCTAACATATATACGCCGAACTCAGGATCGACATAGACGACAAAAAGCAGGGCCAGGCATTCATCAATTAACAGATGCCCCGATGTTTCATCACGGATAACGAGAGCCTCCTTTTCGATGCTGTATATGTTGCTAAGAGTCGTAATCCAGTGTTGGAAGGCTATACGGAACTCCTGAACATTATGTCTGCGCTCGTCTCCGCGACTGCGGATAAAGTGAGTTGCATCGAAATATGTAGAGCCGCTATTCGGTGATTCTCCGAAGAGCAATTCGGGAAATTCCCTGTATCGAATTGTTCGACAAGGAACCTTTTCTATTCTCATTTTATTTCTTCATTTGTTGTTTGAATTTGTTTCCTGTTCATGTATTTTTTTGCAATTGCGAGGGTAAAGTTAATAATAATCAACCATTTTCCGATGCTTTTTAAGTGGCTTTTTCGTTGATTATTAAGGTGTTACAAGCATTGTCGATTGTCCGCATCAGGGCTCTATTGTCGATTGTATATTAGGCGGATATAAGGGAACTCCCTGTCCACAATTTTTTTCTTAAAACTTTCTCAAAAATTTTTCTCTACTCTTTCAAAAAAGAGTGAAAATGACAACTTCGGACAGCACTTTTAACGGAGAATTGCTATCGAGCATCTTCCGAACATCGAAGAAAACCATACAGGAATATGTGCGAGAAATCGAGCGAAACAATCGTTATCGTTCGGTGCGTGGAGATATCGAATCGGGCTACATCCTCGATGACCGCTCCAAACTTATCGACCTCTATGATGCCTGCCTCCAGCAGGACGCTCATATCCGCTCCGTAATCGAGACTTTGGAGAGCCAGATTCTCGGTGATAGGTATATGCTTGCCCGCATCAACGAGAAGGGAAAGTACATCAAGGATGTTCAGAACACCCAGAAGATTCAGGGATCACAGTTCGATAAAATCATCAAGGGCATTGTGGAGTCGAAACTATATGGCTATACATTGCTGGAGATTATGCCCACTATCGACCCGAAGACCGGTAAACTTGCAGAGGTAAACAGCATCGAGCGTCGTAATGTGCTCCCTGACCAGAAGGCAGTACTCAAGCGTCAAGGCATATGGGAGCCACATTGGGATTTGCGTAATCCTGCCTACCAGCGCAACTATGTGCTTATATCGTCAGGTGATCTCGGACTCTTCTCTGCCACTACGCCACTTATCCTAGCCAAGAAGTTTACCGTAGCTAACTATGTGAACTTCTCTCATACATACGGACAGCCCATCATTCACGGAAAGACTGTATCGGAGAGCAATGCAGACCGCAAGCGATTAGCTAATGAGATTGCCAATGCTGCTCAGAACAAGGTCGTTGTAACTGGCATCGAGGATGAGGTTGATATCAAGACCTTCACAATGTCTAACTCGGAGAAGATCTACACGGGACTTATCGAGTTTGTAAATAGCGAGGTTGCAAACCTCGTGCTGGGTTCAGAGTCAATGGCAGGTGGTATGCAGTCCTATGTGGGCTCAACGAAGGCTCATCAGGATATCTTCCGTGAGCGTATCGAGGTCTACCGCCGATATATTGAAAACATAATGAACGAGGAGATTGTGCCTCGCCTTGTGGCTATGGGTTATATCGCTGCGGGTTTGGAGTTCAAGTACTCGAATCGCATCGATATGAACAACGAAGACCGCATCAAACTTTACGAGCTCATCACGGATAAGTACGAAGTATCTGCCGATGAGATTGAGAAGGAGTTCGG
The DNA here is from genome assembly GCA_045119955.1 of Paludibacteraceae bacterium. Lineage (GTDB taxonomy): Bacteria > Bacteroidota > Bacteroidia > Bacteroidales > Paludibacteraceae > Colicola. The sequence continues at coordinate 5,865 of JBGVEG010000101.1, forward strand.
TATTAATGTAGGAAAGCAACTCAATGTGATGTCAGGCATTGGAGGCACGGGAGGTGTTACGCCTGGTGTGAGTCATAACGACCGAGGGATAATGTCTGATGAGGAGTATTACCGCCGCTATGGCAGGCAGCGAGGCTCGCAAGTAGCAAATTTTCTTCTGGGAGCGAAGTCGTAGCCCAACTTCCGCTCCCTGATGTAGAGGCAAAAGGGCAAGAGAGTGAAGCACAACGGGAGTATGAGGTCATTCGAGATGCTTTCCGCAGGCTTATACATCACTGGGAGAACAGTGCCGAGCGTGAGGACATCATCGAGGATATCATAACTCATCGATGCTCATTCCTAATTGACCGAGCATTGAGAGGTTTGGCGTTGGACTTTGATGAGGCATTAAGCATACTGCGTAATCACAACAACTTCACGACAGAGCGTGAGAAACAGCAGCACGAAATACTCGTGGCCGCTATCGATAACCTTATTGACTTTGCAGCAGCCGAGGAGATGACGATGATAAGCGAACTGCCCGAAGAGGTTGATGAGGAGTGCTTGCTCGACTACGAAACAATCTGTGAGCAGTATAATCTCACCTATGCCGAGGCAGAGAATGAGCAAGTTCTCTTTGCCGGAAAGATGGCTGCGTGGTGGATGGCTGTAAATGCCGAGTCTGTTATTACATATATGACGCAGGGGGACGAGCGCGTGCGCCCATGGCATCTATCCCTCGAAGGTGTATCTTACCGCAAGTCGGAGTTCCCGGCTGAGTTGATACCACCCATCGAATGGGGATGTAGGTGCTATCTTATTGCAAATGGCTTTGCGGGAGTGCGAGCCTCATTGAGTATAGATAAGTGTCGCTCGATGGTTGATCCTGTATTCCGCGAGAGCCTTGCAACGGGTGGTAGAATCTTCACCGATGCCCACCGCTACTTTGATAAGCCATTGCCAGAGTTTGCACAGAAGATTGTCAAACGCCTAAAATCTAAGTTCTATGAGCAAGATAACGATTGACCAGTTCTGTGCCCAGTGGCGAAACGGTAACTACCGAATGTTAGGAAGTAAGCTCTTCTACAATGCCCAGGACTTTGTAACGGTGGCGGGTGAATATGCCAAGCAGCAGTTTCAATCCTCTTTTGAGCGAGGTGGTTTCAACGGTAGTAAATGGCCTGCCCGCACATCAAAGTGGGGGAAGAAGTTTACTCACCCCACGATGGTTGATACCGGCACGCTGTCAAGAAGCATCAAGGGAGAGCGTGGTCGTTCATTGGAGTTCGGTAAACTGCACGGCAAGGGAGGCTTCCGCCGTACCACTCACTACGACATTTGGACTACGGAAGTAAGTTCCTACATCCGTGGCAAACGAGGTAAGAAGCGAGGCAAGTATAAGAACTACGCCGCAGTGCATAACACCGACCCGAAGTTCGGACTATACACCGTGAACCAATACTCAACGCGCCGCCCCGTACATCGTCAGTTTATCGGTTTCTCGCCCAATATTGAGGACCACATCAACGGTCTTGTAGATATGATTTTTGAAGGATTCCCGAAATGATAAAAGATAAGCATAACAAACCGCAAACAGAGGTGCCGACACCTCCCGTGGAGAGTGTTCCCGAGAAGGTATCTGAAAACCCTTTTGTGAATATGTACGATGCTGTGCGTCGTGCCATTCTCACTGTGCGTGAAGACCCCGATGATCCTACATCGCCACCGCTGTTTAAGACTATTGCTATCGACAACGGCCAGTTCACTCGTCTTATCCGTAGCGAAAACTTGGAGTATGAGATTGCCTTTCCTGCGGTCTTCATACACTTTGTCAATGTGCGCTACCTCGTAGCCCAACAGCGTATCGGCGAAGGACGGGCGACAATGCGTGTGCGTTTCATTCTCAACACGCTCAACAACTCAGACGCGGAGCGAGAGTGTGACCCCTTCATTGTCTTCCAGCGATTGAATGTAGCAATTCAAGATGCCAAGAACCGAGAACCGGCACTCAACGAACGATGCAATCTCACATACTTCGATATGCCTCTTACCACCAATATGCTTCAGGCGTACTGGATAGACTATGAAGTGTGGTTCCGTGAGTACTCGGCTTGGAAGTATCGTGACTGGGTAAAACGCTATCTTGTTATGCCGCCATTTACGCAGCATAGTGATGCTCCGCAGCATGACACCGACAACCACGGTCACCATAGCTCACCAACTTATGAGGAATCAACGGGCTATGAGCCGTCTGTTGAGGTTGAGGATAAAATTCCTGACGATGAATAAACCTTTTTATTTCAACACCACTACTCTTATCCAAAAGAGAGCCCAATGGATATCAATACACTTCAATATGTGGTCGGCGAGGTTAAGGCAGATGCCCCCGCTACGATTCGATTCTTCGGTAGTGTTACCGAGGAGAACACATCGCGTTTCAACGATGAGTTTGACTTCCTTGAGAATGTCATTCGTCCCTCGTGCATACGCGTACTTATTAATTCTGAAGGTGGCAGCGTGCTCTACGGTATGTCTACATACTCGACAATCGCCAACTCAAAGGTCGATACCGAGTGTGTTATCGAGGGTGTGGCTGCATCTATGGCCTCAATCATCTGGGCAGCAGGCAAACGCTCACTTATGCGTGATTATGCAATCCTGATGATCCATAACCCGATGATACCTTCGAGTGAAGATATAGATGTAGATGTAGATACCAAGGAGATGGTTAAGGCATTCACCAAGCAGATTGAGACCATCTACCGCAAGCGTTTCGGGCTTAAAGCTGAGCATGTACGAGCGATTATGGATGGCGAGGCAGGCAGAGACGGCACCTACTTCGATGCTCAGGCAGCTGTGAAGGCGGGTATTATCCCTGCCGAGAACATTATCCACACCTCGAAGCAGCTCTGTGAAAAGGTACATGGCGAGGTTGCCTTGATGACCGATACCACGGCAATTCAGGAGCTAATGAGCCGTGTTAGTGCCGAAAATAAACTTTTTGAAAACAACATACCTACTCTTAATCAAACAGCAAATGATATGGCTAACGAAAACAAAACACAAGGATTCGAGTTCGGGGCTATAGCAGCCTCACTCGGTATGAAAGACAGTGATGTCAAGGATGTAATGGCCCGCATCTCGGAGTTGTCGACCATTGAGTCCAAGTACAAGGAGTCTGAGAAATCTCTCAGCGATGCCCAGACCATTATTGCAGGCAAGGGGGCGACGATCCAGAACTTGCAGAAGGAACTCTCGGAGGCAACATCGAAACTCTCGACCTACGAAAAGAAGGAGAAGGATGAGAAGGCGGCCCGCATCGAGAAGCTTGTCGAGGATGCAATCAATGCAGGTAAGATTGATCGTGAGGCGAAGGCCGAGTGGGTCAAGATGGCAGAGTCAAACCTCTCGCTTGCAGAGAGCACGCTTGCATCTATCCCTGCACGCGAGAAGATCTCCGAGGAGATTGCCAAGGACCCCGAGAATGTTCAGGCTGCCGCCACTGCTGCCAAGACCGCAGAGGAGATGATGGCCGAGAAGGTTAACGAGGTTGTTGGCGCAGACTTCAAGTTCGGGAAGCTGAAGTAAACAACACCAATCATTAATTGATTTGCCGGAGACAGGGAGTGTCTCGCGCGGAAAGAAGTATCCGCCAGTCGGCTGAGATTCAACAATAACAAGTAAACTCAATCGAAACAAATGGCTGATACAGTAAACTTTTTGCAGAACGGTTATAATGGCGAGGTCTTGGAGGACCTCTTGACCTATACCGCACAGGGTAACGACACCTTCCGCGAGGGTCTTATCCACATCAAG
>JBGVEG010000102.1:0-4607 GCA_045119955.1 Paludibacteraceae bacterium
GTTCAACTCAATCTGAAATGTCCTAATCTGTCAGCTTCGAAGAGCGTCAATTAAAAAAGTGGGCGGCTTGTCACCGCCCGAATCTATGCGGTCATTTTATAATCTGTGTTTGCGTATGTAATAAAAGAATAGGTGGCAAGCATCGGCAGCGTTGTCGTCCTTAGGCACATAACCATACTTTTTGCAGGTTTCTACCATCTTTGACTTCGTGGCGTGCCCATCGCCCGTTGCCCACTTCTTGAGTGCAGCAGGGTTCACAAACTCCGGCTCGGGCAGGCTCAGTTCATCGCAGACCTCCAACAACACGCCTCGCAACTCCGACAATCTTCTGAGGTCGTAGAAGTGGCGGTTGATGCTCACGTCCTCGGCCACAATCTGCTTTATGTCGTACTTACGGATAAAGTCTATGAGCAGCGTGCGAAATGAGCCGTGCATCTTATTGTCGTTGCGCCGTCGGCTCTCGGTGAGGTTCCAAGTACCTGCCCCGTGCTTTGAGAAGTAGCCGCAGTGTGTTGCCACATCCAAGGCGAGGATATCGTCGTGCTTCAGTGCCTTATTCTCCGATGCGTGATTCTCCATTCTCCTTCGTTATTACAAGTTTGTGGGGATAACCTTCGGCTACATTGCCGTGCGAGACTACGAGGACAGTGCCACCCAGGGCATTCAGAGCATCGAACATCGATGATAGTCCTGCTTCATCTACCGCTTCGAGTATCTCGTCAAGCACCAATAGGTCCAGTCCCTTCTCATCATCGCAGTTGGCATTGACAAGCTTCTGCATCGCAAGGATTGTTGCGAGATTCACTCGTGCCGCTTCACCTGCCGAGAACTTTCCGAATGAACCACAATCAACGCCATCACGCAACAGTGAGATAGAGATCTTCTCTCGCACCTTACCGCTTTTGAGCACCGTGTAACCATCAAAGCGAATACGGATATCACTGCCGATGCCAATCAGGAACTCGTTTGTGATACGGCTAAGAGCCTCAATCTTGGTGTTGGCAAGGTAGGTCTTGAACTGCACGAAACGCTCGCGCTGCACCTCCAAGGCCCGTACCTTATCATCAATCTCAAACTTTCGCTTGGCGGTCTCCATCGAGCGTTGCTTCTCCTGCTCCAATGTTTTGCGCAGCGATAGAGTAAGGTCCTCGGTGGCCATCTCATTTACCTCACGGATTGTCTCCTGCAAGGTCTCAATGGCACACTCGGCAGAGCGAATATCCTCTACGATTTTGCGGCGCTCACGGCTGAGTGTTGCATTACGCTCATCGATGAATCCGAACAGCTCGTCAAAGACTTTGCGGCGGATGCTGTCTATCTCATCCTGCATCGCAGCAACCTCTGCCTTGGTGCGTTTACGGTTGTGCTCTGCACGCTCCACCTCGCTTGTAGCACTGCATACTGCTCGCTCGTGGTCCGAGAGTTCCTGCTCCCAGCGTGAACGGTCATTATCCAAAGTACGACGCTCGCTATTGAGTTTGCTCTGCTGCATCTCGGCCTCCTCCGAAGAGTTCTGCTCGGCTTCGATATTGCCGTTAATCTCTGATAACTGCTGCTGACGGAGACGGAGTTCCTTTGTTCCAGCCTCGATGTCGAAGTTAGGCTGTGCTACCAAGAACTCGTGGCCACACTTCGGACAGGTAATAGAGCCTGCCAACTTATTTGAGAGTTCGTCAATACCCGCAGAGATTACTCGGCGTTTACGGCGCAACTCTTCAAGGCGTGAAGCGAGGCTGCGGAGCGTCTTGTCAATCTCCTGCAAGCGGGAGCTGTACTCCTCGCACTTGTCACCATACTGCGTAACAAAGTCTGTGTATTGAACCTTAAACTTCTCAAAGGCATCGTATTTCTCCTTCAATACCGCCTCGGCATGGTTTACCGAAGCATCGAGGTTTTCGAGCGAAGAGTGAGCAAGCAATAAATCCTCCTTCTTGAGTTTGAGCGTGTGATTCCAGTCTGTTCTCCGAGCATTAGGAAGCAGTGTCATCACAGCATCGATAGCCTTCAAGCACTCCTCCAAAGAGGTGTCAGATGACTCCAATGCCTGCAACTCTTTGTCTGCCTTATCCACCTCTGCGATAGTTGCATCTATACCGGTCAGAGTCTCCTTGTGGGTGCGGATATACTCACGCTTCGAGGCTATTGCCTCCTCCAACTCGGTGATGCGTGTTTCACGGCTGCGGCCACGCTCTTCACCTGCTGCAACCTCATTGGCAATCTGCTCCTGCAACATCTCGATACGACCATCGATGCCTGCAAGTTCGAGGTCTATTTTCTGCTGCTCACTGCTGAGAGGCTCGATATCCTCCTCTACACGGGCGATAGCCTCATCTACCAAGATGCCGTTAGAGAAGCGGTTGATAATCTCCTTCTTCTCCTTATCCGACGAGGACAGGAAATCCTCGTAGCGATATTTAGAGAGGATAAAGTTGTTGAGCAACTCCTCGCGTGTGATGCCCAACTTCTCCAAGATATACTTGTTGTAGGCATCTACAGAGTGCTGTACAGCCTCGTCAGTTGTTACGAGTTCGCCTCCTCGATAGAGTTCGCAGGCGACTGTCGATGCACCCTTGCGAGGTATCGAGCGAGCGATGATTAGTTCCTCATTCGATGCGTCATTTGCAAGGTGTAGAATGATGCGACACTGCTCGGCGGCATCGTTGATAATCTCCTCGGTGCGTATCTTACGCAGCGGACTACCTGTGAGTCCTACGGCTATACACTCCAAGAGAGCCGACTTCCCGGCACCGTTTGATTGCTGGGAGTCGTTGTCCTTATTATTGCCAAAAATCAGTGTCGTTACTCCCTGCTGCAGCGTATATGCCAGCGAGCGGAAGGCACACAGATTTTCGGCCTCTATACTCTTTAATCTCCACATTGTCCTTCGATTTTAGATAAATACTCCAATCCGATTGCTACATCGTCAATCTGCTTCTCGCGGCAGAACTCCTCGTAGGTCTCGCGGATGCGATGGCTGTCGAACTTCTCAAAGAGCGAAGAGGCTGCAACCTCCAACATCTCCTCATCATCGGCGATAAGTTCCACCTTCGTGGCTCCTGCATCGAGCAGAGCAGCCTTATCCACCGACTTCATTGCGGCCTGCGGGGCATGAACACGCACCTTGACTTTGTAGCGACCATCAGCATCAATCTCACGCAGTTCGTCCATAAGGTGAAGACCGGCACGCTCTGCCGAGACATCAATCACTCGGTATCGTGTGTTCACCTGGTTCTTGATAAACTCGTGCGATCCGTCAGTGTAGATTACCGTGTAGCCCTTCTCCTCGTCCTCACCGAAGTTGTGCTGACGCGATGAGCCGATATATTCGATGTTCGGAGCGATTGTATTCCTGTTATGATAATGTCCAACAAGGACTTTATTCCATTTCGAGAAGAGTTTTGCTGGTAATTCTGTCTCGGTCGCTTCACCCAATCCGCCTCGAATTCCTTCGTGAATAATTAGGATTCTAAAAGCCTTTGTCCCATCAAACATTACTTCCTCTAACTCTTTGAGCTTCTGCACAAAAGTTCCTTGTTCGGGGAAATACGAGATGAGACCAATCTGAACATCTTTAAGAATAGGGAATTTGAGATAGGTGTCAACAACTATTACATTGCTGAAAGAATCAAACACATTACAATATCCCCTTGGAGACTCTTGATTCACTTTACAGTGATTGCCATTAATCATTACCACCTCTATTCCAGCCTCTTTACACGCCTCAAGCACATCGTGGATTGCCAATAGAATATCCAATGTTTGTGCTGCACGACTAAGAACCAAATCACCTGCGAAGAAGATATACTTGATGCTTTTATCTTGACAAATGGAAATTGCCTCGTGCATATTGAGTTTGAAGGCCTCTACAGTATCTTTTCCACAATGCGTATCCGCAAGGACCATTGCAATTGGATATGCATCTATATTTTTACTCATATCAGTCGGTCACATCTATTTTATAGTTAATCATTGCTTGATATAAGTCAGGAGAAATGCGATCTTTGTACTTGTTGGCAACAGCACATATCCGGGCTTCTTTAGCCTTCTTATAGGCTTCAAAAGCCTCTTCTACAGTTCTGTAGCGGCCTAAAAACAGAGTCTTGCCAGAACCATCGTGCATACTTGCCTTATACCTATTGCGTCTCTTCTCGTAATGAACACCTTGTGGCGTATCACCACGATAATTTAATCTCCTGACGAACAATTTATTGATTTCGGGAGGGACAAACACGCATTTATCAGGAGCATATATTTTATTCCCCTTGTAGAGAATATCCTTATCCAAATGCCAACCATCTTCTCGATATGGAGCAGTATCATAAAAGTGTGCAAAATTTTGGAAATCGTGCCACTCTTCGCATACAGCACTACCGATGTATGATGGCTCTTTAAGATGAAAATCTTTTGAATAGCATCTTTGAAACATACTCGCCCAAACTTTATAAATATTGGAATGAGTCGTTGGACTATATGTACCTTCTGAATGCGTAGTATTTCCCATGTACCCATTAGGATTTCGATGTTTAGCCATACAGATAATGGTGTACAGGCAGTTTACCTACCTGCACACCAAGGTTATGTTATCTGCGGCGGCGTGGACGCTCCTC
>JBGVEG010000103.1:0-6890 GCA_045119955.1 Paludibacteraceae bacterium
CATTTTTTTGAATTGAGCAAGAAAAATCGCTTTTTAGGGCGATTTTTCTGGTGTAGAGTGTAAAGTGTAAGGTGTAAAGGCAGGGGATTTATTCACGGGAAAATCCACAAGCACTAAATAAATAGAGAGGGGCAATCTTAAGAAAACGCACTTTTTCGGTTTTGGTTGTCTCAGGGAGTTCTCTCGGAGTTCTCAGGGTCGTCGCTCGGTAAAATTGAGGAAAAGATAGCGAAACGTAAAGAGAAGGAATATTAATAATTGATACTTTTTCCTCATGGCATTGCTATTAATGGCATTGCTATAGCCGTTACAAAACACAAAAAAAATAGGGTTGCGAGTGCTCGCAACCCTATTTTCAGTATCAATCTTGCAGAAATTAGTTCTCTGGCTCGCTGAGCAGGAGATTGCGGATCTCCCATGTACCAGACTTGCCACCCACAGTCTTATAGCGGAATGCAATGTGAATCTTCTCACCTACAAATTGTGACATATCCAATTTGCCAGTAGGTTGGAAAGTCCAAGAGTTACCTGCAGGTACATCCAATGTACCATCCTCCAGGGTATTCCACTCGAGTTGAACCCAGTTGTTAGCTGCATCGGTTACATTACCTGTGTAAGAAGTACTTACCCAAACAGAACACTCGTTGAGGAAGTCACCCTCAGCCTTGTTGAACGCGTGGTCGAAGCTGAACTCTGGCATTTTAGCACGGCTCAAGTCAATCATTGGAGTGATAAGCCATGACTCGCTCTCCCAGCTCGCATCGTTCTTAAATGCAGAAGCACACATACCGTATGCAGCAGAATAGTACCATACATACGACATAGGCTCGTTGCAAATCACATCTTGGATAGTCAATTTACCTTGACCCTCGCCCATGATATATTGCTTGTAGTAAATAGTAGAACCCCAAACATCGCTGAGTGAGAAAGTACTTGTAGCCAACGAAACGCCCAAGTTCTCAACGAAAGCAGTGCCATCATATACAAACTCAATTGCATTGTAAGCACCTGCCTTGGTAGCAACATATACTACCGTATATGCCTTACCTGCTTGTGCATATGGGAACTCTTGCGCGAGGAAAGTAGTCATCACGTCTTTGTTCTTATCCAGCAAATAGGTGAAACCTACAGCAGAATATACATCCTCTGGGATAGCTACTACAGTAGCTGCCTCATTCTTATAAGTAACCCATTTGCTACCATTGTATTGATAAAGAACAGTCTTCTTGCCATTAGCAGCTGCCGCTTGCTTAGGAGCAATAGCAGCAGGAGCAGCAGATACTGGACGCCACTCAGTCAAATAGCAGTTAGTATTGAGCTCGTGAACACCATTGTAGATAGTATATGTACCAGCACCAACAACAGTATCACCCAAGTGGAACTCACGACCAGCACGGTCAATACAGATAGCATTCAACTCATCGGTAAACTCGTAGGTCTCGAATGAGTCTTTGTCCAATGTATAGCAGTTGTAGAACTCAAACTCGTGCTCTTGACCTGTCACAGGATCCATTACGAAGAAAGATACACTATGATATTTGTCGAAACCAGAAGATTTCTTGAACCAACGAGAGATGATACCACCCACCTTGATGGAATCACCCTTAACGAAATCACCAGCATCTACTGCTGCAATCGCCTCAGCAGGGGTATAGAAACCACGAGTCTCACCATTGCCAGCAAAGAAATCAGGAGCCTCCTCCTCTTCCTCTACTTTGCCAAACACTGGCTCAGTATCCTTATAGTCATACACTACTGCAAGGATCGCACCCTCCTCTGCCTCAGTTGGGAGAACAGAAGTCAGTTGCATCATTGTAGCAGGAGTGAGGTAGTATGTACCAGTCTTACCCTCGCCCCAGATAGCATCATAATCTTCAGTAGAGAGTGTGTACTTGGTAGTCACCGCAAAGTCCTTCAAGTATGCAGGAGCACCCTCAGCGTTCTTATAGGTGATATTGAAGAGCGAACCCTTGTTGAGTTGTGGGAACTTAGCAGCCAAGAAAGCAGGCACATATACATCAGCCACAGCTACCTTGTTGAACGCCAAGTCAGTACCGATTTGCAAGAAAGCAGCATACGCAGAAGAGTCCTCTGGAGTGCACTCTGCAAGCGCCAATGCAATATTATCCTTGTTGGTAGCAATAGCCTTATAGTCCGCATCGGTCAGCGTATAGTCTATGGTACGAACATCCGTTGGAGTGAAATCGCTACCACCCAAGTTTTGGTCAATATAAAAGTTCTCGCAAGAAGCAAGCATCAGTGCGCTCGCGAGGAAAAATAATACTTTTTTCATTGTTTCAATATATTAAACAAGTTTTAATAGTTTTTACTATTCCTAAGGCGATTAGAAGTTAACTTTCAAACGAATGTTGTATGTAAGACCCTTAGAGAAGAAGAAGTACACATTGTCCGCATTTACCTCAGTGATGTTCTCAGATACGGTAGATGGGTTCCATGCTTTCTCAATATAGTATTGGTTGAGCAAGTTGTTGATGTTACCAGAGAGAGTTGCATTCAAACCACCGATTTGGAAGTGATAAGATGCACGCATATCCAATTGACCTGCGGTAGGAATACGCCATGGCTCAAGCAAGTTCATGGTCTTACCAATAGCAAGGTTGCTACCTGAGAATGAATAGTAAGCATAGTTGCGATCATACAATGTATATTCAGCACCGATACGGAAGCCCTTGAATGGCTTGAAGGTAACACCCAAGTTAGCAGTTGTTTGTGCAGAACCACCTACATTGATACCCTTCATATTGATGATAGCATATTGGTGATTTGGAGCACCTGGCTCTGTGATAACAGTCATATTGTTCTCATCCAAGCCCAATGCCTGACCTTGACCATCGTATGCATAACCTACTACAGAGTCGCTATCCCATTTCCAGTCACCGAGTGAGAGCATAGCAGAGATCTCAACCCACTTAGCAGGACGAGCCTTCACCTCAAACTCGAGACCCATGTGGCGAGCGTTAACACCAGTCATGTTCATGAAGAACTCTTTTTGGTTATCACCCAATGTACCAGACTTAGTCATAGTCTTATCCATCCACTCGGTGAAGTAACCGTTAACAGCTACATTCACATACTCGTTGTGGAAGCCATAACCAATCTCTGCACTGGCAACCTTCTCGTTCTTAGCCTCAGTATTGATTGCGTTGCTGGTACTTGCGTTCATGAATGCTCCGTAGTCCAAGTTTGGCGCACGTGAGATATAACCCAAGTTAACGAAAGCATTGTGATGCTTGTTGAACGCATAGTTAGCACCTGCCTTGATGGTTCCACCGAGGAAACCAAGTACATCCGATTTACCCTTCTCTGCATCATAGTAGAAGTAGTCCACCTTCCAGTAGTGGTTGTAGTTTACAGATCCGTTTACGAATGCAGACCAGTTGTTTTGGTTGTACTCCAATTGTGCGAACGCACCCTCTTGAACCACAAAACCGTCGTAGTTACGATATGCAATATCACCGATAGTGAGTTTCTCATATTGCCACATTGGGTCGAGTGCTGCTGAGTTACGATCAGCTTTCACTTTAGCACGAGTAGCATCAATGAAGTAGTCACCACCGAGCAAGTCAGAGATAGTAGCATTGTGCTTACCTTGGTAGTAACGAACATCAATACCAGCATAGAAATCGAACATATCAGCAAACTTGTTGGTATAAGTAGATGTCAAACCATACCAGTTGTGGTCATTGCGGTTCTCGCAGATTACCAATTGTGAACCTGCATATAGACGCTCATATTGGTCAGATGTAGGATCATACATTGGGTTATTGCGGTTGTTGAGCTCCATCACTGCTCCGTAGTCGAATGTACCATCTGCACGACGGAATGTGTGAGCCAAAGTACCATAGTTAGAACCGTATGTCAAGTCAGTATAGCTATAAGAAGAGTTCAAACCTGGCTCTGCAGTACGACCATAACCACGACCGAGAGACACATATGCTGTTGTTGACCAAGAAGACTTGTGGTCAATTTGCCAAATGTGGTTCAGAGAGATTTGTGGTTTGTGATATGCATTGAAGTTAGCTGAGTTTTGGTTGCCATAGTTGTCATAACCATATGTTGGATTGTAACGAGAGAAGTGTACACCATCCTTCATATACTTGCGAACGTTGTTCCACTCTGACATAGTCAAACCACCACTACGTTGATAGTGCTCTTGAGGAGCACCAAAACCAGTGAGTGACAATTGGTGATTCTCGTTGATACGCTTAGAGATGTTAGCGAAATAGTTGTAACCCTCGAAGTTAGTACCTTGGATATAACCATCACCCCAAGTACGTGAACCCATCACAGTGATAGCCCAACCGTTCTTCATCAAACCTGTAGAAACAGAGAACGCCACCTTGTTGTAGCCATTATCACCCATTGAGTAAGAGAATGAACCACCCTTCTTAGCATCCAAACCTTTGGTTACAATGTTGATAGTACCACCCACAGAAGGAGCACTCATCTTGCTGGCACCAAGACCACGTTGTGTTTGCATCACACTGGTTACGTCAGAGAGACCTTGCCAGTTAGACCAATACACCTTACCATTCTCCATACCGTTCATAGGTACACCGTTGATCATCATAGCGATGTTGGTGTTGTCGAAACCACGCATGTAGATCTCGCTATCACCCCAACCACCTGTAGCGTTGTTGGCGTGTACACCAGGAGTGTTCTTCAACACCTCTACGAACTCGCCACCACCAATACGCTCCTCAATCTCAACTGCGGTCACTTGGCTCACAGCAATAGGAGTCTTACGTTGTACGGCAATCTGGCCTACAATAGTAACGTCCTCCAGACCAACAGCTTCTGGCGTGAGTTCAATCACACCAAGATTGCTCTTGCTGCCTACGTTGATTTCTTGGGTCTCATAACCCACATAAGAAAGTTGCAAGATAGCACCAGCAGGTACACCCATTTGGAAGAAACCATCCAAATCAGTAATCAAACCATTGTTGGTACCTACTTCAAGGATAGACACACCGATCAGTGGCTCCTTGCTGTCTGCATCAATCACTGTACCCGATACAGTAACTGACTGAGCGAACATGGCAACAGTGGCCATTACGCTAAAGAATAAAATCAGTAGTTTTTTCATTTTTTTATTTAGTTAAACAAAAATTAAATTATAATTATCTGCTCAATACGGATTCGCCAACTAAAACAAATCCAAGAATCGCTCCCACCATGTTTTCTTGCGAACGATATTGTACGCTGGCTCTACATCATAGTCCACATCGGTGTCATCGAGTGCCTCCTTGAGGTGAATCTCCAACAAGTCAGCATACGCACGGAAACCATAGTCCGTCAGGTGAATACCATCCACCGTACCCTCCATATCTGGGCCCGTTTGACCCTCGTGCGTCATATAGTACATACCCTTCGCATTCTCTGCCACATGCTCATCAAAGCCACGACGGAAACACTCGTTCTTCTGTGGCAAATACTCAGCATGATAACTGTCATGACGTGTATATGGGTACATCAAACCATCCACCATGATGATAGGTACCTCAGGACGAAGGGTACGCAAGATCTTGACAAAATCGTATGTCGCTGTATCACAACGGTCTTTGGTACAGTTAGGCACAGGGTCTAAGACATAGCAGATAGCGTCCTCAATGCTCGCCATGGCCTCAGCTATATAGAAGTCCATACGCGCTTGACCTGATGTAGCCAAATTCACACACTCCAGATTAAAGTCACGCTGAATCATCGCTGTAGGCACCATACCCGTGCGGCTGGCGCAACCACCCTGTTGAATACTGGTACCATAAACCACAATCTTACCCATTGAACGAGGATTATCCACTTGTGGTTGAATCAGCTGCGCAGCAGAGTCCACACCTATCTGCAACCAGTTAATACCATCATACAATGGCAAATAAATCATATACTCATGCATCTCCCCATCCATATAATCCACATATAGTTTGGATTGGATAGAGTCTGCCTTGAAGTTCTTCTCCTGTGGGCGAGCAGTATTCACATATTCCCATTTACCAGCCTCCTCATTAAGACGGTATAGGTCAGTACCCTTGATACCTGTCATCGCCATATGCTGCATGTGGAAGTTATTCTTCAGATTCCACTGAGCAGCAATACGTTTACTATCTGTAGCAAAACGCACTGCAATACCCGACGAATGGTCATATAACCACTTTTGATCCTTACGGCAACTATCCATGTATGCCTGTGGCAAACGGGTGTACGGCTCGGAGGTATTGTCCCAACCCTTGTTAATAATACGGAACTTGGAGGCATCCTCATAGCGGAAACCGGGTAATGCGTCAGCAGATACTGCCAACGAAACCAATAGCAATGCTGCTACAGATAAGATTTTTACGGATTTCATAATATATTGAATTTTGGTTATTACCATTGTTCCTTTTTTATTACGCACGTATGTGTGCATATGCGTGCGCGCGGGTATAAACAAAGTGAATAAGGTGTCTTGCCCGTAGGCAGAAACACCTTATTTACCCATGTTCACATCTAATTAGATAGACTTCTTAGCTTGCTCTGCAATAGCTTTGAACGCTGCTGGTTGGTTCATCGCCAAGTCTGCGAGGACCTTGCGGTTGATTTCGATACCTGCTTTCTTGAGTGCACCCATCAATTGGCTGTAACTCAATCCCTCCAAGCGTGCAGCAGCGTTGATACGTTGAATCCACAATGCACGGAAGGTGCGTTTTTTGTTCTTACGATCGCGATAAGCGTACTGGAGACCTTTCTCCCAAGTGTTTTTGGCAACTGTCCAAACATTAGCACGGCCACCAAAATTGCCTCGTGTGAGGCTCAAAATCTTTTTACGACGGTTGCGCGAAGCAACGTGATTGACTGATCTTGGCATAGTTTTACTACTTTTTAAATTTGGTGGT
>JBGVEG010000104.1:0-1525 GCA_045119955.1 Paludibacteraceae bacterium
TTTTAGGTAAATTTATTGATATAAATCAATAAGTTAACTGGATATTAAGCTCCATTTATGGTATAATAAACGTAGACAAATCAATAAGTTACACCAAAAACGGAGCATATAGAATGGTATCACAAAATAAGTACAATTCAATACTAAAAAATACATCTTTAGCACCATATGTAAAGCTTTTATCTCGAATGAGACTTGCTACCATCATCAACAGATGTGGTTTTAGAAGTTCCCACGATAAAGGTATTCTCTATAAATTGCAGCTTATCATCTTTAGTGCCTATGGTTTCAGAAGCATAAACCAGATGGTTAAATCTTTACTTAATGAATTTATCGCTACCTCTAAGACAGCTTTATACAATGTAATGCAAAATTCTAATTACAATTGGAGAAAGCTATTAAGGGAGCTAGCTGTAAAAAACATCAATGAACTATGTGATTTAGATAAAAAGCATGAAAATCCAAAGGTAGTGATAGTTGATGACACCTCCAACTATAGAGACTGCTCTAAGAAAGTTGAAGGTTTAAGTTATTGTTTTGACCATACTGTTGGTAAGTCATACAAAGGCTTCACTAACGAAACTTTAATCTGGTCTGATGGTGACACAGCTATTCCTGTAGATTTCTCTTTAGTTGGCTCATCTCGTCAATCTAAGCAAGTATGTCCTGTTAAAAACTCCATTGATAAAAGAACCACTGGCTACAAACGTAGACAAGAGCTTACTAAAAGCAAGGTTGATTGCTTAGATGCTATGGTAGAAAGAACTCTTAAAGCTCAGATTGAAGTGGACTACATCCTAATGGATTCCTGGTACACCAAATCACCTAACATTACCAATATGCTAGCTCGTGGAGTAAATGTCATCGGAATGGTTGCTGATAACATTCAATATTCACTTAAAGAAGGTCAAGTTAGAACCTTAGATAAAAAGGCTATGGTTGAACTTCTTAAAGATCGCCAAATCCATCCTGCTACTCCTAATACCTTAGGCTCTATCATCTGTTACACAGATACTGGAACTAAGGTAAAGATTGTTGTTGTAAAACACAATTCTAAGAAGAATGAATATATTAGGATCTTATCAACAGACACTGAGCTTTCTGATGACAAAATCATTGCTCTTTACGCTAGACGTTGGCAAATTGAAGTAATGTACAAAAATGCCAAGCAGTACTTAGGTCTAGAGAAAAAATGTCAGGCTCGAGACTTTGATTCAATCATTGCTAACACTAGTATTGTATTCATTAGATACATGCTACTAGCTATGATGCAAAGATATGAAACTGATGTGAAAACCATGGGTGACTTAGCTGCTGGTGTTAAGGAAACCTTTAGAGCATTACCTTACGCTAACGCTATTGCATACATCAGTAATAGCTTCTTTAAAACCATTGAAGAAGTCATCAATGAAGGTTACATCGTTCCTGGTAAAGAAGAGCAAGTAAGGCTAATTGCATTAAACAATTTCCTTGATGCTATATCCTCCATGGGCACCTTTATCCATGAACTGTTCTCTAGAGTTGC
>JBGVEG010000105.1:0-4659 GCA_045119955.1 Paludibacteraceae bacterium
CCTATAATACCGATACCAAGTCCGAGCTTTTCGGTGTATTCGAGGATTGTGTTCTTGACTTTATCGGAGATTGAAAAGGTAGGATATACGCTGATCGAATCTCCCGAGTGGATACCGGTTCTCTCAACCAGCTCCATAATGCCGGGAACGAACACACGCTTACCGTCGCAGATCGCATCGACCTCGACTTCCTTGCCGCGAATGTATTTATCCACAAGCACAGGCTTATCCTCGTCGATCTCAACGGCGGTTTTCAGATAGTTTCGGAGCGCTTCTTCTTTCGCGACAATCTGCATCGCTCTGCCGCCAAGCACGAAGCTGGGGCGAACGAGCACGGGATATCCAATCTCTTCTGCAGCTCTGACACCCGCCTCAATACACGTTACCGCTCTGCCCTTCGGCTGAGGGATATGCAGCTCGGAAAGAAGCTTTTCAAAGGCATCCCTGTTCTCTGCCTTTTCAATCGCTTCGCAGTCGGTTCCGATAATCTTTACACCGCGCTCGGCAAGCGGCTCAGCCAAATTGATTGCGGTTTGACCGCCAAGAGTCGCTATGACTCCCTCGGGCTTTTCCAGCTCGATCACGTTCATGACGTCCTCAACGCAAAGCGGCTCAAAGTAGAGCTTATCCGAACAGGTGTAGTCGGTGGAAACGGTTTCGGGGTTGTTGTTGATAATGATCGCCTCGTAGCCTGCCGCCTTGATGGTCTGCACTGCGTGAACGGTGGAATAATCGAATTCCACACCCTGACCGATACGGATCGGACCCGAACCAAGTACGATGACCTTTTTCTTATTGGATACGACCGACTCGTTCTCTTCCTCATAGGTGGAATAGAAATACGGAATGTAGCTGTCGAATTCGGAAGCGCAGGTATCGATCATCTTATAGACGGGGACAATGCCTGCCTTGCGGCGGAGCGTATAAACCTCAAGCTCGCTCGTCTCCCAAAGCAGTGCGATCTCTTTGTCAGAGAAGCCCATCTTTTTTGCCCTGCGAAGCGTGTCAATGTCATTCTTGCTTACTTTGATGTTTTGCTCCTCGTCAACAATGTTCTTGAATTTGCGGATAAAGAGCATATCAATGGCAGTTGCCGCCGCAATTCTACCCGCATCACATCCGCGGCGCAGAAGCTCTGCAATGGCGTAGATGCGGTCATCGGTTCCGATCTTAATATAATCAATCAGCTCTGCCTCGGATACCTTATCAAACTTTTTGTGATGCAAATGGCAAAGTCCGATTTCAAGAGAGCGGATCGCTTTCAAGAGACTTTCTTCTATGGTTCTTCCGATACTCATGACCTCGCCCGTTGCTTTCATCTGCGTGGAAAGCGAGTTATTGGCATCGGCAAATTTATCAAATGGGAAACGCGGCATCTTGGTTACCACGTAGTCAAGCGTTGGCTCGAAGGATGCGGGCGTGTTGGCAATTCTGATCTCGTCCAGCGTCATACCCACACCGATCTTTGCCGATACACGCGCGATTGGGTACCCACTTGCCTTAGACGCAAGCGCAGAGGAACGTGACACACGGGGATTGACCTCGATGAGATAATATTGGAAGGAATATGGGTCAAGTGCAAACTGTACGTTACATCCGCCTTCGATCTTGAGTGCACGAATAATTTTGAGCGCACTGTCACGGAGCATATGATACTCCTTGTTGGTAAGCGTTTGCGAGGGACATACCACGATGGAGTCGCCCGTGTGAATACCAACCGGATCGATATTCTCCATATTACAGATGGTAATGGCGGTATCGTTGTGGTCTCGCATGACCTCGTATTCGATTTCCTTGAAGCCCTTAATGCTTTTCTCTATAAGCACCTGATGCACCGGAGAAAGAGACAAGGCGTTTTTCACAAGCGGTAGGAATTCTTCTTCATTATCAGCAAAGCCGCCTCCGGTTCCGCCGAGAGTAAATGCGGGACGAAGCACAACGGGATATCCGATCTTCCCTGCGACCTTCAGTCCTTCTTCGATCGAATTGGCTATATCCGAGGGAAGAACGGGCTCGCCGAGGCTCTCGCACAGCTCCTTGAAAAGCTCTCTGTCCTCTGCTCTCTCAATCGATTCACTGCTCGTTCCGAGAAGCTCGACACGGCATTCCTTAAGGATTCCCTTTTTTTCAAGCTGCATAGCCAGATTCAGCCCCGTTTGACCGCCGATTCCGGGAAGAATGGCATCGGGACGCTCAAAGCGTATGATCTTTGCGATATATTCCAGCGTCAGCGGCTCCATATAGACCTTATCCGCAATGGAGGTATCCGTCATAATCGTTGCGGGGTTGGAGTTACAAAGGACGACTTCGTAGCCCTCTTCCTTAAGAGCAAGGCACGCCTGCGTTCCCGCGTAGTCAAACTCTGCCGCTTGACCGATAACGATAGGACCGGAGCCGATCACAAGGACCTTTTTAATATCGGTTCTCTTAGGCATTGCTCTTCTCCTCCTGCATGATTTCAATAAATTTATCGAACAGATATGCACTGTCCTGTGGTCCCGGTGCGCTTTCCGGATGATATTGAACGCTGAACACGTGATCTTCCTTGCACTCCACGCCCTCAATGGTGTTATCGAGAATATTGATGTGGGTGGGAATAAGGCGGGTTTCCTTGAGACTTTCGGTATCAACCGCATAGGAATGATTCTGCGAGGTGATCTCGATCTTGTTCGTTTCCACGTTCCTGACGGGGTGATTACCGCCTCTGTGTCCGAATTTCAGCTTATAGGTCTTTGCACCGTAGGCAAGAGAGATGATCTGATGTCCAAGGCAGATCCCGAAAATAGGATACTTACCGCAAAGCGTTCCAATGGTTTCGATCACGGGCTGCACATCGGTGGGGTCACCCGGACCATTGGAAATGAAGATACCATCGGGTGACAAATGCTCAATCTCCTCTGCCGTTGTATCCCACGGTACGATGGTTACCGAACATCCTCGCTTACCAAGTGAGCGAACGATGTTCTGCTTCATTCCGCAGTCGATGGCAACCACGTGATACCGTTCCTTGGGCACGCGGGAGTACCATATATTTTTACAACTCACCTTCGATACCGCGTCGGTGGGAATCGTGCTCGTCCTCAGTATCTCAATTCCTTTTTCTATCGGCGTATCGGCATCCGTGATCAGTGCTTTTCTTGAACCGTGATCACGAATGGAGCGTGTCAGCTTTCTTGTGTCAACTCCCCATACGCCGGGAATCCTGTATTTCTTCATAATTTCGTCAAGCGTTGCCACGCTTCGGAAATTTGAGGGCTCATTGTTATATTCACGAACGATCAGCGCACCGATCGTCGGTGTGTTCGTTTCGTAATCGTCATCGCAAATACCGTAGTTACCGATGAGAGGATAGGTCATAACCACGGCTTGATAGGTATAGGACGGATCGGACACGATCTCCTGGTAGCCGACCATTGAGGTATTGAATACGATCTCGCACACCTTATCCGAGGTATCTCCAAATCCGTATCCGTAATACTCCGCTCCATCCTCCAAGATAATTTTTCTGTCATACTTTTCCATCATTGCTTTCCTCTTTCCGACAGCTTTTGTTCAAATCTGTCGCGTCTTACGTCGATTGGCACACTTGTTGGGTAATCACCGCAGAAGCAAGCTCTGCAATAATCCTTTCCACCGACAAGCGCATCCAGTGCCGACACAGGCAGATAACCGAGACTGTCCGCACCGATCATCTCCGTGATTTCCTCCACCGAATGGTGACAAGCAATCAGATGCTCCTCTGAATCAATATCCGTGCCGTAATAGCAGGGGTGAAGAAAAGGCGGTGAGGATATTCTGATATGCACCTCGGCAGCGCCCGCATCTCGAAGTAGCCCCACTACACGCCCCATAGTATTTCCTCTAACGATGGAATCATCCACAAGAACAACTTTCTTGCCGCGCACGGTTTCTTCAACCGCCGACAATTTGATACGCACTCCGTCCATTCTCGCACCTTGCCCGGGAGAGATAAAGGTTCTGCCTATGTATTTATTTTTGATGAGCCCGATTCCGTATGGAATACCGGATTCACGGCTAAAGCCGAGTGCTGCATCAAGTCCCGAATCAGGAGCACCTATCACAATATCCGCATTCACAGGATGCGTCTTCGCAAGAATTCTGCCTGCCTCTACGCGAGAAGCATGAACCGAGATACCGTCAATCACGGAGTCGGGTCTGGCAAAATAAATGTATTCAAATACACATAGCTTTTTGCTTTTCCTGCCGCAGTGCTCACGTCTCGATTCTATTCCGTTCTTGCCGAACACAACGATCTCGCCGGGCTCAATATCTCGGATAAAGTCGGCCCCGACCGCCCGAAGCGCACAGGATTCTGATGCTACTACGTAAATACCGTCGGCTGTCTTGCCGTAACAGAGGGGACGGAAGCCGTAAGGGTCGCGTGCGCAGATCAGCTTTTGCGGTGACATCAGCACCAAGGAATAAGCACCGTCAAGCGTATTCATAGCCGCCGATACTGCCTCTTCGATAGAAGAAGTGCGCAAGCGTTCTTTGGTGATGATATAAGCAATGGTTTCGGTATCGCTTGTGGTATGGAAGATAGCACCCGTCATTTCAAGCTCGGAACGCAGTTCCACTGCATTTGAAAGATTTCCGTTGTGGCAAAGTGCCATTCTTCCCTTTTGGTGATTGACCTCA
>JBGVEG010000106.1:0-65656 GCA_045119955.1 Paludibacteraceae bacterium
AAAGGTGCAACCTGTATATGGCGATAATGCCCATGCTTATCGTGGGTGAAGTTCGTATTGCGTTGGCGGTCAATGCGCAGACGCTCCACATCGATCTCTGAGATCACCATGCTACTTTCCATTTGGAAGCGTTCACCAATCTCCAGCATGTCGCCGTTCTCTGCGATATAAGTGCTACCCGAGAACACAATATCCGTGGTCGATTCACCGATGCCCGACGAGGTATATACATATCCGCAGTGTACACGCGCCGACTGCTGCGTGATCATTCGCTGACGAAACTCATGTTTGCCTGTCACGCAGTTGCTGCTCGATAGGTTGAAGATAATCTCAGCACCTTGTATTGCTAATTGTGTGCTAGCGGGTAGGGGAGACCATAGGTCTTCGCATATCTCAATACCAAAACTGTAATCTTTGGTGGTAAATAGTAAATCAATGCCAAATGGCACATCTGTACCCCACAATTCGATGGTAGGGATACGAGGGCGGATGCTATTCACATTTCGTTCCAGCACATCGCGACCCGACGAGAACCAACGCTTCTCGTAAAACTCACCCGTGTTAGGCAAATTCACTTTGGGTACTACACCCACCACATCACCGTCGGTCATCACAAAGGCACAGTTGTACAAATTATTGTCCACTTTCAGCGGGGCACCTATCAGCACGATGATAGGCAAGTCGCGCGTGTAGGCGCATACCTCCTCCAACGCACTAAGCGCATCGCGCTGCAACTGCTGTGTGAAAAACAAATCTGCACAGGTATAACCTGTCACACTCAACTCAGGAAAACAAACCACCTCTACTCCTTCTTCCACCGCTTCACTGATCTGCTTCTTGATCTCACTTGCATTGTATTTGCAGTCTGCTACTCGCATATGGGGCACGGCTGCCGCCACACGAACATATCCAAATTTTGTATTCATAATTGCCGCCTGAAATCTAATTCAATGTTTATTCGCACGACGTGCGTGAAGGTGCACGCCTGCGCGAAAATGCCTGCAAAGGTACTACTTTTTTGCGGAATTTCCAAAAAAATACACATTTTTTGCATTTTTTTTCAAAAATATTTGGTCATATCAAAAAAAAGCAGTACCTTTGCACCCGCTTTCGAGAAGGAAGCGCTAGGGTGCTATCGTCTAGTGGCCTAGGACAACGGCCTCTCACGCCGTAAACCGGGGTTCGAGTCCCCGTAGCACTACCAAGAGCGACAGAATTTCTGCCGCTCTTTTTGTATCATAATGCTTCCCATCCTAACTGGGTGGAAGGATAAAGCGGTCGATGTAGCGGCGAAGGGTGGAGCGGTTAGTGTGCAGATGGCGAACCATATCACATTGCCTAACCCCTTCCTCCAACGCTTGGCGGATATATGCGTCGTGGCGACGGAGACGAAAACAATCGGGGTTGGTCGGTGAGCCCTTGGCTCTACCTAATTGTTTGCCCTCTGCCTTGATGCGTGCCAGCGCCTCCTTGGTGCGCTGAGAGATGAGATTGCGCTCAATCTCGGCAGAAAGACCAAAAGCAAATGCCAATACCTTGCTCTGTATGTCGTCGCCCAGACGATAGCTATCCTTGATGGTCCAAACAAAGCACTCCTTGGACATACAGATACTCAGAATCTCCATGATCATGTAGAGATTACGTCCCAAGCGCGATAACTCGCTACAAATGATGATGTCTCCCTTGGTGGTCTTGCGCAGCAGACGCCCCAGGCGGCGTTTGTTGTAATTCTTGGTGCCAGAGATGGTTTCCTCTATCCAACCGTCAATGTGCAGACCCTCTTGTGTGCAGAATTGCTGAATCTCAAATCGCTGGTTCTCGACTGTCTGCTTGTCGGAACTTACGCGAATATAACCATAAACCATACGCGTTTTTTAGCATAAAGTTACACAAAAAATGAGAATAAAACAAATAAAATACTATTTACTTGCGTATATTCAAATTTTTTCGTAATTTTGCAGCCTAATTTATGATGCGGAAACTATCATTAAATAGAATACACGTATGGAGCATAGGACTTGTCCTATGTCTAATGAGCTGTAATACGACTAAATTTGTACCCCAAGGCGAGTATTTGCTCAACAAGGCGAACATCAAGGTGGAGGACACCAAGGAAGTTGCTGTTAGTGATCTGAAGAACTACTTGCAACAAAAGCAAAACACTGAGATATTGGGGTTCTTGAAGTTGCAATTGGGTATATACAACACCGCTTCGCTCGATACTGCCAAGTGGACGAGCAAGAACGCAAGACGCATAGGCGAAGCCCCTGTCATCTATGCCCCCGAACTGACAGATAGAAGTATGGTGCAACTAAGAAAAGCCATGCAGAATAAGGGATACTTCACGGCAAAAGTGGATACGACCATGACGGTCAAAGACCGTAAAGTGAATATCACCTACCACGTCACGGCTGGCGAACCCTATATAATTCGTCGTTATAGAGTGGGCTTTGAGCACGAAGAACTCAAACAGATCGCCCAGGATCAGCGTAGGTTGATTAGTGAAGGTATGCAGTTTGATGTGGATATGCTCAATCAGGAGCGCCAACGCATAGCCAGAGCCATGCGTAGGAATGGTTGCTACTACTTTGACGAAGACATGATACAGTTTATAGCAGATACTACCCGCTTGAAGAAGCAGGTGGATGTGACTGTTAAACTGAGTGACTATGTTACGCAACTCTCACCAGAGGAGCAGACGCAAGTGTTCCGGCATTACAAGATATCCCACGTACATTTTCATATAGACTATGAGATAGGACGAGCGCCCGATGGCGAGCGTATGCGTGCCTCTATGAAAGGGGACTATGAGTTTACATGGGTGGGAGATAAACTGCTGCGTGAGAACGTGCTGATACGCAATTGTCCCATTCAACCAGGAGATAAATACAACGAGGTACGCGTAGAGCGTGCCTATAGCAATCTGAACCAATTGGCGCCCATCAAGTATGTGGATATCAGTTTCGACCCTATCTCGGAGGACGAACTGGACTGCCATATTGTATTGTCGCGCAGCAAGCTCAATAGTATTTCTGTGGAGGCAGAGGGTACCTATTCTGCAGGCGATTGGGGTATAGCTGCGGGTGTGGGATATGCCAATCGTAACCTATTCAAAGGCGCTGAGGAATTTACTATAGATGGTCGTACCAGTTACGAATGGCGACAGAATGGCGGACGTGCCATAGAAGCTAAAGCCAGTACGGGACTCAAGTTCCCTAACTCCTTGGCCATCGACCTGAACTATAACTACCAGACTCGCCCTGAGGAATATACGCGCAGTATCTTTGGTGCGGGATTGCAGTACCAATTGCGCCAACGCTTATCGCGATGGCAACATCAGTTCCGCTTTGCGGACATCAGTTATGTCTATTTGCCCTGGATCAGCGATGCGTTTCGTGATCAGTTCTTGCAATCGACCAATATTCTCAAATACTCCTACGAGAACCACTTTATTGTGGGGTGGGGCTATTCGGGCAACTACTCATCGTTCTCTTCGCGCCAACCATATCGTTCCTATGCCAATGTGAATTATAATATAGAGACGGCAGGTAACTTGATGCTCGGTTTGGCGGAAGCGTTTCGCTTCCCTACGGATAGCGAAGGTAAGTATACCCTGTTTGGTACACGCTTTGCGCAGTTTGCCAAGGCCGATGTGTCGTTTACGTATAATCAGATATTTAACCCATCGCACCGTTTGGTTTATCATGCGGATTTAGGTTTGGCGGTGCCATATGCTAACTCGCAGGCAGTGCCATTTGAGAAACGTTATTTCGCAGGTGGTGCCAATAGTGTGCGTGGTTGGACAGCGCGCAGTCTGGGACCAGGTGGCTATCGTGGAAATGGTAGTATGATTGACTTTAACAACCAATCGGGCGATATACGCCTGAATTTGAGCGTGGAGTACCGTGCTAAAGTGTGGTCGATTATCGAATTGGCAGCCTTTGTGGATGCGGGAAATATATGGACTATCTTTGACTACGAGACACAACCTAATGGTCAGTTCCACTGGAATGAGTTCTATAAACAGATAGCGTTGGCATATGGTGTGGGTGTACGATTGGACTTCTCGATATTTGTTTTCCGCGTGGACTTTGGCGTGAAATTGTATGACCCCAGTCGTATGTATGGCGAACTCTATGGTACTCAGTGGCGTACTATATCCAATGGACTCAACTGGCAGGAAGATATGAGTTTCCATTTTGCCATCGGTTATCCGTTCTAATTATAGGAGTCCAGAAGCAGAGCAAGAATGTTAAAAACATGTTATATAGAAGGTGTAGTGGAGGCGGGTTGCGATGAGGCAGGGCGCGGACCATTGGCTGGCAGTGTGTTTGCTGCTGCGGTGGTGTTAGACCCCCGTTTGCTGGAGATAGACGAACACAGCGAGTGGCTGTCGTTGCTCAACGATAGCAAGCAACTAACGGACAAACAGCGTCTCTATCTGCGACCATTCATAGAGCAATATGCCAGCGCATGGGCGGTAGTGGAAGTGACAGCCGAAGAGATAGACCGAATCAATATCCTCAATGCTTCTATCGTAGGCATGCAGCGGGCATTGGATAAACTGAAGGTAACTCCTCAACACATCATTGTGGATGGTAATAAGTGGAAACCCTATATCCCAGATGGACAAGTGCTGGAGATACCCGCCCAAACGGTAGTTAAAGGAGATGGCAAGTACCTGAGCATAGCGGCAGCCAGCGTTTTGGCAAAAACCTATCGCGATGAATATATGTTGCGACTGCATGAGCAGTTTCCACAGTATCATTGGGATACGAACATGGGATATCCTACCAAGGCGCATTACGAAGCCATAAAGCAGTATGGTATAACGCCCTACCACCGCAAGACCTTTAAGTTATATAAGCAGTAGAAATCTAATAATTGAATAGCAATGAAGTTCCTTCTCGCCCCCCTATCATGGCTCTATGCCTTTGGCGTATGGGTACGCAATGTCTTATATGACGACCGCGTTCTGCCATCTCATAAGGTAGATGTGCCCACTATAGCCATTGGAAATTTAGCAGTAGGTGGTACCGGCAAGACACCTATGACCGAGTATCTGATTCGTCTGCTATCACCTACCTACAAAGTCGCAGTCTTATCGCGCGGATACGGCAGAAAGACCACTGGATTTCGTTTGGCCAACGAGCAGGATACTGCTAAGACTATAGGTGATGAACCGATGCTTATTCATACGCATTATCCAGATATACCAGTGGCCGTGTGTGCCGATAGGGTACAAGGTGTTAAGCAATTGCAACAACAAATTCCTGATCTGCAATGCGTCATCTTGGATGATGCCTATCAGCATCGCCAACTACGAGCGGGTTTCTATATATTGCTGACATCGTATGACAAGTTGTATGTGCATGACCATATGTTGCCACGTGGTACCTTACGCGATTTGCCCGCTGAGAGTGCACGCGCCAATGCTGTAGTAGTGACTAAATGTCCGAAGACGATGCAGCCCATAGACCGTCGTATTGTGAGCAATAGTCTGCGTCTGGCATCGTATCAACATTTGTATTATTCCTCTATAGGTTATGCGCCTTTGCGTATCTCCTCGACCCCTCTACTTGTGGCGGGTATAGCTAATCCTGCGCCCCTGCTACATCACCTGCAACAGCAGTATCCCGATACCGAATTGCTGGCGTTTGCTGACCATCGCAATTTTACGAAGACTGATATAAAACTTATCTTGAGTAGGGCTGAGCAGTATAAACACGTGGTGACGACCGAAAAAGACTATATGCGTATGCTGCATACACCGCTGATAGAAGCCCTCGGGAAGAAGTTGCATGTGCTGCCGATACAGACAGACTTGGGCATCGACCAAGATGCCTTTGATAGACAGATACTGCTGTATGTGAGCGAAAGCAATCGTAAAAAAATGAATAGTTCTACACCATACTAAATAATTCTACACCACGACTTATGAATATACTCTCTCTTCTCCGTCGTTTCATACCGCCATACCGTTGGCAAGTGGCAGCGAACCTATTCTTCAATGTGCTGTCAACGATATTGTCGCTCTTCTCATTTGCGACTATTATACCTGTGCTGCAAATCCTGTTTGGATTGTCAGAGGCGGAGGCGGTGTATATTCCATGGTCAAGTGCGGAGAGTATGCAGGAGACTATTGATTTGCTGAAGAATAATCTATACTATTTTCTCCAAACGCAGATAGAGGTGCGTGGTGCACAATCCGTTCTGCTGCTGTTGGGCGCATGTCTGGTGTTGCTCACGGGTCTCAAGTGTCTTACGGCGTGGTTGGCTAATTACTTTATGGTTCCTATCCGCACGGGTGTGTTGCGTGACCTGCGTGCACAACTTTATAAGAAGGTGGTGAGTCTGCCTATCGGCTTCTTTACGGAGGAACGCAAGGGCGATGTGATGTCGCGTATGACCAATGATGTGAATGAGGTGGAGGCGAGTATCATGTCCACGCTGGATATGCTGTTCAAAGACCCTATTATGATCATGGTCTATCTCATCACGCTATTCACTATCTCTTGGCAACTGACGCTGTTCGTGCTAGTGCTGCTACCCGTAGCAGGTATGCTGATTGGACGCATAGGTCGTTCGCTGAAGCGTGCCTCTACCAAAGGACAAGAGCAGAATGCCGAGATACTGACGCAGATAGATGAGACCTTGGGAGGACTGCGTGTGGTGAAAGCGTTTAATGCAGAGAGTAAACTGATAGAGCGCTTTATGCATCTCATCAATGCTACGCGAGCTACCTTCAACCGCATCAACCGCCGTTATTATTTGGCGCATCCCGTGTCGGAGTTCTTGGGGACTGCCCTTATCGCTATACTGCTTTGGTTTGGTGGAATGCTGATATTGGGTGAGCATTCCTCCATAGATGCGGCTACCTTTATTTACTATCTGGTGATATTCTATTCGATTATCAATCCAGCTAAAGATCTGAGCAAAGCGACTTATGGCATACGCCGTGGTATGGCATCATTGGAGCGAATAGATAAGATACTCAATACGGAAAGCAATATTCGCAACACGGACGATCCAAAACAAATAGCCGATTTTCAGTCAGTTATACGTTATGAGGATGTGAGTTTTGCTTATCAGGCAGACCGCCCTGTACTGAAGCATATAAACCTGGATATTCGTAAAGGTCAGACGGTGGCATTGGTGGGTCAATCGGGTAGTGGAAAGACCACCATGGCGGATTTGTTGCCCCGCTTCTATGATACGACAGCAGGTCGAATAACGATTGATGGCGTGGATATACGAGAGTTGAAGACTTTTGACTTGCGTGCCTTGATGGGTAATGTGAATCAGGAAGCGATACTCTTTAATGACACCTTCTATAACAACATCACTTTTGGTGTGGAGTCAGCTACAATGGAGGAGGTGAGGAATGCGGCTCGTATTGCCAATGCCGATGATTTTATCATGGCAACACCCGAGCAGTATCAAACGGCGATTGGCGACCGCGGTTCACGTCTGAGTGGTGGACAAAGACAACGTATATCTATTGCACGCGCTATATTGAAGAATCCGCCTATATTGATTTTAGATGAGGCGACATCTGCGCTGGATACGGAGTCTGAGAAACTGGTGCAAGAGGCACTGGATAATCTGATGAAGGATCGTACTACGCTGGTGGTAGCGCATCGCCTGAGCACGATACGCAATGCAGACCTTATCTGTGTGTTGCACGAGGGTCAAATAGTAGAGCAAGGAACTCATGATGAGCTCCTTGCTACGAATGGTTATTACCACCGTCTAATAGAGATGCAGCAAGCGGATTAACCTAAAAGAGGGTGTTTCGTATAGTCGTTATCCCATAGCACCATTGACAGAAATGACCTGTCCTGATACGTAGGAGGATAGGTCTGAGGCGAGGAAGAGAGCCACTTTGGCTACTTCTTCTGTTTCGCCACATCGGCGCATAGGTATCATCTTGACCATCTCTGCATGTGTCTCTTCGGGAAGCGCTAAGGTCATATCGGTGAGGATGAAACCTGGAGCAATAGCGTTGGCGCGGATATTGCGGCTACCGAGTTCCTTGCTCAGTGACTTGATGAAACCGATGATGCCCGCCTTGGAGGCAGCATAGTTGGATTGTCCTGCATTGCCACCAATACCTACGACAGAGGACATGGCAATGATGCTACCACTGCGTTGGCGCATCATCTGTGGTGTCGCTGCGTGGCAATAGTTGAAGACGGACTTGAGGTTGATGTCAAGCACATCGTCCCACTGCTTCTCGTTCATGCGCATGAGTAAGGTGTCGCGTGTGATACCTGCATTGCAGACCAGTATATCTAATCTGCCGAAGGTGGCTACTACTTGTTCTACCACGGCATGAGCGGCATCGTAGTTAGCGGCATTGCTCTCTATGAAGAGAGCCTTGACGCCTAACTGCTGAAGCTCGTGCATGAGGGAATCTGCGTTATCATCGTGACATATATCGGTAAAGGCAATATGGCATCCGTGTTGAGCAAAGTAGCGGGCGATGGTGCGTCCTATACCGCGTGAAGCACCTGTGATGAGGGCGGTTTTGTCTTTTAGCATAGTTATCGTTTTTTTTTATCTAGTTGTGCTAGTTGTACTAGTTGGGATAGTAGTTATTTTAAGTATTTGTCGAGCCAAGCGAAGAAGGTGCGTTGCCAGAGGATACCGTTTTGTGGTTTGAGTACCCAGTGGTTCTCGTCTGGAAAAATCAATAGTTGGGCTGGTACGCCACGCATCTTAGCTGCATCAAAGGCAGCCATGCTCTGGTTGGCCAGGATACGGTAGTCCTTCTCGCCATGGATACAGAGGATAGGGGTGTCCCATTCGCCGACAAAGAGGTGAGGCGAATTGGCAAAAGTGCGCTGTGCAATCTTGTTCTTCTTATCCCAATAGGCACCGCCCATGTCCCAGTTGGCGAACCATTTCTCCTCAGTCTCGAGGTACTGCATTTCCATATTGAAGATACCATCGTGTGCAATGAAGGCCTTGAAGCGCTTGTCGTGATGACCTGCCAGCCAGTAAACGCTGAAACCACCGAAGGAGGCACCTACGCAGCCCAAGCGGTCTTTGTCAGCGTATGGCTCGTTGGCTACAAACTCATCAATGGCAGCGAGATAGTCCTTCATGCATTGTCCTCCGTAGTCGCCACTAATCTGTTCGTTCCACTCGTTGCCGAAACCAGGCAAGCCGCGGCGGTTAGGAGCAACGATGATATAATCGTTGGCAGCCATCATCATGAAGTTCCAGCGGAAACTCCAGAACTGACTTACGGGCGATTGTGGACCACCTTCGCAGTAGAGCAAGGTAGGATATTTCTTATTAGGGTCGAAGTGAGGCGGATAGATGATCCATGTGAGCATCTGCTTGCCATCGGTGGTCTTCTGCCAACGAGGAACGACTGTACCCATGGTGATTTGTGAGTAGATATTCTCGTTCTCGTGGGTGAGTTGCACGATGTCAGCCTCAGCGATTGGCAATGGGCTATTGGCTGTGGTGAAACGGTAAATCTCGTTGGCCTCGCACATGGAGTGACGCAAACAGTAGTAGGTGTCGCCTATGTTGGCCGCAGGCACATAATCGTATTGACCTGATGTCAGGCATGTGCGCTCGCCTTGTAGGTTAATCTCATAGAGCATAGCGGTGGCATGCCATACTGCGCTGAAGACGAGGGTGTTATTATCTTTCCAGTAGTAGCTGTCCACATTGGTGTTGAGCCCTTGGCTGAGGAAAGTCTGTTCGCCTGTAGCGATATGGCAAATCATGAGGCGGTTCTCGTCGCTCTCGTAGCCATCGCGCTCCATGGATTGCCATGCTATGTATTGACCATCAGGCGAATAGCTGGGGTTGGTGTCATAGCCACCGTTACCTTCGGTAAGGTTGGTGTGTGTGCCTGTCGCGAGGTCGTAGAGGTAGATGTCGGAGTTGGTGGAAACGGCATAATCTATGCCACTCTTCTTGCGGCAGGTGTAGGCGATGGTTTTGCCATCGGGACTCCATGCCAGTTGCTCAATGCCACCGAAAGGTTTCATCGGTGATTCGTAGGGGGTACCATCAAGCAAGTCTATGATGTTGCTCACTACGAGAGACTTGCCGTCATTGAGTAGGTCTGCTACGAATGGGTGAGGAGCTGTCTCGGTCCACTCGTCCCAATGTTTGTACATGAGGTCATCTACTACGCGACCTGATGCCAAAGGCAGATCGGGGTGTTTGTCCGCGGTGCTGGCAACGGTCTTAACCTGAGCTATAAGGATAATCTTATCGCCCTTAGGAGAGAGTAGGAAACCTTCAATATCGTGGTCAAAGCCATTTAAGGCGATAAGGCGATGAGGTGATGAGGCGAGAGGCGTAGGATTAAGATAGAGCTTACCTGCATTGAGATATGCCATTTGCTGTCCCCACCATGCGGGCTCATAGCCAACCCATTCGTTCTGGGTGACCAACTGATTGTCTTGCTCATTAGCGATGCGAATCCATGAGGTGGAGCGGTTCTCCTCAACGCTATAGTAACTAACGGTATAGGCAATCTGATTGGTTTCTTCGTTAGGCAATACGGAGTTGATGCGTCCCATTGCCCAGAGGGCTTCAGGAGTGAGGCGTCCGCCCTCAATGGTGATTTCGGGCTTGGTGATAGGGGCTTTGGTGGTATCCTCCTTGACTTGGCAAGAGGCGGATAGTAGGGCAAGTGTAGCCATGAATAGGAATTTACGCATAGGATTAGTCAACGTGCAATAGGGATTTTACAAACTCTTCTCTATCAAAGACTTGCAGGTCTTTCATCTGCTCGCCCAAACCGATATAGCGTACAGGAATCTTGAACTGGTCGCTGATACCGATGACTACACCACCTTTGGCGGTACCATCTAACTTAGTGATAGCAAGAGAACTTACTTGCGTGGCTTTGGTAAACTGCTTGGCTTGCTCAAAGGCGTTTTGACCTGTGCTACCATCTAAGACGAGCATGACATCATGTGGTGCATCGGGTACGACCTTCTGCATGACGTTTTTGATCTTGGTGAGCTCGTTCATGAGGTTGATCTTGTTGTGCAAGCGACCTGCGGTATCGATGAGTACGACATCGGCGTCATTGGCTTTGGCGCTGGATAGGGTGTCAAAGGCCACGCTGGCAGGGTCTGAACCTTGTTGCTGTTTGATGACAGGCACGCCTACGCGTTCGCCCCAGATGCAGAGTTGCTCTACGGCTGCGGCGCGGAAGGTGTCGGCAGCACCGAGATAGACCTTTTTGCCCGCTTGTTTGTATTGGTGCGCGAGTTTACCGATGGTGGTAGTTTTGCCTACACCATTGACACCTACTACCATGATGACGTAGGGTTTGCAGGGGAGTTCATCTGCGAAGTCCAGTACCTGAGTAGAGTTGTTCTCTGCCAGGAGGGAGCCTACCTCGTCCACGAGAATGCGGTTGAGCTCTGTAGTTCCCATATATTTGTCGCGTTTGACGCGCTCCTGTATGCGCTCGATGATACGGAGCGTGGTCTCAACGCCCACATCGGAGGTGATGAGTGCTTCCTCAAGGTTGTCGAGGACATCGTCATCAATAGTAGTCTTGCCAGCGATGGCGCGACCAATCTTGCTGAGCACGGACTCTTTGGTCTTCTCTAAGCCCTTGTCGAGTGTTTCTTTCTTCTCTTTGCCGAATAATCCAAAAAATGCCATAGGTAAAAATATGATTTGAATTCTGTATAATGTTATTCTACTATTTTTTCAATAGTTTACCATCTATTAGGTTTTGTAGAAAGAGCCAAAAACCTGTTCGTTCTATATGCGAAATGACACCAAAACGAATCATGAATTTATATACTCTATTTTGTTTCTTAATGCAATATCTCATCCAGCGGTTAAAGCCAAAAGTAGTCAGCAAACAACTTGTGATGACTGCATAGAATTGTATGTCTATACTTAATCCTAATGTATATATCAAGAACCAAATCATCACATTAATAAGGTTCATGCATATAATAATTGTACCACATCCGATATGTGAAAATCCAAGATCAATAAATAGGTGATGCAGGTGTGTCTTGTCTGGCATAAAAGGAGAATGTCCTCGTATGATGCGTGCAAACATGACACGTAATGTATCAAAAATAGGGATACCCAAGACAGCTAAGCAAAATGCTATAAGTCCAATGTTCTGTTGTGCTAATATGGTGCTTGCTTTCTGTTGTGATAAAACCATGAATACACAGCAAGTAAGTGCTGCACCCATCATCAATGTTCCGCTATCGCCAATATACATTTTTGATTTTTGACCAAATGCATTATGCAAATAAAATGGAATAAGACCTCCCACACAAATCATAGCAAAACATGCAAAAACATATTCTTGCATAATCATAAATAGCACGAAAAAGCAAAGAAAAGCACTGATACAATATCCCGAAGAATATCCATCCACGCCATCGATGAGATTGATACTATTGATGATTCCTACTCCAGCTAATATGCTCAATGGAATACTAATAAATGGTGATACCGTGTACACCTGCCATAATCCATGAAAATTCTCTATGCATGAGTGACTTGCAACGATATATCCCCAAACAAATATAATCTCAAGACAAAATCGAAGAGTAGCAGATAGATTCATGATATCATCTAATAATCCTATGATTAACATGATAAACATGAAGATGATAACGCCATATAGTGTGTACCAGTCTGTATATTGTGCCGTGAAAAGTAAGGATGTTGCGATACCGATAAACACACTAATGCCCCCCAAGACAGGTACAGGATGGCGTTGAAGTTTTCTGATATCAGGATTATCTACGATATTATGTTTCTTGGCGAATGTGATAACAAAAGGATATACTATACTTGATACCAATAAAGCAATAAATAAACCCAATAGAATGATAAAAATACTCATAACTTATTGTCGTCAATATATAAATAATTAATTTAGTCCACAAAGGTACAACTAAATATTCATATATGCAAATGAAAAGTGATTTTTTAGTAATTTAAATGCTTTTAATGAATGAAAATGTCGTTTTTATTTGTAGTTGAAAGTCTAATAGGTCGCGACTTACCGCTATACAATTTTCAGATAGTTTATGATATTCAGCATTTGATAGATGGCAAAGATGCTTGATGTTGTCAATCAATGCTTCATAGTCCTCTGGTGATGATGTGTATCCGAGGTTGTGGTTCTTGATAAAATCGGCAGGTTCACCTTTTCCACTGAATATAATAGGAAGTCCTAAAGGAATAATATCGTATATTTTAGAAGGGAATGCTCCTTGAATATGTGTGGCTAATGGTACTAAACTGACATCGAAGTCTTGTAATAGATTAGGAATACGTTCTTTAGGTAGAAATCCATATATAGTTACGCCACAGTTGGGATTGGCGGCAATGTACTGTTTGATGGCATCATATTGTTTACCTCCTCCGACGATATGAAATTCTACTCCTAAGTTGCTGAAGGGTACGTTTTTAATGATTGATAATACATCTTGCGCCACGCCTAACATACCGCTAAATACCAGTCTTAATGGTTGATGTTTAGTTGTATGTGCTTCGTGTAAATGATGTGTTTGTAAGTTCCGATAGAGCAATTGTGGCGTGTTGGGGATATAGTTCTTAATGTGATTAAGAATCTCTTGACTTTGTCCTAATATGGCATCGCTATTGTTGTATAGAAATTTCTCAAGCCAGGTCATAAATTGATGACTCTTACTGCCTTCTTTCATTACCCCCATATCTACGGCGGTTGATGGCCATATGTCACTGACATTCAGAATACACTTTTTGTGGTATAGTTTCTTGAATATTGTCATAGCACTTGCAGCACTAACGAGAGTCGGTGTCTGAATGATGACATAATCATATTGTTTAATGCGTTTGGTCTTCAGAGCAAATAGCCATATCATGATGGCAAAACTGAACATGTTGATGGCCCTCGCAATAGGATTATGGCTCACTGTAGCATATACCCAATAGCGGAAGATATTAATGCCGTTGTGTTGTTCATGTTTGCTGATGCAGCCTTTATAATCATCAAATATCTTCCCTTTGGGATAGTTAGGTAAAGAGCTTAAGATGTCAATCTCGCATCCGTGCTCTTTAAGCCCTATTGCCATATTCATAAGTCGCGATGGTGCTGCTCCTACCTCTGGCCAAAAACGTTCTGCTACGATCAGTATGTTCATGTTATTGTGATTATTCATGCTTTCAAGTTAAACGGAAATAATAGCTCGTATACTACCGATGATACGTGTTATGTAAAAATTAAAATTATATTGCTTGATGTTCGACAAATATATTCGTGTGTATGCAACGAATAAGCGTATAGCATTTTTTAATCGTTGCAATCTGTTCGTTGAGAAATTGGCACTACCTTTTCGATAGCGTCTATAATATATAGCTTGCGTGGTGGTGAATTTCAGCGTTTGAAATTTGTCTGAGATGAGGAACATGAACAAGCTATCTTCTCCATTTTTAAAGCATGGATCAAAGCGTCTATCTTGTATGAAACACATAGGAATCAGTTTCATACAAGGTCCTGA
The DNA here is from genome assembly GCA_045119955.1 of Paludibacteraceae bacterium. GTDB lineage: Bacteria > Bacteroidota > Bacteroidia > Bacteroidales > Paludibacteraceae > Colicola. The sequence continues at coordinate 14,514 of JBGVEG010000106.1, forward strand.
GAAGAATTTTCGAGCCCGTGAGGCGATGGAGTGACAATGATGTTTGATGCAATAATCGTATGCATCTGTAATACGATACGGTAGTTGCGTTTCTGGATTTCCGTCATGAAACGCATAGGGATATGCCAACGCAATAGTGTCTTGGTTGACTAAGTTGTATAGTTCTTCTAAATAATGAGGACTGATATAGTCATCATCATCAATAAATGCAATATATTTTCCCTTTGCGTAATCTAAACCGATATTCCTCGCATTTGAGACACCGCTTACATCTGTTTGGATTACATGGATGTCTAATGCTGGTGAGCAAGTATGAATGTGTGATTTTAGTTGAGAAAGGTATGGTTCATTGCAACCATTAAGAATGATGATAACCTCAAACATTTCTGGATTTAATGTTTGACTATTCAATGAATGCAGGCAATCCCAAATATAATTTTTTGGTTTATATGTAGGTATAATAACCGATATTTCCATTATTTTTGACGTTTAAGAGCTGTGTATAATGCTTGGATATACCCTTTTCCATATCTAACATCTGGTTCCATGTAATTTCCTTCTGCCCACTCGTTCCATGATTTAAGAATGATTACTTGGTGCTCTGGTTGTTTGTCCTTAATAAGCTCACAGGCATGTTCTACATGTTGCTGAAATTTTTCTGGTGTACTATTGAGATATACACCATCTGCTTTACCTACACGAGCAGTTCGATCCCATTGTGGCAAGATGGTTGGAAATACATTTTCCCAACTATCTTCTGGTGCGAAGAATCCTGCAACGGTTTTCGCATAATCATAATTAACAGAGTTCATTAGGTGTAATTTCATTAACACTTTATTGAGTAAACTTCTAAATTTACCAATAGCCAGCATTTCTCCTCTACGTTTACCGAAGGAATTGACTGCATCAAAACCTAAATCCAATGTTTTTTGAAATAATGTAGCACTGCTTTTTAAGTTAGGGAGACATGTGACCTGTTTGCCATGGCTATCCGTATAGGTAGAAATAGTCGATGGTGTCATGCCTATGAAATAAAAACCAGGCAGACCATTCTTTGCTGCCAAATCGCGCCAAGTCTGTATAAATGTGGTGACATCTGTAAACCCAATCGTGTCATATACAAGAAACGCTAATCGTCCATCTATTTTGATGTATCGAGGATCCTGGAAGGTCTTTAGGAGCGAATAAAAGTGTTCCGTATAATCTTCTATACCACCATAAGTTTGCTCCATTAAGATGGATTCTTTGACTAAGGCGGATGACTTTTCCCATGTTTTATTGGACCATGTGTGATTGGCCCAACACAAACAAAATGGGAAGTCAGGTTTACCGCTTTCTACGATTTGTTGTACGGGTTTCTCTAATAATTGTTTGCCATTGCCAAACCAATAGTGGTAATAGCAGAATCCCTCAATTCCCGCTTCGCGTGCCAGTTGAGCTTGCTTCTCCTTGATGTCCGAGTCTAACATGTTGTAGTATCCTAACTCGCCTGGGACACGAGGTTGGTAGTGCCCTGGAAATGATGGTTTGGCTCGTTTTACATTTGTCCACTCGGTAAATCCTTTGCCCCACCATTTGTCATTTTCTGGTATGGCGTGAAATTGGGGCAGATGCAATGCTATAACTCGTGTTTTTTTATTGAATAGATTACTCATTAATTTTCAATAATTATGTGTGTAACAAACTGCTTTTTTCTCCTAATATATAAAAGCTAATTGTTTTTGCTGCATATCAAAGCATTTATATGAGATGTGATGATTTTAGATAGAACAATAATTGATGCGATTGGTGACAATATAATGCCTACTGTCAGCGTTTTGTCTGTATAAAGCTTATTTGACTTGTTCTGTGGTGATATGAGTTTCGTATAGTGATATCTGACTTTTCTTATAGTCCAAAGTACAAGTTCAATAGAAAATCGCAAATTAAGTAATATCTTTTTTATACCATTGCTTTGATTTATTTTGTATGTGAGATATTTGAAATTCCCCATTTGAAATCTCTCTAATGGGACACTATTAATCTTGCTAGTTGGAGACATAGTGTATATTGCACCACAATATCCTGAAATGTGTGCTATATGTGGATTTTCACTTAAAACTTCAATATGAAAATCCCAATCTTCTCGTTGCTTGATGTGTGTTGGAATTGTAATATGGTGTTGCATTAAAAATTGTTTTCGATAGAGAAAGCAATGGATTGGCAATGTGCAGAAAATACCCCATAATGTTAGCACATGAAATAATGTAAAAGAGCCACTACAAACTCTACTAAATTCTCCAGTTGTATATGCCGCTTTCCAATCAGTATAAGTAACATCTAAGTGCTGTGATTGCATAAGATGTACTTGTTTTTCTAATTTGTCTGTATCAATGCTATCATCTGCATCTAAAAATTGAATGTATTCTCCTGTAGCATGTTCTAATCCCAATTTTCGTGCGCTGGCAGTTCCTCCATTGGCTTTTTGCACTAATTTTATTCGAGGGTCTTTGTTGGAGAACTGTTGTACAATATCTGCGCTATTATCCGTAGAACCATCATCTACAATAATCATTTCCCAATCCGTTAGGGTCTGTGATTGTATAGATGAGATGGAACTGGCTATGTATGCAGATGCATTATAGCATGGTATGATGATTGTAACTTTCACGTAGTCTTTCCTTATTATATATATTATATTGTTTCGTATAGCTCTTTCAACACATTGAGCTGTAGTGTGTGGGCATGTGTTGTCGTTGGTGTGGATTTTAACCAACACAACAATCGATGAATGAATAGATTAATTTTTAGAGCCCGTATTTTTCTGCGCAAACATAGTCGTGCAGAGATGGCATGTCGTTCACAAATGCGTATGTCTGATAGTAATTGTTTGTGAATATATTCTTTTGTGATTACTCGCTCTTCCATCAAATGCAAATACTGTAAGTGGGGTAGATATTTTATTTTTTTGTGGGGCATGTGCTTGCGAATCCTAAGATGTATGTCAAACTCTTCTCCGTACATGAAGATACGTTCGTCAAATAAACCTATCTGTTCAAACTCTTTTTTTCTTATAGCGAAAAATGCACCCGAAAGCCACATGTGCCTATAGTCGTATTTGTCATATTTCCTGCGCAGAAGATTACCTATGCTCTGCATGATAGCGGGAGCATGATGGTCGTAGGAAATAGATACGGATGGCCTGTTCAATGCAACATATTGCTTGCCTCCACATAGGATATTGTCTTCTTGATTCAATGTGTGCAGCATTTCTTTGAATACAGGCATTATTAATCGTACATCTGGATTCATGATGCAGATAATAGGTGATGTGGCAGCCGTGATACCCACATTATTACCTTGTCCGTATCCTCCATTGCTGGTGTTGGCTATTATTTTGATGTCGGGATATAATGACTGAATGGTGCGTTGCATCTCGGCGTAATGGGTACTATTATTATCCACAACGATAATTTCTAATGCATCGCCGATGTCATTATGTTGATATACAGATTGGAGACAATCGTATATATCTTTTTCGGAGTTATATGTCAATATGATTAATGATAAATCCTTTTTCATAAGATTCTTTTTTGACCGTATTTTAGCGTGTACTGGAATATGAAAAACATACCACACGTGAATAGCATAAATAATGAGTGTTTATAACTGACGAAAGGCCAACTAAAGAGTCCTTCTACAGGGAATCTGATTAAGATGGACATGAGAAGTAGTTTAGCAAAGGTGAATGAGCCTTCCTGTTTATTATTAACAATCCTACTGCATATCAGCATGTACATTATCATGAACACGCATAGTCCTCCTAAACCAATGTCATGTATCAAATCGCCAAAAAAGGTGAAGAATACATTCATTTGGTATGGAAAAGCATCTCCGATAATAGCGTGATAATCTTGCAAGCGTACGGCTTCATGATTAATAATGTAGTTATATAATGGCAGTATATGTTTTGGATACGTAGGACCAATTTTTGCATGGGGTATGATTGTGCAGAAATTATTGATTTGTTGCCCCGCATAACCGATGAATGAGTCCATTGCTTGGTCTCCTCCATCATCAAATCGCGATAGCGTAATGGCCAACAACGCAATAAGAACAAGACTACCTGCTGAGATGAGGAGTATATAGATATTTCTAATATGTTGTTTGCTCAGAATAGGCTTGAATAGGTAGAAGTATATCATAAAAGTGATAAGCCACCATATTAATTGTGCGCGTCCACCAGCTGCAACACCTGATATCATAGCCAACATGGAGGATAAGAGCAGGCCTATGCGTATGATTCGATTTTGTCTGCATAGGGTTAAACTGATAAACCATAACATGAGGTATAGTGGTCCAAAAGATGATATGATATTTGGAATCCACATGATAAAATTACCAGCGCCACCTTGGTAGGTCTCTGATTCCAGAGAGTCGTTATATGCCTCAGCCATATCCTTGGTAAAGCCAGCGATGATACTATCAATATCGATAAAGGCTATGTGTGCAACCATAGAGAAGATAAACACATAGCAGATGATGGTAAATAGTCTTGGTTTTGTGACAGATAGCTCGTCAAACGATATTTTATCCAGTTTGATAAGGGGATATAAAGCGATTGTCCAACACAAACAATATATCAAAATACCACTCAGTGAAATCGCATTCGGATTACAACCAAATTCTCCATATAAATTGCGAGCATCAAGTATTATGGCAAACAATGCACTCAAATCTACCCATAGTAGCGACATAGCGCCTGCTCCAAATCGCGCCTTAGATACGCATAAATGGAGAATTAACCACGTGGTGAAATATATGAAAGGTATGTATATTAACATTATGATGGTAATGAGTAAGATGTGTTGAAATAAATCTCTTTAATGACTACACTGGGCCATTTCCAGTTTTGATAAACCAATTGCGCCAATCCTGGTGCGAGAATCATACCCCAAATGCCCCAATGGAATACGGACAAAAACAGCCATAATAGTAGCAATGTTCCAGCGCCACTTATTAATGATGGTATGAAAAATGGGATGCGATTATCTGCTGAAATGAAACCTGCTGCTGTGGCATGATTGTTTTCTAATAAATTGATTAGTAGCATGGCACAAAGCATTGTGGTGGGTAGGAATCTCGTTTCGCTACCTATAAGTTCTAATCCCCAGTTGCCTAAAAAGGCGATAGTACTACCTCCGAGTATAAATGTAGCTGCTAAAATGCCGATGCTATAAGCAAAATGACGTCTTAGCTGACTCATATCTCTATTGGCTCTGCTCTGGGCAATCTTAGGGGCGAGCGACTGATAATATACTGTGCTACAACGTGCAAGTATGTCTATGACATGCAATGTAATGCCGTAACATGCGGTCTCTTCCAGTGTCAGGAATAGTGAACCGATTAACATAGCAGATTTGGTTACAAGGAAACCGCCAACTTGTGTTAGTCCGACTTTGACCGCATTGGGATATATCGCTTTCAGAATCTCCTTTGTAGGTTCTGCCTCTACATGTGTTAAGCGCTGTTTCAGTTCTTTCGTAAAGAATACTTTATATGCAAGAATACGTTGCAATAGGATAGAAACGGCTTGCGAAGCCACGATAGCTATCAAACCGCATCCTGCATATATCAGTGCAATGGCCAAGCAAAGATAAATGCTTTGACTCAGAATCATAATCTGTCTTTCGCGACGAATAAATCCTTTGCCGAGCAACAATGCGTTGTAGTACAAGGTATATACGTTGTAGCTATTTATAGCAATCAATACTATCCAAGCTATAAGTGCATCTGTCTGATCACCAGAGTATTTTTGAAGAATCTGATAGAAATAGGCTGTGCCAGCTGTTCCTAATAGGAGGAACACACCCAATGCCATCCAACGATAGAACTTACGCATGGCTTGTAGGGTTCCTGCCAGCAGAGAATAGTTAACTCCTTCACTATCCTCCACCGTTTGAATGCCATTTTTCTGTAATTTTTTTACGCCTGAGAAGATATAACTAATATTGCGCGCAAAAGAAGGTTGAAAACCAAAGTCAAGCAATGCAACGAATCCCATGATGGTTATCATTACATTCCAGATACCCACTGTTTCTGCGGACATCTGACTAAGGATGAACGGCCATAGTATAATGCCTGAACCTACACGAAAAATCGTCGCGGCATAACTCCACGCGATGTCCTTTTTTCCTATATTTTCTATCTTTTCTGCCAAGTTCCTCGCCTTTAACCTTTAACCTTTTGCCTAATCTCTACGGAATATATCCCTCGTATATACTTTCTCCTTCACATCCTCCAGGCATGCATCGTAACGGTTGGCGATGATGGCTTGTGACTGTGCTTTGAATTGTTCCAAGTCGTTCACTACCAGCGAACCGAAGAAGGTCGTGCCGTTGGGTAGGGTAGGTTCGTAAATGATGACCTGCGCACCTTTGGCTTTCACGCGCTTCATGATGCCCTGTATGCTCGACTGGCGGAAGTTGTCGGAGTTCGACTTCATGGTCAGGCGATATACGCCTATCACGCAACTGTGCTCCTCTTGGGCGTTGTACTGACCATTGTTGTAGTAGTCGTAGTAGCCCGCTTTCGCCAGCACGCGGTCGGCGATAAAGTCCTTGCGTGTGCGATTGCTCTCCACGATGGCCTCAATGAGGTTCTCGGGTACATCTTGGTAGTTCGCCAATAACTGCTTGGTATCTTTTGGTAAACAGTAGCCGCCGTAACCAAACGATGGGTTGTTGTAGTGTGTGCCGATACGTGGGTCAAGACATACGCCATTGATGATGGACTGGGTATCCAGTCCTTTCATCTCGGCGTAGGTGTCCAGTTCGTTGAAGTAACTCACACGCAATGCCAGATAGGTGTTGGCGAACAGTTTCACCGCCTCTGCCTCGGTGAAGCCCATGAACAGGGTGTCCACTTCGGGCTTCAATGCACCCTCTTGCAGCAGCGCAGCAAACTGCTTAGCTGCCTCCACTAAGCGCTCGTTTTGCATGTCGGTACCGACAATTATGCGCGAAGGATAGAGGTTGTCGTATAGCGCTTTCGATTCGCGCAGAAACTCGGGGGAGAAGAGGATGTTCTCCGTGCCGAATTTCTTGCGTACCGATTGGGTATAGCCCACAGGAATCGTGGATTTGATAATCATGATGGCCTTAGGATTGACGCGCAGAACCACTTCAATGACCGACTCCACGGCGGAAGTGTCGAAGTAGTTCTTTTGACTATCGTAGTTCGTAGGAGCGGCTATGACCACTATCTCCGCCTCTCGGTATGCCGTTTCGGCATCGAGTGTGGCAGTGAGGTTTAGCTGCTTCTCGGCGAAATACTTTTCGATGTATTCATCTTGGATGGGGGATTGTCGGCGGTTGATCATCTCCACTTTCTCGGGTATGATGTCCACGGCCAGCACTTGATGGTGTTGTGCCAGCAGTGTCGCTATCGACAGTCCTACGTATCCCGTTCCTGCTACTGCTATTGTCATTTGTTCATTTTATTATTCTCCTTGCCCTACGGGCAGAAATCCAAACTATCTAAACCAATTTCAAAGACAACTTAAACAACATCTGCGCACGCCCAACATTGGCGCTTGCCAAGGAATTGTTTTTATTGTTGGTTCCTAATTGTCGGTATTGTTGATAAATATATCCCCTGTTCTAGTTTGGATGGTTTAGATTTCTCGACCAACGGGAGTAGGAGATTTTTTGATTACAATCTGCTATCCACTACGCTGCGATCCACGAAGTCTTTCACATCGAAGATGACTGCGCCTTGGTCTTTGTATTTCTTGAAGTCGAAGGTCATGAACTGGTTGTGGCTTACGCAGGCAACCACAGCATGATACTCTTTGTCAGGGTCTATGGCTGGAATCAGCTCTTTGCCGTACTCATGTTTCACGACCTCGTTGCTTGCCCATGGGTCGTAGATGTCCACTTGGCAACCGAAGTCCTCAAGTTCCTCCACGATGTCCACTACCTTGGTGTTGCGGCAGTCTGGGCAGTTCTCCTTGAAGGTCACACCCAGAACGAGCACGTGTGAGTCTTTGATCTTATGGTCTTTCTGAATCATGAGTTTCAGCACTTTGTCCGCGATGAATTTCGCGATAGAGTTGTTCACGGCACGACCAGAGAGGATGACTTGTGGCTCGTAGCCCAGTGATTTGGCTTTGTGTGCCAAGTAGTATGGATCGACTGAGATGCAGTGTCCGCCTACGAGTCCTGGACGGTATTTGAGGAAGTTCCATTTGGAGCCTGCAGCCTCAATCACATCATTGGTGTCAATGCCTACGCGGTCGCAGATGAGTGCGAGCTCGTTCATGAATGAGATGTTCACGTCGCGTTGGCTGTTCTCTACGGCTTTCGCTGCCTCTGCCACTTTCATGTTAGGTGCTTTGTGGGTACCATTCTCGAGGATAGAGTTGTACATAGCATCTACGAGGTCTGCTATCTCTGGGGTAGAACCTGAGGTGATTTTCTTGATTTTGGTCAGGGTGTTCACTTTGTCACCTGGGTTGATACGCTCTGGTGAGTAGCCGCAGAAGAAGTCCACGTTGAACTTCAAGCCACTGTGCTTCTCGAGTACAGGTACACAGTCCTCCTCGGTGCAACCTGGGTAAACAGTGGACTCGTAAATGACGAGGTCGCCTTTGTTGAGGGTCTTGCCGATGGTCTCACTGGCTTTCAAAAGTGGAGTGAGGTCGGGGTTGTTAAAGCGGTCGATTGGGGTAGGTACGGTCACAATGTAGGTGTTGACTTGTTTGAGGTCCTCCATGTTGCTGGTGAAGGTGAGACCAATCTTCTTGGTACTTTCGTATGCATCTCGTGCTTGTTTCATGCCTACGAGGTCAGCCTCGAGGGTGTGGTCTTCGCCGCGGTTGAGTTCATCTACACGTGCTTGGTAAATGTCAAAACCGATAACGCGGTATTTCTTACCATACTCAATTGCCAATGGCAATCCTACATAACCCAGTCCAATGTCTGCAATAATTCTGTCGTTCAAATTCATGATTGTTGTATTGTTTTTGATGTTTATATGCTGTTGTTGTGAGTGCGTACCCGCACAAAAAGCGCGCAAAGGTACGATTTTTTTTTTATTTATACAAATAAAACGGCATAAATCTGCAAAAAATGGGTGATAACACCATAAATCTCAAGGTAAATTTGGTCATATCGATAATTATTTGTATCTTTGTGGTGCGATTTTACGAATTAAAGGTTAAACACACAAAAAAACGAAAACTATGAAAATGAACAACTCTTTTGAATCATTGCTCAATGAGGAGCAATCTGTTGCACGCAAACGTATTGTTGTACTCACTGGTGCTGGTGTCAGTGCCGAGAGTGGGGTAGCTACTTTCCGCGACGAAGGCGGTCTGTGGCAGCAGTATGACTGGCAACGTATGGCGAGCATTGAGGGCTGGGAGGAAGAGCCAGCTAAGGTGCTTGAGTTCTACAACATGCGCCGCCGTGACCTTATGGAGGTGCAACCCAATAAGGCCCATCTCTTGTTGGCGGAATTGGAGAAGCATTACGATGTTACTATTATTACGCAGAACATTGACAACCTCCACGAGCGGGCGGGTAGTACGGATGTGCTGCACTTGCATGGTGAGATAACGAAGGTCACATCTTCTGTGGATCGTGATGATCCTGACTGCATTATGGAACTGCCTTTGGAGGTGCCTTTGTGTATGGGCGATAAGGCGGCTGATGGCTCGCAGTTGCGCCCATATGTGGTGTGGTTTGGCGAGAGTGTTCCGATGTTTGAGGTGGCTATTCCTCTTGTGAGAGAGGCGGATATCCTGATTGTTATTGGTACGTCTTTGACGGTTTATCCGGCTGCCAGTCTGGTGCGTTTTGCTCCGCCTGCGGCTGAGAAGTATATCATCAATCCTGGCTTGGCATATGATCCATACGATACGCACCTGTCGGATAACTTTGAGCATATCCGCGAGAAAGCAACCGTGGGTGTGGCGATGTTGGTAGAGAGGTTGAAGGGGTAAAAGTGAGAGTGTGATGATAGAAGAATGGTGAGATAAAAATGATAACCGCAATAAAAAAGATTGTTCAAAAACGGAAAACTTTTGATGTTGTATTATTGAATAATTAGGGACCAACAGACCAACTACTTTCTAAACATTCACACACATACATGTATGTGTATATGAGATTTGAAATCATGTTGGTCCGTTGGTCTGTTGGTCCGAGTGATGAAGTGCTATCCACCGCTTATCCACCGCTTATTCACCCGATAAATAGGGTGTGGAGTATAGGGTTTGAAGAACAAATAAAAGAATTATATGCAGCCCATTTCCAACAAAATCGCACTCGAAAGTAAACTTTCGCGCGATTTTCTTGCAAATGTGCATTTTTTGTTGTACCTTTGCGCCCAAATTGCCTTATTATGTGCAATGATGAACCATATTGAACAATTTTGAACGCGCTATAGCGCAATGAACAATACATTTTTATGAAAAATTTCAAACTATGGAATAGGATTGGCGGATGGATAGTGTTTGCTATCGCAGCTGCTACCTATCTTTTGACAATGGAGCCAACAGCCTCGTTCTGGGACTGCGGCGAGTTTATCGTTAGTGCACACAAACTGGACGTGGGACACCCACCCGGAGCACCATTCTTCATGCTGTTGGGACACTTTTTCTCACTCTTCGCGAGCGATACCGCCCATGTAGCCATGTGCGTGAATGCCCTCTCTGCATTGGCTTCGGCGTTCACCATACTGTTCCTGTTCTGGACGATTACCGCGCTCGGACGTAAGTTAATGCGCCCTGATACTTTGGCAAAAGGGATAGGGTTGTTAGGTGCTGGCTTGGTCGGTTCGTTGGCATACACTTTCTCGGATACGTTCTGGTTCTCAGCTGTGGAAGGTGAGGTTTATGCGCTGTCATCCTTGTTTACCGCAGTGGTGTTCTGGCTTATCCTGAAATGGGACGAGCATGCCGATGAGGAAGGTTCGGATAAGTGGCTGATACTGATTGCTTATCTGATGGGTCTGAGTATCGGTACCCACCTCTTGAACCTGCTGACCATACCCGCTATTGTGTTGGTATATTACTTCCGTCGCCACGAATTTACATGGAAAGGCGTATGCGCCGCGTTTGGCGTATCGGTGGCTATACTGGCAGTGATATTGTACGGCATTATTCCAGGCGTGCCAACGATAGCAGGATGGTTTGAACTGCTGTTTACCAATGTGTTGGGCTGTCCATTTAATACAGGTCTGGCAGTCTATCTCGTGCTGATGGCAGCAGCACTCGTTTGGGCTATTTGGGAGAGTTACACCGTGATAGAGAAAGAAGCAACTATCAATACCCGCACTATCATCTCCTTTGTGTTGGCAATGGCGTTGGCTGGTGTGCCATTCATTAAAGAGAGTTGGGCAATAGGTATCATTCTTATCAATGTGATGCTGATTGTGCTTTTCTCCAAGAAGGAGGTTATCCCTGCACGTTGGTTGAATACGATAGCGATGATGGTGACTGTGGTGGTGATAGGTTATGCGAGCTATGCGGCGATAGTGATTCGCTCCAATGCGGACACCCCAATGGATCAGAACTCGCCCGACAATGTGTTCTCGCTGAAGTACTACCTCAACCGCGAGCAATACGGCGATACACCATTGTTCTACGGACAGACCTATAATGCACCTGTGAAACTGGAGGTGAAGGGCAATATGTGTATTCCTGTGGAGAAACAAGGGCATGCGCAATATGCACCCGCACCAAAGGTAGAGGGCGAGAAAGCACCCCACGGAACCACGAGTTCCGTCGGGGACCCCGCGAAAGACCGCTATGTAGTAACGGGTTACAAGAACTCGTATGTGTATATGGACGAGTTTAAGATGCTCTTCCCACGTATGCACTCTGGACAAGCGCACCATGTGGATGCGTATAAGTCATGGGCAGATGTGAAGGGTAAGAAGATTCGCTATGACTATTGCGGACAACCGAAGACGGAGTACTGCCCAACCTTTGGCGAGAACCTGAAGTTCTTCTTCCGCTATCAAGTGAACTTCATGTACTGGCGCTACTTCATGTGGAACTTTGCGGGTCGCCAGAACGATATTCAGTCGCATGGCGAACTGACGAAGGGTAACTGGATCTCGGGTATTCCATTCATAGATAATGCGCTCTATGGTGACCAAAGCAAGTTGCCAAGCGAACTGCGTGAGAATAAGGGACATAATGTATATTACTTCTTGCCACTTATCCTCGGACTGATAGGTTTGGGTTGGCAACTGAGCAAGCGTATGAATAAGGGTGAGAAGAAAGAGGGTTATCGTTCGTTTGCGATAGTGTTCCTGCTGTTCTTCTTGACGGGTCTGGCTATTGTGGTCTATCTGAATCAGACACCTTATCAACCACGTGAGCGCGATTACGCGTACGCAGGCTCGTTCTATGCGTTCTGTATATGGATTGGCTTGGGCGTGATGGCTATTATTGATATGCTCAGCCAAGCCGTGAAGAACGAGAAGGTGCGTGGTGCCGTGGCTGCGGCTGTGGTATTGGTTAGCTTGCTTGTGCCTGTACAGATGGCATCGCAGAACTGGGATGACCATGACCGTTCGAACAGATATGCAGCGCGTGACTTCGGTGCGAACTACCTGAAGAGCTGTGACAAAGAGGCGATAATCTTCTGCAATGGCGATAACGATACCTTCCCACTGTGGTACAACTTAGAGGTAGAGCAGGAGCGCGATGATGTGCGTGCATGTAACCTCTCGTATCTGCAAACAGACTGGTATATCAGCCAAATGAAACGTCCATACTATAACTCACCAGGTCTGCCTATCTCATGGGATGAGAAGGACTATATGCCAGGCAAGAACGAAGTGGTATGGGTGGAGAATAGACTGAATGCACCGCTGGAGGTGAAGAAGGCCTTCCAGTTCTTGCACTCGACTGACCCACGCACCAAACGCGATGGCGAAGGGTATATACCAAGTGATCAGCTATACGTATTCGCTCCTGACAGTCAGAAGATTATGTTTAAGAAAGCACGCCGATTCACTCGTTCGGAAATGATGGTGATGGATATGCTTTCGACCAACGAATGGAAGCGTCCTATGTATTTCGCGGTGACGATAGGTAATGATTATCACTTGGGTCTTGACCCATACTTGGAGCTCACGGGTCTGGCATATCGTATCACGCCTGAGCGTAGCGCAGATGGCAGACACCGTGTGAACACAGAGGTGATGTACGACAATATGCTGCATAAGTTCAAATATGGCAATATGAATGTGCCAGGTATTTATATAGATGAGAACACTATGCGTATGTGCCGCACCCACCGTATGATGTTTATGGAACTGGTGGAGGCGCTCTTTGAGGAAGGCAAGCACGACAAGTGTCTGGAGGTGCTGGACTTCGCGGAGGAGGTGTTGCCAGGGTATAATATCTCCTACGACTACACATCCGCGACGATGGCAGCGTACTACTACCAATTGGGCGAGATGGAGAAGGGTGATAATATCATGACGAAGGTAGCCGACAACAGCGTGGAGTATCTGGAATGGGGTGCTTCGTTGGTGAAGGATCATCGCGAGTCGTCGCGCAGTGTCGTGCAACAGCAGATGGCTATCTTGGGCTATGTGATGCAGAACTTCGAACGCTACGAACGCGAGGAGTTGTTTAACTACTACTATGACCTGTATGTGCAATACGCAGCAGTGAGGTAGAGTGATTAAGAAGACAATGAAAGAGTGATGTTATTAACAACAACTCAAACAACATAAACCAACAACAATTCCGCGGGGGAACAACACACCCCCGCGGCAAGTGATTGTTTTATTGTAGGTCCTAATTGTTTTTTTATTGTTGGAGATAATGTCCCCTTGGCGCTCGCTGTGTTGTTGCGAGCGCAATAGTTGTTGAAATAAGTTGTTAATGTTGTTGTAAAATTAATCCGAGTCACTGAAGATAGACTAAATTGTCGTCCAAAATAAATAACATTCAATGATGAACGAAAATAGCATACCAGTTTTGCTGCTGACGGGATATTTGGGCAGTGGCAAGACGACATTACTAAATAGAATATTGACCAATCGCCGCGGCATACGCTTTGCGGTGATTGTCAATGATATAGGCGAGGTGAATATCGATGCGACACTCATACAAAAGGGTGGAGTAGTGGCACAGAAGGACGATAGCCTCATTGCTTTGCAAAACGGCTGTATCTGCTGCTCGCTGAAAATGGACCTCGTGGAGCAGTTGCGCGATTTGTGTAACGCCAAGGAAGCCGGCAACCGGAATCCGGAAACCAACGGCTCGGTAGACGAAAGCAGCAGAGCCGCTTTCGACTACATTGTCATAGAGGCCTCGGGCATATGCGAGCCAGCACCTATCGCGCAGACGATTTGCTCATATAGACAGATGGCGCCAACACCTGGACAGAGGGGGGCTTCATTCCCTAAACTGGATGCTGTAGTGACCGTAGTGGATGCGCTACGCATGAGGGATGAGTTTGTGGAGCAACTCTCGCCTATGACCAATAGCCAATTGCCAATAGCCAAAGCGGAAGATTTATCTTCGCTGGTGATAGAGCAGATAGAGTTCTGCAACCTTATATTATTGAATAAGGTGTCTATGGTGAGTGCGGAGGAGCGAGAGCATGTGCGTGCAATCATTCGTGCTATCCAGCCCAAAGCGAAGATTATAGACTGCGACTACTGCGATGTGCCCTTTGGTGAGATATTGGATACCGAACTCTTTGACTTTGAACAGGTGGCGACATCGGCAACGTGGATACAAATGGTGGAGGAAAGACCCTCCCCAGCCCTCCCTACAGAGGGAGGGGGTGATAAGCATGAGCATCACCACGAGCATCACCACGAACATCATGAGCATGAGCACCATCATGAGTGCGATGATCCGCATTGTCATTGTCACGAACATGGACATGAGTGCGATGACCCACATTGTCATTGTCACGACCATCATCATGAGTGCGATGACCCACATTGTCATTGCCACAACCATGGCGATGAGTATGGGATAAGCACGTTTGTGTATTACAGGCGTGAGCCAATGAGCTTGAATCGCTTTGATGAGTTTGTGGCACGCCACTGGGATAAAGGTATTATCCGTTGCAAGGGTATGTGCTATTTTGAGGAAGAGTATGATATGTGCTATCTCTTTGAGCAAGCAGGCAAGCAGTTTGACCTAAAGCAGGCAGGTATGTTCTATGCGACGATGCCAGAGGAGGAACTCATGCAAATGATGGCGCAAGACCCGATGTTGCAACGCGACTGGGATGAAAGGTATGGCGACCGCATGCAGAAATTGGTATTCATAGGACAACATATGGACCGTCATGCCATAGAAGAAGCACTGGATGCGTGCTTGGTGTAAAGGCGATTGGCGATGGGCTATTGGCTATTGGTAATGGGTGTAAGGTGTAAAGTGTAAAGGCAGGGGGTATTGTCTCCTACTCGCTTCGCTCGAGAAATCTTATAAATCCATTTAGCTCGCGTGGCTCGCTCTAGGTACTCCGTAATAAATTGCCACCGCTTCGTCGAAACGGGCTCGCAACTAAGAACTCGCTCTGCTCGTTGGGGTTGCCGCCGTTTCTCCTCTCCCCACTCGCTCACGAAGCTCGTGGGGACCCTAATTGACGTTCGGTCGCTGAATCTAAAATAAAGTGAGTAGATTTAGAGGGGAAATAATTCTGAGAGTTAAGATTAAGCGGTTGAGCGAAGCGAAAGTTAGCGGTGGTAATTGATTTCGGAGAACGCAGAAAATGTGGATGGCAGTGCGTGGCAAATAAGATTAATAAGATTTCTGCGCGAAGCGCAAGGAGAATAATATTGGCAAATATATTTAGAATATGAAGAAGATTTTGATGATACTGATGGTTGTGGTGATGGGATTGCCACAAGCGATAGCAGCAGCACATGCGGCGCCAGTGGATACCATAGATGTCGTATGTCATGACCTGAAACTCAATACCGATTTTATTGGGCTGTTTGGTATGGCATATATCTTTGCCAATAATGAGGAATATAACCTCACAGGCGCTATCTATGCGGATTCCATTCCACCTGGCACCTACACCAACTGCGTGATGGACCTCAAGCATATTGCTACACAGAAAATGATTCCTGCTGTCTCCGTCAGCATTACATTGGATGTGGATGCCAATCGCAACTGCATTATTACAGGATACATGATCGGCGAGGATAATATATACTACAACCTGCACCTGTCGTGGACACCGCCTACAGCTAATGACACCGTGCGTATCGCCTTCGACACCCCCTCACGCGTGGCATACTATCCCGACTTGGATCATGACTTCATGCTCACCAATAAGGACGAGAACTACGATGTGTCCTTGGATATTATAGGTGTACCTATGGGCGAAAGCTTCACCGAACGCAACCTGAATATCGCGTATTGCATGATAGCTAATCGTCAGACTCAAGACACGATCAGCGTGGCAGCGGCAGAGGGACAAGTTTGGCAATCGGGTGACACTACATATCTTTCAGCCAATATCTTAGGATTTGATTCGATGGTGTATGACATCGACTTGTGGTACGCTGTACCCGTCATCACGGAGAGCGAAACACTGCACATACAAAATGCTACTTTCTACAACGAACTGGAAAAAGATGGCTATTTCGCTATCGTAGGAACCAACGAGGATAAGTCCCTCGAGTTTGCCATCTCGCTATTGGGTAACAACGAAGAGGAAGTGCCAGGAATGTATGTGAATGATGGACTATTTGGCGGCTTCACGGGAGAGAACTATGACTTCCTGCACTTTATCGGCGGACAGTATGCTACATACATCGCCAAATGGAATAACGACAAAGCAGATTATGATATTTTGAGTATCGAAAAAGGACAAGCCCAAGTGACGATGGACGAAGAACAGAATGTGACCCTCACGGGCGAGTTCGTGGCCGAAGACGGTGTGGAATATCTAATCACCATGACAAGCAAGGTAGATAAACCTCGTATTGAAGACGATGCTGAATCAGGAGCAGTGGAGCGTCTGTTTGTGGATGAACGCCAAGTGACCATTGAGCAACAAGAGGAAGATAAGGTGCTGCTGGAGATTATGACGGGCAGCGACTTGATGGCGCTGTGGTTCTATGTGGAGTATATAGATGACGAGATTGTTATCCCAGAGGGCGAATATACGATAGATGACTCGGATGACTATTGGTCTGTCATTAAGGGTGATGGCAGTCTGGGTAAGTCGTTCTACGCAACGCACGATGGCGAATACTTCACTTCGCTGTATTTCTTGGTGGATGGAACGGTCGTAGTAAGTAAGAAAGACGGCAAACTGCATTTGGAGATGCATGCGCTGAACTCCTACGATGTGCCAGTGCATGTGGTGTATGATCCGACAGCAAAGACGGGCGTGGAGAATACCCAATCGCTAAATACCAATACCCAAAAAGTACTGCGCCATGGTCAGCTGCTCATTGAGCGTGAGGGTAAGATGTATAACGCACAAGGTGCTGTTTTGAAAGACTAGCCGTACTAGTCGTACTAGCCTAACTAGCCTAACTAGCCGAACTAGCCTAACTAGCCTAACTAGTACAACTGGTAGAACTCGTTAAAATGGGCTTCCTCTATAAGAGGAGGCCTTATTTTTGGTGGCTATGATGTAAAAAAAGTAAATTTTTCTCTCATTTTATTTGTTTATTCCAAAAAAAAGTATTAACTTTGCAGCGGATTTTTCCAAAAAAGGGAACACTATAAGCAACCCTTATATTATTAACTTATTAATTTTTAGTCTGTATGAAGAAAATTTTAACTCTTTTCATGGCGACTGTAGTGGCGATGAGCATGATGGCTCTCCCACAAGTAAAAATGACAGGCAAGAAAACTAAGCCTGTTAGTCACGAACAATTTGAGGCAAAGACTCCAGCCCAAGTTAAGGTGAAGGAGATGCACAAAGCAAGTTTGGTAGAGCGCGCTGCCGTTCGTCCAGCTTCTGCTAAGAAGGTAGTTCCTACTACTATTGCTGCTCCTAAGAAAATCGCTAATTCTGTTTCAGAGGTGATTACCTTGCACTTTGACGGCTTTTCTGTACTCCCAGAGTGGTACGAGGAGTCAGGTGACTGGTACATGGCATGTGCTGATGCTGAAGGATGGATTGTTAAATTTGACATTCTCAATCCTTCTTACATAGGTACATTCACTACCGAGGACTTTGACTTGGATTATTCTTACTTGTACACTCCTGACGGCGGTTATGTAGAGTACATTGAAATTGAATGTACTATCACCGAGGAGAAGAAAAGTGAGCATCTTACCGTATTGAGCTTAGAGGCAACTATCGAGGGTACTGATGGTAACACATACGTAGTTACCTGCGTACACAAGTTCTTGGTTGCTAAAGAGGTGATTGAGAACACTATTTCTGATGCTACCCTTGAGTTTGACGGCTATTCTGAGTTTGTACTCGCTGGTAAGAACGAAGTTCTTGACCTCAACTTGGACGTGTATGCAACATGGCCAGTTGGTCGTTTCACCAAGGGCGAGTGCAACATGGAGAACACCAAGGTTCTCTACAACGGCGTAGAGCAAGACTTGAACAACCCAGAGTTGGTTGTAACAACAGCAGTGAACGAGGAAGGTGAAGCTGGTTATGCAGCAAATCTCTCATTCTACAACCAAGATACCGCTCAACACGTGGTAGAAATCTTTGCTCCTCTTGGAGAACCTACTGACACTGTAGAGATTCAGATGATTAACCTCCAAGTGGATGACTCTTGGGCAATGTACTTCGGCTGGGTATATTATACCGCTATAGATAGCAACTGGGACATTTATGCTGGTGTAGCTGGCTTTGAGGCAGCTGAGGGTACCTGGTCTGGCGAGGATGTAATGCTCTACATAACTAACCAACAAACTGGTGAGGATACTGAGGCTATCTACGCTAAGGCAACCGTAGTTGAAGATGAGGAGAAAGGTTGGATGGCAACCTTCGAGGGTGTTTGCGTGGACGGCAAGTACTATGTAGTAAACATGCACTTCGAGATCCCAGAACCAACTAAGACCGTTGAGCTTCGTTTCGAAAATTCTGCTAAAGCATCTTTCTATCCTGACATGGGCAACGACTTGATGCTCAGCAACGACAATGGTGACTACTATATCGCTCTTGATATTTACAATGTACCAATGGGTAGTGAGTTTACTATGGATCAAATGGATA
This sequence comes from Paludibacteraceae bacterium, assembly GCA_045119955.1. Taxonomy (GTDB): domain Bacteria; phylum Bacteroidota; class Bacteroidia; order Bacteroidales; family Paludibacteraceae; genus Colicola. Next base: position 33,695 of record JBGVEG010000106.1, read on the forward strand.
CTTACTACACCCAATTGGTTGACTGGAACAATATGGTAGAGATTCAAATTGCTGATGTACAGGGTGTTGTTTATCAACGCAATGATACCACTTTCATGGAGGCACAGGTGATTGGTTTCGATGCTGTACTTTATGATGTAGTATTGTGGCACACTGTTCCTACTCCATCTGAGGTAGTAGAACTGACAGTAGATGCTGTATTTGACAACCAAATTGAGAACCAAGGTTACTATACCTTGCATGGTCAAGCAAATGAATCTGAGTTGCTCATTGCTATGTCTCCTATCACATGGGAGGTAGAGGGCACCTACGTGAACGATGGTATGTTCGGTGGCTTCGGTACTGGTGAATACGACTTCTATGCTAACTATACATATGTGGCTCAACCTATTGGTTATGACGAGTATGGTGACATGCAATTTGATGTATATTCAGTAGAGAAAGGTACCTTGACCGTTACTATGGATGAGGAAAACAATATCCTTGCGCACGCTTCTGTTATCTGCTCTAATGGCGTACAATATGAGATCGAAATGAACTCTGTATTTGAGAAATCACACTTGGATTACGATGCTGAGTATCCAGTAGAGCATATCTACGGTGCAGATGCTGAGGTAACCGTAGAGGTAGATGAGATGGCAGGTATCGCTGGTATCAGTCTCAAGGCTGATATGACTATGACATCTATATACTTCTTCTTCGAGGAGGCTGATGATGAGATCGTTATCCCAGAGGGTACATACGTAATTGATTCTTCAGAGGACTATGGTACCGTAATGGCAAGTCCTGGTTATGACGGCTACTATGTATATCCATCATTCTTCGCTAATATTGACGAGGAGGATTACTTGTTGCCTCCATTGTGGTTCATGGTAGGTGGTACTGTAACCGTAGAGAATCGTAACGGTAGCCTCTATATGGAGGTAAATGCAGTCAACTCTTATGACCAAGAGATTCACATCGTTTACAATGGCGAGTCAGAGGAGCCAACAGGCGAGTACATTGAGGATGAGATTACTAACCTTGTAATTGATGTTGAAAACATGACTATCGTGGGTGGTCCAAGTACAAACTTCGGTATTGATGTATTCTTGGGTCTTGGCGAGTATAACAGAAACGATGATTCTTATCAATTGATCCCAGAAAGTTCAGTTGCAATTCAAGGTATTGATGCTACCTTCATTGAGGGTATTGCTTATGAGGTGGATGCCTTTACTCCATCTGCTTTGGTTGACCTCGTAATAGAGTTTGGTGGTTCTATCTATCAAATCCACCTCACCATGTCAGCTGCTCCTATGGAGGCAACTGTAGTCGTTGTAGAGAACGCTACTATTGAAATTGAGAAATATCTCCTCTTCGGTGATATGTACGACTACGCGCTCAAGATGACTGGCGAATGGGTTAACGAGGAAGATGGTTTGACCTACCCAGTATTGGTAGAGGTACCTGTTTACTATCCAGAGGCAACTGAGCCAACTGAGATCTTCTCTACCGTTACCGTTGGTGGTTGGGGTGATACAGACCCATGGCTCGGCTTCGGCGAGGGTACATTGACTGTTACTACCGTTGATAAGGTAGTTACTGCTACAGGTGTTGTTCAAAACCCAATGGCAGGTGTCGCAATCGACATTACTATCTCCGGTACTATTATCGAAACAGGTGTTGAGGATGCAACCGTAACTGTTAAGCCAGTTAAGACTATCAAGAACGGTCAACTCATTATCGTTCGCGATGGCAAAGAGTTCAACGCTCAAGGTGCTGTTTTGAAATAATAGTTGAACTAGTAGTACTAGTAGAACTAGTAGCACTAGCCGAACTAGCATAAATAGAAAATGGGCTTCCTCGCAAGAGGGAGCCTATTTTTAATCCTTGCCTTTACACTATAAACTTTACACTTTACACTTAAAAATTTGCATATTCACAAATTTTTTACTACCTTTGTGGCGACTTTATCAATGGAGGGTGTACGCTAAGTCACCCTTGTAGTATTAACTATCTAATTATTAGTCTTATGAAGAAAATTTTTACTCTTCTAATGGCGATGGTGGTGACGCTATCTATGACTGCGATTACCCCTGCTGAATTAAGCAAGAAAGATCCTACGGGACACGCTACCAAGATGGTAGAAAAGAAAATGCAACACCACAAAGATGTTGCCAAAGTGCTTCAACTCAATAAATTGGAGCGCAAAGCAATGCCTAAAGCAACAACAGAGGCAAAGCAAATGCCTGCTACTATGGTTAAGGCACAAAAAACTCCACAAGCGCAAAACGAGGTGATAACCCTCCAGTACGATGCGTTTGCTGCTATGATGTACTATGAGGAGGATGGTGAGTGGTGGATTGGCTTGAGCTGCGATGACTGGTCACGTCCAGAGTATGGTCACAACCTCAATTTGGAGTGGAAAGCCCCTGCTGATAATCCATGCGGCACATTCACAACTGAGGATTTTGTATATGATTTTACCCACTTGACCACTCCATTCAGCTATGGCTCCATTCACTTTACGGATATGACCATGACTCTTACACATGAGCAAGTGAGTGCCAACTTGGAGCGCTATACATTGACCGCTACCCTCGAAGGTGAAGATGGCAATACCTATCAAGTTAATGCTAAGCATGAGGAGATTATCGCTAAGGGACTGGTAGAGGCATTTATAGAGGATGCTACTTTGACACAAGACGCTTTGACCTTCACGGTTGAAGGTAAGAACGCAGACTTAGATCTCAAGATAGTCTTCAATAACTCTGATGTGATCGGTAGTTATGGCTTGAATATGGTGGATTGGGAGAATAGTGAAATTGCATACAAAGGTGCAAGCGTTTCTCCTATTAACTTTAAGGCGACAGTTAATCTCGCTACACATACAGAAACGGGTGCATTGGCATACGTGACCGAAATCAATATGCTGGGCAATGACACCGTGGACTATCACTTTATTTTGGCTGCTCCACTACCTGCTCCTACTGACACTATCGAACTGACTGCTATTGACCTGACTGTAGATGATTCTTACGCACTTTGGATGGGCATGGTGGACTTCTATGCGAACACGCCTGAGTTTGCTATCCGTGGTGGTTGGCAAGCAGAGAGCATAGAGGAGGGCACATACGATGCTGCTATCTTCTTAGATGATGCAGACTGGAATACAATCACCAGTTTGAATGCCCAGATTCAAGTACGTTGGACGAACGATAATCATTGGGCTATCGAGGGCACTATGCTCGGTAGCGACAATAAGGTATATAACTTGCACTTGAGTTGGAGTGTGCCAGAGCAAACAGATACCGTACTCGTGGCATTCGAACACTCTGCGAAAGCAAAATACTATCCACACTTGGATAACGATATTCAAATCTACAACGAGAATGAGCTCTATAGCGCTTCTATCAACGTGGCAGGTGTAGGCTTGGGCGAGGAGTTTGATGCAGAATATATGAACTCCTACTTCAGCTATCTGGAGGTAAAAGATGGAACTCCTATCTCTGTGGCTGAAATTCTGAACGGTCAACTCTATCAAGTAGGCGATACAACCAAGATAGAGGCAGACTATGTGACCTTTGAGGGTATATTGTACCAAGTACGTCTGTGGTATGTGGCTTCTACCCCTACTGAGACCGTAAACCTGAATATTGAGAATGCTGAGTTTATTCTTGATTTTGAATATAATGGCGTATATAACTTGGTTGGATATACCGAAGACCAACAGACAGCGGTAGTATTCACCGTATATGCTACAGCGAAAGAAGATATACCTGGTACATTCGTAAACGATGGTAAATTCGGTGAGTTCGGTGAAGGTCAATACGATTTTGATGCCAGCAACAGTTATGTAGGTAAATGGAATGCCGACATGGAGATGTACGAGCTGTACTACATGGAGAAAGGTCAAGTAGTTGTAGAACTCGATGAGGAGGACAATATCGTTGTGAAGGCATCGGTGGTATGTGAAGATGCTATTCAATACGAGATTGACTTGACCTCTAAGTATGAGAAACCTCACCTGGAGTTTGACTCAGAGAGCGACCCTGTTGAACGTGTATATGATGCCACAGCAACCCTGTCAATCAATGATGCCACAGCGGATTATGGTTTGATCTCTGTACAAATTCTTGACGAGGTAGTGGGTGATATTACAGCTCTCTACTTTGTGATGACAGAAACGGATGCAGAAACAATCGTTCCAGAGGGTATATATCCAATCGAGAATACATGGTGGGATTACACCGTGCTGGCAAGTACAGGTATGGACTGGGACGGATCTGTAGTTCCTTCGTACTACGCAGGTTACGCGGATGGTTGGTTGGTAGAACCATTCTACTTCTTCGTGAGCGGTGAGGTGGTAGTGACAAAGAATGAGGATAATAGCTTGAATATGGAGATTCATGCGCTGAACTCATGCGATATACCTGTGCATATCGTTTACAACGGAGTAGGCACTACCGATGTGGAGAACACCCAAGCGGCTGTTAATGGCGTGCGCAAGCAAATCCGCAACGGTCAACTCATCATCGTTCGCGATGGCAAAGCGTTCAATGCGCAAGGTGCTGTTTTGAAAGACTAGTAGAACTAGCAGAACTAGTAGCACTAGCCGAACTAGCATAAATAGTCTAAATGGGCTTCCTCGAAAGAGGGAGCCTATTTTTTATTAAAAAACTTGCATATTCGCAAAAAAATCACTACCTTTGTAGCGAATTTGAATAATTGTATATATGCGTAAGATATTTATCCTATTTTTGTCGCTGTTCTGTATGCAACAAGCGTTTGCAGCAGCCGATACTATCCGTCTAGAGTTTGACCATTTTGCCCAAGGGCCAAAGTACTATAATTCGGGTGATTGGTATGTCGTGTTGGAGAATGAGGAAGACTGGGAGGTCTATCTCAACTGGAAAGCGCCTAAGGAAGACTATTGTGGTACATTCCGTATGAATAAGTTCTTGCACGATTACTCCTATATCTTCACACCCGAGAATCGCGAGAATGGCGGTATTCACTTTAAGAATATCGTTATGCGCATTGACACCGAGGATGTGACACCCCTATTGCAGCAGATAGAGCTAAACGCTACCATCACGGGCACGGATGGAAATATCTATATTGTGCATGCTACACACGAGGTGCTCAATGCCAAGGATGAGGTGGATGTAGAGATACTGAATGCCGAGATGGAGGTGGAAGACGATGCCTACACCATAACGGGTAAGAACAGCGACTGGGATATAGCGCTGAAGGTGAATAGCGCCAACGTGATAGGTACATATAATAATATGGGCTACTTTGATCTGGATGCTTCTCACTTCGTGTATCAAGGGCAGGAGATAGTCCCTCTGCAACTGGAGGCACAAGTAGGTGTGGGCTACTTGGCAGATAGTGTGCTGGCATATATGGCGCAATGCAATATGTTGGGCATGGACACCGTAATCTATCATATGCTTTTGGCGGTACCATTCTCCAATCCTGTAGGCAAAGTGGATGTTATCTGCATGAACATGCGCGTGGATGATACCTACGCGGAGGTGTATAATATGATGACCATATCAGCTTCTAATGAGGAGTATGAGGTGCAAATCATGTACAAGGACAATGCCCTACGTGAGCGTACCTACACCGAGGCACAAGCGCAAGTGTATATGACGGATAAGCAAACGGGTGTACAGGTAGAATCATTGACATGCAAGATAGAGGTGGAGCGCTCGAACACTGGGGACTATCAAGTACAGGGCGAGGCACGTTGTACGAACAATGTGGTATATAACCTCCAATTAGCGTGGGCTGTACCCGAGGCGATAGATACCGTGGCATTGCGCTTTGATAAGAGTGCACGCGCATCGTATTACCCACAAATGAACCATGACCTGCTATTCATTAACAGCAACGAGCGCTATACATTGAACCTGAATGTAGTCGGTGTCAAGTTGGGAGGCGCGTTTACGATGGAGCATGTAGGCGAGTATTACACCTCGCTATACGACAAGGAGCAGGGGGCGGATATAGAACTGGCAGAGATAAGCGGTCGCCTGTATCAGTCGGGCGATACGACATGGATGGAAGCCGAGATGGTGGGCTTTGATGAGCAGCTGTATGATGTGCAGTTGTGGTATGCTGTACCAACGCCTACTGATACGGTGGAACTGGTGTTCGAGGATGTGCCATTCGGCAACCATCTCGAGGAGGGCTACTATCAGTTGATAGCTTATACCGATGACCAATTGCGTATGGTCAGTTTCACACCAGCCAGCCACGAGGTGGAAGGCACATTCGTGAACGATGGTGTGTTTGGCCGTTTTGGCGAGGCACCTTATGACTTCTTCAACGACTATACCTATATACAAGAGTGGAATCCTCAGACCAGACAATATGACACCTACACTGTGGAGAAAGGCGAGTTGGTGGTCAGTATGGCTGCGGATGGTCAAATAACTGCGAGAGCAGAGGTGATCTGTGAGGATGCCAAGTGCTACCGCATCACGATGTACTCCCAATATGAGCGTCCGCACTTGGATTACGACACAGAGGAAGGCAATGTGGAGCGCGCATATGGCGTAGAGGATGAGATAAAGATAGACGACCTGACGCTGAGCGAGGGACTGATTGTTATGCAAGCGACGGCACAGGATCAGTCGGACATGATGGTGCTCTACTTCTTTGCTAATGAGGCAGATAAGCAGGTGACTATCCCAGCAGGTGTGTATCCTATCAACCGCTCGCTCATGGCAGGCAGCGTGCTCGCCAGCACCGGAGCGAATGAGGACAACACCGTCTCTCCATCCATATATGCCACATTGACAGATGGTTATCTGGATGAGTTGTACTTTATGGTTGATGGCGAGGTGATGGTGGAGAACATTGATGGTCACCTACGCGTGGAGGTGAATGCTGTGAACTCCTACGGCGTGCCCGTACATATCGTATATGATGGCACTCCTGTCAATACCGCCGTGGAGAATGCCCAATCGCCAATGACCCATAGCCAAAAAATGCTGCGCAATGGTCGATTGCTCATTATGAAGAATGGTGCAATATACGATATAACAGGTGCACCCGTTAAGTAACACATATTAACAACATTATAAACACTATGCGTATGAAGAAGATTATTACTCTTTTCTATTCGTTGGTGGTAGCAGTCATGCTATTTGCTGCTCCCCAAATCAAGCTCGCGCCTATGTCGCCTGCTGCTGATACGAAATTACATCCGCAGGTCTTGCACGCTCTGACACAGGATCTGAGCAAACGTCCTGCTCCTGCTACGGAAACTATCCAGCGAGCGCCTAATCGCCTTGCTACTACTGCTATGGTTCCGCCAGCACCTATTTGCCTCAATGCCGATGGCTTCTTGGTAGGTCCAGAGTATGACCCTGCTACCAAGGAGTGGTATGTAGCGCTGGAGGCAGAGGGCTATACCTTCCGTCTCTGCTGGTTTGGCGAAGCCGATACCTATTGCGGCACTTACGCGTTTGAGGACATCAGCTGGGAATATACTTGGGGCTGGTTCCAATCCGCAGATATGTTCTACGAGATTTATTTCCAAGACATCATCATGACCGTCTCTGAGGAGCAAATAGGCGACTGCCTCAAGCAAATCACCATTTATGCTACGCTTATCGACACCAATGACAATGAATATCAACTGCACGCTGTGCACAAGGCTTTCAGCCCTAAAAAGACTATCTACAACGTGCTGAACAATGCGCAAGTAGAAGTGTTGGGTAACCAATACCTGCTCAGCGGTAGCAATAAAGACATAGAGATATTGTTGCCTGTTAATTCAGACGTTATCGAGGGCGCATATACCCATAAGGACTTTGACATGGGAGGCGTGAAGATTACCTACAAGGGCGAGGAGCAACAAATCTTGGATGCTAATTTGCTGGTGATTTGCGACTACTTGCCAACTGGCGGTGTGGGCTATGATGTAGAGTTCTCCTTCTACAACCAAGATACGGTTTTGCATGTAATCAATGCTATGGCTACCTTGCCTACGCCTAAGGATACCATTCATATCAACTGCACCAATCTCTCTATCGACGAGTCGTTTGCTGCTTACGGTGTGATACTTGTCACGGGTTCCAATGAACTATACGATGTGATAGCCGTCTATGAAGGTACAGAGGCAGCAGAAGGCGTATATCCTAACGCGGCTGTGACCATCGCCGACAAGACGACATGGATTGAAGCACCTGTCATCTCGGCTACGCTCACGCTGAAAGAGAATGATGGCGACTGGACCGCGAATATTGAGGCATACGGTAGTGACTACAACTGGTACAGCATAGATATGTCCTACGTCATTCCAGAACCTACTGATACAGTGAAGATTAGTTTCCCTAATGCCGCGATGGCTACCTTTAATAAGGCAGACTACAATATGCTCCAACTTCTCAATTATGGACAGGGTTATGATGCGTCGGTAACCGTCTATGGCATAGGCCTGGGCGAGGAGTTTGGCATGGAGAATGTGCTGCTGGATTATACGGAGATATATGACTCTAACTATGGACGCACCGTGCAGATAGCTTCTATCTTGGGTGAACTGAACCAGTATGGCGATACGACAGTCATCACCGCCAGTGTGATTGGCTTCAATGCTATTCAATATGACGTAGAACTCTGGTACACCGCACCAACACCTGTGGATACGGTAGAGATAGAGATGCCTGTGGAGTTCGTGAATAATTTGGACTATGGCTACTACACACTAAAATCTTACACACCTGATGAGACTTTGTTTATCTCTGTTGCGCCTATCGCGTCTGTGGTAGAGGGAACATTCATCAATGATGGTATGTTCGGTAAGTTCGGTGCTGCGGACGGCAGATATGATTTCAACGCGGGCGAAACCTTTATCTACAGCGAGAATGATTGGCAGAACTACCCAATAGAGAAGGGTACATTGGTAGTGGATTTGGCGCCAGATGGCACACTCACTGCTGAGGCCGAACTCATCGCGCGCAACGCCGTTTGCTACCGTATCAAAATGACATCCGAATATAATACCCACCTCGATTTTGATGAGCCAGATATGGATGTGGATCGTAGCTATACTACAGAGGATCAGGTCTTCATTGAGAACCAGATAGACCCTAATGGCTATATCTACCTATCTATCACCGCGGCAGATATGTCGGATATGTGTGCCTTCTTCTTCTTTGTAGAGGAGGCAGATGACGACATCGTTATCCCTGTTGGTACATATCCTATCAATCTGACAGAGGAGTATGGCACCGTGCAAGCGAACCCAGGTGTACAAGGCAACGGCGTGTTCCCATCCTTCTATGCGCAGATGTTGGAGGATGGTTCGCTGATTGTGCCATTGTGGCTCCTTGTGGGCGGTACGGTGGATGTGACCAAAGATGAGGAGGGCAATGCGCATCTGGAAGTGAATGCTGTGAACTCCTACGGCGTACCAGTACATATCGTATATGACGGCACTCCTATCAATACCGCTGTGGAGAATACCCAATCGCCAATGGCCCGTAGCCAAAAACTCTTGCGCAATGGCCACCTCATCATCAAGAATGCTGGGGCAGAGTATAACGCACAAGGTATGAAGTTGTAAAATAACAAGTTTATCCATATAAATACTATTAAACAATGAAAAAGATTTTTTCCTTAATCATGGTGGCATGTTTGTCCCTGGGTGCCTTTGCGCAATCCACACTGACAAGCCAACCAAAAGCTCTGAAGACCATCATGGCTAAAGAGCACCTGAGCAACATGCTGCAAGCTAAGCAGCAACCTGCTCAACCTACACAGCAACGTGTGGCTGCTAAGCAAGCAACGGAGTGGGGCACTTATAGCGCAACGGCTAAAGCGCCTGCTAATCTCACAGGTTTGGATACCACAGAGGTACACTTCGATTCGTTCTATGAAGACCCTTACTTCTATGAGCCATGCGAGTGGTATTTTGTGTTGCGTAACGAACGTTATCAATTCATCTTTGATATCGTTAATAACACCAATCCTCAAAGTATGGCAGGTACTTACACCGAAAAAGACATCGATGAGTGGTTCTCATGGTGTATGTTCCCAGAGGCAAATGGCGATACACACTACTACAAGACTTGCGAGTTGACTATCCAAGAAGATAAAGTCAGCGAAAACCTCATCAAATTTACCGTGGATGCAGTCGTATTGGCAACCTGCGGTATTGGTGGTCCTGAGTATGGCTACTTCAAGATTCACGCCGAGCATAAGGTCATCAATGCAAAATCAAAGATGGATGTTGCGCTCTACAACTGCTCTATCATTCCTGATGAGGGCAGCTGGAATATCTCTGGTAAAGACAATGAGGTAGAAGTGGACCTGACTTTCTTCACAGAGACAGGTATCGATGGTTATTACACGCACAAACTCTTGGATGACGAGAATAGCAAGATTGTTCATAACGGCAAAGAGAAAGGTATTATGGACCTCGAAGGCGTTATCTACGGTGCTGAGAATGTCTATGGTGGTTTGACTTATATCTTTATGTTTGAGACATTGACCACCGACACATGTTTCTACAACGTGGCTATGGAGGCACCTGTGGTGGCTAAGGATACGATTGATATTACCTGTACCAATGCAATCATCAATGATATGTATGGTATGACGGATCAAACGATTCTCGTGGATGCAAGCAATGCTGAGTATGAGATCAATGCGGCATATAACGCTAAATCTATCACCACGCCAGCGGAATATCCTACTGGTTCTTCCTATGTATATTTGACAGACCTTAAGACTGGTCAGCAGATTGAGTCTGTGATTTGTAACTTGAAGATTACTGGCAACAAATTGCAAGGCTACCAAGTAGAAATCACCATGTTGGGTACTGATTATAACTACTATAAGATGCACCTATCTTATGGTGAACCAGAGGTAAAAGAGACTAAGTATTTGGACTTTGCTAACAACTCTAAGACCATGTACTATATTGATGTACTTGGCTTGAAGGAATTGCAGATCGCTAACTACGATGGCGAATACTCTGTGTCATTCGATATTCTCTATATTGACCAAGTGATGGGTGGCGAGTTTGATATGTCCAATATGTTTGCAGAGCAAACCTTCCTTATTCACCACATCAATAACAACGGTGATGTATATGACTCTCCTGTGAAACCAGCTGAGTTTGGCGGTAAGATCTGGCAAGAAGGTGACACCACTTACCTCACCGCTTCTATCCTCGGCTTCGACTCTATCCAATACGAGATTTCGATGTTCTATGCCGTGCCAACTCCTACAGAGACAGTTACTTATACCTTTAATGGACTGGACAACGAAGAAGCTGTAGTGTTTACCAATGCTCTTTCTGCTGGTATCTTTATTCTCGATGGTATGAGCGATGATGGCGACCTGATGGCCAAAGTGAATGTAGAGCGCATTGAGAATAATAGCGTAGAGGGCACATTCTACAACGATGGTAACTTCGGACATAGCGACTTCTACCCTGTAGATACATGGGTTAAGGCATGGAATCCTACAACCCGAGAATACGAAGAGTATTCGGTACAAAAGGGTACGATGACTGTGACTGTGGAGAACAATATCCTCACCGCTGTGGCTTCATTCATCTGCGACAATGCTGTGCAATATGACCTGACTTTCATCACAGAGTACGCACGCGAGCGTATCCTCTTTGATACAGAGGAAGGCGAGATGGATTATACTTTCCCAACCAATGCAGAGGTATATATCACCGACTTCGTTGAGGGTTATGGTATTATCCAACTCATCATTGCTGACGCAGCGTATGCGGTTGACTTCTACTTCAATGCGGATGCGATGGATCCTGTGATTGGTGTTCCTGCTGGTGTATATCCTATCAATCCTTCATTCGATTCGGGTACCGTATTAGCATGTAAGGGTATTTTGCCTGATGGTCCAGCACAGTCTTACTTCTGCGGTTTGGATGCAGAGGGATACCTTGACCCACTGCAATTGTACTGCCTGGTTGATGGTACTGTGACAGTAGAGAATGTAGGTGGCAAACTCAAAGTAGAGGTGGATGCTGTGAACTCCTACGACGTACCTGTTACGCTCCACTATGAAGCGGCACATGGTACTGCGGTAGAGAATGTTGATAAGGATAACACAAACGTAGCAAAACGCCTTGTTAATGGTCAATTGCTCATCATCCGCAATGGTGAGACCTACACCGCTACTGGTGCACTGGTAAAATAAACTAGCAGAACTAGTTGAACTAGCCTAACTAGTAATACAAAAAAACAGCGTGGTTGAAGAACCACGCTGCTTTTATATTATCTCGCTATATTTTCAACTTATTGGGTAATGGTTAAGATACCATCGGCCGCGGTCAAGAAGCGGATGTACAAATAACCATCAGGAGCTACATAAGGTGCCAAGCCAGCAAGAATATCCGCATTCAATACGACATTGCCAGCAGCAGGAACCTCTGTGTAATTAACCACATCCTTGTGGTGGATAGCTACTGCAAACTCACAATCCTTAGCTACAAAAGTATGCAATGCCTCGTCACCTGACCAAACCAAGTTTACACCACTGTTCAACCATGCTTGATAATCAATACGATATACATCAAATGCATTGTTAATGTTCAATGCCAACTCAGCAGTAGGCTCCAGCAATGGGGTTGCATCGATACATGGGTTAGGCATCTTAACATTCTCAGCAGTCATAGTGAAGTGTTTGCCATTGGCGAAATTACCTGCTACCAACAGACTACCATCTGCGCCGTATGCCAACTTACCTGTTTTAAGTCTCCAAGTGTGGTAAATGGCGATATTGCCCTCCTTCAACTCCTTGCTATCAATATAGTGGAAACGAGAACCTGCAAAAGTGCGGCTATCCAGCAATGCATAACCTGCTGTCAGCGTGTTGAGAACGTTACCCTCTTGAATATCGAATGTGTCAACTGGCAATACATCTTCGGTGGTGTTGAACTCCAATACTACCATAGAATTCATAGGGCCATATGCACTGGAACGTACAGACTTGTGGGAGAACAAGATCAACTCCAATTTGTCGTCAGATGGCTTGTTGATCACTACGGAATCAAAAGTCAGTTTATCAGGACTTGAAGGTGCTTGATTTTGGGTAATACCAAATGGCAGGTATTCTTCGCCACCTGTAGTGCCAGCTACCAATGGAGTCTCCTCGGCATTGATGATAGGTTTCTTGTTTGTAGGGGTGATATAAGCCACAATACCGCAGTTCTCAGCTACCCAACCCTCTGGCAGGGTGAAGGTGTAGTCCTTGCTATATGCTTGGTTCTCCACTGCAACTATGTCTCCCAACGCATCAGAGCAGAGTACATCGCGCACTACGCGTGGGTGAACGAACTCCTTGAAACCAGCTGATTTGAATGAGTATTCGTTATAGTCAGATTGCTTGCCAATCAGACCATTCTCTTTGATGAGGACGGTGAGCAAGTACTCAGTCACATCCGTATTAGCCACTTGACCGCTGACGGTCACATTGAGCTCGCGGGTGGCTGCATCATAGGTGTGATTGATAATGACGGATGCCTCTGCCTCGGTAGGGCACTTGCTGGCAATCTGTGCAGGAATACCAGCCTCAACCAAATAACCAGGGTGGAAAGCAATGCTTGTACCCATGATCTTAGTACGGTTCATAGCCATGTTAGGAGCACCAGATACACCGCATGCCTTACCAATCTTAGAGTTCTCAGGAATCGTATATTCATCCTCATTATAACCATAGTGGTGGCTCACCCAAATACATGGGGTTTCGGTCGTACTGATATACTCCTCAATACTGAACATACCACCTGGGCAATAGCCACATTGGTCACCTGTGAAGTGCTCAATGAGGTACTTACGAGGGAAAGATGCTGGCACCTCTTGTGCCGACATCATAACTGCTGCAAGAAGCAGAATACATGTGAAAAGTTTTTTCATACCTTATAATATATAAATGTTCATATTATTGTTTGATAATCTTTTTGCCATTAACAATATAGATGCCAGCTGGCAACTCGCTGAGCTCGTTGGTTGGCATACGTTGTCCGAGCAGATTGTAAATGGCATTGTCGGTTGGGCGAACCACAACATCTTCTACCGCAGTGTTTTCGTCATTGTAGCTATACTTAACAGTGAGGGTAAGGGTAGGGTTGATACCATCATCGAATGTATAGGCGATAGTTTCTGTACCCGCTTCATAAACGGTGTAGTGGGTAAACCAACGACGCATAGATGAGAGCGTACCCACAGTGAAGTTGAGTTCTTGGGTCAATTCGCTATTGCCAGGAACGCAGTTGCCTGCCGCGCAGAATTGGTCAAAGATACCTGTCGCTGAACGAGTAATAGATACAGTAATGTCCTGTGTTTCATCAGAATACATAATGCCTTCTACGCCCATGGTGGCTTCCTCTAAGTCTTCGTCATACTCATATTCGCTGACAATGATAGTAGTGTCTTTGGTGATATCCGTACTCACCAAATCATCTTCTACCCATTTCTCAATAGTGAGGTGAAAAGATGCACTCATGCTGATTGCCATGCCGAGTAAGAGGATTGTTGTGTAAATTTTTTTCATACTGTGTAATTATTTTTAGTAGTTATTATTTATCTTTGTAGAACTCTTAGAAAGTAGTCTATTATTGAACGCTGGTTTCTGTGGCTTGTATCACCATATCACCTGTGCTCAATATGCTGACAATATTGCAGTTTTCTGCTACAACCTTCTCGGGTAAGGTATAACTGAAGTGTAGCGTTTGTGGAGTGATGCTTGGCAATTGGCAGGATTCGCCCCATACGGATGGCAACACGGTAGCACGCATCAGGTGGTTGTGGGTGTACTCGTTGTTGGTCTTGCCGTCAGGCATATATTGTCTGCCAACGACGCCATCTTCGGTTAGCCAAATTTGTAGGGTAGCATTCAAAGTGCTACTACTCATATTGCATAGATAGAGTTCAATATCCACCGTGTTGTTCTCGTGCGTTACCGTTTGGCTCATAATGATTGGGCTACTCACGTAGTAGCGGCTCATTTGTGTAGCCCATGTGTCTGACCCAGTGAAGTAACTATTGTCTTGTTGTTGGAAATTGATGTTGCCAGTAGGGAAGGGAGTGGCATTGGTGCCGCCCATCTTAAGATAGACACTATCTGCCTCTGGGCAGGTGTAGTTGACTGCTTGGTTGTTGCCATAGCGTGTGTTGGGATTGGTGGCTGGGTGCATGACTACCACCACGAGTTGCTCACCGTATTGCTCCTGTAGGTCATGTGCTACAGCCGCTGCGTTAGGGCAGTTCATACAACGCCAACCTGAATACTCAATGAGCAGTGAGGCACGCTTGATTTGCGATGTGTCAGCTGGTGTGAAACTCTCCAGTATCTGTTCGCCCTGAGGTATAACTTGGCAAGCGGTCAGCATAGAGCCAAGAACCAAGAGCAGGGAAAAGAGACTTATTTGTATATTCGATTTCATAAACTTAAACTAAATTACCTTACCATGTGAAATTATAGGTGATAGATACACCCTCTTGTTTAGGAACATAGCGGCAGACGCCTCCCGAGCAGTTAAAGCCCTCGCGCGTCTTGGTATAACCTGCCATCACGCGGTGAGCGCCATGTGTGTAGGTTGCTGCGACTGTATAGTAGTGCTCGTTGGTTGCCTCTGATGCCTGACCGATATTGTACATCCATTGTGCAGACAAAGATAAACGACGCCAGAGACTGAGTTCGTAGAGCGCTGCTACCCATTGACCTTCGTCTTGCTTGGTATAGAGGTATTGCAGTTCGGCGCGCATCTGTACGTTCTTGGTGGTGGCGTACTTGGCTTCGATCACACCAATGCCCGAACGGATAAGGTCGCCGTGACCCTCTACGACTTGCTTGTTATAGGTCTGGTACATCGCCATAGCGCCGATATACCACTGCTTGTTAAGCTTCTTGTTGAGCTCGAGATTGACATCGGTATAGTAAGGCGCCTCGGTCATGCCAAACCAGGTCTCGCCTGTTCCGCGGATATGTGAAGCATTGAGCTTGAGGGTTGTGCCATACTTGCCACCCATGGCGGTACCACGCTTCCATGTATAGCGAATCTCACCTTGGAAAGCCCACTCATCTGCTGTCTTGTGCGTTCCGTATGGATAAAGTGCTGCCAGCATATAGGTGTGCTGGGTAGCAAATGGTGGCATGTGGTTAATCGTACCTGCCATATTGTTGCTGGCGCGATCCGAACGGAAAGACATATTGCTGGAACGTTTGGCTTGTGCCATGATCGCCATACCCTTCTTAGAATAACTGAGAGAGAGGAGCAATGCTTCGCCGTGCTTGTAGCTATAGTCATTGAGGATAGTGGGGTCATTGGCTTTGTAGGCATATTCCACGAGGGCGTTCCATCCCTTCATCTGCAATTGCGCGCGCACGCTACCTGCGCCTACCCACGCGGGCAAATTATAATAATAGTCGTATTTGCCTTCGGGTTGGATGACGGTATTGAAGATAATCGTATCTTGCTGTTGGTACTTGCTGACATAACTACCACCGATAGTGAGGTTGGCGCCTGCCTGTTGCAATGTCTCTGACCACTCATGGAGACCCAGTTCGAGGTTAGCGCCGAGGACTGCGTCTTGCTTGTAGTTCCAGCCCCAAGCATGGTCGTCGTAACAGCTCCAGTAGCGGCGTTGTTTACCACCTAAAGCGGTGAAATAGATTCCTTTGTAGGGCGTGGCTTCAATCTTACCACCGCGCAAGGCATTATCCACACCCAAAGCGCGGTCCTCGTATAGGCGCAAAACTAAACCGCTGCCAAACTGACCATAGACATCACCAACGGTAATCTTTCCCCAGTCAAAAGTAGCCGCCAAATGCAGGTGACTGAGACCATAGCCGCCAAAATCCTCGTCGTAGCCAAGCATAGGCCACTCGGTGAGCTCGGAGCGTGTGATGAGTTCTAAGCCACGGAAACTGCTTCCTGCTGCCGGCTTTTGGGAACCAGATTGGTGATCCCAACGCAGACCTAAGTCCAAATACGAATTGCTGAGATAGTGCATTTTAGCCCACTCAGGCAAAGGACGTCCTACGTCTATGGTAGGAATCAAACCCTCGTGCTGAATACCACCCACGACATACACCGTGTCATTCGCCCACAAGAGAGTAGGTAAACAGGCAAGAAAAAATAGGTATTTCTTAATATTCATCTTCATGTAGTGTTTATCATACCATATGAATCACATAGTAATCACATAGTAATATCATAGAAATCACATAGTAGATGCTGCATTATTGCAGGGCATCATAGATGTCTTGCTCGCCACCCTCAGTATAACCTGCGTGGTTATAGACAATTTTGCCTTTGCCATCCAATACGAATACATGAGGTACGTTCTGTACATTCATGGCGCGTTTGAAGTCGCCATTAGGGTCAAGCAGTACTTCGTACTCCCAACCAAAACCGTCTACGAGTGGCTTCACGCGGTTGGCGTCTTGCGCTTGGTCAATGCTGACAATGATCATCTTCACACCCGTCTCATCTTGCCAGTCAGGATAGACCTCATGGATGGCTTTGAGCTCGCGCAAGCATGGCTTGCACCAAGTAGCCCAGAAGGAGATAATGATAGGATTGCCATCGTTGCTGATAGCACCAGTTTGAACCGTATTGCCGTCTATGTCTTGCAGACGAACGTTAGGAAGTTGAGCGTGCAACTGGATTGCAGAGAGCAAAACCAATGCGAGAAATAAACATTTTTTCATATAAATTTTACTTAAAATTACCTTTTGTCCAAAATCGCCACAAAGGTACGAAAAAAAAAGTGAATATACAAATTTTTTAGAAAAAAATTAAAAAATCAATTTTTGTTTGCAGGAATGAGAAATTTTTTGTACTTTTGCAAGTTATTTCATGTGAAATGCATGATAGCAATTGTGATAATGTTCATGAAAACAAGAAAAAATATGGCAGGAGTACAGTCAAATACTGGGTCAATGTATAATTCGTTGACAGCAGGTAGTAAAATTATTGGTACCGTTATTACGGATAACGATATTCGTGTTGATGGAACGATAGAGGGTGATGTAAAGTGTATGGGTAAGATCGTAGTTGGCGAGAAAGGTAGCGTGATGGGTACGATAACGTGTCAAAACGCTGAAATCATGGGGCGTGTGGAAGGCAAAATTGAAGCTGCACAGTCTCTCACGATGAGCGCCACTTGTCATGTACATGGTGAAATACAAGCGCAGACCTTGACTGTGGAACCAAACGCTGTATTTAATGGTACATGCGCAATGGGGAAGGCAGAGAAGAAATAGTTTAGTGAACGCGCCAATAACACCCCAAAAATCGAGATTTTTCGGGGACTCCGTATGGCGCTACTGTTTAGTGTTTAAAGTTTAAAGGCAAAGATTATGAAAGTAAAACCATTTCGAGGTATTCGTCCGCCTAAGGCGTTGGCGAAACAAGTGAGTAGCCGTCCGTATGACGTGCTGAATTCGGAAGAGGCACGCAAGGAGGCAGAAGGTAATGAGATGTCTCTGTATCACATCATCAAACCTGAAATCAACTTTGAGGATGGTACAGATGAGCATGATGAGCGCGTTTATGCGATGGCACGTCAGCAGTTTGATCTCTTCCGCGAGAAAGGTTGGCTGATGCAAGATGAGAAAGACTGCTACTATATATATGCTCAGACGATGGACGGTCGTACACAATACGGACTGGTGCTGGCCGCATGGGTAGAGGACTATATGGAAGGTCGTATCATGAAGCATGAGCTCACTCGTCGCGACAAAGAGGAAGACCGTATGAAACATGTGCGCGTGAATAACGCCAATGTGGAGCCCGTGTTCTTTGCTTATCCACACCGCGAGGATTTGGATAGTATCATCGCAAAGGTGGTAGCTGGCGAACCAGAGTATGACTTTGTGTCGGACTTGGATGGTTTTGGACATACGTTCTGGGTAATCCGCGATGCGGAGACAATCAGTCGTATCACAACGATTATCAGCGAGATACCTGCTATGTATATCGCGGATGGTCACCATCGTAGTGCAGCGGCAGCGTTGGTGGGCAACGAGAAGAAGTTGCAAAATCCTAATCATGTGGGTGATGAGGAATATAACTACTTCTTGGCAGTATGCTTCCCAGATAATCAATTGCATATCATGGACTACAACCGCGTGGTGAAGGACCTGAATGGTATGACAGAGGAGCAGTTCTTGGAAGCCCTGAAGGAGGACTTTGAGGTAGAGGAGATAGGCGCAGATGTATATCGTTCAGAGGCATTGCATGTGTTTGCATTGTATTTGGCGGGCAAGTGGTACAAACTGACAGCGAAGGCAGGAAGGTACGACAATGAAGACCCAATCGGTGTGCTGGATGTAACCATATCGTCAAACTTGATACTGGATAAACTGCTCGGAATCAAAGACTTGCGTTCGGACAAACGCATTGACTTTGTGGGTGGTATTCGTGGTCTGGAAGAACTGAGCCGTCGCGTAGATTCGGGCGAGATGAAGATGGCTTTGGCATTGTATCCTGTGACTATGGATCAGTTGATTCGCATAGCAGATACGGGCAATATTATGCCTCCTAAAACGACATGGTTTGAGCCAAAATTGCGCTCGGGATTGGTGATACACGAATTGGTGTAATATGATAAGAAAGAATAATCATTAAATCAACAAAGTAATATGAACAAAATTCAAATTGTAATCAATGTAATTTTGGTAGCTGCAGTAGCTACATTGTTTGGAATCGTATTGGCAGGCAAGAAACCTGCAAGTGCAGAAGTAGCAGTAAGTACTCCATCTGAGGTGATGCCTGTGGCGTATCTGAATGTGGATAGCCTTTTGGCTAACTATACTTTTGCACAAGAAGCCAGTGAGAAGCTGATGACAAAGCAAGAGGATGCTCGTGTGAAAATGAACACCAAGCTGCGTACATTCCAAAACGAAGTGGCTGATTTTCAACGTAAATTGGAGAACAACGGTTTCTTGAGCCGCGAGCGCGCAGAGCAAGCTCAACAAAAATTGGCCAAGAAAGAGCAAGAGTTGCAAGAACTGGAGGCAAAACTGACCCAAGATATTATGTTGGAGAACCAAAAGCTCAATGTACAATTGGCAGACTCTCTGACTAACTATCTGAAAGAGTTCAATGCAGATGGTCGTTATCATGTTATCTTGAGCAATACTGCTAAGGATAATGTGTTGATGGCTGCTGAGCAATATGATATTACCGATGAGGTAGTAGCAGGTTTGAATGCTCGCTGCAAGAAATAATCTGACATTAGAGCCATGATTATGCAAAGACGCCTATTCTATAAGCCCTATTGGAACTATCTGTTTGCAGACATTATTGCGCTGATACTCAGTGTGGTAGTTGTGCTGTGGTGGTTTCCATTGTCCACGGAGATACCGTTTCAGAAATATGATGTCTTTGCACTTGTATTCTCAGCAGTGTGGCTGCTGACAGGATATCTATGCCATCGCTATATACCGGTGAAGTACATGAAGATGGGTAAAGATATTCGCCGATTAGTGTTTTCCGCTGTCCTTACATTTGGCGTGATGTATGGATATATGTGGATATTGTCGAATAAACAATTCTCGATATGGGTATTATTAACGATATGGCTGGTGATGCTGGTCATATCGTTAGTATATTTGGTGATTAAGCATGCTTATCGCTATGCGCTGAATGAGGAAGACAGACCCATTGAGGCACCTGCTCGCGCAGAGCAACCTGTGCTGAAACAACCAAAATACTATGGCGAAGAGGAAAAAGAAGCCCTGTGCGATAGTATATTGGAGTTTGCGACGCCAGCGGCAATAGCCTTTCTGGAGAAGCATATTACACTATATTCTTCCAATACCTTTACTCTGCGTTCCACCGAGTTGTACAACATACAAAAACTGCGCAATTATCGTTATGACACATTAGTGAACTTCATGCCACTCAATCAGATACGCGGTGTGAATAAGTTATTTGCTACGGTCAATGACAAGTTGCCAGACAATGGTCTTTGGGTATGTTGCTATGAGCCACAGTCGGTGACAAAGCGCAATATACTGACGCGTTATCCTAAGGTCTTCAGTTGGCTATATTATATCGCTTTCTTTATGTACAAGCGCGTGCTGCCTAAGTTGGTCATGACGTCGCGTTTTTACTTTGATATTACAGAAGGTAAAGATCGCGTGTTGAGCAAGGCAGAAGTGTTGGGCCGATTGTGCTACTGCGGTTTCGATATAGTAGAAGAGCGCAAGATAGGCGACCTAAACTATGTGATAGCACGCCGCAAGTTCCGCCCCAAAGTGATAGAACGTCGTGTGTATGGTCTGTTCGTGAAACTCAATCGAGTGGGCAAGAATGGAAAGCAGTTTAAGTTCTATAAGTTGCGCACCATGCACCCATATTCGGAGTTCTTGCAGGAGTATATCTATAATCGCTATTCGTTGCAAGAGGGTGGAAAATTCAACCATGATATTCGTGTGACAACCTTGGGACGTTTGGCGCGTAAATATTGGTTGGACGAGTTGCCAATGATTATTAATTTCATAAAAGGCGATATGAAACTGGTGGGCGTGCGCCCTATTTCGCAGCACTATTTCTCGCTCTATAGCAAGGAGTTACAAGAGAAACGTGTGCATCATAAGCCCGGATTGTTGCCACCATTTTACGCCGATATGCCCAAGACATTGGATGAGATTGAGGCATCTGAGATGCGCTATCTGACCATGTGTGAGGAGAAAGGTACGCTGACGACAGATTTCATATATTTCTGGCGCATATTTTATACTATTGTATTCAAACGTGCACGTAGTCATTAGGCGAAAAATGTAAAGTGTAGAGTTTAAAGGCAGGGAGTAGGTGAAAAAGAACTTATTAATACTATTATTGTGTATATCGTCATGGTGTGCGGCGCAGAATATCCCCGTGTCACTGAGTTACACACGTCTGTATGATTTTATAGATGAGTTAATGACAGATGGTGTGATTAATGCACACCAAACAGCCGTTCGTCCCTATACACGTAGTCAGGTGGCAGATATGCTGGAGCAGGCACAAGATGTTGATAGTCTGCTGAATAAAAGACAGAAAGCTGATTTGGCTTTCTATCTCAATGAGTTCGCGCTGGAACGTGATACAATGGTGGATAACTATGTACAATATACGGATCATGCTACATTTAATGTCTCGTTGGCAGATCCGCAGTTTAGTTACAAGAGTGCGAATAATCAGTTTAAGATACGTCTGCGCCCCATCTTGGGCGCTAATGTCACTGCCAACAAGAAAGGGGCATTGGTACAACGCTGGTGGGGAGCGGAATTGCAAATGGATATAGCCAACCACTTGAGTATATGGGGAAGCCTGAGAGATAATTCATGGAATGGTAACTGGCTGAGTGATAGTTATTTCCCAACTGCTGGTGACAAGATGTATGGTGCGCGTATTCACTATGGTGCATCACAAGTACAACCTGCGCTGAGCAATCTGGCAGGGGTACAATATAAAGAAGCTAATTATGGTGGCGACTTTTCGGATTCGAAGGGCGGTATCAATCTATATACATGGTGGGGTAGTATAGGTATTCAGCGAGAGAATATCCGTTGGGGTGATACATATCATTGCAGCAACATATTGTCGGGCAATAGTCCTGCGGTACCGATGATTACCATGCAACTGACTCCATGTAAGTGGTTTCAGTTCGACTACTTCCATGCGTGGTTAGTGTCGAATGTGTTGGATTCTACGTATTTCTATCTGGAGCATACGACCAATGCGGCACAGCTTGTGGTGAATTATCGTCCATACAATAAGTTTATGGCGGCTAATATGTTCACCATCACGCCAATAAAACAGTTGTCGTTTTCGTTCGGTAACTCGATTATCTATGCAGAGCAGACGATACAGGCGGCGTACCTGATACCGATAGCTTTTTACAAATCCTTGGATCACTTGCTCACGAAGGGTGTGCGTTCACAAAACCAGAATTCGCAGGTATATGCCTCTTTATCCGTCCGTCCAGTTGATCACTTACACGTCTATGGGTCGGTGTTTGTCGATGAGGTGAAGTTCTCACGCTTCAAATCCAGCAATCCTGAGAATAATCCGATTTCGTATTTGCTCGGATTTAACTGGTCTGGTTGGCCTGTGAAGGGATTGAGTTTGAAAGTTGAGTTTATGCGTTCGTATATCGCTACGTATATTCACTCGATAGATGTATTGGACTATACATCAAATAGTTACAATATGGGACATTATATGGGTGACAATGCGCAGTCCATTTACGCAGAGTTGGCTTATCGCCCTGTGCGTGGTTTGCTCGTGAAACTGAGTTACACCAATGACACGAAGTATAATAGTTATTCGTATTTGCGTGACAACATCTCCGAAACAATAGCGCAAAAACCTTTTGACCATTGTATTTATCGCAATGATGAGTTGCGCTTGGATGGTGTGTATGAAGTGCATCCTAATATGTATATGACCCTTTCGGTGGGGTATAATAATGCGCAAGGATTTGATAATCAGAAGGAGAATGCACTGCCAAGTGAGGATTTAGGTAATGCGCAGCATTATTTGAATCGTTTCTGTCCGTTGTATTATCAGGGTAAGAACTTCAGTGTATCAGCAGCATTTAGTTTTGGTTTTTAATAGCATATAGCTCCTAAGCAGGGTATGACATGTAGTGTTATCATATTAAATTGGAACGGCGAGGCGATGCTTCGTCGTTTTCTGCCCAATGTGATAACTAATACGCAACGCACTGATGTAGAGATAGTTGTAGCAGATAATGGTTCGACCGATGGCTCGTTGGCGTATCTGCGTACAGAACCCGTGCGTGTGATAGAGTTGGGGGAGAACTTTGGTTTTGCTGAAGGGTATAATCGTGCTATAGCGCAGGTAGATTCAGATTATGTGGTACTGCTCAATTCGGATGTAGAGGTGACGCCATGTTGGTTGGACACCTTATTAGAATACGCGCGCACGCACGAGGAGGTCGCTGCATTGCAGCCCAAAGTACTGAGTTGGCAATCTAAACAAGATGTGCTGGTGGGTAAGACGCAAAAAGTACAGTTTGAGCACGCTGGCGCAGCAGGTGGTATGATAGACTGCTTGGGTTATCCTTATTGTTATGGGCGTTTCTTAACTCATCTTGAAGAAGATGATGGGCAATATGATACTCCTACGCCTATCTTTTGGGCATCGGGCGCATGCTTGTTTATTCAGCGTGATGTGTATGTGAAAGAGGGTGGGTTAGATAGTGTTTTCTTTGCGCATCAAGAGGAGATTGACCTCTGTTGGCGTTTGCATTGTCGTGGGTATCAAATCATGTCTGTGCCTCAGTCGGTGGTCTATCATGTGGGTGGTGGCACGTTGGAATATGAGAGTCCGAGAAAGACTTTTCTCAACTTTCGCAACAACCTGCTGATGCTTTATAAGAATCTTCCCACCTCAAAATGGCTATTTGTCATGCTGATTCGTTGGCCGCTTGACTATGTGGCAGCATTGCAAATGTTGCTATCTGGTAAGTGGCTGAATTTCAAAGCGGTATTTCAAGCAAGGTGCGCGTTTTGGAGATTGCGAAAGCAGTATAAAGCAATTAGAGCAGTTAATTTTCGCAAGTCAGAAGTGTTATATCCTACTCTTATTAGTAAGCGCAGTATCATTGTCGATTATTATCTGTTGGGTAAACGGAAATAATTACCGGTTTCTATACATTTTTTCTTAGTCTGGCACGATTATTGTGTCTATTATAGTGTAACACTTAGTGAAGTGGTTACACCAATTATCTATTATTCCTTAACTTCTTAAAAACAACGTGCGTATGTGGTTTGAAAATTTGTTTGACAAGATTTGGGCACGGATTCGTAAAGAAACACAGTTGCCCATGCAGAGTTACTGCAAGTATTGGTGGTTGCAATGTACTCCACCATGGTAGTTTGCTCTCAATGTAGTACTACGGTGGCTAAATGTCGCTGTGAAATATCCAAAATCGCAGAGAAAAATAAACTTTCTGCGATTTTTTCTTGTGTATGTGTAAATTTTTCCGTACCTTTGCACGGAAATCATTAATTATGCAGTATATTGGTATCATACCCGCTCGTTATGCCAGTAGTCGTTTCCCTGGCAAGCCATTGGCTGAGATTTGTGGCAAGCCAATGATTCAGCGTGTCTATGAGCAGGCATGCAAAGTGCTTGATATAGTGATTGTTGCCACGGATGATGAGCGTATATATGATTGTGTTAAGAATTTTGGTGGACGGGTGTATATGACCTCTACGGAGCACCGTTGTGGCACAGATCGTATATGCGAGGCGTATCAGTTGTATCGGCAATGGGCTATGGGTAATGGACAATGGGTGATGAGCGATGCAGAAACGGTAGTGGTCAATATCCAAGGGGATGAACCATTTATCCAACCTGAGCAGATTAAGGCGGTGATGGACTGTTTCCCTACAGATATTGCTACATTGGCAAAACCATATACGGAAGACGATGACTTGCAAGAATTGCTCACGCCCAATATCGTGAAGGTGGTCTTCTCCGAGCATACGGGTGAGGCGCTGTATTTCTCGCGCAGCGTGATACCCTATTTGCGTGGGGTGGAGCAGAGCGAGTGGTTGCGTAAGGGACGCTATTTCAGTCATATAGGATTGTATGCTTATCGCGCAGATGTGCTGATGCGTATCACCCAACTACCCCCTTCTGCCTTGGAGCAAGCCGAGAGTCTGGAGCAACTGCGCTGGTTGGAGAATGGACTGAAAATCAAAGTGGCGGTGTCGAATGCGAAGTCTATCGGCATAGATACGCCAGAAGACTTGCAACAGGCAATAGCGTATTTTCAGCAAGTAGTTAAATCGTAAATTGTAAATCATTAAATCGTAAATAATATGGCAACAACAAACACACCAACTCCCCATATTGGGGCTCAATATGGCGAAATTGCCGAAACTGTCATTATGGCAGGCGATCCATTACGTGCGAAAGTGATGGCAGATAAATATTTGGAAAATCCTGTACAGTTTAATAATGTTCGTGGCATGCTTGGATTCACAGGCACGCACAAGGGTAAGCGTGTGAGTGTAATGGGACATGGCATGGGTATCCCTTCTATTGGTATCTACACCTACGAGTTGTATAATTTCTATGGTGTAAAAACGATTATCCGTGTCGGTAGTTCGGGTAGTATCCATAAGGATTTGCATGTGGGCGACCTGGTGATTGCGATGGGTGCTTGTACCAATAGCAATTATGCGGCGCAATATGAATTGCCTGGTACCTATGCTCCTATTGCTGATTTTGACCTCTGCCGCCGTGCTGCTGAGGCATGCGAACAGTTTGGCTATAGGTATAAGGTAGGCAATGTGTTCTCTTCGGACACTTTCTATACGGAGAACGCGCATAATGACAGGTGGATAAACATGGGCGTATTGGCAGTAGAGATGGAGGCACCTGCACTCTATATGAATGCGGCTCGTAGTGGTAACAAGGCGCTGGTTATTTGTACCGTTTCGGATAATATCCTCACGGGCGAAGCTACCACAGCAGAGGAACGCCAGAACAACTTTACCCACATGATGGACGTTGCTTTCTCGCTTTTGTAAAGAAAAAATACATTTTTTTTCATTTTTTCTTGCATATGTGCAATATTTTATGTACCTTTGCAGCGGAAATGAATGAGGGGACCCGAAAAGGTTCCCTCAGTTTTATAAAAATAAGGATTATGATAGACAAACAACAACTACAAGCACTGCTGGCAGATAGACTGCAAGGTACTGGATATGAGTTGATTACTCTTAAGATAAGTGCACAGAATGAGATTCTCGTTGAGGTGGATAAACTGGATGGCGTAGATGTGGAGTTCTGTGCAGAACTTAATCACTATCTGGTGGAGAGTCTTGATGCGCAGGGTATAGATGACTATTCGTTGGAAGTAGGAAGCGTGAGCCTAACTGCTCCTTTTGTGACGAAGATGCAGTATAACAAGCACTTCAACCATGATGTGGAGGTATTGGCTGCTGATGGCAAGAAGTACCGTGGCACACTGGTGAGCGTGGATGAGGAGACCTTCGCTATTGACACGGAGGTGATGGTGGCTGTGGAAGGTAAGAAACGCAAACAAAAAGAGGTACAGACACTGACATTTGCGTATGATGCAGTGAAGTACACCAAATATGATTTGAAATTTTAGAATAATAAAAAAATATGGCAATTAAAAAACAAGAATCAATCAATCTGATTGACATTTTTTCAGAGTTCAAAGAACTCAAAAACATTGACCGCCAAACGTTTATCAACGTGTTGGAGGACTCTTTTCGCAATGTGATTACCAAGATGTATGGTACGGATGCGAACTACGATGTAATTATTAACCCCGACAAAGGTGACCTCGAGATTTACCGCAACCGTCTTGTGATGGAGGACGATGATGTGGCTAACCCAGAGACTCAAGTGGGTATCACCGAGGCATTGGAGCTTGATGATGAAGCAGAGATTGGCGAGGAGGTAACCGATAAAGTGGAGTTCGCTTCTTTCGGTCGCCGTATGATATTGAACCTGCGTCAGACCTTGGCAAGCCGTATCCTGGATTTGCAGAAGGAGAACCTCTACTTGCGCTATAGCGAGATGCTGGGTCAAGTGGTGAGTGGCGAGCTCTACCAAGTATGGAAGAAAGAGATGCTTCTTCTCGACGAGGATGGCAACGAACTGTACTTGCCTAAGCAAAACCAAATCCCAACCGACTTCTACCGCAAGGGCGATACCGTTCGTGCCGTAGTGGTACAAGTGGATAATAAGAACCAAAATCCAAAAATCATTCTTTCGCGTACATCCCCACTGTTCTTGCAACGTCTCTTTGAGCAAGAGGTACCAGAGGTACATGATGGACTGATTGCAATCAAGAATATCGCTCGTATCCCAGGTGAGCGCGCTAAAGTGGCTGTAGAGTCATTTGACGACCGTATTGATCCCGTGGGCGCGTGCGTGGGTATCAAGGGCGCGCGTATTCATGGTATCGTGCGCGAGTTGCGCAATGAGAATATAGATGTTATTCACTATACCTCTAATATCAACCTCTATGTACAACGTGCCTTGGCTCCTGCTAAGATTTCTTCTATGACCGTCAACGAGGAGGAGAAGAAAGTCGATGTATATCTGCAACCAGATGAAGTATCCTTGGCTATCGGTAAGGGTGGTTACAATATTAAGTTGGCAAGCATGCTCACTGGCTACCAAATCGATGTATATCGTGAGATGGACGAGGCAGACAACGAGGATATCTACTTGGATGAGTTTAACGACGAGATCGATCAATGGGTATTGGATGCATTCAAGGCTATTGGTTTGGATACCGCAAAAGCAGTCTTGAGTGTGGATAAGGCAGAGCTCATTAAGCGTGTTGACCTTGAGGAGGAGACCATTGATGAGGTAATCGCTATCCTCGCTGCAGAGTTTGAAGAATAATTAAGTATAAATGATAAAACCCCTCCGACGGCAAGGAGGAGTCTCCCTCGTAAATATCCGAGAAGCTTGTGGCTTCGAGGATAGAGTGGAGGCATCGAGCGCCCTAATGACGCTGGCGTCAGTCAATGCGCGAGATTGCCGAACACGAATATGGCTATTAAACTTATCAAAGCTTGCAAAGAATTAAACATCGGCATGTCCACCGCCGTGGAATTCTGTAAGAA
Source organism: Paludibacteraceae bacterium (assembly GCA_045119955.1). Classification (GTDB taxonomy): domain Bacteria; phylum Bacteroidota; class Bacteroidia; order Bacteroidales; family Paludibacteraceae; genus Colicola. The sequence goes on from JBGVEG010000106.1 coordinate 62,318, forward strand.
GCAGGGTAAGGAAATCGCTACGGACCCTAACACCCGTATCGAAGATGACTTGTACCTATTGCTCGCTAAAGAATTCAACAAGGATATGGCGTTGAAGATCGAGGCAGAGCGTCAGGCACAAGAACGTCAAGGGCGAGAGATACCGAAATCGGTAGCTATTGACGAACCTAAGAAACCGGAGCATATTCCTACCGAAATACCCAAACCTAAGATGGTGGGTAAGATAGACCTTGATGCTGACAAGAAGCGCAAGGCAGCGGAGGAGGCTGCTCGCCAAGCAGCAGAGGAGGCACAGAAGGCAGAGGCTGCACGCCTTGCGGCCGAGAAAGCGGCTGCGGAAGCTGCTGCTAAAGCCAAAGCTGAGGCAGAGAAGAAAGCTGCCCAAGAGGCCGCTCAAGCTGCTAAAGCAGCAGCTGAGAAAGCTGCGGCTGAAGCGGCTAAGAAGGAGTCAGTGGAGGTTGATGAAGAACCAGTAGAGGAGAAAGAGGAAATCTTCACGCTGGGTAAACCTGTGCTCAAGAATGCGCCTAAGGTCTTGGGTAAGATAGACTTGAGCAGCATTAATACTGCTACTCACCCTACCAAGAAGACCAAAGAGGAGAAACGCAAAGAGCGTGAGGCACGCGAGCAACAACGCAAGGCCAACAAACCAGCTGCCAACAACAATGGCGGTGGCAATGCTGCTAATGCCGCTAAGGATGGCGAGAAACGCAAGCGTGAGCGCATTAAACAAAATAAGGTGGACGTTAATGATGCGCGCAACCAAAAACCTCAAAAGAAGAACAACAAAGCCAAGGGCTTCAAGGTAGAGGTCGATGACGAGGCAGTACAACGCCAAATCAAGGAGACTATCCAACGTCTCCAAGGTAACAAGGGTAAGACCTCAACCAGCAAGCATAAACGTGAGCGCCGCGAACTCGAGCGCGAGAAGATGGCGCAAGAGCGCGCAGCAGAGCAAGAACAAAGCAAGGTGTTGAAACTCACCGAGTTTGTAACTGCTAATGACCTGGCTGTGATGATGAACGTGCCTGTGACCAAGGTTATTGGTACCTGTATGATGCTCGGTGTGATGGTAAGTATCAACCAGCGTCTCGATGCAGAGACCATTAACCTCGTGGCAGAGGAGTTTGGCTTCTCTACTGAGTTCGTTTCTGCTGAGGTGGTAGAGGAAATCAATGCCGATGAGGAGATCAACGAGGAGGATATCACTTCTCGCTGCCCAATCGTGACTGTCATGGGTCACGTGGACCACGGTAAAACCTCTCTCCTCGATCATATCCGTAATGCTAACGTTATCGCAGGTGAGGCGGGTGGTATCACCCAGCACATTGGTGCATACAACGTGAAGTTGAAGAATGGTCAGCATATCACTTTCCTCGATACTCCTGGTCACGAGGCGTTTACCGCCATGCGTGCCCGTGGTGCGAAGGTAACGGATATTGCAATTATTATCGTAGCAGCCGATGATGCAGTCATGCCACAGACTATTGAGGCAATCAACCACGCACAGGCGGCTGGCGTACCTATGATCTTCGCTATTAACAAGTGCGATAAGCCAACGGCTAACCCTGAGAAGATCAAAGAGCAACTCTCTGGTATGAATATCCTCGTAGAGGACTGGGGTGGCTCTTACCAATGCCAACATATCTCTGCTAAGAAGGGTGAGGGTGTCTTCGAACTCCTTGAGAAAGTGCTTCTTGAGGCCGAGATGCTCGAGCTTAAGGCCAACCCTAACCGCCGTGCTAAGGGCTCTATCATTGAGTCTTCGCTCGACAAGGGTCGTGGCTATGTGGCAACTATCCTCGTACAAGATGGTACACTCCACCACGGTGATATTGTACTCGCGGGTGTTTATCATGGTAAGATCAAAGCCATGTTCAACGAGCGTGGTCAACGTATCCAACAAGCCCTTCCTGGCGAGCCATGTCTCATTTTGGGTCTCAACGGCGCACCACAAGCGGGTGATGAGTTCAACGTGATGGCTACTGAGCAAGAGGCACGCGATATTGCGAATAAGCGTGAGCAATTGCAACGCGAGATGTCGCTCCGCACCAAGAAGCACGTGGGTCTGGATGAGATTGGTCGTCGTCTGGCTATTGGCGACTTCAAAGAGCTCAATATCATTGTTAAGGGTGACGTAGATGGTTCTGTGGAGGCCCTCAAAGACTCGCTCATTAAGCTCTCTACCGAGAATATCCAAGTCAATGTTATCCACGGTGCTGTGGGTGCAATCTCCGACTCCGATGTCCTTCTCGCTGCGGCTTCCGATGCTATTATCGTCGGCTTCAATGTCCGTCCTACCAGTACAGCGCGTAAGATGGCAGAGAACGAGGAGGTGGATATCCGTATCTACTCTATCATTTACGATACTATTAACGAGATCAAGTCTGCTATGGCAGGTATGCTCTCGCCAGAGATCAAGGAGGAGGTTACCGCTACCCTCGAGGTATTGCAAACTTTCCGTATCTCCAAGGTGGGTACAATCGCTGGTTGTATCGTGCGTGAGGGTAAAGCCAAACGTGCTAACAAGTGCCGCGTGATCCGTGACGGTATCGTTATCCATACTGGCGAACTCTCTTCGCTCAAGCATGGTAAGGATGACATTAAGGAGGCAGGTCTCAACATGGAGTGCGGTTTGAGCATTAAGAGCTACAATGATATTGTAGAAGGCGACCTCATTGAGACCTTCGAGCAAATCGAGGTAGCAAAGACCTTGTAAATAACCTAGTCAACTAGTTAAACTAGCCCAACTAGTTCAACTAGCTTAACTAGCCCAACTAGCAATAATCAACTTTTTAAACAACTACTACAATGAAAGATCTTAAAGGCACAAAGACCGAAGCCAACCTCTGGGAGGCATTCGCAGGCGAATCTAAAGCTCGCAACAAGTACACCTACTATGCAAGCAAAGCAAAGAAGGATGGTTATGAGCAAATAGCAGCTCTCTTCGAGGAGACCGCTGCACAAGAGAAAGAGCACGCTAAGCTCTGGTTCAAACTTATCCACGGTATTGGCTCTACCCTCGAGAACCTCAAAGATGGTGCTATGGGTGAGAACGAAGAGTGGACAGACATGTATCCACGCATGGCAGCTGAGGCTCGCGAAGAAGGTTTCGAGGAGATTGCTATCATGATGGAAGGCGTAGCTGCTGTAGAGAAAGCACACGAAGAGCGCTACCTCAAGCTCCTCAAGAATATTGAGGATAAGCTTGTCTTCAGCCGCGATGGTGATGCTATCTGGCAATGCCGCAACTGTGGTCACTTGTATATTGGTCAAGAAGCTCCTATTATTTGCCCAGTTTGCAAACACCCACAAGCATACTTCCAATTGCAACAAAAC
>JBGVEG010000107.1:0-1890 GCA_045119955.1 Paludibacteraceae bacterium
TTCATGTTTTCATAATAGCTGTTCTCGCTGGGAAGGTAGCCCACATCTCTGGCAATGACACTGGCCTTGGTCTGGCAGTCCAGACCGAAAATAGAGGCGTTGCCGCCGCTGGGATGGATCAGGCCCATCAGCGTGCGGATAGTGGTGGATTTTCCTGCACCGTTGGGGCCAATGAAGCCGAAAAACTCGCCCTCATTCACCGAGAAACTGAGGTCGTTGATCCCCCGATGTGTTCCATAGTGCTTGGTCAGCTGGTTTAAGACAATTGCTTGCTCCCTCATTTTTGATACTCCTCCTTATAACCTTAATTCCGCAACACTATAATTTAACTTTATTTATAAGTTCCTGAGCAACAAAAAGTTGCCCAGGATTTTGCCATGTCAGAATTTTCACTTATCTTAGTGTTGCAAAAAGAAAACAAGCGAAAATCGTAACAAGGCGCTGCAAAGTACAAATAAAATTCGAAAAACTCACACCTTTTGGAGGAATTTTTTCAATCATGGAGAAATTTGACTCCATGCTTTCACCCGTTATCGACTCAACACTGGGTCAGAGATGCAGCAGTATCTTCGGATATCAGTTCAGCGAGATAGTCCGTTCGCTGATGAGCGTTTATTTCTGTGGCGGCTCATGCGTGGAAGATGTAACGTCACAACTGATGCGCCATCTCTCGTATCATCCTACCCTTCGTACATGCAGCTCTGATACCATCCTCAGAGCCATCAAGGAACTGACACAGGAAAACATCTCCTATACTTCCGACCAAGGCAAGACCTATGATTTCAATACTGCAGACAAACTCAACACATTGCTTATAAACGCTTTGGTTTCTACAGGCGAGTTGAAGGAAATTGAGGAATACGATGTTGACTTTGACCATCAGTTCCTTGAAACGGAGAAGTATGATGCAAAACCGACCTACAAAAAGTTCCTCGGCTACAGGCCTGGCGTATATGTTATCGGTGACAAGATAGTCTATATCGAGAACAGCGATGGTAACACGAATGTGCGTTTTCATCAGGCAGACACCCATAAGAGATTCTTCGCTCTTCTGGAATCCCAGAACATCCGTGTAAATCGCTTCAGGGCAGACTGCGGTTCCTGCTCGAAGGAAATCGTCAGTGAGATAGAGAAGCATTGCAAACATTTCTACATCCGTGCCAACCGATGCAGTTCGCTCTACAATGACATCTTTGCTCTGAGAGGATGGAAGACGGAGGAGATTAACGGCATCCAGTTCGAACTCAATTCCATTCTCGTTGAGAAATGGGAAGGCAAGTGCTATCGTCTTGTCATCCAGAGACAAAGACGCAACAGTGGCGACCTTGACCTGTGGGAAGGCGAATACACTTACCGTTGTATTCTGACCAACGATTACAAGTCATCGACAAGGGACATTGTTGAATTCTACAATCTGCGTGGCGGCAAGGAACGTATCTTTGACGACATGAACAACGGATTCGGTTGGAGCAGGCTCCCCAAGTCATTCATGGCGGAGAATACTGTCTTTCTTCTGCTTACTGCATTGATACACAATTTCTACAAGACCATCATGAGCAGGCTTGACACCAAGGCTTTTGGGCTCAAGAAAACGAGTCGCATAAAGGCTTTTGTCTTCAGATTCATCTCCGTACCTGCCAAGTGGATCATGACTGCAAGGCAATACGTGCTGAATATCTACACAGAGAACCGAGCTTATGCAAAACCCTTCAAAACAGAATTCGGATAAGAATCCTTTCTTTCCGGTTTGAATCTGCGTATTACCTCAAGTCGCATCGTGGGGTAAGGGGATGGTGGCTACATATTGATGTTGTGCTGTTGCTTTTTACTGAAAGCTGCTACTAACGACTCATAAATCTACCCTTAATCGTGTATTGGATGATAGTTGCG
>JBGVEG010000108.1:0-63313 GCA_045119955.1 Paludibacteraceae bacterium
CTCCAAAAACTAATCGCGATGATAATTGTGAGGGATCATCGATAATCGTTACATTTTCGGTGGTCGATACAGCAGGGTTCTGACCGTTGTCGCATGATGCACTGGCAAATAACAAAATTGTCAATGTACAGACAATAGAGAGACTCTTTTTCATCGTTGTTTTTTTTAAGAATTTTTTAATTTTAATGTATTAGTTTTTAGTTAGTTTAATCATTTTGTATGCCTGCGAAATACGATTCGAAAAACTTTTCCGCAAATTACGCCGCAAAGGTAATACTTTTTTTTGAATTACCAATTTTTTTTGTGAATTTTTTGCAAAAAAAATAAATTTTGCTAAATTATATTTTACAATATCAGCATTTCAGCACGAGAATATCGCGCAAATTGGTTGTATAGCAAGGAGAGAGTTTCTCTTTTTTGCTAAGCGGCTTGTCCGTGTTGAGCACTTGTGTTGCTACTTTGACCGCCTTATTGCCGTACTGGCTATTAATGCGGTCGATGGCTTTCTGTAGGCGTTCGTCGCGCTCCTTGGGTCGCTCGTCAAACAGCATTTGTTGGGCATTGTCTGCTGATGTAAGGTTCATCAGTACTACACCTGCTTTCTTATAGGGGAATGGTCGCCATTGCTTGCGCAGAGCGGCCAGCATGTAGCCAATCAGTTCGGTGGTGATGGCTGTAGGGAAGGGTAGGGTCACTACTTGATGGATCACATGCGTATCCTCCTCGGCAAAGCGTGAGGTATGCGCATATACGATAAACTGGCGGCACAGACTATGCTGCTTGCGTAGTTTCTCGGCGCAGTAGCTCATAAAGTCCGCCAGCGCCTTCTCCAAGGTCGCTCGGTCGGTAATACCTCGCTCGAAGGTACGCGACTGCGATATACTTTGCCGCTCGGCTCGCTCGGAGATGTCTATGCAGTCGTAGCCGTTGATTTCTTGCCAAGTCTGTAGCCCTGGCTTGTGCAGCAGGTTCTTGGCAAACTCAGGCAGTTTTTGGCTAAAGTCCCAGGCGGTCACGACACCCGCGGGCAGGAGCTTCTTCTGTGCTTGACGACCGATACCCCATACATCCTCAATGGCAAAGCCTTGTAGGGCCTTCTGCCGTTTCTCATCCGTGTCGATGATACATACACCGTTGTAGGCGGGGTATTGCTTGGCGTACTTGCTGGCAATCTTGGCGAGTGTTTTGGTCGGTGCCAATCCGATAGATACAGGTATGCCCACCCATTTACGGATTTGTTTGACCACCTGCTCGTAATAGGACTTGAGTTCGTGCACGGGCATGTGATCGCAATGCAAGAAGGCTTCATCAATGGAGTACTGCTCCAGTCGTGGCGTGTGCTTCGCCAATATGCTCATCACCCGACTGCTCAGGTCGCCGTATAGACTGAAGTTGGAGGAGAAAGTAGTCACTAAGGTCTCATAGCGAAGCGGTCCAACAGCAGGGCGGTCCGACAGCGAAGCGGTCTGACAGTCGAAGACGATCTTGTTTTTCACCTCAAACCATGGTTCGCCCATCTTAATGCCGAGCTTTTTGGCTTCGTTGCTACGCGATACTACGCAACCATCATTGCCCGATAGCACAACTACGGGCTTACCTTCGAGATCGGGGCGAAACACTCGCTCACACGATACGAAGAAATTATTGCAATCGCACAATGCGTAATACATACCTCTATCTATGTCAAATATCTATTTTGTTTTGCTCTCCAAATGCGGCTCTGCTGCATTTCATTAGAGCAAAAACAAATCAATCCTCGAATTGACATTAATTGACAGTTAAATTGACGATAATTGTCTTAAAAATATATCTCCTCGATTTTTATTTATTTTTGTAGCGCAGCGTATTTTTGTTTCAAAAAATAATACCCGATACCCTACAACCTATGCACGCAATGGGTGATAACACCCCAAATGCAGAACTGGTTGTCTGCGGTTACTTTGATCTTCTGAAAATCCTTGTTGTGTGGTATGAGCCACGCGCATTGGTTCTTGGCATCGAATTGATACTCTTTGATAGTAAATTCGCCATCAATGCAGGCAGCTACATAATTGCCGTTCTGTGCTTCCAGCGAGCGGTCTATTACTACGATATCGCCATCGTGTATGCCTGCTTCTATCATACTGTTGCCCGAAATGCGGGCGTAGAAGGTGCTTTCAGGGTGTCGCACCATCTCTCGAGCGAGGTCAATGGTCTCTCCCGCATGATCTTGCGCAGGGCTGGGGAAGCCTGCTTGCAAGCCCTCGGCAATCTCCAATTCAATGCCCATGTTCTGGGCAGTACTTATGTCGGTCAGTTTCATAGTCGTTTATAATATTTACCTTTGTTTTGCTCACCAATGCAGCAGCTGCATTTCATTAGAGCAAAAACAAATCAATCCTCGAATTGACACTAATTGACAGTTAAATTGACGATAATTGTCTTAAAAAATATATCTCCTCGATTTTTATTTATTTTTGTAGGCACAAAGTGCCGTATTTTTGTTTCTTAATCAATCATCATGAATCGCTCGGCAAAAGTACTGATTTTTTTGCAAATAATCAATAGTTGAACGAAAATATGCATTTTTTTTTGCTTTTTTTTGAGCTTATGACAAGTTTTGTCAGTTTGAGGCAGTACCTTTGCACCCGATTTCGGAAACCCATTGCCAATAGCCAATATCCAATAACCGAAAACGAATGTTTAACCCAATAAAATAAGTAGTAATTATGAACGTATTTATGACTATGTTAATCTGCCTCGTATCAGCTGTAATGATTGTAGCATGTGTAGATTTGACCGCAAATTTCTTCGCCCAAAACGAGAATAATGAGCCATTATAAACGGTATTTGATAAGGACGTACAGGAGCAGCAATGCCATGAGTGTCCAGAAGATAGCGGTGCAGTGTTTGTAGAAAGGCGGGATATACCGCTCTGGTGGGTGTTCTATGACTTGCACAATGCTATCGGTACGAACAATGGTGTCATGTACGATTTGTGTGCGCCAGCGGTCGCGGTACTCGGTGCGAGTGAGGTAAACGGTATCGCCACGCTGTCGTTCGCTCACGAACACGCTATCCCGCACCACAACGGTGTCCACACGCTGCAAGATATGGTTTTCGTATCTATCCGTGTCCATCTGTGCAATCCGTGGGACATCATGGCTTCTGCAACTCGGGAGGACAAGGAGTATTGTACCCATACTCAGTGCCAGGACGAAAGTCTGTGACTTCAAGGATAATCTCTTCATGTTCATTTTGCGCTTTTAGAATTAAACGAGTCAGTTCCTGCTCCACATCGGCAGCAGTACGACTACCAATGGGGATGTGTTTTGACGACAAGGTTTCTGTTTTTTCCAAAGACAACATAGACAACATTTCCGCTTCGCCGTACGCAACGCGATCGTTCGAACGAAGTGAGATAAGAACATCGCTCAGCGGCAAGGAAGACAATTTAGCAAGCGCCAATGTTGGGCGCGCGCAGAGGTTGTTTAAGTTGTCTTTATTTTTATTATCTCCCACGACGAGGATGCAGCCTGTGGAGTGCTCGGGTTTCGTGCCGCGGTGGAAGCGTATCCCCTGCCTCATCGCCTTATCGCCTTTCGCCTTATCGCCTGTCTGAGGCACATTCTGCACCAGCGGCAGGAGGCGTTTGAACTTGGGGGACATGGTGACGGCGACATGGTAGCAGAGCGGAGGGATTTGGTGGCCCACACGCTCGAGGGTGTTGCAGTACCAGCGACCGTTGATAACAAGGCGACCAGTGATGGCATTGCCTCGGGGTTCGTTGCGAATAAGTTTAATGTACATATAACGGGATTTTGGTTAAACAAAAATTGTAGAAAAATTCAAGGAATATGCTCTACCAGAATTATAGAAAATTATAGTATATTATCCAAAATTATTTATACTATTTCGCCGATATAAATTTTGAGTAATTTTTTATAATAAATTGTAATTTTTGGAGAGTTGTTACTCCTTGTAGCGGTAGTGGTAGTCAATGCCTATCAGCGAGCCGCTGAAGGTCAGTATCTCGCCGAAGGCAATGAGGAGCGAGTGGTGGATTTCACCCACGGGCGGGGTAATGAGCCCCGCGGTGAGCAATGCGCACCCGAAGGCGCACATGGCAGTAGCGATGATGAGTTGTAAACGTTTCATGTTAATTGAGGTTAAAGGAGGTGGGAACGCCCTTCGGGCTGTAGTTGGTAGATCGGGCTACGCCCTGTAGATCGGCACTCCGTGCCTGTAGACTCCAAAGAACTACAGCGAAGCGATCTACAGCGAGCATAGCGAGCGAACTATAGCGAAGCGTTCTCCAGCGAAGCGAACTACAGCGAAGCGTTCTCTCAACTGGCGCTTTGCGCCTTACGCGTTCGCTTGGTCGTACTCCTCGGAGCAAATGTGCCAAACGTACTGACGCAGGGTCTTGTACTTGCTTTGACCCTTAAAAGCCAGTTGGTCAAGCGGCATTTGGTTTGGATCTGCCAGACGAGCGTTTACCATAGCTGCCACAGCAGCGAACTTAGCTTGGTGGTCTTTCTCCGCTTGACTAATAGGGTGATCCTTGAGGTTGCGTTTGCCAGTCGTAGAACAGCCGCGACGGCGGTTGCCCCAGTTGCGGGTGACTGCAATGAATTTCTCTTTCTTTCCGAAAATCTTGCCTGAGGCATTGTCCACAGGCGCAAGGTAATCAATAGTTCCAGCCATAGTTTTGTTTAGTTTTAATAGGTTTTTAATTCATATTTCTCTCAGCCGTAGGCGGTCTAACAGTGCGCAGCACGGTCTAACCTCCAACAGCTACACTGTAGCGGTCTGCAAATCGGCTTAATCGCCGATTTGCTTGAACACTTGTGCCACGACATACCCGCGGAGGGTGATGTACTTCTTCTGCGCTTTGAATTTTTCCTCGTAGGTGGCACGTTGCTCTGGATCGGCGAGGATGGTTGTCGCTTGCGCTTGCGCAGCCGTGAAAGCGTTACGCACTGCCTGTTGTGCCTCAGAGTTACCACCATTGTAAGGGTGCTTCACACGCACACCAATGGTCGCATTGTCTTTCTTGCGGTTGCGGAAGTGAATCTCATCCGAACCAGAGAACTTCTTCTGAACAGAGTCGAAGGGAGTCGAATTTTTGATAATAGCCATAGTTAAAATTTAGGTTTAATGGTTAATAATAAGTTTTGGTTAGTTGGTTTTGCTCTCGCGGTTCCGTCCGCGAGTTTTATTTTCAACGCCTCTATGTTATTTAGAATCTCTAGGGCGTCTATGATTCTCTTTTCCCACCGCATAGCGGTATTCCCTCTTCCCCATCCGAGAAGCTCGTGGCTTCGAGGATAGAGGAGGAGTGGCGGCAAGCTAAACTCGCATGCGAGTTTCTTCTTGCGAGCCCACTCCGACGAAAATCCGCTGCAAAGGTAATCATAAAATCCCTTTTTTGTTGTCGAACTTCGCCACTTGTTATTTTTTAGCTATTATTTCTCTTATTCTTCTTTCGCTCAAGTAGAACTGTTGTCCTGTCATGGCGTATGCTACCATGATAGGCATACCTTTACCTAATTGCTCATAGAAGCATTTTCGTATTGCCTTATTTCTTCGCTGAATATCTATCATAACTAATCTCTTTTATGCACATCTAACAGCCCTTTGGGCGTTCTAACAACGCAGTGGTCTAACTTCTAACAGCGAAGCGATCTGCAAATCGTTGCTGGTTTTCTTTTTCTTTCTCTGTGGGTACATGATTTTTCCGATTGGGGCATCGTTGTACTACATATTTCCCATGTAGTTTACGTATATAGAACCCATCTTCCAACCGTATCTTCCCCCTCACGCCTTCTATAGGCTTCTTAAATGTCACTATCATATTTTTCTACCTTTGAGCGCGGCAGGGAGTTGATTGCCGCGCAAGTTGTTTGAGTTGTCGTTAAATAAAATAAATTTTTGATAAATTTGGTTTAATTTTCTATAATTTTGGTTATTTTCTTCTTCAACGCGCCCTTTCTTCAATGGGGTCCCCGCAAATTTTGTGGGGAAATCGGAGACAGCAGTCGCCTCAACGATGCCTCCAGGGTCATCGGTCAATGCGATTTGCTTGTTGACGATTAGGCGACCACTATAGGACATCTATAGGACATCACTGGGACATCGCTGTCTTTTATTGGTTTACCTCTCCAAGCAATTGTTTTACCTTGGCAACCCTTCCCACACTTGTTTGAATACATACTGTCGCAGCGTTCTCACGCCTCCATTATGCTTCTTAAATGCCTTCTCGTATGCTCTCTGTTGTGCGGGATCAGCCAGTAGTAGGCTAACCACTCTACAAACCAGCGCAAATCGATTGCGTTGTTTGATTTCATTGCGTGTTGGTTTCCTGTATCTAAGAACAGGTGCTTTGTAGGCGATAGTTTTGCCTGTTACTGTCTTGCGAAAAATCGTGTCGCCCAATTTACCACGCATGGATGCTATTCCACCAATAAATGTTACTTTTGCCATAATTTAATACGTTTTAGGGTTAATATAATGTTTGATAAGTTTGGTTTCTAAGTTATTGCCAGCTTGCCGCCTTGCCAGCTCATTATTAAATCTCACGGGCGCGCGGGCGTGAATTTTTAGTAAACGCTGTCGGTGCTGGCAATTGCTGTCTTCGATAATAGTTTTCTCTCGGCGTTAATCTCCTCACTATCACGCTCATACACTATCCATCCGCGTCTTGCCGGCGTTCCTTGCCTGCTGGCAATAAATCCATGCTGCCCGAGTATCATTCCCAACCTACTGAGCGACATCGGGCGCTTAATATTGCCAGCAGAAATCAGTTTTTCGCTAATCTCAGCGGTCGTCAAGAACTTCGCATTCATACTATCCGAGGCGGGTACTGCAAAATATACCTTCAGCAACTGCTCCTCGTTCTCTTGCGCACGGAAATCCTCGTTGTGCGCCTCCATCACTTCCATCTCCTCCATGTCAAACCAATAGCTGAAGATCCCCTCCTCCACCAGAGTTTTGGCCTGCGCATACAGTCGCTCGTAAGGGATAATCGTATGAAACGGATTCTGTATGCTCTCCACCTCAAATGGCAGCCAACGGCGGTTGCCTGTGATGTCGGTCAAGAACTCGCGTTTGTTGGTACTGGCACAGAAGGATGCAAGGCGCACGCGTCGCTCTTTGAGGCGACCGTATGCCGCTCGCTCATTGACATCGGTGGAAGTGAGTAGCGACTTCACGATGTTCATTTCGCGCCCACACATGGCATCCAATTCGTCGATATTGAGCATACCATTCTCGCATAGGCGCAAACGATCATCTTTGCTTATCTGCCCCGATAGCGGCAACTTGCTGCTGTATGCACGCAGTTCGGGTGGAATAAGGTTGTCCAGCCATGTGGTCTTGAAGATTCCCTGCCGCCCGACCAACACCAATACGGTGTGATTCACTACCTCATCCTTCATCCAGCTTGCCACCATCGCCACAAACCACTTCTTGAAGCATGCGCGCCATAATTCCTCGCCTCTCGCCTTATCGCCTTTCGCCTCCTCGCCTGAAGGGTTTACCTTCACCTGCGAGGCGACCATATCTATCCAGTCGGGCTGATCTGCCGTGTATGGCTTTAATCCATCGAGCCATGCTCTGAGGGGGTGTACTGCGGGTACCATATCTGATTTGAGCGCAGTCCACATCTCGTTGGTCGATATGTTCACTCCCTTTTCCGCTACGCATTGACACACCATCGTATTGATGTCCTTGTCGGTAAGGTTGCGCCATGTCTCCTGCCTCTCGCCTAATCGCCCAATCGCCTCATCGCCTAAATTGTGCGCACAGCGCACTTGCAGGCGGTCAGTGACCACATCATGCCTCAAACTCCCAAACTGCAAATGATTTTCCTCCAACCACTCGCACGCAATCTGCTGCCGTAGTTCTTTTTTATCCTGTTTGTTCATAATCGTATCGATTCTATTAGTTTCACCATTTGTTTGTATATATTGAAGGAGGGAATACGGATGCTAAGATGAATCATGTTGTTCTGGTCGTCGGAATGATAATTGATATTTTTCTCGGTTAGCAATGCGATTCGGTCAACTCCGAAGAATCGGGCAAAATGATCAATCAGATAGGTTGGCAGCGCATTTTGTCTCCGTAGGATCTTGTTAAGATTAGAGTGGTCCACATTGATGCTATCCGCCAGATGGCGAATGCTGATATTGCGTTGCTGAAGCAAGTGTAGTACATTGTCACAGACAACATCTTCAAGGGGTTTTTCGTGTAGTTGTTCCATGTCGTTTTTTTCGCTGCAAAGTTACTGCTTTTGCGGCACATGACTGTGGTAGATTTTACCACATTTGCAGTATTGTGTGGTAAATTTCACCACACCGGCTACTCCCCCGCCTTTAATCTCTACCTTTAACCTCCGTCTCTAACCTCTAAACTGCAGCTCCGCTGCTTGCCTCTACGCCCTACACTTTACATTCTGCACTAAAAAAACACTCAAATCTGCGAAAATTTTAAGATTTTTGCCATAATGCTTTGTCATGTCAAAAAAATGTTGTATATTTGCGCCGCAATTCCACGCCGGGGATGTCTGCACGTCATCGGCTGGGGTAGCAGACATATTTAAAAGGCGTTTATTGACGCTCTGTTCTGACGTTTTGAAACTTCGCAACCTTCAATTGTATGCAGGACTTAGCAACGGTAGATGTCCTACGGGATATAGATTATCCCTCTTGTGCCTATAGGGTACATTGTTTGCGTATTTATATGCGCTCACACGCGTACCTTAAACTTGAAAACAGCACGAGAGTATATTTATATTCGGCGTGGACTTCAGCGTTGTCGGTCTCATACAATGGGCAATGCGAAGGCCTCAAAACGTGGAACGACAACAGTCGGACTCCACGCTTTTTATTTATGCCTATACTTAACCAATAATCCGCATAGTTGGGAGTTCCTATGCAAAAACGAGTCAACTTAATGAGTAACATCAAATTCCCTGTGACCCAACTTGAAAATTCCACTTTTCAAGTTTGTGTAGATCTCTCCCTTTACGCAAAAGAGGCTGTAGTTTCTGCTATTTACAAGTATACAGATAGATTCTATATCCATCAACAAACCAAAGAAGGCGACCTCATGGACGTTATTTTTGAGAGTAAAGCTAGCCAACTGGTTACCGAGGATGTAGTGAAGCAATTCTGCAATGATTTAATAGACCAGCAAGTACGCTATAATACCGAAAAGCAATTTGGTCATATTCGTGATCTAATAGTAGAAGAAGCCTTTAAACCTGTAAACAAATGAATTATACCATTCTCCCTTTCCGCTTTGAGCGTTTTAATGCTGAGGAGTATTTGCTAACCAATGATGTCGGTGAGTATATCTTTTTGGGCAACGAAGATTTTGACAAGTTCGTTAATTACGAATTAGACCCTCAAAGCGATGTCTTCAAAGATATTGCGTCTAAGCAGATAGCCACAACAGATAAAGTTGAGGATGTTGTTAGTATGCTTGCTACCAAGTTTCGCACCAAAAAGAGTATTTTGAGGGACTTCACTACGTTACATATGGTGGTACCTACATTGCGTTGCAATTCAAGTTGCATATATTGCCAAGTAAAGCGCCATGAAAGCACCGATCACTCTGCTGACATGACTAAAGAAACTGCCAAGAATATCGTCAAATGTATTTTTGAATCTCCTTCACCATATATCAAAATTGAGTTTCAAGGTGGTGACCCTTCTACCGACTTTGAGATGGTAAAGTATATCATCGAAGAAGCAGAATGGGTTAACTTATTCAAAAAGCGCAACTTAGGTTTTGTTATTTGCACTAACCTTACCCTTTTGACAAAGAATATGGTTAAGTATCTCAAAAAGCATAATTGTTATATTTCGACATCCTTGGATGGCCCAAAAGAAATTCATGATCTCAATCGCCCGCTTCAGGATAAAACTCTTGATCACCATGAGATTTTTGAGCGCAATTTAGGAATGATACGCTCTATTTGGCAAGATAAAGAATGTGCCTCTGCTCTAATGACAACATCTAAGTATAGTCTAGGCAATTTTAAGAATATCATTGATGAATATGTTCGCTTAGGTTTTAATAATATATTCCTTCGTTCGTTAAATCCTTATGGCTTTGCTAAGGAGCATAAGGATAAAATCTCATATCCTATAGAGGATTTTATTGCTAATTTCAAAGAAGGATTGGATTATATCATTGAGCTTAACAAACAGGGAGCCTTCATCATGGAGGGCTATACCACATTGTTATTGAGACGAATGCTAACTCCTTTTGCAACAGGTTTTGTTGATTTGCAATCTCCCGCTGGTGTTGGTATTGCAGGTGCCATTTATGATTACGATGGAAGTGTGTATGTGGCAGATGAAGGTCGAATGATGGCGCGTTTTAAAAACTATGCTTTCCGACTTGGTAATGTCAATGAGAATACGCACCAAGAAATGTTTAATGGCGAAAAGATGCATAGTATTCTTCATGATGCATGTACTGAATGTTTGCCAGGATGTGCTAATTGTGTCTTCCAACCATATTGTGGTGCAGATCCTGTACGTAACATGTCAGAACAAGGTGACCTAATCGGTCATCGTCCAACAAATGAGATGTGTAAGAAAAACAAAGCAATCTTCCACTATTTGTTTGAATTAATTAAAAGAAATGACCCTGAAATGAACCGAATATTTTGGTCTTGGATAAGATAATGCAGTATGAAACATATAATCAGCAAGGCATATAATGTGACTAATGATATTGTAGGAAAAATAACCTTCAATAAACATCTGCTATTCAATCGTTCAAATCATATTTTAGTGGGCGAACATCTGACATGTGCAAAGAATGGGTTTGCTGCTACAATAACATCTGCAGATGAGGTTACAGAGACTGGACGTCCAATGTGTATAGTAGAAGATATAGAAACTTTCAATGAAGGAGATGTTGTTGTAATAAACACACAAGGAGAAATCGTATTTGTTTACGAGATAAAATCTAGACATAATGCTATTATGGCAACAGAGCGATGCAACCATCGTTGTATAATGTGTCCACAACCACCGATACTGCAAGAAACGGACAAGACACATTTTAATATGCATTTAATATCACTGTTTGATAAGCATACCTGTGAAATAGGCATAACAGGTGGAGAACCAACTCTTATCGGTGATAACTTGTTTGTGCTAGTTAAACACATCCAAAAACAGCTACCAAAAACAGCTATTAGCATCTTATCTAATGGTGTAAAGTTTGCCGATAAGGAATACGCGATGAAGTTGGCGAAGTGTTTTCATCATGACATGCAAATAGACATTCCACTATTTTCTGACATTGCAGAGGAACATAATCGCATAGTTGGTGCAAAAACATTTTATAAAACCATCCAAGGCTTGTATAATCTTGCACTCTTTCACCAACGCATAGGTTTGCGCATTGTAGTGCATAAGCAAACATACAAAAGACTACCGCAATTTGCAGATTTTATTTATCATAATTTTCCATTTGTTTCTCAAGTTGCTTTTATGCAAATGGAAACGGTAGGACTAGCAAAAGAAAATATTGATGATTTATGGATCGACCCTTACGACTATAATGAGCAATTGAGAGAAGCTGTGTTATTACTAGCAGATAGAGGAATGAAGCCATACATCTATAATGCACAATTATGTATCCTTCCTGAAGATATCCGCCAATATGCCCAACAGTCTATATCTGATTGGAAAGATATTTATCTTCCTGAATGTGACGGATGTGTCTTACGTGGACAATGTGCAGGTTTCTTTGCGTCAAATAAGGAGATGCATAGTAAGTATATTAAGAAAGTAGAAGAATGTGCATCATGTAATTGATGTACTTTAATTAACTATATTGTTTAACTAATAAAAGGAGGTACGAATGAAGAAACTTTTGTTTTTAGCTGTTTCTGCTTTAATTGCATGTGCAAGTTTCTGTTCTGCTGTAGGCAATAAAGTTGTTGCTAAGGTTAGTGATAGTGACAGCAAGTTAGACCAGCAAAAGAGTCAACTATTGGTACTTGAGAAAGCTGCTGATGATCATGGCATGTTAACATGGCATAGTTCGCACAGCTCTCACAGTTCTCATGGTTCTCATGGTTCTCATGGATCGCACAGCTCGCACAGCTCTCACAGCTCGCATAGTTCACACTTATCGGGCTATTAAACAATCAAGTTCCGGGGAATCTCTCCGGAACTAGTTTAAATTTTAATGTATGAACAAGGGATATATACAATTTTCTCTAATTATTACTTTATTTTGGAATCCAATAATGCTTTCTCTTTTGTTGGATTCATTACTCGCCGGATTCATATGTTCTGCTTCAATAGCAATATTTACATATGTCGTTGCTTCATTCAATAAAGATATCATAAAAGTAACATGTGCGAACTTTTTCGTAATATTAGGTATCTTGTTTAATGCGGAGGTGATTTTTAGGTATGTTTTTGATGATCACAACATGCCCAATCTATATCATGCTTACGATAATTTCTATTTTAATCAACCTCTCCTCAATACGCATTTTGCTGATCCAGAGTTTAATAGTGTATACTTGACAAACTACCAGGGGTTTCGAGTTGGTAATGTTTTAGACCAATATAAGAGTGTGGATTCTTGTGATGTGCTTTTCGTTGGAGATTCATTTACTCAAGGTGCTCAGGTTGATTATAATCAAATGTTTTCATCTCTTTACGAAGAAAAAGTTCCAGAGATTAAAGTGGTGAACGCTGGTATAAGCGGAGCGAATATAATTGATGAGTTCCATTTTATATGCAATATAGGAATGAGGTTGCGTCCTGAAAAAATAATCGTTCAATTATGTGTAAATAATGATTTTTTCAACATCGTTGAGCACCAATCAGGTGTCAAAGAATGGCTTAAAGAAAAATCTGCTTTGTATAGAAGTGCTAGTATTATTTTCCCTTCAAGTTATAAACCCAAAATTCGTAGATGTGTAGATCCATTTTTTGAGGACGAGATAAGCAATATTAATCATAATATTTTTTATACAAAGTCATCTTCTATAAAAACGAAAGATAAAGAAACGCTAATTTATGCAATAAATAGAATTAAAACAATTGCAACACAAATTGGAGCAAAATTGACAGTATTACTTATTCCAACCAAAGAACAAATTACGGAAGATTGTCTATTGGAGGTTGTTGATGCATATCAATTAGATACAAATTTTATTGATATAAATTATCCTAACGCATGGCTATCTTCTAAGATGGATTCATTACAAATTGATTATATAGATGTAACAGAGGTATTCCGTAATCAATCATTACCGATGTACTTTAAGAATGACATCCATTTAACTAAATATGGACATGCTGTTGTTGCAACTCAATTACATGAACATTTTCAAAAATAGCATATGATTATTTTAGGTATTTCAGCATTCTTTCATGATTCGGCAGCTGCTATATTAGTAGATGGAAAGATAGTTGCGGCGTGCCAAGAGGAACGTTTGTCTCGAAAGAAACATGACAATAGTTTTCCGATTTTAGCGTGTGAATACTGCTTAAAAGAAGCTGCTATAGATATTTCAATGGTCGATCATGTGGTTTTTTACGAAAAACCTTTTTTGAAATTTGAGCGACTTCTTGAGACTGCAATTTATGATGCACCGTATAGTTATCAGCGATTTCTAAAAGCAATGCCCGTTTGGCTAGGCGGACGATTAAATATGGAACGCCTCATCAGGAAAGAACTTAAAAAGCAGTTTAATTATAAAGTTCCTTCCATTAAATTTACAGAACATCATCTTTCTCATGCTGCGATTTCATATTTTACATCACGTTATGACGATGCTGCGATTTTAGTGTTAGATGCGGTTGGGGAATGGGCTACAACATCTATACTGTATGCTCGTAATGGCATAATACAAACTATTAAGGAGCAACATTATCCTCATTCAATAGGTTTGTTGTATTCTGCATTTACTTATTTCCTTGGGTTTAAAGTAAATTCAGATGAATATAAGGTTATGGGATTAGCACCATATGGAAGTGTTGAATCTGCAATCGTTCAACGATACATTAAAATTATAAAAGACGAAATAGTTTCCATCTGTGAAGATGGTGCTATAATATTAAACATGGATCATTTCAGTTTTCATGTAAAGGATCGCATGATAGAGGAAAAGAAGTGGGAAAAGTTATTTGGGGTAAAAAGAAGGAATAAAAATGAAGCGATAGAACAAATCCATTGCGATATTGCTTGTGCCATTCAATTTGTAACGCAAGAGATAGGTCTTAGATTAGCTAAAGAGGCTAAAAAGCTGACTAACTCTAAGAATCTATGTATCTCTGGCGGAGTTGCTTTAAATTGTTCGATGAATGGTGCTATTTATGAAGAGAAAATATTTGAAAATATATATGTTCCCGTCGATCCTGGAGATAGCGGAGGAGCAATAGGCGCTGCGCTTGCATTTTCTATGTTAAATGGAGAACATGTTTTACATAACAATAGTGCATATTTAGGGCCATCTTATACAAATGAAGAAGTGTTGACTGCTATAAAGGAAGCGTCTTTAAGATATGAGTACAAATCAACAAATGACTTATATGATATTGTATCATCAGAAATCGAAGCAGGAAAAATAATAGGATGGTTTCAAGGGCGCTTAGAGTTTGGTCCAAGAGCATTAGGAAATCGTAGCATATTAGGAGACCCAAGACTGTCAGATATGAAATTCCGCCTAAATGCCTCGATCAAATTTCGTGAAGCTTTTCGTCCATTTGCTCCTTCTATCTTACAAGAATATGTATTGGAAGTTTTTAACCAATCCATATATTCTCCATACATGATGTTTATTACTCATATCAAAGAAAATGGTCGTATGGAGCATAAGGAGAAGGATTTAAATAGTCGTATTTCGGAAGTTATGTCGGCATATCCTGCTATTACACATTATGATTATTCTGCAAGACCACAGACAGTTATGGAAGAGGATAATCCAATATATTATGGCTTATTAAAATGTTTTAAAGATAGGACGAATTGCCCATTGTTGGTTAATACTAGTTTTAATGTGATGGGAGAACCGATAGTCTGCTCTCCAACGGATGCAATCAATACTTTCCTTAATTCAGGTATTGATGTTTTAGTAATGAACAATTATATTATTCGCAAATCTTATGATAAGTAAAATATTTCGCTATCTCTATGAACGCAAGAAATGGTGGCTATTGCCTATTCTTGTAATATTGTCAATTGCAGCTATGGTAATTATATTTGTCAATTCTCCAATAATGCCTTTTATCTATACTCTATTTTAATATGAATTGGATTAAAAATATAAAAGATAAACTTTTTAAGTTATTTGAGATAATAAACTATATCATTATCGCAATAGTGTTGTCTTTAGTTTATATTATAGTATTATTACCTTATGGTTTGATTTTTAAAAGCGATAAAACTATATGGTATAATCGGCAATACACCTATAGCAAAAAAGATTGTCAAGAGATGTGGTAATTACATACGTTGATATATTTCAAATCGTTTGTCGACAGATCCTGGTTTAGATAAAGACGAACTAACTTTAATTACAAAAGAAGACTTGCCTATATTAGAATGTAAATAAAATGTCAATAATTAAATTTGACTAAAAACTTTATACTATATTCCATATAATCAAATACGTATGAAGAAAATAATTTGTAAAAGGCGTTATATAGCTCTTCTAAATACCTGCCTCATACCTTCTTTCATATACGCACATGCTGGAATTTATGATCGCTATCTTTCAGTTTTACCTGCATACAATGCACTTACCTCTATTCCTAGTGGTATTTTCTATGGTATGCATGGTTTACTCTTGATAGGAATGGTTATATACTTTTTATTGCATAAGTTCAAAGGTTATAATCTGCCATGCATAAAAATGCCTCGCTATGCCATACACGAAAATGTTAAATTATTGATTACTACTATATTACTTTCGCTGGTACTAACACCTGTTTTGTTTATCAACAAATCATTCTTCGGAACTGTGATAGTGGTAATATTTGTGCTCTCGATAATCTATTTTATTGCCATTTTATTCTCTAAGATTAGAACATTACTTGTCTCTAAGGCTTATACATGCTTCTTGATTGCTACACTTGCTCTTCAATCTATATATTATGCATGTTACTACATCTTTTCGCTTTGGGAAAACGTCACCATTAAAGAATGGTTTAAGATTGTAGACGAAATGGTGCCTGGTTATCAAACAACATTATATCCTGAATTTGTGATTCCTGTCACGGAACTCTTAATGAATGTACTTGCGCTATCATTCTTTTTTATAGTACCATATTTGATATATTTATTGGTTTACTTATGCCGTTTTTTAATTTCTAAAAAAAAGCAATCCTAATTTTATTAGAGCCTATGAAAAAGTATCTTGTTTTTGTATTCGTTTTATTGAGTCTTTGTTCATGTAATAAGAATAATGGATACAAATCGCAGTTATTTGGATGTTAAAGAAGAGTTATTTATGTTTATTGACACCATGCAATCTCATGCGGAGTTTCATCCTGATCCTGAGATAAAAGGTGTACACCTTTTGAAATATAATTCCACTCACTCATCTGTGAGTAAACTCCCGCTGAGTGGTGGAATCATATTTCAGATAGATAAATCTATCTTTTTTACAAATAATTGCTCGCTTTTCTTGCGTATGTGCATTTTTTGTTGTACCTTTGCACTATAAAACGTACAAAAACAAAATAATGACAGATACTACCTCCAATATGCAGACCGCAGAAGGCTCTGCTGAATCCGCGAACGAACGCCTATTGCGCAAACAAACTGCCATCAACGACATGTGCCGACGACTCGAGAACCTCGAACATGACATGATCGGCTGTGACAACGCTGGACAACAACTGGACTATATACACCTCACTACCTTCATGCGACAAGTACTCGGCATGACAGAACATGAAAACCCGCAAGAGTTCCTCACCGTGCAGGAGAACCTTTGGATTATCCTCATCGATCGCCGTGAGAAATGTCACAAAGACCCGAAAGACCTCTACTACTCGCAGACCTATCTCGGTCTGGTGGGACACCTCATAGAGAAAGAAATCATCAGCGGCAAGCCGCAGAAGATAATGGATTGCCTATACGAAAAGAGTGACCAAGGCATGGTCAAGAACCTTAAACGAGGGGTCGTTAGCGCATTCCCCGAAGGTACAAGAGAACTGCTGGACTTCTATATTGACCAAATGAAAAAAGGTATGTTAGTGTAGAAAACTAACATACCTCTCTTTTTTTTCGCTGTTTTTAATGTCCTCTAACGAACTGACCTTCGGGTTGGTCGGTGAGGAAACAACTATCGTCGCGCTGCTCCTCACGCATCGCCTGCTCCTGTTCCGCTATATACTCCTCGTAAGTCATGCTCATATAAGCTACTGGATAATACCGCCACCAACAACCAAACCATCCTTATACATCACCAAAGACTGACCCGGCGTCACGCCCCAGACAGGGGAAACGAAGTGGACAGAAGCTTCCTCTGGGAGAGTAGGGGTGTTGGCGATTGGCGATAGGTGGGCAGGAACGGCTGGTGACTTATAGCGGATACGGGCTTGCAGTTCGGGGGACTCCTGTAGCCACTCCCAATCGCGTACACGCATATCGGCAATCACTGCCTCTGTCGTCAGTAAGTCCTCGCGGTCGCCCAAAGTCACACGGTTATGCGCTGCATCAATCTTCGTGACGAACTTAGGCGCTCCCAAGGCAATACCTAAGCCCTTGCGCTGGCCAATCGTATAGTGGCAATAGCCCTGGTGCATGCCCAAGATCTTGCCCTGTGCATCCACATACTCGCCTGGCGGAACCGATACACCATGCTGCGCGAGGAACGAACGATAGTCATTGTTGGGGATAAAACAAATATCCTGACTCTCCTCCTTCTTGCTTAGTGCCTCAAATCCGTGGTCAAAAGCTATCTGTCGTACCTGTGCCTTGGTAAGACCTCCCAATGGAAATATCGTGCGGCGGAGATTCTCCTCCGTCAGCATCCAGAGGAAATAGGTCTGGTCCTTATGGGTGTCCACCGCCGTCTTGAGATACATGTGTCCGCGGTGCTCGGCAATCTGCGCATAATGCCCTGTGGCGATATAGTCACAGCCGTACTGCTCCGCCGCCTGCATGAGTTTGCCCCACTTAATGTGCGAATTGCACATGACACAAGGGTTAGGCGTGCGACCACAAGCATACTCGCTCACGAAATTACCAATCACATGCTCACGGAAGGTGTCGCGGAAGTCCAATATGTGGTGCTCAAAGCCCAACGTAGCAGCCATACGCTGCGCATCGAGAATACTCTGCTCGGAGGCGCAGTGGGGGGAGGGGAGCAGACCCTCCCCAGCCCTCCCTTCAAGGGAGGGGGTGCCTCCCCTTGAGGGGGAGGTTGGAGGGGGCAAAGGGTCGAAGGTGCGGAAAGTGGCACCCACGAGTTCGTAACCCTGCTCCAAGAGTAGGATAGCTGCCACGGTGGAGTCAATACCACCCGACATACCTATGAGAACACGTTTGGACATATACTGTTTTTTTGAGGTTAGAGGCGATAAGGCGATAAGGCGAGAAGTAGCGGCTTTGCCGCATAATACCAGCCTTTAACCTCTAACCTTTAACCTTTAACCTTTAACCTTAAATACTATATACTCAGAATTTGCATCGCAGCCCATTTGTCGGCGTTAATGTCTTTCTTCTGCTTAATGGCTTTACTCAGTGGCACGTAGATAATCTCGTCGTTTTGCAATCCGACCATGATATTGCGTTGGTCTTCGAGCAATGCTTGTACAGCTGCAATACCCATTCGTGAAGCCAAGATACGGTCGTTGGCAGTAGGCGAACCACCGCGTTGCAAGTGACCCAAGATAGTCACACGCGAACTGAACTCAGGGTGCGCCTCCTCCATCATCTTGGCTACCGCTTGCGCTCCGCCTTCAATGGCATGCTCTTGTACGAGGACGATACTGGAGTTCTTGCTCTTACGCTTGCCTTGACCAATGGCCTCCTCAATCTGCTCAATGATAGTCGCACGCTCAGGGATAATAGCTGCCTCTGCACCCGCTGCGATAGCCGCATTGAGGGTGAGGAAACCTGCATCGCGTCCCATGACCTCCACGAGGAACACACGCTCGTGGCTGGTAGCTGTATCGCGGAGGATATCCACGCAGTTCATAATGGTATTGAGCGCAGTATCGTAACCAATGGTAGCATCTGTGCCCCAGAGGTCGTTGTCAATGGTGCCAGGGATACCAATCACAGGTATATTGTACTCCTGTGCAAAAAGACGACCGCCCGTGAAGGTGCCATCGCCACCGATAACGATGAGCGCCTCAATGCCCTCGCGTTGGATAGTCTCGTATGCCTGTTGGCGACCCTCCTTGGTGGTGAACTCTGGGCAGCGAGCTGACTTAATGATCGTACCGCCACGAGGAATGATACCACTCACGTCTTGGGTGGTGAACTCCTTGACTTCGCCATCAATTAGGCCTTTATAACCACGGTAAATAGCCTTTACCTGAATGTCGTTAGAGATAGCAGCACGTGTCACGGCACGCAGGGCTGCGTTCATACCTGGTGCATCGCCTCCTGAGGTGAGGACACCGATTGTTTTTGGTCTGTATTCCATATATTCTTTTTGTTGTTGTGCAGGGTTGGGTGTTTTTTTAGGTTATAAGGTTAGAGGTTAAAGGTTAGAGGTTAGAGTTTAAAGGCATGTATTATGCGGCTATGCCGCTATTTCTCGCCTCTCGCCTCTCGCCTCATCGCCTCTAATCTAATCGCCTCACTCACGCTCTCCATGAGCCACTTGGGGGTGGAGGTGGCTCCGCAGATACCGACGCGCTCGGCATTGTGGCATAGCTGCAATATCTCGGGGGTGAGGTCTAATGCGCTACTTACAAAAATCGTGCAAGAGTTCACCTCGAGACAGTTATGGTATAGCACTTTGGCGTTGGAGGACTTTTGTCCGCCGACAAAAATCACCACATCGTTGCTGCGTGCAAAGTCTTGCAGACGCTTCACGCGGTTGGCGACATTGCGGCAAATGGTATTGTGGTATTCGAAGACGACTTCCTCGCCTCCTTGCCTCATCGCCTCAGCGGGGTCCCCGACGACACTTGTGTCGTGGGGTGCTCTCTCGCCTTTTGCCTTTCGCCTCTTTATCTCCGCCACAATCTGCTCAAACTCCTCGACGGACTTGGTGGTCTGGGAGAAGAGATAAATGGGGCGCGTGAAGTCGAGTAGGTCGAGGTCGTGGATAGACTCAATGACGATAGCGGTGTTGTTGGTCTGTCCTTCGAGTCCAATGACCTCAGCATGCCCTTTCTTGCCGAAAATGACAATCTGTGCGCCCGTGTTCTTGCCATAATGGGCTTGGTAAGTATCGCGAATACGCTTTTGCAGGTGCAAGACCACAGGACAAGAAGCATCGATAATCTCAATATTATTGCGCTTAGCGATATGATAGGTAGAGGGTGGTTCTCCGTGTGCGCGCAGGAGCACGCGCACATTATGTAAGGTACGCAGGTCATCATAGTCTATGGTCTCTAAGCCCAGTTTATCCAATCGCTCCACTTCCTGACCATTGTGCACTATGTCGCCGAGGCAAAAGAGGGGTCCCTTTTGCAACTCGCGTTCGGCGGTCTGAATGGCTGTCGTTACACCGAAACAGAAGCCCGAATTATCATCTATCGTTATTATCATATATATATGTTAGATCGCTACGCTGTTAGACCGCTTCGCTGTTAGATGTTAGACCGTTTCACTGTTAGATCGCTTCGCTGTTAGATCGCTGCGCTGTTAGACTCTGGTATCTCTCAGCCACGAAGTGGCGTTCTCTCAGCGCGTAGCGCGGTCAAAAATCTCAATAATATGCTCCATCTGCTCCTCGCGTGTCATGTGGCTATTGTCCACGACAATGGCATCCTCTGCCTGACGGAGGGGACTCTCCGCACGATGCGTGTCGCGATAATCGCGGTCATTGGTGTCGCGCAGCACTGCCTCGAAGACAGGGTTCTCGCCTTTGGCTTGCAGCTCCTTGAAACGGCGTTCGGCACGCACTTCAGGTGAAGCGGTGAGGAAGAGCTTGAGTTCGGCTTGAGGGAAAACCACCGTGCCAATATCGCGTCCGTCCATGACAATGCCTTGCCTTTCGCCTTTCGCCTCATCGCCTTTTGCCTTATTTCCCATGACCTGCTGCTGTGCTACGAGGAAAGCGCGCACCTCCTTAATGGTGGATACTTGGGAGGCGAGATTGCCTATCTCCAGGGTGCGAATCTCTGCCTCTACGTCCTCGCCGTTGAGGGTGACATGTTGCCCGTTAGGGGTCTGAACGAAAGATATATGAATATCCTGTAGGCGTTCTACGACTTGCTCCAAGTGCTCGGCTAAGCCTGCGCGGTGAGCAAACAGTGCCACGGCACGATACATAGCGCCCGTGTCCACATAGATATAACCTGCATACTTAGCCAATGCTTTGGCTATGGTGGATTTACCACAGGACGAATAGCCGTCCACAGCGACAATGATCTTATTTACCATTTGACAATTTACGATTTACAATATTATTTCAAGAAACTATTAATGTCGGTGGAGAGGGAGACTTGGTAAGTGAAGTTGCTCTTGGTATATTGGCTCATGGCAAACCCAAGGCGGAACTTATAAATCTTGATTCCTGCACCGAAGCCCAAACCCGCCATGCTGCGTACATTGGTGATATTCATTTCGGCTTGACGGCGGTGGTTGTAACTCACGGTGAGGTAGAACTTATCGCTCTTAGGCACAATATCAACTGCCCAAATGGTGTGACGCAGGAGCATGTCATGCCATTTGACATCCGTCTCCAGAGGAGCAATATCCCAGCACTGCAAGTTGTGCAAGGTGAGTGAGAGACGGATAGGGGCGTGAGCAAGGCGGTAACTGAGACCGAACTCAAGGTTGAGCGGAAGCATCTCGGTATGTTGCCCAAAATCCTCCTCGTAGAAGGACTTGAGTTGCCAACCGATATTACGTAGTGCCAATCCGAGGTGCAAGGTACTGTCTGCCGTTTGGAAATGTGCACCGACATCCGCACCGAGCGCAAAACTGGTGTATTGCTCATAAACGCTGAAGATAGGTTTGAGTGTTGCACCTACGCGGAAGAGTGGACCTAACTGTCTGGCATACATGAGGTTGAGGCAAATATCCTTGGCTGTGAATTTCGTGCCAAGTAGGTTGCCATTCTCATCGGCGTATGCCATCTGACCATAGTCGAGGTAGTGTACACCTGCGGCGAAATAGTTGTGGTTGTAGTTGTGTCCGTACATTGCGCTACCGAACATGGTGCCTGCGAGGTAGTAGGCATAGTTGAGCTGCAAGACCTTGTCGGTGTGTTCGGTGAGTAGGGCAGGGTTGATAAACGCCATGCTAATATCGTCATCCGCTATGGCTACGTTCTCACCGCCTAAGGCGTTGAGGCGCGAGGAGACGGGTAGGTCCAAGAAATGGAACACACTGCTGCCAGCGCCTTTGATTTGCGCCTGCATGGGCATGGCGACACTCCAAAAAATGAGTAATAGGTATATGATTTTTCGTTGTTTCATTTTCGTGCAAACTAATCCAAAATATTTGGGGTGCAAAGTTACTACTTTTTTTTGGTTTATGCAAGTTTTTGAGTTATTTTTGAGATTTACGTGATTTTTCTTGCGTATGTGCAAGATTTTTTGTACCTTTGCGGCGTATATTAGAATAACTCTGTAAACAGAGAATGAGAATGCCCCTCAAAACAGCGAGAATAACTACTAAAATATAATATTATGGAATTTAAGTATGCACCCATGTTTCAACTGGGAAAAGATGAAACAGAGTATTATCTGCTGACCAAAGACCATGTGTCGGTGAGCGAGTTCGAAGGTAAACCTATCCTCAAAATCGAGGCAGAAGGATTGACCAAAATGGCTAATGCAGCTTTTTCAGATGTGAGCTTCATGCTCCGTCGTAGTCACAACGAACAAGTGGCAAAAATCCTGCGCGACCCAGAGGCAAGTGCCAACGATAAGTATGTAGCATTGACCTTCTTGCGCAATGCCGAAGTATCCTGCAAAGGTCAATTGCCTCTCTGCCAAGATACCGGTACAGCCATTATCCACGGCGAAAAAGGACAACAAGTATGGACTGGCTACTGCGATGAGGAAGCCCTCTCAAAGGGTGTATATCTCACCTATACAGAGCGCAACCTGCGTTATTCGCAAAACGCTCCGCTCAATATGTACGATGAGGTGAACACCAAGTGCAACTTGCCAGCGCAAATTGACCTCGAGGCAACCGAAGGCATGGAGTACCATTTCCTCTGCGTAACCAAAGGTGGTGGTTCTGCCAACAAGACTTATCTCTACCAAGAGACCAAAGCGCGTATCCAAAACCCAGGTACACTCATTCCTTTCCTCGTGGAGAAAATGAAGAGCCTCGGTACAGCGGCTTGCCCTCCATACCATATCGCATTCGTAATTGGTGGTACCAGCGCAGAGAAGAACCTGCTGACCGTGAAGCTGGCTTCTACCCACTACTATGACACCTTGCCAACCACAGGCGATGAGACTGGTCGTGCCTTCCGCGACATAGAGCTCGAGGAGCAACTCCTGAAAGAGGCATATAAGATTGGTTTGGGTGCACAGTTCGGTGGTAAGTATATGGCACACGATATCCGTGTGATTCGTCTTCCACGCCACGGTGCCAGCTGCCCAATCGGCTTGGGCGTGAGCTGCTCAGCTGACCGCAATATCAAGTGTAAGATCAATAAGGATGGTATCTGGATTGAGAAGATGGACAACAACCCAGCTTCGCTCATTCCAGAGGAACTCCGCCAAGCAGGCGAGGGCGATGCAGTATGCATTGACCTGAACCAACCTATGGCCGATGTGTGCAAGATATTGACCCAATATCCTATCGGTACACGTCTGAGCTTGAACGGTACGATTATTGTAGGTCGTGACATAGCTCATGCTAAGATCAAAGCGCGTCTGGATGCAGGCGAGGGTATGCCTGAGTACCTGAAGAATCACCCTATCTACTACGCTGGACCCGCTAAGACCCCAGCAGGTATGCCTTGTGGCTCTATGGGCCCAACCACCGCAGGTCGTATGGACCCATACGTGGATGAGTTCCAAGACAATGGCGGTAGCATGATCATGTTGGCAAAGGGTAACCGCTCTATCGATGTGACCAACGCTTGCCAAAAACATGGTGGTTTCTACTTGGGCTCTATCGGTGGTCCTGCGGCGATCTTGGCACAAGAGAACATTAAGTCCATTGAGTGCGTAGAGTACCCAGAACTCGGCATGGAGGCAATCTGGAAAATTGAGGTGGAGAACTTCCCAGCATTCATTTTGGTGGATGACAAGGGCAATGACTTCTTCAAGCAACTGAAGCCATGCGAGGGTTGCACGATACTGAAATAAATGACAGAAGATAAGAAGAAAAAGAATTCGCTTTGGCGGAAACTGCGCAAGCAGTATCGTATCAGTGTGCTGGATAACAACACACTGGCCGAACATATGCACATACACCTGAACGGATGGGGCGCTATCGTGGTAGCAGCCGTGCTCTTCCTGCTCACGATGGGCCTGTTCTCGCTGATGATACTCTATACCCCCATTAAGAACTATCTGCCTGGGTACTCCGAGGATATACGTCATCAGCTGATAGAGGAATCCACTCGTCTGGATTCGTTGGGTACATCGTTGGAACTGCATCGCCAGTACCTGGACATTATCAAACAGATCATGGTGGGCGAGGTACAAACAGATACCATACAGCATGTGGACTCTATGTTCATTATCACCAAAGAGCAACTGCTGGAAGCCAAAAGCGAAGCTACACAGGAGTTTATCGCACAGTATGAGGCCAAAGAGAAAGATAATCTGCAACTCTTCTATGTGGCAAACACGACACCTGTGTTGTCATTCTTCCGTCCTGCACATGGTGTGATACTACAATCATTCTCGGAGAAAGAACAGCGCTATGGTGTGCTGATTCAGACCCCCGAGAATGAGAATGTCACAGCCGTGTTGGCTGGCACGGTGATGTATGTCAATTATGAGATAGGTAATACCTACAGCATGATGGTACAACACCAGAACTACCTATCCATATATCGCAATATCACCAAGGTACTCAAGCATGTGGGCGATGCTGTGGAAGCAGGCGAGACAATAGCCATTATGGGTAACCAAGCCCTAATGTTCGAACTCTGGCAGGCAGGCACAGCCATTAACCCCGAAGAAGTGATTGCTTTCTGAGAGACCGCCACTTCGTGGCTGAGAGAAGAGAGACCGCGCTAAGCGCTGAGAGAACGCCTTCGGCTGAGAGAAGAGAGACCGCCTTCGGCTGAGAGACCGCCACTTCGTGGCTGAGAGATACCAGAGTCTAGCAGCGCAGCGGTCTAACAGCGAAGCGATCTAACAGCGCAGCGATCTAACATCTAACAGCGAAGCGGTCTAACAGCGCAGCGATCTAACATCTAACAGCGCAGCGGTCTAACAGCGAAGCGATCTAACTTCTAACAGCGAAGCGATCTAAAAAAGAAAAGAATGAAACAAATAGCAATATTAGGTAGCACGGGCAGCATAGGTACGCAGACACTGGATGTCGTGCGTCAGCACCCAGAGGCGTTCAGTGTCTATGCACTGACGGCTCATAGGAGCGTGGATATGCTGATTCAGCAGGCGCTGGAGTTCAACCCTGCTGTGGTGTGCATAGCCGATGAGGCGTATTATCCCCGTCTGCGTGAGGCGCTGAGCGATTTGCCCATTCAAGTTATGGCAGGCGAGAAAGCCATAGCCGAGATGGTCACGATGCCTGAGATAGATGTGGTAGTGGCTGCTATGGTGGGTTATGCTGGACTAAGACCTACGATAGAGGCTATTCGCGCTAAGAAAACCATTGCCCTCGCGAACAAAGAGACACTCGTCGTAGCTGGCGAGATTATCTGTCGTCTGGCGCAACGTTATAAGGTCAATATCCTGCCTGTGGATAGCGAACACTCGGCTATCTTCCAGTGTCTGGTGGGTGAATCACGTGATAGCATTGAGAAACTGCTGCTCACCGCCAGCGGCGGACCATTCCGCACCTTTACCTACGAGCAGATGCAGCATGTGACAGCGGCTCAAGCCCTGCAACACCCTAACTGGGAGATGGGCGCGAAGATCACCATTGACTCCGCCAGCATGATGAACAAGGGCTTTGAGGTGATAGAGGCACGATGGCTGTTCGACATACCTGTGGAGAAGATACAGGTGCTGGTACACCCGCAATCGGTGGTGCACTCGGCGGTGCAGTTTGTGGATGGTAGTGTGAAAGCGCAACTCGGCACACCCGATATGCGCATACCTATACAATATGCGCTGACCTATCCCGAGCGTTGGCAGAGCGATGTGCCACGATTGGACTTGTTCGCGACCAAGCAACTCACCTTTGAGGAGCCCGACTTGCAGCGATTCCCTAACCTGAGATTGGCATACGAGGCGATGGAGAAGGGGGGCAATATGCCATGTATATTGAATGCCGCCAACGAAGTGGTGAACTTGGCCTTCCGCGAAGGCAGATGTGGGTTCTTGCAGATGTCGGAGGTGATAGCCGAGACCATGGCAAAGACGACTTTTATCACCGAGCCAACCTACGAGGACTATGTGCAGACCGACCGCCTCGCAAGACAGATAGCAAAAGAAAGAATCAATAATTAGGAAATAACTATTAACCCTCCGACGGCACGGAGGTTAACGAACACGGAGTAAGAAATAACAACGACAATACCGACAATTTGCGCGGCAATCAACTTCCTGCCGCGCTCAAGGAAAACAATCCCTTGCCGCTCGCAGGGATATTGATTGCGAGCGGAACATTGTCAATATTGTCGTCAAAAAAGAAATTTTTGTGAATATTTGGTCTAATTTTGAATAATTTTTGTCTTACTTCTACTCCCGTTCGATTGCCGAACACGAATGCAGTGGTTACAACTCATACTTGCCCTTAGTATCCTCGTGGTGATTCACGAGTTGGGGCATTTTTGCTTCGCGCGTATATTTAAGGTACGCGTGGAGAAATTCTACATGTTTTTCAATCCTAAGTTCTCCCTCGTCCGTGCCAAGAAGATCAACGGCAAGTGGCAGGTGAAGTTCTTCGCACCCAATGTGGAGCCAGCGGCTGTGCCTATGTTGGACGCTATGGGCAACGAGAAGAAAGACGAGAAAGGCAATACGCTCTATCGCCCTATGACGGAGGAAGAATTAGCCGCATTGCCCGAGGACGACTGGCGTCATTATCCCGATAATACGGAGTGGGGATTGGGTTGGGTGCCCTTTGGTGGCTATTGCGCTATAGCAGGTATGGTGGATGAGACGAAGTCCGCAACTGACTTGCCTACCGAACCACAACCCTGGGAGTTCCGTAGTAAGAACGTTTGGCAACGCCTGTGTATCATTATTGGCGGTATATTGGTGAACTTCGTGGGTGCGTTGCTCATTTTCGGCATGGTGCTCTTCACTTGGGGCAAAGACCAATTGCCTCTCAGCCAAATCCATACGGGCTTGTACTACTCTGATATTATGCTCGGCGAGGGCTTCCAACAACAGGATAAGATATTGACCATTAATGGCGATGAACCTCAAGAACTGTCTGATGTGGTACAATGGATTATCTTGGAGGGCAAGCGCGATGTAGTTGTACAACGTGGCGTAGATACGTTGGCATTGACCATGTCGGAGGATTTGGGCAAGCGCTATCTGGCGTTGCAAAACGACTTCGACCGCGTGGAGCGCGACAAAGCGCGTGCAGACAAGAGTTATACAAAACGTAACTATATGCTGGTGTCCTATTTCATGCCATTGGTGGTAGATTCGGTGGTACCTGGTGGCGCAGCCTCTTTTGGCGGCATACAGAAGGGGGATAGCATTGTCGGCGTGAATGGTCAGATGGGCTTGTGCCGTGCACAGATCGATAATGAGTTGCTGAAGTATCCATGCGACAGTGTGACATTGGACTTCTACCGTGCTGGTGAACTGATGCATACGCGTTTGTTCATTGGTGACCAAGCTAAGATGGGCGTGTTTATTAAGGGATTAACGGCATTCTATACCCCAGAGCATACGGACTACTCGTTCTTTGAGGCGATACCCGCGGGCATAAAGTACGGTTGGGATATGCTGGTGATGTATGTCAAGCAGTTCCGACTGGTGTTTACCAAGGAGGGTGCGCAGTCGGTGGGCGGCTTTGGTGCTATCAGCAATATGTTTGAGTCGGTGTGGGACTGGCATTCGTTCTGGCATATGACAGCTTTCTTGAGTTTGATATTGGCGTTTATGAACTTCTTGCCTATTCCTGCCTTGGATGGTGGCTATATCTTGTTCCTCTTATGGGAGATTATCACAGGCAAGAAACCCAGCGATAAGTTCCTGGAGGTGGCGAATACGATAGGTTTTTGGCTTCTCCTTGCCTTATTGATATTTGCTAATGGTAATGATATTTTTAAAGCATTCTTTTGATTATGGAGGGAGTTTTTGTTCATGAATCATCTTATGTTGATGATAATTGTTTGATTGGAAAAGGTACTAAGATTTGGCATTTCTCGCATATTATGTCGGGTTGCCAGATTGGTGAGGACTGCAATATCGGACAGAATGTAGTGGTGTCGCCAGGCGTTGTACTGGGACGCAACTGCAAAGTGCAAAACAATGTGTCTATCTACACAGGCGTTCGCTGCGGTGATGATGTGTTTTTGGGCCCCAGTATGGTGTTTACCAATGTGATTAACCCTCGTTCGGCTGTGTCGCGCAAGGATGAGTATAAGGACACCTTGATTGGCCGCGGTGCTTCGGTGGGTGCTAATGCCACGATTGTCTGCGGCAACTCATTGGGCGAGTACTGCCTGATCGGTGCTGGTTCGGTGGTGACAAAGGATGTCCCCGCTTTTGCACTGATGGTAGGCAATCCTGCTCGCCGCGTAGGATGGGTGAGCCGCCATGGCGAGAAACTGCAATTCGATAAAGACGGTTTCGCAACTTGCCCTGCTACAGGCGAGAAATATCAATTGGTTAATGATTTATGTAAATTAGTATGATTCAAAGAGTTCAAACTTTATACCTTTTATTGGTAGTTATTCTTGGCACCTTGTTGTGCTTCTTTTCACCTATCGAGTTTTTGACACCCGAGGCGACTGAGTATGTCCGTTTGCAGGCCTTCGACAAATGGCCATTGGCGGTGATGACATTGTCTATTCCGCTGTTGGCATTGGTGAATATCTTCTTGTTCAAGCGTCGTTTGTTGCAAGCGCGTCTGAACATTATGAATGTGATTTTCTGTATCGGTTATTATGCTTTGGTGGCACTGTATGCTGCGTTTGTGGTGAAGGGCTACGAAGCTATTCATGGCATGACACTCGCCGATGCCGATTGGTATATTACGCTTTGGGCAGCTGTTCCTGCTGTCAATATCGTGCTGACGATGATGGCTACTCGCCGTATCTTGAAGGACGAAGCGCTTGTACGCGCAGCCGACCGCTTGCGATAATCTCTTTTATCAAATACAACTATTTAGCCCGAGCAAGTGAGATATGCTCGGGCTAAATGGTTATTATACGTTAGCGAAACTATTTCTTCAGTGCATTGACCAGCATGCCGCAGGCGGCCAATATGTCTTCGCCACGGCTGCGGCGGATGGTGGTGGTGATACCATGTGCGGTGAGGTAGTCGCGTAGCCACTCCATTTGTTGCTCGTTGGAGGAACTATTGGCGATTGGCGATTGGGTATTGGCAATAGGGTCAGGCGAGGCGTGGAAGCGAATCAAATTGATACGGCAGTCCAAGCCCTTCAGCAGGCGCAGCAGTTCGTTAGCATGCTTAGGCGTATCATTCACGCCACCCCAACAGATATACTCAAAACTCACACGGCGTTGGTGAGTCCAATCATACTGTTTAAGCAACGCTATCACATCACTCAGGTGATTGACCTTTTCAATAGGCATAATCTCTTGGCGTTCAGTACTAAACGGATTATGCAACGAAATAGCCAAATGACAATCACTCTCCTCAATAAAACGTTGAAGAGGCGAAGAGGCTATTAGGCGATTAGGCGAGGAGAGAAGACCTACCGAAGATACCGTAATACGTTTGGGTGACCATGCGCACCCCCATGCGCTGGTCATGGCGTTGAGCGAACGGAGTACATTGTCCAGATTGTCCATGGGTTCGCCTTCGCCCATATAGACGATATTCGTCAGTTTATCGGCATCAGGAATCGAGAAAATCTGATTGAGAATATCCGCTGCGGAAAGATGACCGTGGAAACCCAACGTACCCGTCATACAAAACTTACAACCCATCTTACAACCTGCTTGCGTGCTCACGCAGATGGTGGCACGATCATCATCAGGGATATAGACGGATTCGATATAGACTGCTTCGCTGTTAGAAGTCAGACCGCTCCGCTGTTGGACCGCTTCGCTGTTAGATATGCGAAAGAGATATTTCTTCGTACCGTCTTTGGAAATGGCTTCTGCCACAGGTGCATGGCGACCAATGGTATAGCGGGCTTTGAGCGCCTCGCGTCCTTTGAGTGAGATATTGGTCATCTCATCGAAGGAGGTAGCGCGGCGCACATACAACCACTCTGCTAACTGCTTGCCTGCAAAACGCGGCAACCCAACCTCTTGGGCTACCGCTTGCAGTTCTTCTAATGTCTTACCGAGTAATATATCCATGGGCATATATTATCATCCTTGCCTACCAAGCGTAGCGAGTAGGACGTTTATTTCTTACCAAGCGAACAATGGGTACTTCACCATTTCGGCGTTCACCTCTGCGCGAACGGCTGCGATATTCTCCTCTGACTCTGGGTTTTGGAGCACACGGTCAATGAGTTCGACGATCCATGCCATCTTGTCCTCTTTGAGACCGCGGGTGGTGATAGCAGGTGTACCGAAGCGAAGACCGCTGGTTTGGAAGGCAGAACGTGAGTCGAATGGTACCATATTCTTGTTGGTGGTGATGTCGGCTGCTACGAGTGCTTTCTCTGCCACCTTACCTGTTAACTCAGGATATTTAGTGCGGAGATCCACCAACATTGAGTGGTTGTCTGTACCATCAGAAATAATCTTATATCCCTTTTCCATCAATGCCTTAGCCATAGCAGCAGCATTGATTTGCACTTGCTTTTGATATTCTTTGAACTCAGGTGTCAATGCCTCACCGAAAGCCACTGCCTTGGCAGCAATCACGTGCTCCAGTGGTCCACCTTGTGTGCCTGGGAAGACAGCGGAGTCAAGCAGTGCAGACATCATCTTCACCTCGCCCTTTGGAGTGGTTTTGCCCCATGGGTTAGGGAAGTCCTTGCCCATTAAGATAATACCGCCACGAGGGCCGCGGAGGGTCTTGTGGGTAGTAGAGGTCACGATATGAGCATGCTTAACAGGGTTCTCCAGAAGACCCGCTGCAATCAATCCAGCAGGGTGTGCCATGTCCACCATGAAGATAGCACCAATCTCGTCCGCTACGCGGCGGATACGTGCGTAATCCCACTCACGACTATAAGCACTTGCACCTGCGATAATGAGTTTAGGCTTCTTCTCGCGAGCCACTTGCTCCAGTTGGTCGTAGTCCACGCGGCCTGTGTCCTCCTTGACATTGTACTCCAATGCGTTGAACATGAGGCCAGAGAAGTTCACTGGCGAACCGTGGCTGAGGTGACCACCGTGGCTGAGGTTGAGGCCAAGGAAAGTGTCGCCTGCTTGCAGGCATGCCATGAAGACTGCCATATTGGCTTGTGCACCAGAGTGGGGTTGTACGTTGGCATACTCAGCGCCAAAGAGTTGGCAGAGGCGTTGGCGTGCGATATTCTCGCTTTCATCTACGACTTCGCAACCGCCGTAGTAGCGTTTTCCGGGGTAACCTTCGGCGTACTTATTGGTCAGCACGCTGCCCATAGCTTCCATGACTTGGTCGCTGACAAAGTTCTCACTGGCAATCAATTCGATGCCTTTGGTCTGACGTTCACGCTCGCGGCGGATGATGTCAAAAATCTCTAAATCTCGAGTCATATGATAGTTGATAGTTAATAGTTAACAGTTAATATTTTTATGGTTGGTTTTTAACTTTCTTTTCGCTGATGAATAGTCCTATGATAATCACGGCTATACCCACCAATTTCCACACGGGCAGTATCTCGCCAAATATAATCCACATGAGTATGGCCGTGAAGACGGGACGCACATTGTTGAATATATTAGCCCGTGTCACACCAATCTGGCGTACCGTGTAGCAGAATAGCACAAACGCTGCCACGGAGGAAAGCACAGCCAAATAACCGACAGCCAAGCAACTCTGCAGGAATTGTGGAGCATCGTGTAGGGTAGTGTAGAATGGTGTAGTGTGGTGTAGAAGGGTGTCTGCCTCTCCCATGACTATCCACACGATATAGAACAAAATGAGCGAGATAGACTGCACATAAAACACAATGCTCAGCGGCGAATAGCGCGAAGGAATACGGCGGAGAATAACCGAGTAACTGACT
The DNA here is from genome assembly GCA_045119955.1 of Paludibacteraceae bacterium. Classification (GTDB taxonomy): domain Bacteria; phylum Bacteroidota; class Bacteroidia; order Bacteroidales; family Paludibacteraceae; genus Colicola. The sequence continues at coordinate 32,542 of JBGVEG010000108.1, forward strand.
GACATACTAACAGTTAGTATGGCCAGTATGACGCCCTTCCCATTGCCAATAGCCAATACCCCATTACCCATATCTCCATTGCCCATTAGCAGCAATATGAGCATACCTATAGTGGAGAGCAGAATACCGATAATATTGTTACGCGTTACTCGTTCGCGCAGCAGCACAAAAGCAAAGATAGGTGCCAGCACGGGTTGCGTGCTAAGCATGGCTTCGGCTATGGTCGGCGAAGCAAAACTTTGGTAGGTATAAGTCTCAAAAATGAAGTATAGGAAGGGCTGAAAAAGACCGCCTAAGAGAAACAAAGGGAGGTCCTTTCGGTCCATACGCTGCAAGCCAAGGATATTGTTTTGGCGGAAAATCAAGCCAATAGCGAGCATTAGGATAACTGCCAATGTGAAACGCAACACAATAAGTGTTAGCGGAGTAAAGACTACCAATGCTTCTTTGACCGCAATGCCAGAACCTGCCCAAATGAGCATGGCTAAGACAACTGCTATATAGGGTATAATCTTTTTCACCCTGCAAAGGTACTACTTTTTTTTGGTCTGTGCAAATTTCTTTGCTTTTTATGTGGGAAGAGCTTACCAAAGAAGAAAAAATACGGAAATCCAGTCTAATACTTGCATATATGAGAAAAAAATAGTAACTTTGCACGCTATTTTGTAAATTAGAAGAATTATGCAAGATTTTCAAAGTTTGTGCCAACAAAGGCGCTCGTATAGAAAATACACCTCCCAGCCAGTAGAGCAGGAGAAACTGGACTACATTATGCGCTGTGCGCTGATGTCACCAGCAGGCAAAAGAATGAATCCATGGCACTTTGTGGTCATTAAGAATGAAGAGATACTTCGCCAATTGGCAGGATGCCGCACCTATGGTAGTGGTATGTTTGATACCGCTATGGCGGGCATTGTTGTAGCGGCAGATACCAGTATAATTGACACCTGGCAATGCGATGCAGCTATCGCTGCGCAGAATATTTGGCTCGCTGCTGCCGACCAAGGATTGGGCGCGTGTTGGTGTCATGTGTACCAACGCGAGGGAGCAGAGGACTTGGTACGTAAACTGACTAATCTGCCGGAGAACTTCACGGTATTATGCGTGATGTCGCTCGGCTACAAGAACGAAGAGAGAAAACCGTTTGACTTCGAGAAACTGCAATACGAGAAAGTCAGTCAGATAGACTAAAATATCTCCTGCTCCCTATGGTCGCGAAATCTAAACTATCCAAACGATTTCTTTGTTGATACGCATAGTTTAGATAGTTGGGATTTCTGTCCAACGGGCAAGGAGAACAAAATACATAAAATAATGAAACCAACAATAGCAATTACAGCGGGCGATATTAATGGCGTGGGATATGAGATTATCCTCAAGAGCTTGATTAATCCGCATATCTGCGAGATATGTCGCCCTATCGTGTATGGCAACGCCAAAGTAGCGCGCCAACACATGCAAACCATGGATGAAGAGTATCGTAATATCCAGTGGAATATTATCCAAGACCCCAAACAAGCCAAAGATGGTCGTCTGAACCTTATCACTTGCTACGGCGATGAGACACCCCTACAACTTGGCGTGTCCACCACAGAGGCAGGACAGGCTTCGCTCAAGAGCTTGCAACGCGCTTGTCAGGACCTCAAGAATGGTCTGGTACACGCTATCGTGACAGCACCTATCAACAAGGATAATATCCAGTCGGATGACTTCCGCTACTCGGGACATACCGAGTACCTGACCCAACAATTTGGCGAGGGAAAAGATAGTCTGATGATGATGATCAGCGACCGTATGCGTGTGGCATTGGTGTGTAACCATACCCCTATTGCCAAGGTGGCAGAGACCATTACAGAGGAGCGTATCTTGAGCAAGTTGGCGGTACTGAACGAGACATTGAAGAAGGACTTCTCTTGCCGCAAACCACGCATTGCCGTGTTGGCACTTAACCCTCATGCAGGCGACAACGGACTCATTGGCGAGGAGGAGACAAATATCATTCGTCCTGCAGTAGCCAAGGCGCAAGAGCAAGATATCTGGGCGTTTGGTCCTTACTCGGCAGACGGGTTCTTTGGCGCAGGACAATACAACCACTTCGATGCGGTATTGGCGATGTATCATGACCAAGGTCTGGCACCATTCAAGGCATTGGATATGAGCGGTGTGAACTTCACCGCAGGTCTGCCAGTAGTGCGCACTTCGCCTGACCATGGTACTGCGTATAGTTTGGCGGGTAAGAACGAGGCCGATGCAACGAGTATGTTGCATGCTATTTATGCGGCGATAGATATTTTGCGTGAGCGTGAGGAGAACGAGAAACTGCTCTCTAACCAACTCGTAGTGGAGATTCGCGAAGTGAAGAAAGAGTACAAAGTAGAGAAATTTATACCACAAGATTAATATGACAAGTCAAGAGATTAGACAATCCTTTTTGGATTATTTTGAGAAGAAAGGGCACAAGATCGTGCCTTCAGCACCAATGGTCATTAAGGATGACCCAACACTGATGTTTACCAATGCCGGTATGAACCCATGGAAGGGTATCATTCTCGGCAACGACCCTATTCAATACCCCCGCGTAGCGGACTCGCAGAAGTGTTTGCGCGTGAGCGGTAAGCACAATGACCTGGAGGAAGTAGGACACGATACCTACCACCACACCATGTTCGAGATGCTCGGCAACTGGTCATTTGGCGACTACTTCAAGGAGGGCGCTATTGACATGGCATGGGAGTATCTCGTGGAGGTGCTCAAACTTGACCCAAAGAACCTCTATGTGACCGTCTTTGAGGGTTCACCAGAGGAGGGTATTGAGCGCGACAATGAGGCAGCTAATATCTGGGCAAAGCACTTGCCAGCAGACCATATCCTGAATGGCAACAAACACGATAACTTCTGGGAGATGGGCGATACAGGTCCTTGTGGTCCTTGCTCGGAGATCCACGTGGATAGTCGTAGCGAAGAGGAGAAAGCTGCTCTCTCTGGTCGCGAACTTGTGAACAAAGACCACCCACAGGTGATTGAGATTTGGAACCTCGTGTTCATGCAATACAACCGCAAAGCCGATGGCTCGCTTGACTCGCTGCCATACAATGTGATTGACACGGGTATGGGCTTTGAGCGTCTGGTGCGTACTATGCAAGGTAAACAGTCGAACTACGATACGGATGTGTTCCAACCTATGCTGAAGAAGATAGGCGAGATCTGCGGTTATACATACGGCAAAGAGGAGAAAGTGGATGTGGCAATGCGCGTGATCGCTGACCATATTCGTACTATCGCTTTTGCTATTGCGGATGGTCAGTTGCCAAGTAATGAGAAAGCTGGTTATGTGATTCGCCGCATATTGCGCCGTGCCGTGCGCTATGGCTACACTTTCCTCGGTCAACGTGAGGCGTTCATGTACAAACTCGTGCCACAACTCATTGCTGACATGGGTGCTGCTTATCCAGAACTCGTAAAGCAAGAGGGACAAATCACTCCAGTGATTAAGAGCGAGGAGGATAGTTTCCTCCGTACTTTGGATAAAGGTATCAACTTGCTCGACAAACTCATGAAAGAAGCCAAAGGTAAAGAGATCTCGGGTGTGGATGTATTCACACTCAAAGACACCTACGGTTTCCCTCTCGACCTTACCCAATTGATTCTCAGCGAGAATGGTTTCACGACCAACGAGGAGGAGTACAACAAGGCATTGGAGCACCAAAAAGAGATGGGTCGCCAAGCCAACAAACAAGAACTCGGCGACTGGAACGTATTGGCAGAAGGCGATAGTGAGTTTGTAGGTTACGACGAACTCTGCTGCGAGACCAAGGTGCTTCGCTACCGCAAGGTAGAGCAAAAAGGCAAGAGCTTGTACCAAGTGGTACTCAGCAAAACTCCTTTCTACGCAGAGATGGGTGGTGAGGTAGGTGATACCGGAACCTTAGGCAATGTGCGTGTGCTGGACACCAAGAAAGAGAATAATCTGGCTGTTCACCTCTTGGCAGAATTGCCAGCAGAGATAGAAGGCATATTGGTGGCTACGGTGGACATCGCTCGCCGTCAAGCCATTGCTTGCAACCACACCGCTACCCATATTGTGCACTATGCACTCCGCCAAGTATTGGGCGAGCATGTAGAGCAAAAGGGTAGTTTTGTGAACGCAGATAGTTTGCGCTTCGACTTCTCACACTTCCAGAAAGTGACTCCAGAAGAACTCCGCCAAGTAGAGATCCTTGCTAACGAGATGATTCGCCAAGACCTGCCACTTGAGGAGAGCCGCAATACACCTATTGCGAAGGCAAAAGAAATGGGCGCAATGGCACTCTTCGGCGAGAAATACGGCGATGAGGTACGCGTGATTAAGTATGGTCCTTCAGCAGAGTTGTGTGGTGGCTGCCACGTAGGTAGTACCGGTAAGATTGGCGCAGTGCGCATTGTGATGGAGACCAGTGTGGCTGCGGGTGTACGCCGTATTGAGGCGGTGACTGCGGCTAAGGCGGACGAACTCTACTATAAGCAAGTAGATTTGCTGGGTAATCTGCGCGCGCTCTTCAACAACCCACAAGACCTCGAAGGTGCTATCCGCAAAGCCCTCGATGAGAACGCGGGCTTGAAGAAACAAATCGAGACCTTCATGGCGGAGAAAGTGGAGCGCTATTGCGACGAAATCATTGCTAAGGCAGAGGAGCAAAATGGCGTGGAACTGGTTCGCCTCACAGGCAATGTGGACCCAACCCTGCTGCGCAATATGCCACTGATTATGAAGAATAAGATTGTGGGTAAGCATTTCGCATTGGTGGCAGCTACCGAGTGGGAAGGCAAACCTATGATTGCTGTGGTACTTTCTCCTTCAATGGTAGCGGCAGGCAAGAACGCTGGACAAATCATTAAGTCAGCTGCCAAGAATATCCAAGGTGGTGGCGGCGGTCAGCCATGGATGGCTACCGCAGGCGGCCGCAATGTCGAGGGATTGACTGCGGCTATGGAGGAGATGCAGGCGGTGGTATTAGCCTAACTAGTATAACTAGCAGCACTAGTACAACTAGCCTAACTAGCCCAACTATCAAAAAAAATGAAAACCCTGACGGGGCGTTTGCCCATGAAATATCGTTCTGCTGCCCGTTTCGTGCTCGTAGGAGCATTAGGAACGGGCGTGCAGTATGGTATATACTACCTGCTGCTAATGGTGTTTCAACGTCAGTGGCCCGATGTGGGCATATTGACCTCGGTGGCGTTTACGGCTGGCTTCGTGGTGGAGATGGTCTGCAACTATTTCCTGACGAGTTACTACACCTTCAGGGTTAAACCTTCGCTGAAGAATATAGGTGGCTTCCTCTTTGGACGCGCATTGAATTATGTAATCCAATTGCTCTTCCTGCACACGATGATATGGTTGCATATCTCTGAGGAGTGGGCAGGCATTATAGCTATTATGTTGGCAGGTGTGATTAACTACTTTGTATTGCTGCCTTTCTTCAGACAACAAAAGAAGGAGAAATAACCTATGCTGCATATATCCGTACCCACAGGACGCCGATTGGTGTGGTATCTCGCGATGGAGGAGTATCTTGCCAAGCATGTCAAAGAGGAGACTTTTGTGACATGGGTGGTGTCGCCGACGGTGATTTTTGGTCGCCATCAGGTGATGGCAGCCGAGGTGAATGTGGATTTTTGCCGCGCCAACGGCATAGCCATGTATCGCCGCAAGAGTGGGGGAGGATGTGTGTATGCGGATGGGGGCAATCTGATGATGAGTCTCATATCGCCCAATACGCATAGCGAGGTGGTCTTTCAGTCCTTCTTGGACAGCGTGTCAGGGGTGCTGCGGGATAGTGGCTTTGCGGCGGTGAAGTCAGAGCATAATGACATTATGGTGGAGGGTTACAAGGTGTCGGGAAATGCATGCTACGCCTTGCCTACAGGCACGATAGTGCATGGCACATTGCTGGTGAATGTAGATTTTGCGGTCTTACAGCAAGCTATTACGCCCTCGGTGGAGAAACTCTCGAAGCATGGCGTACAGTCGGTTCGTCAGCGTGTAGCAAACTTGAGCCAGTATGCAGCGTTTGACCGTATAGGAACGATAAATGCATGTTCGGCACACCTTATTGATGCGTTATGTGCGCGCACACGCGAGCTGACCCCTGAGGAGATAGAGGCGATAGACCAGATGGAACAATCCTATCTCGATCCGCAGTTTATTGCAGGTAAGTGAATAAGACCGCACCTTTGGTGCTGATAGAAGAGAGACCGCCTGTGGCTGAGAGAACGCCCTGCGGACTGAGAGATTCCAAGAGTCTAACAGCGAAGCGTTCCAACAACGAAGTGGTCTAACGTCTATCAGCAAAGCGGTCTAACGTCTAAATACAACAAAAAAATGAATTGGTTAAATAGTCTGTTTTTTGGTACAGGAGTACCACATTCGATTTTTATTCTTACTATAGCGATTGCTATAGGTATTTATCTTAGTCATAGATTGAAGTTCAAGGGTATCACTTTGGGTATCACTTGGATTCTGTTTTGTGCGATAGCGATGTCGCATTTCGGTATGCACCTCGACCCAGTGGTAGAGACGTTCGCTAAGGATTTTGGATTGATACTGTTTGTGTATTCCATTGGTTTGCAAGTGGGCCCCAGTTTCTTCTCTTCGTTTGGAAAGGGCGGCATTAAGCTCAATATGCTGGCAGTCAGTATCGTGTTGCTGAGTTGTGTGGTGGCATATCTTATCCACCTGTTCTCGGGTGAGGATATAGCTACGATGACGGGTGTGCTATTTGGTGCGGTGACCAATACACCTGGTTTGGGTGCTGCGCAGCAGGCGTTTACGGATATTACAGGTGAAGTGAATCCAAATATCGCCAGTGGTTATGCTATGGCATATCCTCTGGGTGTGGTAGGTATAATCCTATCGCTCTTGGCTATGCGTTGGTTCTTCAAGATTCGTTTGGATAAGGAAGAGGAACGTTTGGCAGCCGAGAACGAGGTACAGAAGGAGATTGAGTTTATTGACCTGCTGCTGACCAATCCGCAGGTGGAGGGTGCTAATATCCGTGATTTGAGTCAGCTGTGCCATTTCCACCTGATTGTTTCACGTTTGGTGCGTCCAAATGGGGATGATGAGTTGCCCGATGTGGATACGGTCTTGCATGTGGGCGACCGTATCCGTGTGGTGGTGGACAAGGAGAATGAGAAGAGTGTCCTCTTGTTGGGTATGGAGACCTCGCTGCCTACCGATCACAAGGCGCAAGCGCACCTGGTGTCGCGTCATGTGATAGTAACCAAACCCGAACTCAATGGCAAGCGCATTGGCGATCTGAATGTGCGTGCCACGTACCATGTGTCTATCACGCGTATCCGCCGTGCAGGTATTGAACTGTTGGCTACGCGCGACTTGTACTTACAACTGGGTGACCGTATCACGGTGGTGGGTGAAGAACGCGCTGTGGATAAAGTGGAGCAGTTGTTCGGTAACTCTACCAAGAAGTTGGATGTGCCTAATCTGACCTCTATCTTCTTGGGTCTGGCTTTGGGTGTGGCAGCAGGTTTGTTGCCTATTGCTTTGCCAGGCTTGGCACAGCCTTTCAAGTTGGGTATCGCAGGTGGTTCGCTGATTGTAGCAATCTTGATGAGTTGCTTTGGACCAAAGATGCATATTGTGACCTATACGACCAGTAGTGCCAACTTGATGATTCGTGAGATAGGTATAGCGATGTTCTTGGCAGCAGTCGGTTTTGGCGCAGGTAAGACCTTTATACCTACCTTGTTAGATGGCGGTTATGCATGGATTGGCTATGGTGTGATTATCACCCTGGTTCCGTTGTTGCTGATGGGTGTGGTAGGACGTCTGTGGCTGAAACTGGACTATTTCACGCTGATGGGTGTGTTGGCAGGTAGTACGACCAATCCTCCTGCCTTGGCGTATGCTACTACTGTATCAAGTGTCAATGACCGTGCTGCGGTGGCATACTCTACAGTCTATCCGCTGACCATGTTCCTGCGCGTGCTGACGGGACAATTGATGATATTGTTGTTTTTGTAGAAATTTATAGGCGATAAGGCGATGAGGCGAGAGGCAAGAAATAGCGGCAAAGCCGCATATCCCCAGCCTTTAACCTCTAACCTTTAACCTTTAAACTAAAAAATATGAAACGTATTTTCTCTTTACTGATTATTGGCTTTTCGCTGACAGTTGCGGCGGAGCAGGTAACGATAGATTTGACGACTGCCACGGATATGGCAGGTAATCCTATTACCTATTGTGCTGATTATGGTTTGGGCTATTATGATGGTGCGGATGTATGGGATAGTACCTATAACGATAGTGGTCTGTGCCAATTCATTTATGTGAATGAGGCGCGTTTTATGCTCTCGCACATGCCCAGTCAGAACTCCTATTGGTGGTCGAGTTGGGAGGGTTTTACCTTGTCACGCGTGTCGCAGGATACGGCCAATGTGTTTGGCTGTGTGGCGAATGGTGGCTTGTCGGGTGAAGCTACGCCATACGTGATAGGCTATTTCTCGGATTGGGTCACGGAGGCACAGGGCTATTCCTCTAATTTGATCCTCTTTGATGAGGCGTATTACCCTGAGCATGTGTATATTTGTCAGAATAGCAATACGATGAAGGCTATCACTGAGGGTGGGGTCTTCAATGCACGTGCGTTTACGGAGGAAGATACGTTGGCTTTGATTATCAGCGCGATAGATGATACTTTTCAAGAGACAAAGTCTATCACCTACTATTTGGCAGTTGATGGCGAGAAGAATAATGGCTGGGTGAAAGTGCCTTTGACTGATTTGGGACAAACGGAGGGATTAAGTTTTCGTATGACCACTACTGACATGGGGCAGTTTGGTATGAACACACCGATGTATTTCGCGTTAGATGCACTGACAGTGAATACGGATCCTGTAACGGCAGTGGAGAATATCTATATGGATAAAACAACAACGCGCAAAATGATACAAAACGGACATCTTCTATTGCAACAAGGGGAAGACGTTTATACTATCATCGGACAGCGTTTGTACAAAAAATAGTTAAAATAGTAGTTTTTTTGCATATTTGCAAAATTATTTGTACCTTTGCACTCGAAATTGGCAAACGAGCGTTTGTTTGCTCTAAGCCGTAAACATTTGTAGGTTTATTTAAAATAAAAACATGATTAAAATTACTTTTCCGGACGGAGGCGTCCGCGAGTACGAGAGCGGTATCACCGCTTACGAAGTAGCTGCAAGCATTAGCAGCCGTTTGGCACAAGACATTCTTGTGGCAAGTATCAAAACTGCCAATGACGAAGATTGGCAAATCGTTGAACTCAATGCTCCTATCACCGCTGATTGCGACATCAAACTCCACAAATGGGAGGACAAAGAGGCAAAACACGCCTTCTGGCACACCTCTTCACACTTGATGGCAGAGGCATTGCAGGAGTTGTATCCAGGCATCCAATTCGGTATCGGTCCTGCTATCGAGAACGGATTCTACTATGATGTGTATCCTGCTGAGGGACAAACCATTAAGGATAGCGACTTCGCTGCTATCGAGCAAAAAATGGCAGAGCTTCGCGCTAAGAAAGAGCCATTGGTAAAGAAATCTATCGCTAAGGCAGATGCACTGGCAGAGTTTGGTGCCAAAGGACAAACATACAAGTGCGAGCTTATCAGCGAACTGGAAGATGGACATATCTCTACCTATACACAAGGTGCGTTTACTGACCTCTGTAAAGGTCCTCACCTCGTTTCTACTGAGGCCATCAAAGCCATCAAGGTGCTCAGCTGCGCGGCTGCATACTGGCGCGGAGATGACTCTCGCCCAATGATGACCCGTATCTACGGTATCACTTTCCCTAAGAAAGCGATGCTTGACGAGTACTTGACATTGCTGGAGGAGGCTAAGAAACGCGATCACCGCAAGATTGGTAAAGAGTTGGAGCTCTTTATGTTCTCAGACATGGTGGGTAAAGGTCTTCCTATCTGGTTGCCAAAGGGTACTGCGCTCCGTCTGCGCCTCGAGGACTTCCTCAAGAAGATCCAAAAACGCTATGGCTATCAACAAGTTATCACTCCACATATCGGTAACAAGAACTTGTACATTACCTCTGGTCACTGGGATCACTATGGTAAGGATTCTTTCCAACCTATCACCACTCCAGAGGAAGGCGAGGTATATTTGCTCAAGCCAATGAACTGCCCTCACCACTGTACTATCTTCAAGAATACTCCTCACTCATACAAGGATCTGCCCCTCCGTATTGCTGAGTTCGGTACTGTATATCGCTACGAGCAATCAGGTGAGCTCCACGGTTTGACTCGTGTACGTTCGTTCACCCAAGACGACGCGCATATCTTCTGCCGTCCAGACCAAGTGAAGAGCGAGTTTATTCGCGTGATGGAGATCATTGAGATTATCTTCAAGTCATTGGCTTTCGAGAATTTCGAGGCACAAATCTCACTCCGTGACCCTAACAACACTACTAAATACGTAGGTTCCAACGAAGTGTGGGAGAAGGCTGAGCAAGCGATCATCGAGGCATGCCAAGAGAAAGGTCTTCCTGCTCGCGTAGAGACTGGAGAGGCAGCGTTCTATGGTCCTAAATTGGACTTCATGGTGAAGGATGCGCTGGGTCGTCGTTGGCAGTTGGGTACTATCCAAGTGGATTACAACTTGCCAGAGCGCTTTGACCTGGAGTACGTAGGCGAGGATAACCAAAAGCACCGCCCTGTGATGATCCACCGTGCACCATTCGGCAGTATGGAGCGCTTCGTGGCTGTGCTGATTGAGCACACCGCAGGTAAGTTCCCATTGTGGCTCACACCAGACCAAGCTGTGGTATTGCCAATCTCTGAGAAGAGCAACGAGTATGCGCACAAAGTGAAAGAGATGCTTGAGGCACAAGATGTACGCTGCATCGTGGACGACCGCAACGAGAAACTCGGACGTAAGATTCGCGACAACGAGTTGAAACGTATCCCATACATGCTCATCGTAGGTGAGAAAGAGGCAGAGCTCGGACTCGTCAGTGTTCGCCAACAAGGCGCTGAGGAGAAAGGTCAGATGACCGTTCAAGAGTTTGCCGACATGATCACTGCGACGGTGAAGGAGCAGATGAATGCGTATTAACAGACCGCCTTGCGGGCTGTTAGAAGTTAGACCGCTTTGCTGTTGGACCGCCCTGCGGGCTGTTAGAGGTAATAGGCGATAGGCTATTGGCTATTGGCGATAGGCAAGCAATAGAAAAAGACGAGGGAGACCTCGTCTTTTTTCATATCCTGAGCCTTTAGCCTCTAACCTCTCGCCTACTTAACTTCCAGGTAATCAGTCGTCACGAAGGCGCAGCCGCAGTCCACCAAGCGTTGGTAGGTGCTATCATTGTTCACCGTCCATGCTGCCACCTCTACGCCCAGTTCGTTGCAGGTGTTCACCAACTCAGGGGTAATGTTGGCATGCTGGATGCTGATGTTGGTCTTCCAATCGTGGCACCATTGCACATCCTCATCTTTCACCGTTTGGCGCAGGTATTGGCATTGCAGTTGAGGGTAGTTGGTGCGGATATACTCCAATGACTTACGCATAGAGGTCAGAATAACCGCCTCTTCTACCAAATCGTGCTTCTCAATCAGCGCGTAGAGCGATGGGAAAAGTGTCATGTCGTTGTTGTTGATACCTGTTGCCCACTTGAGTTCCACCACAGGGAAGACATTGTACTCCTTGCAGATCTCCAAATAACGATCTACGGTACAAATCGTTGCCGTATAGGTGACATCCTTGCGTGTTTGGGTAAGAGGAAGTGAGAGGAGACTGTCCAATGTGATCTCTGGTATGAGCACCTCCTCAATACCAGCGCGTTGCAGATGGTCATCGTGCCAGCAAACGCATTGTCCGTCCAAAGTGGTCTTGACATCGCACTCCAGTCCTTGATAACCGAAGTGTTTAGCACCATTGATGAATGCCTCTTCGGTGTTCTCCACACCCAAGAGACTGCCGCGGTGACCAATGAGGATGGGCTTGTCGCAGCACGATTGTGCAATGAACATGATCATGCACAAGATGAATAGATTCTTTTTCATGGTATTATAAATTGGTTGTTATTGTTGTACTGTAGTATGGGTGAATATCTCCTCGTTCTCCTGCATCTTCATCCAGTGGTAGAAGTCTTTATCCATGCGGACGGGTGGAGCAATGAGGGTGATGACATTCTGCTTGATGTCGTCATACACGCGCAAGTGCAATGGTGTCTCACCCGCATGTTTCTCGCAGTGCTCCGTCAGTTCATCGATGAGCGATGGTTGGATATTCTCAATGGGGAGATGAATCGTTATTTGTTTGGCATGCTTGTGTGCATCGCTCATGAGGTCCACCTGTTGTATCGCCAGTTCGTATTCTGCCTCAGGTACTGGTTTGGGTTTGAACCAACGTTGGTTGGCACCATACTGCTGAATGAGACCTGTGAGGAAGACATACACATTAGGTTTGAGCAGACTGGCGTACTGCTTGTAGGCCTCGCCAAAGAGGGTGAACTGGTAACTACCCGTGTAGTCCTCAATGGTATATCTGCCGTATGGGTTGCCCTTGCGTGAGGTAGCATCTTCTGCCTCCACCACGATACCGCCGAAGAAGAGTGGGCGATTCTCGTGTTGGGTAATCCATTGTGTAGGGTCTATCTTCTCTTGTTCCTCCTCGGTGTCTGTCTCCTCGTCGCTGCTGTTAGGGCTAAAAGTTGCACGTGCATCGGGTTTGCGCCATGCATCAAACTGAGTGAGTTCGGCTGCCGTGATGGTGCATACATCGCGTACCTCCCATTCCCATTCGTCCAGCGGATGGGCTGAGAGGAAGATACCAATGAGGTTCTTCTCCTTGTTGAGTCGTTCTACTGCGGACCAACGTGGCACAGGGAGCATCTCTGGCAATTGGATGTCAATACCCATACCTGCCCCCAGGTCGCCGAAGAGCGACATGCTGTTGGCAGCTTGGTCTTGTTGGTACTTATTGCCAAAACGCACCAGCACATCGAGCATGTTCTCGCCCTTGGCGTTCACGGCAAAGAGTTGCTCGCGGTACATATTGTCGAAGCAGTCAAAGCCACCCGCCAGTGCCAGACTCTCGATGGTCTTCTTGTTGCATGCTTGCAGGTTGACGCGTTGCACGAAGTCGAAGATACTCTTATATTTACCATTCTTCTCACGTTCCTCTATGATGGCCTCTACAGCGGCTTCGCCGACACCCTTGACACCGCCCAAACCGAAACGCACGTCGCCGTTCTTGGTCACGGTGAAGTTCAGACCTGACTCATTGACATCGGGCGCGAGGACGGACATACGCATGGCTTTGCACTCGTCCATGAACTTCGTCACATCTTTGATGTCATCTTTGGCTACGGTCAGGTTGGCTGCCATGAACTCAGCAGGGTAGTGGGCTTTGAGGTAAGCCGTCTGGTATGCCACCCATGAGTAGCATGCCGCGTGCGACTTGTTGAAGGCGTAGGATGCGAACTTCTCCCAGTCTGCCCAGATCTTCTCCAGCACTTTCTCATCGTGTCCATTGGCTTTACCGCCGTTGATGAACTTAGGTTTGAGCTCTGCCAGCATGGCCATGATCTTCTTACCCATGGCTTTACGCAGTTGGTCGCTCTCACCGCGGGTGAAGTTAGCCAACAAACGCGAGAGAAGCATCACTTGCTCCTGATATACCGTCACACCATAGGTGTCCTTGAGGTATTTCTCCATGATAGGTATATCGTAGGTCACAGGTTCCAGACCATGTTTGCGCTTGATGAACTGCGGAATATAGTCCATAGGTCCTGGACGATAGAGCGCGTTCATGGCAATGAGGTCACCCATGACGGTTGGCTTGAGCTCCTTCATATACTTGCGCATACCTGCCGACTCAAACTGGAAGACACCGATGGTTCGTCCCTCTTGGAAGAGTTTGTAGGTCTCTGCATCGTCTTTTGGCACGTGGTCAATATCCACATCTATGCCGTGGCGCAGTTTGATATTCTTGAGGCACTCTTTGATGATGGTCAGCGTCTTGAGTCCGAGGAAGTCCATCTTGATAAGACCAACGTTCTCCACTACGTGACCGTCATACTGCGTTACGAGGATGCGTTGTTTGCTGTCCTTATCCTCTACGGTACTCAGTGGCGCATATTTGGTCAGGTCATCTGCACCGATGATGACACCGCAGGCGTGGATACCCACTTGGCGCACGGTGTTCTCCAGCTGTTGTGCATAGTTGAGCATGGAGGCAATCTCGGGCTCGCCGCCATTAACGAGGTCTTTGAGCTCGGCTACGTACTTGTAGCAGTTCTTGAGATTTACTTTGGGCGATTTGCCTTTCTCATCCTTAATGTTATCGGGGAATCCGCGTTCGGGGATATAACTCTTGATCTCATTGACACGAGCCAGAGGAACACGCTGTACGCGTCCGACATCGGCGATAGCAGATTTGGCAGCCATGGCGCCGTAGGTGATGATGTGCGCCACGCGTGTCTTGCCGTACTTCTCTGTCACCCAGTCCAGCACTTTGCCGCGACCTGCATCATCAAAGTCGGTATCAATATCGGGGAGGGATATACGGTCAGGATTGAGGAAACGCTCGAACAGTAGGTCATACTCCAGCGGATCTAAGTCCGTGATACGCAAGCAGTAGGCTACTACCGAACCAGCGGCACTACCACGACCAGGGCCTACACTCACGCCCAGCTCTTCGCGAGCCGCGCGGATAAAGTCCATCACGATGAGGAAGTAACCAGGGAAACCCATGGTCTTCATGATATGCAACTCGAAGTTGATACGCTCCTCCTGCTCCTCGGTGAGGGTCTCGCCATAGCGTTGGTGTGCACCTATGTAGGTGAGGTGGCGCAGGTAGTCTGCCTCCAGTTTAATGCGGTATAGGCGCTCGTAGCCACCCAGGGTCTTGATTTTCTTCTCGGCTTGCTCTTGGCTGAGCACTACATTGCCGTGCTCGTCTCGCGTGAACTCGTTGAAGAGATCTTGCTCGGTAAACTTCGCACGATAAGTTTCTTCAGTGCCAAAGTCCTCGGGGATAGGGAACTTAGGCATGATAGGTCCTGAGTCAATGGAGTAGGTCTCTATCTTATCCACAATCTCCTGCGTATTGCTGATGGCTTCTGGCAGGTCGGAGAAGATGGCTGCCATCTCCTCGGGGGTCTTGAGCCACTCCTGCTTGGTGTAATGCATGCGGTCCACATCGTCCACATAGTGGTTGGTACTGAGGCAGATGAGTCGGTCATGCGCTTCGGCGTGCTCCTCCTCCACAAAGTGCACATCGTTGGTGGCTATGATTTTGACATTATGCTTGCGTGCCAAGTCAATGAGCACCTCGTTCACCACTTTCTGTACTTGGTAGGTGTGTTGGTCGGCTCCAGGCTTCTCGGTCTGGTGGCGTTGCAATTCTATGTAGTAGTCCTCGCCGAAGAGCGCCTTAAACCATTCGATGGTCTGCTCGGCCTCGGTGAAATCCTGTGTGCTGAGTCCCTGCATGACTTTCTGTGGCAACTCGCCACCCAAGCAGGCGGAGCAGCAGATGAGTCCCTCGTGGTTCTCTTGCAATAACTCCTTATCTATACGCGCGGTGCGATAGAAACCATCTATGAAGCTCTGACTGGTCAGTTTGCAGAGGTTGAGATAGCCCGTCTTGTTCTTTGCCAAGAGGATAAGGTGCCAACCGCTCATGTCCACCACCTGGGCTTTGCCTTCGGCGGTGGTCACTTTGTAGTCTTTATCTTGCATGAGTCGTCCACGACGCGCACAGTACGCCTCTATACCCACAATGGGCTTGAAGGGGACGAACTCGGTGCCTTCTTCTTCGGCTTTGGCTTTGAGCTTACCATTGGCTTTCTTGCAGCAGTCGATTAACTCCTTGATACCGTACATGTTGCCGTGGTCAGTCAAGGCAATGGCTGGCATGCCTACGCGGATACTCTTATCCACGAGGTCTGCTACCTTGCTCATACCATCCAGTACGGAGTAGTGCGAGTGAACGTGTAGGTGTGTAAAATTCATAGTTCGATAATTTTTGCAAAAGTACGAAAAAAAATCGGATTATACAAATATATTTTCACAAATTCTGCTCCAGATTTGTGTATGTCGCAAAAAATCACTACCTTTGCAGCGATAAATTTTTTTACAAGATGAGACATACCATTTTTACACTGCTGTTTTTTGTGGCAGCCATGACGCTTCAAGCGGCTTCCTATTCAGGAACACTTCCCGTTTTGTATATCCAAACGGAGAATAACCAAACGATAACGAGTAAGGATTATTACCTCAACGCCACGTATTACCTCGATGCTATGGGGCTGGCTGGTTATGAGAGTATCGGCTCGGCTTCTGCGCCCCTCGCGATGGAGATTAAGGGACGTGGCAACTACACTTGGCGCGATTTTAATAAGAAACCCTATCGCCTGAAGTTGGCAGATAAGCAGCCATTGATGGGGTTGACCAAGAGCAAGCATTTTGCCTTGATGGCGCATGCCGATGATGCACAGAGCAAGAAGGGCTTCATGCGCAATCAGGTGGGCTTTGAGCTGAGCCGCATGATAGGTATGGAGTGGACACCTGCCACGGCTCCTGTAGAGGTGGTGCTCAATGGCGACTATATTGGTTTGTATTTCCTCACGGAGACGATTCGTGTGGATAAAGACCGCGTGAACATTGTGGAGCAAGAGGATGAGGAGACCGACCCTGCGGCTATCACAGGCGGCTGGCTCGTGGAGATTGATAACTACGATGAAGACCCACATATCACCATTAAGGAGGGTGGCAAACATACCATGTGGTTTACCTACAAGACCCCCGAGGTGTTGTCTAAGGCGCAAGAGACCTTCTTGGGCGATGAGATGAATCGTATAGATGATCTGGTATATGGCGACAAGAACTCCGATGAGCTCTGGCAGTATCTGGACATGGATGCGCTGGCTAAGTTCTATATTGTGCAGGAGATTATGGATAACTATGAGTCTTTCCACGGCAGTTGTTATCTCTATCGCGAGCAGGGCGAGGGCGAGAAGTGGAAGTTTGGTCCAGTGTGGGACTTTGGTAGTTCGTACAACCGCAACAAGGATCGCTATTTGTTTGAGGGCGATGTGTGGCACAATCACTGGATTCCTCAGATATGCCAATTCCCAGCATTCATGGCGCGTGTCAAAGAGATCTGGAAGGAGTTTTATCCTCAATTCAACAATATCTATACCTTTACGGCTGGGCAACTCACGCTGCTGCAGTCGGCTGCTGTAGCGGATGCGAATCGCTGGTCGGAGTATAGTGGCAACAGAGACTTGCAGAAGCGTATCAATAATGTGAACACTTGGTTGGGTAATTCCGCAAAATGGCTCAACGAGCAATGGAAAACCAGCGGCAACCCTGGTGATAATGATAACCCAGGTGGCAACGAGGGCGGAGGTAATAATGATGGTTCGCTTAGCGAAGTTACTAGCATGTATGTGTGGGTAAATGGCCAGTCTGTGGAATATGTTGTCAATCAGGTGGATAGTATCACTTTCGTTAAGAAAGAGGGTATTGTCATCAAGGCGAAGGTACCTGATTTTTGGACAGATGTGTATGTATATTTATGGGATACGGATGGTGTGGAAAATGGTGAATATAAGGCAAGCAAAGTGGGTGATTGGTATATATATACTTATTTCGGCAAGTCGCTGAATATCATCTTCAAAGAGGGCAAGAGCTGGAATGGTTATCCGTACCAATCTGAAGACCTTAAGACCGATCGAAGCGGTTGCTATGTTATCACCCAAGAAGGCGAAAACAAAGGCGTATTTAACGAGGTGGATTGCGACTAATGAGGCTATAAGGCGAGAGTTTATAGGCGAGAGGCTGGGAATAGAAAAAGGCGAGCGAGTGCTCGCCTTTTTTGTTTATTGGCTTCCGGCTTCCGGCTGCTGGTTGCCAGCATTTGGCTTCCGGCTGCTTCTAAACAGTTTATTTACTCAGGATTTCCTCAATCTCTGCCTCGTTGAGGTTGCGGCCTACGATCATGCCCTCTTTGTTGATGAGGATAGTAGTTGGGATAGCAGAAATACCGTACTTGTCGCTTGGGGTGTAAGGTTCTGCGCGTTGGTCGCGGATGTGTTGCCATGGCAACATGTCTTCCTCGATGGCTTTGAGCCATGCGGCCTCATCGCGGTCGCAGCTCACGCCCAAGATCTCCAACTTACCTGATGGGTGGTAGGAGGTGTAGAGTTCCTTCAATGCTGGCATCAGTCGGCGGCATGGACCGCACCAAGATGCCCAGAAATCCACCAATACATAGTCGGTCTTACCTACTAACTCGCTCAGTGCCAATTCGGTACCATCCGCCTGCAGCGAAACAATATCCAAGTATGGATTACCCGCAGAGGTCAGCAACTCAATTTGATATTCCTTGTACACTGGCTCCAGGGTAGGCATCTCCAGGCGCTCTGTTGGGATGGCAGCAAAGAGCTCTGCTTTCTGCTCAGGGGTGAGCATATAGAAGTGTGACAAGACGATGGAGTCACTGGTTACGTCCTCTACGTTCTCCATGATGAGGGTATAACCTTGCGCAACAAAATCCTCAATGAGTGAGTCTTTCGCAGCACGGTCTTCTACTGTTTCCAACTGTGCTACCAAATCATTGTACAATTCGGTGTATTGTTCGTATGCCGTTTTCTTAGGCGTACACGCTACCAAGCATCCTAATGCCAATAGCGAAATAAAAATCTTTTTCATATATTCTGTGCCTTTACACTTTACACTTTACATTTTACGCTTTTTTACTCAGCAGTAGCCAATGGACTGGCTTGTGTATAAACGCGGGCAGCGAGTTCTTGGTCGAGTTGGTAGAGTCCGTAGCCATTGTCGCCAATGAGACGGAGTTTGTGCACCAATTCGGTAGCGTTCTCTTCTTCCTCCACTTGCTCATCCACGAACCAGTTGAGTCGACTTTGCAAGGCGAAATCTTTCTCCTCTACGGCGAGTGCCATGAGGTTGTTGATGAGGGCGGTCACTTTGCCTTCGTGCTCCAAGGTGTGTTGGAAGGCTGCGAGAGGTGATGCCCATTCGGTCTCTACTGCTGCGATAGGGGCGAGCAGAACGCGTCCGCCGCGGCTTTGCAGGTAATTGAGCAGAATCATAGCATGGTCTTGCTCCTCTTTGAATTGGATAGCGAACCAGTTCGCCATGCCAGGGAAACCAGCATCTTGGCAGTATGCTGACATACTCAAATAGAGATATGCTGACCACATCTCAGCATTGATTTGGGCGTTGATAGCCTCTTCGAGTTTCTTAGAAATCATAATTGTGATGTTTAGTATTGTTTAGTATTGTATAGTATTGTTAATACAAAAACTGTGCCATTACATGCGCAGTTTGAAGCCCGAGAGAATCGTGTCGGGTCGGAAGTGGAAGACACTGGCCATCTCGCCTGCCATGCAGAAACCGCATACGCGGCATTGCTCTGTGCCATAGCCCAGACACAGGCTGCGGCTGCCATCCGTATAGATGAAGTTGGTCACAAAGCACTCTTTGCCCAGCTCTATCTCGCCCAAGGCATTGCGCTTCATGAGCTTCAAACCTGAACGTGAGTTCATGATAGGGTAGCCCTTTTTCTTGTACGCAAGTACTTTGTCGATGATCTCGGCTTTCTTCTCAGGAGGCAACATCAGGTACTCCGTGCCTGGGTAAGGGGTATGGAAATTGATAGAAATCTGCTCGATGGCAGGATTGTTCTTGGCGTACTCCATGGCTACGTCCAGTGACTCGTAGTTGAGGGCGTTTACCACCATATTCACGCAGATATGTTTGAAGCCAGAATTGCGAATATTCTCCTCCAAACGCGCAAACGAACCTTCGCCGCGCACACGGTCGTGGTATTCTCCTACGCCGTCCATGCTCACCCAGATAGACTGTGGACGAATCCACGAGAAGTCTTGCTGCGCATTGGTAGTCACGGTGATTGAGAAGAAACCTATCTCCAAGGCCGCATCAATGAGGTCGTTGATGGTGTAATACTCACCTTTCGCCTCAGCGGGGTCCCCGACGACACTTGTGTCGTGGGGTGCTTTTTCGCCTTTCGCCTCCTTCCACAGCGTAGGCTCGCCACCCTCCAGATCGATGAAGCGGGAGCCGAGTTCGTAACTGTAGCGCATGTCGGCTACGATGTCCTCAAACGTGCGTTGTTTATATCCTGCGCTGCCATAGACGGAGCAGTGCTTGCAGCGCAAGTTGCATTTGTCGGTGATAAACAGTACGGTTTGCAATGGGGCTTTGCGTCCCAAGAAACGTGCGCGCACAAACCATTGTGCCAAGTACACGTAGTGTGATAATGTCTTAAATATATTCATGCCTCTAACCTTTAACCAATATCCAATAGCCCATATCCAATAGCCCGCAGGGCGTCCAATATCCTATAAACTACTCACTACGATATGCATAATCATTAGTATCAGACAGAAGAAGGTGCAGATATTGCGAGCGAGGAGCCATCGATAGAGGAACCAATCGATACCAGCCTTCTTGTATCCTTCCCAGTTGCCCATAGGACCCATCCACCAGTGCGGTGTGTCGTTGCGTGGCAGACCGTAGGCAAAGAGTCGGGTGGAGTGGATAAGGAAAATAGACATAGGCAGTGTCACCAATGTGAGCAGATACCATGGACTCCACCAGCCCAATCCGATACCCAGACCGAGCATAACGAATGGGATAATCGCAAAGAGTCCGATGAACACGATCATAAGTTTCTTGCCTCTCGCCTCATCGCCTTTTCGCTTTTTCGCCTCAAATAGTAGTCGCGCAAAAGTCATTTTGCCCAGTTCGGCATCTGCGTTCACCTCCATGACGGAGTGGACATACACGATATTCGTCACCATGCAGCCAATGCCTATGCTCATGCACAGCATTTGCCACGAGAAGGGTGTACCAGTTAGTGCGGCTTGCACGCCTAACATAAGCAGTGGACCGAACATAAGACCAATGACCAACTCGCCCAGACCATGGAAACCCAATTCCAGTGGCTTACCCGAGTAATTGATACCCACTATCAGACCAATCACGGCATAGACCACGATGCCCATAGCGGCTTGCCAACCGTGCATGAGCCATTGGGCGATGAAGGTGATTGCGCCCATTGCGCCAGCGAAAGCCAGAAATCCGACTATCGCCCAACCCAGTTCCGACAGCGTAGCTTTTTCTTGCCTCTCGCCTTTCGCCTCATCGCCTAAGTAATGGCATTTCTCCATACGCGCACGCACGCTCGTGCTGCTTATATCTGCGCGTGTGCGTGAGTCATGTTTGTAGTCGAAATAGTCGTCTGCGAGGTTCATACCCAAATGGGCAGCGCATACGCCCAGCAGTACGGGCAGTGCCAACCACCAGAGGAATCCCTCTTGACCAATACAGAGGATAATAGCAGTCAGACAGGGTAGAACTGACTGAGGCAATGCGATATTGCGTGCATTCTTAAACCAAAAACCGATAGTGGACATACATTTCTAATTTTATTGGGCAAAGGTACTACTTTTTTTGTGAATATGCAAAAAAAAGCGTATGAAATTTGTATATTTGCTTTTTTTGTACTACCTTTGCAGACGAATGGCACACTTTTTGCAAATAGTATCATAAAAGTGAAACCAAATTATTAACCCTTTAATTAAGTGAAAAGTATGAAAAAGTATATTTGTGATGTATGCGGTTGGGAGTATGATCCTGCCGTAGGTGTAGAGGAAGCGGGTATCGCTCCTGGTACAGCATGGGAAGATGTTCCTGCAGATTTCGTTTGTCCACTCTGTAGTGTAGGAAAAGACGAGTTCTCTGAGGCGGAATAATGAAAATCCGCTTTGTAACATTAGGATGTAAACTGAACTTTGCTGAGAGTAGCGCTCTCGGCAAAGTCCTTTTATCGCGTGGTCATCAGCGTGCTTTGCTCAGCGAGGTGCCAGACTTGTGCGTGGTCAATACCTGCTCCGTTACGGATGCCGCTGACCATAAAGACCGCCAGGCAATCAATCAGTTACACCGCAAATACCCCAACGCGATTATTGTCGTGACGGGTTGCTATGCCCAACTGCAACCTGAGCAGATTAGCCATATTGAGGGCGTGGATTATGTCCTCGGTCAGAACGAGAAATACGACATACCTGCTTTGGTGGAAGAGATTGAGCAACAGTTGCTCAATCACCCATCGCCCAATGCCAATTGCCAATCACCAATAGCCGATCGCATCCGTGTCGCGGCTATCCGCGAGGTGGAGGAGTTTCATGGTGTGCGCTCGGGTGATGACCGTACACGTTGTTTCATCAAGGTGCAAGATGGTTGCAACTATTTCTGTACCTATTGCACCATTCCTTATGCGCGTGGCAAATCGCGCAACCCGAAGATAGAGGAGGTGCTGCAGAACGCCCAAGAAGCCATTGATCAGGGCGTTAAGGAACTGATTCTCACGGGTGTGAATATTGGCGATTTTGGTCGCAGCACAGGGGAGAGTTTTATTGATTTGCTTCGTGCGTTGGATAATCTCCAGCCTTTAGCCTCTAACCTTTCGCCTTTGGCCTCCTCCTACCGCATCCGTATTTCCTCCTGCGAACCGAACCTGTTGACGGATGAGATTATTGATTTTGTAGCTAAATCGAAGCACTTTGCTCCGCACTTCCATATTCCGTTGCAATCGGGTAGTAATGAGGTACTTGCTATCATGAAGCGCCGTTATACCCGCGAGCTCTTTGCCGAGCGTGTACAGCACATTAAGGCGGTCATGCCGCATGCTTTTATAGGTGTGGACTGTATGGTTGGTGTGCGTGGCGAGACAGAGGCATGTTGGGAGGACTATTTGGCATTTATTAAGGGCTTGGATGTGAGTCAGTTGCATGTCTTCACGTATTCGGAGCGTGCTAATACGCGTATGCTGGAGATGGACTTGTATGTGGTGCCAAAGTCAGAGCGCCAGCGCCGCAGTAAGATCCTGCATCAGGTGTCGGAAGAGAAGACCCGTGCGTTCTATGCGCAGCATGCAGGCAGACGGGCAACTGTTCTGTGGGAGTCTAAGCGTGAGGGCGACCAGATGGCTGGTTTCACGGATAACTATATTAAGGTCTATGCGCCTTATCAAAAAAACAAAGTGAACACTTTTGAGGAAGTGGTGATAGGGTAACAACCTACTCGCTACATTGTAAATCATCCCCCGTTTTTTGAGTGTCTCCATTGCCTCCTATCTACACTGCTATTCCGCGTATCCGTGTTTATTTGTGCTATCTGTGGGAGTTTTAGTTCCCACTGATTTCACTGATTTACACTGATATTCTGTGTTTCCGTGCACATCCGTGCTCATCCGTGGTTGGTATCATATCTCCTTGCGCTTCGCTGAAATCTCAACTATCTAAACTTTTCCCCTTGAGCGCGCAATGTGTTGTTTTGCGCGCAACAAGTTGTTGGATTTATGTTGTTTGAGTTGTTGTTACCATATCTCCGTTTTAGTTGGGATAGTTTAGATCTCTGCGAGCTTGCGAGCAAGGAGAATTTATATCCCGCTTTTTCCGTGCTAATCCGTGCTCATCCGTGGGACATAATTTCCCACTGATTTCACCAATCTACACTGATATTCCGCGTATCCGTGCCTATCTGTGCTATCTGTGGGAGGTGTTATATCTCCCTTTTGTGCTCGTTGTTCAGTATTGATTTTTTAATATTTTTGTAGCGAAGCGTATTTTTGTATAAAAAAATCCTTTTTTATTTGTGTATATCATATATTTTTACTACCTTTGCAGCGAAATCAAATGAAAACGGTTAAGACACTCCACTTTGATTCCTCTCTCTGTTGGCGTATCTCTTTCTGTATCATTTGGTTGTGTCATTTTATCGGTCGGTTTAATGCGGCCTTTTTTTGGCGTTGAGACTTGTCGGTAAAAGGTGTTCTTTGAAATAATGATATGATGAAATAAAACTATTTGTCAAAAGTTCGCTGTATCTATCGAAACCACCTCGTTA
This sequence comes from Paludibacteraceae bacterium, assembly GCA_045119955.1. Lineage (GTDB taxonomy): Bacteria > Bacteroidota > Bacteroidia > Bacteroidales > Paludibacteraceae > Colicola. The sequence goes on from JBGVEG010000108.1 coordinate 56,503, forward strand.
CCACCCCGATGATGCAGGTACCTGCGGAGTAGTCGGAAAAGAGTCTTTTTGCTGCAAAAATAACGCCAAAAGTTGGACTAAAATAGACAATCAAAATAGTTCGTTTTTTGGTATCAAAGAAACGACCGTTTCTCCGCTACCAGGTTCGTCAGTAGATGTGACTTTTTTGTAGATAGCAACATCGCTTTGTCCTGAACCATAGCATGAGAAAATAGCAGAAGAACTATTTTTTCGAATCCAATTGCGTGTATATGAACCTTGTGCTTTAATTGTAGCAACTCCTTCTGAAGTAATAGTAATAGCCCAACTACCATTATCATCCAAATTCGTCTTTGTTTTTAAGTAGTTGTTTGAAGATGATGCGGCGTAAAGATAACCACTACCTGTATTAAACGCAAAAGTGTTTGCTTTATTGCCAGTTTCAAGGGTAATTATTTGCACATCTGTTGTCCAAGTAATATTATTACCTGTTTTTGTTATGGCAACTGCAGTTCTGTTATTAGAAGCTTGTGGACCAAGGGCATAATCTGATCCTGTAGCAGCAATTACGACTTCATCACCAGCTTTCAAATCAGATGCATTAGTAACAAGTGTCCAAGTCTCACCACCAGTTTCAGGTTCATCTGGATCTAGGGTTGGTTCATCTGGGTCTTCACCGCCGCCTTCGCCAGGAGTTTCACCACTAGCAGCAGTATATGTAATCGTTATACCATTGCATCTTGTTTGCGAAGAAGGCTTAAAGGTAAAAGTCTTAGTATTTGAACCAGATAAATCCCAGGTAATAATTTTACTATTTACAGAAGGAGTAACATCAGGACTCACCGTTGCATCTTTCGCATATGTTACATAATTTCCCGTACTTGACGCTTCATATGCCACAGATTTCAGTTGATAACCTTCTGCAACCTCAATAGTTGTTGTTTTTCCTGCATAGAAGCGTAAAGGGTTTGTGTAGGTGTTAGCCTCTGATATTTTAATCGTAACATTAGCATCTCCATCTACATTTGTTGCAGTAGTTGATAAAGCCGTTGTTTTGGGCCAAGTAACACTCACATCCGCTCCCCAAGCATTTCCCACATTGAGGGCGAGCATCGCGAATAACGCGAAAAATAGTTTTAATTGTTTCATATCATTATAATTTTGAGTTAATATGTGCTACTTTATATATTTATTCAAGGTTCAGAGCGAAGCGATGAGGTATCCCTGCCTTTAGCCTCTAACCTTTAACCTATAGCGGCTCCGCCGCATAAAAGCGATCTTTGAAATGTTGACATAATTTGGATTCTTTCCCAAAATTGCAGTTTATTATACAAAATTATTACAGCGAACTATGCAAACAAATAATTTTGGGTAATATTCTATAATCTTCTATAATTTTGGTAGCGAAAAAAAACGAAATAGAGCCACATAGCCCTATTTCATTTGGAAAGTAACACAAGTTTGTGTCACACAAAGTTGTGTCACACAAGTTTGTGTTGATTTTATCTAACTGACTATCAGCAATATAAGTTATATGTTTTTTTTGAAAAAAATATTTTTTAGAGCGAAAACATACGAGCGTTTTTGGAATTTTTACCGAGTTTGGCGGGAAATTTTTACCAAGTTTGGCGAAAAGCGAAAAATAAATTCTCCTAATCCCGTTGGTCGAGAGATCTCAACTATCCCAACTATGATATAGAAACATAGGTTTAGATAGTTTAGATTTCTTATCTCACTTCGTTCGAACGATTATTTCTTATCTCGCCTAACGGCTCGAACGAGTTTTTCTGCCGAAGACAAGGAGATATTAAATCCAAATATGTCAATACGTCAAAGAACCCTGTATATTGTTTTCTTCGGTATCCCTTCGGTAAGGGTTCGGAAGAAGCAATCAAAACGAGAGAGCGAATGATATGATGAAAGCGGTGTAGCAAGTGCGCTATCTGTTAGGCGACCATTAGGCGACCACTGTAGGACATCTATAGCAAATCTATAGCACTTCTATGGGACTGACCTATGAACTAAGGATTTAGAGCGAAGCGAAAAAAATCGTGCCTTTACACTTTACATCTTACGCTCTACACTAAAATTAGAAATATAACTAACTAAAATATAAAGCTTTATGAAACATTTAAAACTATTTTTCGCGTTATTCGCGATGCTCGCCCTCGGCGTTGGAAACGCGTGGGGTGCGGACGTAACTTTTGATGCAACAAAAGACAAAGGCTCAACTTCTACTGGAGCAGTATCTTTTGAAAAGGATGGCATAACACTGTCCGCTGAAAATGGAGCGTTAGGTAACGGAACTGACTATCGTATTTACAAAAACACAAAACTCACAATTTCTTCATCGGTAGGTACTATTACAAACATTTCTTTCACCTTTAAAAGTACAAGTTACGATGGTGGTGGATGGAGTGCTTCTTATCAACCTAATGCTGCAAAATGGACATCTCCCGTAGCAAACGGAGAACAAGCTCGTATAACTAAAATTGTTGTTACCTACACCCCTTCTACGGGTGGCGGTGAAACTCCAGGCGAAGGCGGTGGTGAAGACCCAGAAACACCAGGAGCAGGTGGAAGCGGAAACATTGTAATAAAGTACAACTCCACTTTTACGCCAACTTTACCAAGTGCAAAAGCTTCTGTAAATACATCTTCGACAGCACATACTGTTGAGGGATTAAATATTTATGAGCAAGGTATTTATAAGGGATCTTCTAATAACTACTTAATGTTTGTTGAAAATAAAGGATTCTTATATAATACCCAAAGTCTAGGTACAATTACTTCTGTTTCAGTAACATATACTAGTGGTACTTCTACTTCTGGAAAAGCAGGCGTCTATTTTGGATCTACAGAACAAAACACGTATACTAATACCTCAAATCAAACCATAGCGGGGCAAAGTAAAACAGACACTTGGACAAACACAACTGAAGGTAATGGATTCTTCCAATTATCAACAAGCAGCAAAAACGTTCAAATTACTCAAATTGAAATTACTTATACCTCAGGGAGCGATGAAGGTGGTGGCGAAGAAACGGTCCCTTCTTTGACACAAGATCAATTCTCTTGGAGTGCTACTACTGCGACAGCTACTTTGCCTAACACATTTGACAACCAACCAACTTTGAAGAATACAGAAAATTTGACTGTTTCTTATTCAAGTTCAAATGGTGAGGTGGCAATAATTGGTGAAAATGGAAATGTAACACTCGTTGGTAAAGGTGAAACTATAATTAGCGCAACAGCTGGAGATGATGAAACATACAAAAAGACAACTGTTTCTTACACCTTGACAGTAAAACCAGCGCCATTAGCACCAATTGCAGGTGGTGTGATTGACATACTTAATCAAGGTTGGACAGGTGTAACGGGAACGAACTATACGGACGTTGCGGCAAAAACTGCTGAAAATGAAGGTCACTCAAATGCTCAATATGTAGCCCAATGTGCTGGTGATAAATCTTCAATTCAATTGCGTTCAAATAATAACAACTCAGGTGTTGTATCTACTGTTTCCGGCGGTGTTGTTAAACGTGTTGAAGTAGAGTGGAATGACGGTACAGATGCTGCACGCACATTGCAAATATACGGAAGTAATACTGCATATACTGCCGCAACAGATTTGTATGGAGATGCAAAGGGAGAATTCCTTGGAGAGTTAAATAAGGGAGAAGGTGAGACAACTCTAGATTTCTCAGAATGGACTGGTGATTATAAATATATTGGTTTCCGCTCAAAATCAGGAGCAATGTATTTAACAACTATTACTATTACATGGCTCCCTATTAACTCAAAAGTTACTATTGATGATGCAATCCAAAATGGTTCTATCAGTGTAAGCGGTGCTGCAGATTTAAATGCCGTTGCTGCTGGAACTGTGCTGACACTTGATAATACACCTGAAGCAGGTTATAAATTTGTTAAGTACAATGTTTATAAAACAGATGAGCCAACAACAGAAATAGATGTTGAAAATAGCAAATTTACTATGCCTGAATATGATGTTACAGTTTCTGCAACATTTACCAGCATTAAAGAGTTGGATAAAATTGAGGTGAATACAACAAATGTGAAAAAGACTTTCTGGCAAGGTGAAGCATTTAGTTCTAATGGTTTAGAGGTGACTGCGTATTATACTGATGGAACGTCTTCGGAAGTAACACCTACTAATATTACAGGCGGAAATACTGCGAATGCTGGTGAGATTACTGTAACAGTTTCCTATACGGAGGGTTCAAATACAAAAACTACTACATACAACATTACTGTTAAGGCAATTGAAAACAATGAGACAACAGTTTATACTGTAGCCCAAGCACGCGAAATAATTGATGCTGTTGGAAATACTACAGTAGAGGTTTATGTACAAGGTATCGTTAGCAAGATTGTAACCGCATTCAATCCAACATATGGCAATATCTCATACGATATTTCAGCTGACGGTTTGAAAACTTCTGATCAATTGCAGGCTTATCGTGGATTTTCATATGATGGAGCTTGGTTCACTTCGGCAGATGATATCCAAGTGGGGGATGTTGTTGTTGTTAAGGGTAAATTAAAGATTTATAATACAACTTATGAGTTAGACGAAGGTAATAAATTGGTTAGTCTAGTAAGAAGTACAGAGCCAAAACCAACAGCAGCAACTCTACCATTTGAGTTTGATGGTAATAAAGATGATATTGCCGATGTCGTTGGTATGAGTCATGAAGGTTTGGGTAATTATAATACTTCCCCTAAATTGAAGTTTGATGACGCAAATGACAATGTTATTATACATTTTGATAGCGAGCCAGGCGAGTTCTCTTTCGCGTTAAAACAAAATGGACAAAACGCAGGAACTTTCACCGTCTATGAGTCTGAGAATGGAGAGGATTATACATCTGTTTGGTCTGGTGGTAATTTAGGTAATGGACAAACCTCAACAATAGAATCTAATTTGTCTTCAACAGCAAGATATGTCAAATTTGAGTTAACGACAAAGGGAAATAGTACTAATTATGGTTTGGGACAAATCTCTATCAAAAAAATAGATAAACGCCAAGATACTGGTATTGCATGGAATCCTGCAACTATATCTCTCACCGTTGGTGATGCATTTACCGCTCCTGATTTCACCAATCCAAATAACGTGACTGGTATTGAATTTACATCAAGCAATACAGAATTGGCTACAGTAACCAACGCAGGTGTAATCTCATTGGTAAGTGGCAAAACAGGTACTGCAACTATTACTGCTACTTTTGCTGATGGTGACGCAACTTACAAACCAGCAGAAGTTACATGCGTAATCACTGTTAACCCAAAGAGTGAGAAGGTAGTTATCCTCGCACAACTTGAAGGTCAATGGTATGCAATGACAGGTAAATATGTTAGTGGTAAAACCAATGTGTTGGCTGCAATCCCTGTGGAATATATCAATGGAACACTATACAATGTTGCAGAAACTGATATAGCTTCTATTGAATGGCAACGCTCTATGAATGGCAATAAAGCTACATTCAAGAATGGTGATAACTATTTGACAGGTGGTACAAGTACAGACTTAACACTCAAAACAGATGCTTTTGAATGGGATTACAATGGAGTGAACTATTTGTGTAATGATGGTAAACGTACATTCTTGTATTGTGAAAATACGAAAACTAATGTATACGGCTTTAAGAATTACGCAATTTCAAATGCTGGTTCTGTAAAGAATAATAATGATGGTACAACGGAGAGTTATTCTTCTACCCCAGAGGTTGTGGCTCCTGTATATGCAACTGCTACCATTTATACTCGCTCAGTAACCTCAGGCAATTTCGGTACAATCTGTTTGCCATATGGTTCAAGCAACTATAGCGGTGCTGAATTCTTTGAGGTTGCAGGCAAAGAGACAGGCAAGGTGACTTTGAACTCTGTAAAGACTTTGGTTGCAGGTACTCCATATATTTTCCAAGCTACAGACAGTAAGATTTCTGTAGTTTATGAAGGCGAAGCAGCAGAAACGGCTCTCGTTGATAATGGTTTGCATGGCACATTTGAAAAGATTGATGATGTGGAAACAACGTCAGCTGGTAAGGGCTATATTATTGCATTGATGCCTGATGGCACATGTGCATTGCAATTGTGTGGCGCTAATTGTTGGCTTGATCCAAATCGTGCATATTTGGTAATTGAAGAAATCAATAAGACTAAATCTCCAATGCCAGGTTGCCGTCGCATTAGTATGGATGTTCAAGGCGAGAACGTTGAGACTGGCGTTGAGGACCTCTTCTCAACCGACGCTCCTGTTAAGCTTATCGAGAATGGACAACTCATCATTATCCGTGATGGTGTTAAGTATAACATACAAGGACAACGTTTGTAAACTAAAGTCTAAAGGTTAGAGGCAAGAATCGCGGCGAAAGCCGCATCTTCCTCGCCTTTGCATCAAATACGATAAACTTAAAAATAACAGACTTATGGAAAAGAAATTATATCAACAACCAAAAACAATTTCTACTTTGATGGAACCACAATCTGTTTTGTGTGCCAGTCCAGGTGTAGGTGGTCCATTTATCCCTACTACAGAAGGTTCTGCCTCAAATACAGGTGGTTTGTAATCCACCCTTGCACATTGCTACAACCAAGTAGTACTCACTACAATCCAGTAGCATAGTGCATTACGAATTGCATTATTACTGCATTTCTAACCCATCAAAAAATCGTGCCAACCCCGCGTTAGGCACGATTTTTGATTATAATTAGATGAAAAATTTGGATATATCAGAAAAATAATGTAACTTTGCAGCGAAATTTGTAGATGGGTATGTATAGCAACAACGAAAAAATAGAATGG
>JBGVEG010000109.1:0-2324 GCA_045119955.1 Paludibacteraceae bacterium
AACCATGATAGCCATAGTGCGGAAAATCGTTGATTGAGCCACTGCCTGACATCCAACCATGGATTTGTTCATAGACATCAGTCATCCATACAACATCCACTCCTAAATCGGTGAAGTACCCCTCTTTGGCTTTTTGCAACATACCTTTGAAATCTCCGCCATGAAAGGTGGCAGCATTCAATTGTTCAGTACCATAATCAACGATGCGCCCATAGTTGATATCATTGGTGGTATCTCCATTGCAAAACCGATCAGTAATGACAAAATACACCGAAGCGCCGCGCCAATCAAATGTGTCTGCCGTGTTATTTGAGGCGAACAACGATATTGCGTTACAGACCAATACACTAAATAGAATGAATTGTTTCTTCATACAATTATGTTTAATGTTATATTTATTAAATCTTTATATTCTCGTACTTATAGTGCAAAAATTGCAGTATCTCACGAGCTATCTCCATAGTCATAATTATAAAATCGGTGCAAAATTACAAAAAACATTTGAATTATCGGCTCATTTTGCACCGAAAAATATCAAAAATCACACATTTTTGAGCCGATTCTATAAAAAAGACCGCTCAATAAGCTCAAAAAAAAGGAAAACATCGCTACATACATTCCTCCCTTATCACCCCTTCCACCAACTTCTCCAAGTCTAGCAGGTAGTCCTCTTTCCAGGCGCTACGGATGGTGAGGATAGGTGAGACAATATCAATGTTCTTCATCTGCTCCAGCATGCTGCATATTGTTTTACCTGCTGTGGGAGCCCAAGTGCCGTTCTCCACCACGCCTACCCTACGCGACTGGTACCCCTTGATGCCCAACTTATACAAAAACGCATGCATTGGCGGAAAGACACCGCCGTCATAACTCGCCGCACACAGCACCATCTTGCCATAACGAAAAGCTTGACTCACCGCCTCCGACATATCCGAACGGCACAAGTCTATCTCCTTGACCTCCACGCTCTTATTGCGAAGTTGCTCAGCGATACAATGCGCTACCGCTGCCGTATTGCCATAGATTGAAGCATGTGCTACCAGCACACCGTCCGTCTCTACCTCATATCGACTCCAAATGCCATACAAACGCAATGCCTCTGCGACCTCGCTGCCTTTCAACACACAGCCATGCAAAGGGGCTATGCGCTGAATATCAAAGGCTTGTATCTTCGCTAAAGCCGTCGCCACTTGTGCGCCATACTTGCCGCAGATATTGATATAATACCTTCGTGCTTCGTCTATCCAATGTGCCTCAAACGCCGAATACACCCCAAACGAACCAAACGCATCGGCAGAGTAGAGTGTCTTCTCCTCGGGCAGATAAGTCATCAGCACATCAGGCCAATGCACCATAGGGGCGCTAATGAAGTGCAAGGTCAGTCTGCCCAAGTCCAACAAGTCGCCATGCTTAACCATGAGGGTATGCGCAGGCTGATAGCCGAACTGCTCCAAGAACTGTAGCGCCGCGCGACTGGCAACAATAATAGCGTGAGGATATTTCTCTAAGAACGCCCCTATCGAACCGCTATGATCGGGTTCAGTGTGCTGAATAATCAAGAAATCGGGCGTTCGTTGGGATTGCTCAATCTTCTGCAGCCACTCGGCAGTCTTGCGTTTATCCACACTATCCATCACAGCCACACGCTCACCCAGAAGCAGATAACTATTGTAGCACATGCCGTTAGGGAGTGGGTACTGACTCTCAAAAAGGTCTAAGGTCGCATCATCGCAACCGATGTATTGAATCTTATTGCTAAGTTTATTGATTCGATTTATATTCATAGTATATCCTATTTATATCCGTTATACAAAATAGTCTTCAAAATCCGTGCAAAAGAAACGTAATCCTATCATTTTTGAAAATATTACTCGCTATACTTGCACATTTGCATTTTTTGTTGTACCTTTGCACCGTGAACCTGCGCTGGGGATGTCTGACATCATAGACGGAGGTTTGCAGACATATTATAAAAAGCGTTTATTAGCGCTTGTTTTGGTGTAATGAAATCCTGCAAAATTTCACCCTATCCGAAACAAGAAGGCAGTAAACGCCCTTTGGGATATGTATATCCCGCCTGCAGAGCGTCCATGCGTGGACTGCTCTGTTTGGTGGCATTCATATTCGGCGTGGGCGTTATGTGCTTATTCTTATAGGGAAGGGTCTTGCAGGAACCTCATTACAGAGAATAAGCAAAGGTAAGGTTCCACGCTTTTTGTATATTTATGCCAACGGGGCGTTTGGAGCCGATGTCCCACAAAACATTCAACAACAATGAAAAATATTTTTTCTTCAGTATTATTACCCATTTTGATGGTAGTAGT
>JBGVEG010000110.1:0-3721 GCA_045119955.1 Paludibacteraceae bacterium
TTTTGCCCGAAAAATCGTGCAAAGGTACTAAAAAAAACTGGAATTTGAAAGAAAATGAAGAAAAAATGCATTTTTTTTCGAAAATATTTGGTCATGTCAAAAAAAAGCAGTACCTTTGCACTCGCTTTCGAAAAGGAAGCCACGGGTAGTAGTTCAGCCCGGTTAGAATGCCTGCTTTGGGAGCAGGAGGTCGTGAGTTCGAATCTCGCCTACCCGACTAACCAAAAGAAGCCACTCATTTGAGTGGCTTCTTTCTTTCTCTATATACGCTACACAAGTGTAGAATATATCAATGATCTTATCTGTGAGAATAGGGTGGATTATTAGAAATGGCAGCTTAGATACCCTCCGACTGTGCCACCTCGGAGGTCTTGCGTGGGTTCCAAGGGTCTTTGTAGGAGGAGAAGTTGAATAGCTCTTGTGTATGTGCCATCAGACGCGCGAAGCGCAGGAAGTAACCCGTATAGAAGGTGGACAACGGCACGTATCCTGCCAGCCAGCGTTCTTCCTTGGGGCGTTCGCTCACCCATTGGATGATACCAAAACCTATGTATCCAAACACCATACGGATGATATATCCCACGGCGAAGATTTCTATCAGTCGGTCTGTGTGCATGAAGATAAGCGAAATGATGTAGGCGAACCACACATAGTTGAAGCCGAAGTCATAGACAATATTCTCCAAGTTGGAGATCATGTTGGAGAAGGAGAAGTTCTTGTTGGGCATAAAAATGTCTCTGTGTTTGCGTAGGCGGAATCGCACGAGCGACTTGCTCCATCTCCGGCGTTGTTTGAAGAGCACATTCCACTTCACGGGTACATTGGTCATGCAGATGGCTTCTTCCGAGAAATAGACTTTGTAGCCGGCTTTGCGTATCTTCTGCGTAATATCGCCGTCGAGTCCAGGACCGATGTCCCAATAGCCCACTTGCTTGAGTACCTTGGTGTCGAAGGCACCGAAGGCGCCTGAGATGATATGATAAATACCCAATTCGCTGGTCACCATGCGACCGACTTGGATAGTCTTGAGGTACTCCAGTGCTTGCATGGCGGTACAGATAGAGTCATGTGCATTGCGCACTTTGACCACGCCACCCACGGCCTTGATTTGGCTATCCATATAGAAGGGGATAAGGATGTTCTCCAGTGCATCCCTGTCCAAGGAAGAGTCCGCGTCGAGGTGGACGATATACTTGCCTTTGGCATAGAAGGAACCGAGGTTGGCGGCGCTGGCCTTACCTCCACGCGAGTGTGCACGGATAAAGAGGTCTATGTAGCCAGCATTCTCCAAGTCCTTGCATATCAGCGGTGTGGCATCATCCGAACCATCATCGACGATAATGATCTCGTAGTTCTTATAGGTCTGCTCACGCAGGGATTGTACGAGTTTGTAAATGTTCTTGCCTTCGTTTTTGCCTGGTGCTAAGATGGTGACTAAGGGATTCTCTATGTAGAGCTTCGTGCGGGCGATAGTGCGTTGTTCGCGGCGTTCGCGGTAGCGCAGTTTATGCCAGCAGGTGACGATAATCTCCAGTAGATAATAGCGTGGGAACTCCACAAAGAAGAGAAACCAATAGGTATTGAGCAGCACCTGCCATGATATATTGCGTGTGAAGCCACCTACGATATTGTCTATTATGTGGAAGAAAAAGTCCAGCATGGGCTATGTTAATAGGTCGTATATAGCGGTTCACACAGACGGCGAATATACTTTTCGATGTTTTCGTTGGACTCTCTGACGAGCAATGTCTGTTCCTTGACTTGTATGAATGGACATTCGGCTCTCACGCTCGATAGTTTGTTCTCAATGCTCCACTCAATGGACTGCTGTGTCTCTTTGAACTCATCGGTGATGTTCTTGGAGGATAAGAAGTAGTAGTTACCTTTGAAGGAGAAGTTATAGTCATAGAACACCTCGTGCATGCGGCGTAGCAGGTGCACTCTGTCTGCTTCGCTCATAATAGAGTCGGGCATGAGCAGATGCAGGCGGAAGGTGTAGAGGGTCTCGTTGAGTGCGCTGGTGTGTGAGAATAGGCGCAACTGTTGCAGGTAGGAGTCGAAGTTCGAGTAACCGAACCACAGGTCTTTGCCAATCTTGATGAGTGCCTCGTTGCTGATGATAGACTGTATGCCTTCGGGTGTGTAGCGGTATCGTACTACATCGATGGACTGTAAGTTAGCAGGTCGGTGCATGGTGCCACAGCTGGCGCAGCGTACCTTCATCTTGGTGTGCAGGAAGGTGTGTCCACATTCGGCGCAGGTGTGTATGTCGGTGGGGCGGTCGTAATCCACACCGATATGGCGCAGGTACTGGCGGCACTTGGGGCAGCGGAGCTTCTCGTCATATACGTAGGTACTCTCTGGCGAGATATTCGCACAGCGGAAGTGGTGCAACATTGGCTCTTCCTTGATATTCGAACTCTCGCACTTAGGGCAGCACTCGGCATAAATGAGGTGACTGCTCTTGCATTGGGGGCAGATATGGGCACGTTCCACAAATTCTTGTGGCTCAGCGTAACCTAAATCCAGCAGTTTCTGATTGAACTCCAGGAACTCCTTGCGCGTTGCCACCTCGTTGTTGGAGAGCAATGCGGCGAAGAAGGCAGAGTGACCTTCGGTTAGACCAGGAATGACGGTGGAGGTGTAGGTGTATTGTCCGCGACTGATAGCATACTTGCATAGTCGAACGAAGAATGCTACGTAGGTGGAGACATTGGCTATCTGCTTGATCTGTAGTCGTTCTATCTGCTGGAAGATGTTTTCTGCCCGTTGCGTGACGGAGGTATCGAAGGGGCTATTGGCTACGCCATCAATCAGCACAGCCATCTTGCCCATTTGGGAGAGGCTGTTGGCTTGCACAAAGCGGGGCTTCATCCAGCACTTGGTGGAGAAGATAGGGGAGGTTTTCTCCAACAGGAGTCCTACCTCGTTTGGGGACATATTGCCGATATTGAGATAGACAATGTCAAATTTGTCTTCCTGTATCTCGGGGCTATTTTCGACATCAAAATATTGGTTGATGACCAGTATGCTTCTGCCCTCTACATTGCTAACTATTTTGTATATTGCGTGTTCCATATCTTTATTCGTTGAGTATCAGTAGTGTATCTTTGTGGTTGGTATCTGGTTGCTCCTCTTGCAAGGTTTTGTAGTACTTATCGCCAGGGCGTATGAGTCCGTGGGTGGTGTGGAACATCATATAGTCAGCCACCTCGTCTTCTTGCATCTTCGACTCTATATTATTGATACGTATGCGCACGGGTATGTTCTTGACCAATGTCCAGAACGGTATGACTTGTCCCGTGTCCACACCCATGACTACGATGACGGCGGTATGGTCGCGTGAGAGGGTGCTACGCAGCTCGCCGGGTATCTCCTCGGTACGTGTACCCAGCATCAGTACGCTGGCGGTGAATGATACATCGTCATTGACTATCACCTCGGCTTGGGTATTACGGTTGATATGTTTCATCTCGCGAGGCATCACGTAGGTGACCACAGAGAGGTTGTTGCGGTGGAGGTCAAAACTCTGCAAAGAGATGATAGGTTCACCGCGCAAGACCAATGTCAGTTCGGGTACATACACTTTGGTCACGATACCTGAGTCCACGGCTATGGAGTAGCGCACCAGTCCCAGTTCCTTCATCAGTTCCACATTACGCATGTCTTGTACGCGGAGGAAACCTGAATTGTTGTTATATGTTTTCTGAACGGCCTTCTT
>JBGVEG010000111.1:0-12442 GCA_045119955.1 Paludibacteraceae bacterium
GCCTTGCATTTGTTGCATTTTCTTCATCATTTTGCTGGTCTGCTCAAACTGTTTGAGGAAGCGGTTTACTTCTACAATGCTGGTGCCTGAACCTTTGGCGATACGGTTCTTACGGCTACCGTTGAGCAGTTGTGGGTTGCTTCTCTCCGCTGGGGTCATAGAGGAGATGATGGCCTCAATAGGTTTGAAGGCATCGTCGCTGACCTCCACACCTTTGAGGGCTTTGTCCATACCTGGAATCATACCCATCAATTCTTTCATGGAACCCATTTTCTTGATTTGTGCCAATTGCGAAAGGAAGTCGTTGAAGTCAAACTGGTTCTTCGCAATGCGTTTGCTGATGCGGCGTGCTTCTTCCTCGTCGTATTGCTCTTGTGCACGTTCTACGAGGGATACCACGTCACCCATACCCAAGATACGGTCAGCCATACGCGATGGGTGGAAGACATCGAGTGCTTCCATCTTCTCGCCCGTACCGATGAACTTAATCGGTTTTTGCACCACAGAGCGGATACTGAGTGCAGCACCACCACGCGCGTCACCATCGAGCTTGGTGAGGATAACGCCATCAAAGTTCAGACGGTCGTTGAACTCCTTAGCGGTGTTCACGGCATCCTGACCGGTCATGGCGTCCACCACGAAGAGGGTCTCTTGTGGGGTGATGGCTTGCTTGATTGCAGCGATCTCCTGCATCATTTGCTCATCCACTGCCAGACGACCAGCGGTATCGACAATCACTACGTCATAGCCATAGACTTTAGCTTCTTGGATGGCCTTTTGTGCTTTGATGACAGGGTTGGCTTCGCCTTCGCCAGTATATACTTTGGCGTTTATTTGCTCGCCGAGTACGCGGAGCTGTTCAATAGCCGCAGGGCGATATACGTCGCAGGCCACGAGCATGACCTTTTTGTTCTTCTTGGTTTGGAGGTAGTTGGCGAGTTTAGCAGAGAAAGTAGTTTTACCCGAACCCTGCAAACCGCTCATGAGGATAACAGCAGGACTGCCTTTGAGGTTGATTTCAGCTGCTTCGCCACCCATGAGAGCTGCCAACTCGTCGTGTGTGATTTTGACCATGAGTTGTCCTGGGCGCACAGCGGTCATGACGTTTTGACCGAGGGCTTTGGCTTTCACTTGGTCAGTAAACTGTTTGGCAGTCTTGTAGTTCACATCGGCTTCCAACAGGGCTTTGCGGATATCCTTGACAGTCTCCGCAATATTGATTTCGGTGATACGACCTTCACCTTTGAGAATCTTAAACGATCGTTCTAATCTTTCTGATAAATTGTCAAACATAGTAATCCAAATTTAATTTGGCTGCAAAGGTACAACAAAAAATGCACATTTGCAAGAAAAGCGAGCAAAAGTTCACTTTTAAGTTCGTTTTTCTTGCTTTTGACACGTGTTGCAGTAGTTAAAAATAATATCCTACGCTGAAATACAGATTAGCGTTTTTGGCAATATTGGATGAACTGATGTCAAAATCCAGTGGACCAATCTTGGTGTCCAACGAATACCTTATACCCGCGCCCCACCAGTTGGAGGCATTATAGTCGTACAACTCGCTCCACAGTAGCACATTGCTATCGCGGAAGAAGTTCTTAAGGTCAATACTGGAGCGACCATAATTGACCATGGCGGTCAGATAGTGATTCTTGTAAACACGCACTCGAAAATCCAATCGAGCGATAGCCACATTGTTGAACGCAAAGCTTGTCTTGTTCACACCGATGAAGGGCAACTGATGGTCAATATACCTTCCCATTTCGGCACCGCCAATGATATTGTTCATATATGGGTACATAGGTACTGGTCCTTGGAAAATGGGGTTCCAGCCGCCTTCCTTGCCGCTGACAGCACCCTTGCCGAACAGAAAACTGCCGTACAACTGTGGCACAATGACGAAGCGATCTTCTATGACAGGTACATAACTCTCCAGTCTGAACTGCAATGAGGCCAAATGCAATTTCTTGAGACCGTCCTTGTCAAAGCTGCAGTCTTTCCACGTAAAATCGATTTGGCTCTTCACGCCTCGCGTAGCGAAGCGTTTCTTATTGAGGTTGTCGTATCCTAAGTATGCAAAACTTCCAATCGTATTAACAGGTTTGTAGTCCATATCCACAGCGTCATGGAGCAAGTACATAACCTTTCGTGGCGTCAGCATTTCCGTCTCGAAGCCGAACCCTGCGCTGAATGTTCGGGTGTAGTTGTTGGAGAGAGAAAGTCGGAACTTGTGCTGCAAGAACTTCTCGTTCATATCCAGTTGGTTCATATCATAAACGTCCAACTCGGAGTTTCGGAAGTGATATGATAGATTGATTTTCGGGTAGAGTAGGTGTCCGTAGGACAAATTGAACTTGAGCCACTGATTGCCACCCAACTTGGCATCTAAATCCGCTTTCCAGCCGCTCATGCGGTTGCTGTTGATACCCACACGCAGTAGCACGGAGAGCATATCTTGTGTGTCAAAACGAAAGCCCAATCCAAAATCATGCGGCTGTTTTTCCACCAGATTGAAGCGCAGTATATATCCGCCCGGCGTAGTGAGATCATGGTGTAGCGTGTATGTGACACTCTTGTAGCTACCTGTACCATAGTATATGGATACCGACTCGTCTATATCGTGTTTGTTCACCGAATCTCCTACATGTACCTTGCATGCACGGCGCATCCATTGCTCATTCTTCTTGTTGCCTCCTACAAACTCGATTTTGGAGAGCAACACCTTGTTTTTAATGATATTGACCGCCTTTTGGGGCTGTGCCACCTTTGGTGCTGGCTCGACTGCGCCTTGTGAGAAGATTTTGTTTTTCAGTGCCTCAAAGTTCTCGGCTTGGGCAGATGCTGCTTCATAGCCACTTTGCGCTACTCTGGCCACACTCTCTGCATCAAAACTCAACATACCGACGCCCTTCAGATCCGGACGAATGAAGATGTCACACTGCTCATGGTATTTGTCCACGTCCTTGTCGGTGATAATCTCCTTGAGCTGTTTGATTTGTGCCAATATGGAGGATAGATTGTCGGGATTCGTCTCCAAACCGGGCGACATACTCACACCGATAATGTAGTCTGCACCCATGGCGCGACATTGCTCAGCAGGGAAATTGCAGGTCAAACCACCATCTGTATAGAGTGTTTGATTCATTTTTATAGGGTCAAATAGCACAGGTATCGCCATGGAGGCGCGCAATGCTTTGGTAAATTCGCCATTGTCCAAGGTAGCGGCTTCTCCGCTCAACATATCCGTCGCCACGCATATAAACGGCACAGGCAACTGCCCAAACGATAAGGAGTCTGCATATCCTACGGCCAGCGAATTGAAGAGGTTTATGACATTATCGCCCGACACAACACCCTGTGGCAGGGAGTTCTTGAATGAGCTGGATTGCATATCCTCTTTTTGTGTTTTGAACGAGAAGGGTACTGTGAACAGCAGCGATTCGTCTTCTATTTTTTGGCTAAAAGCTATTTTGCGTCTATCCACTTCATTGCTTATCAGTCTATTCCAGTCGGCATCGCTGATAATATCAATGATTTCATCGGTGGAATAGCCCAAGGCATAGAATCCGCCCATGACAGCTCCCATGCTGTTGCCAGCAATAAAGTCGATAGGTATGCCCATTTCCTCTATGTATTTGAGTACACCTATGTGTGCTGCACCTTTGGCGCCGCCACCGGATAGGATGAGACCCACTTTGGGGCGAGTGTTCACTTGTGTACTGTCTTGTGAATATGCGAAAGTCGAAAGTCCAAATAGACACGCCACGCATAGGATACATGTTAGCTTCTTCATAAAAAAAGTTGTGGAGTATAAATATTGCTGCAAAGGTACAAAAAAAATACGATATATGCAATTATTTTGATTATTTTGCTCAAAAACTTGCCGATGTCGGCAAAAAGTAGTACCTTTGCAGCGTTTTTATCAAAAAAACTTGCCGCAGTATGGAATATATATCAGTTAGTCAGTTCGCCGAGAAGCATGGTGTGAGTGAGCGTACGGCTCGCAATTATTGTGCAACGGGTAAAATAGAAGGTGCATTTCTGGTAGGTAAATCATGGAATATACCTGTTAGTGCTGCATTACCCAAGAAGGGAAAAGCAAAACTTTCGCCTTTGTTATCGCGCTTGAGAGAGGAAAAAGAGAGTCGGCTAAAAGGTGGGATTTATCATCGTGTACAGATTGATTTGACATACAATTCCAATCACATAGAAGGTAGTCGTCTGACCAAAGAGCAGACGCGCTACATATTTGAAACAAACACATTGGGAGTGACCACAGAAAACACGTGTATTGATGATATTATTGAAACGGTGAATCACTTTCGTTGTATTGACTATGTG
Source organism: Paludibacteraceae bacterium (assembly GCA_045119955.1). Taxonomy (GTDB): domain Bacteria; phylum Bacteroidota; class Bacteroidia; order Bacteroidales; family Paludibacteraceae; genus Colicola. The sequence continues at coordinate 4,342 of JBGVEG010000111.1, forward strand.
ATTGATCATGCAACCGATAAAATCACCGAGTCACATATCAAGCAACTTCATGCTATACTCAAGACGAACACTTCCGATAGCCAAAAAGATTGGTTTGCTGTAGGAGCGTATAAGAAACTTGCTAATGAAGTGGGTGGGGAAGCTACTACACAACCTGCTGATGTTCATGATGAAATGAAGGCATTATTGGCGGGATACAATGCGCAAGAGAAGATAGATTTGGATGCTATTTTGGATTTTTATGTATGTTTTGAGCGTATTCATCCATTTCAGGATGGCAATGGTCGTGTAGGTAGGTTGTTAATGTTTTGGCAATGTTTGCAAAATCGTTTGATGCCATTTATTGTGACGGAAGACTTGCGTTTATACTATTATCGTGGCCTTCAAAACTGGGGACAAGTCAATGGCTTCTTGCGTGATACTATCCTAACTGCTCAAGACATGTTTGAGGAAGTGATGCGGTACTTTGGAATAAAGAAATAAAAAAGAGCGACACTTGCGTGCCACTCTGAATGTTTACACAACGGAATAATCCTTATTGTGTATAAATAGTTAATAAGAATCGTTGTATATTACCATTGTCTTGAATACAAACAGCGAGGTTTCCTTTTTGAATATGATATTTGTAGAATTTAGTAATATCATATTGATCATAATGTGGATCTATCGCTATAGAGAGAACACCTTCTGTATCAGCTGCACAGGGAACCAATAAAACAGGATATGCGAAATCTGGAGAAGTGCCAACACGAATGTGCATGCGTTCTTCAATAGTTACTTTTCTTTCCTCAATGAATTCATCAAAAGGAACTATTTTATAATGATGTCTTTCTGAATTAAAGAATATAGCTTCATTTTGTAAATCACATTCTTTATTAGTACAACGAAGAATAGTGTAAAAATGTCCGTTTTTGGCATAACCATCTTTTGTAAACATCAAGGTACCTGCTCCACAACGAGGACAAATAGTTTTCTTATTCTTAACTTCAGATTGTACACCACCCATTTCTGTAACAAATAGGGATGGATATTGCTTATCATATAAAATATAAGATGCGCGTCTTGCGCGTGTGATTGCAACATAAAAAACTCGTCTTTCTTCCGCATGGTCATACGAATCGGATCTACTTAATACATATTCAAGGATAGGGTCATCAGATACCTGCGAGGGGAAACCAAAATCATCGTATCCGCTGTTGCAATTGATTAAGAACACGTAATCAGCCTCTAATCCTTTGCTAGAATGGGCAGTTAGAGCTTGTACTTTACGACCAGCAATAGTTAAATCTATTGCTCCACCATTTTCTCCGCTTACCATATTGGCGACTTCAGGAAATACATTTCCAATATCGTATCGGTATCGAGAAACAATGTAAATGCGTGCTTCTTGTGGCAGGCGTGCTATTTGCTTTTCAATAATTGCACGCTCACCAACTTCATTATCATAACCAGCAAAAGCAAGGAATGTCTCTCGTCCATCGTCTCCTTTTAGTATCTTTTTCTTTTGAGCAGGATTCTTGAGAATAAACTCAGAGGAGCGTTGCAATAAAGGTTCTCCAAATCGGTGGGTTGCTTCAATTTTAAGTTCTTCAGTAGGACCATTGAAAGTCTCAAATTGAGAGAATAACGAAATATCGCTACCCGAGAAACGGTATATAGACTGCCAGTCATCTCCAACACAAAATATTCTAGTACGAGGATTCTTCCTGCGAAGAGCATTCAGATATTTGTATTTGTCCATAGACATGTCTTGGAATTCATCTACTAGAATATAATCATAGTTATAGATTTGTTTCTCTTTTAATAATTCAGAAGCGTGTAGTAGGCAATCAGTAAAATCACATTCTTTCTTTTGGTTAAGTTCATCTTGATAGTAATCATATAGTGGTTGTACAAGATTTCTTAATAAGAATGTGTTACGAGGCTTATTGACATCTTTGTCTGAGATAGAATTAATAATGTCAGTAACTGTTCGACCATTCGCTTTGATGAGTGCTATAAAACCACTCACTAATTTAATAAGGCTTTCTATTGAACGACTTAGTGGTATAGCAAGTTTTTTAGTCTTCTGCTCAATCGTAAGAGGATTCATAGGAACACCTTGTTGCTCAAGAAGAGTTATGATGCGTTCACGAGCAGTTGAAATACCGCCTTGAAAATCTGCACTAGTGGTGTAAACAAGCGTAGTGCCATTGTCGGCGTGGAGTTGCTGTTTCCAATGAATACTATCATTATATTCACGATTGGCTTTTGCCCATCCTCCCTGTTTTCCATCTCCAAACCAAACTGGCACATTGCCGTATTGGTCAATTCCAAAATGTTCTAAATATAATAATTTATCTTGTCCATTTTGATTATAATGAATTGTAAAGTCTGGTTTGTACTGACGGAATTTGGCCGAAGATGTAGAATAAGGATATTTTTCTTCATATCGAACATCTAATCCTAGTTCAGTCAAAATGACCATTATTTCCATTTCTTGACGGCTCTTAACATAGCAAATTTTATTGTCCATATCTCGATATGGAGCCATTTTACCATATTCTCGCAATGCTTGAAGATACTCTTTGTATGTTTCGTATTTATAATCATATTGCAAGAGCGTCTTTTGTACAGTTTGAAAGAGGATAAAAGCGGACTCTAAAGTTGAGTTTCTACGAATAAGTGAATCGAATAGTTTGTTAAGAGTACTATTTTCGCAAATAGTAGGTTTCTCTCCGTTGATACTTGCTATAGTATCTATGGCGTGTTTGTGAAAAGTTGTACACTCAACACCAGCAACACCTACTCGGGTCTGCAATTCTTCTGCTGCTTTTCGAGTGTATGTAACAACAAGAATACGGCGTGGGTCAACTTTCAATTTGTTGACTAAATAGTGTGTTTTTGCAACTATGGTTGATGTCTTTCCACTACCAGCTGCAGCAATGACTAAAACATTCTCTCCGAGAGTAACAATGGCATCGCGTTGTTGTTCATCTAATGGATATGTGAGAAGTGTATCAAAATATTCTTTATGCTCTTCTTTCTGTTGTGTTTTGAAAGTAGAGTTCTGTCTGGTGACAATGTCATCTGTGATTTGAAAAAATGGGCATACTTCTACAATTTGCTGCTTGAGATATTCCCAATCAGATATGGCAATATATGGATTATTTTGTAGAAAATCATTCAGCAAATTTTCGGCTGTTTGTTTTTGTTCTAGTTTTTTTCTTTCGCGTTCAAGACGCTCTTTTTCAAGGCGTTTTCTTTCGTTTTCTTCTCGTTCTTCTAATTCTTTCTTTAATATATCTCTTTGGACTTTTTTTGCAATAATAATTTGTCTAATCTTCTTTGGTAAAAGCAATACAATCTTAGAAAATATTTTTTTGTTTTCCATTAGATATGTTTCATTGATTCTAGCATAATTAATAGGATGCTTCTTAATATCATTTAGACTTTGACCATATATTGAATTATGGAATTTACAGTAGTGTTCAGCAATATTATTTGCTCCTTTTATAGTAGCTTCACATTCATTACAAATATATTCTATTTGATTGTTATTTTCTATTAGTTCTGATTCTGATCCGCAATTCAAGTCGTTATTCATCATTTCTATTAGCAATAACAAAGTAGCATCCTCAATAGTGGAATTAGGATCTAAATTATTAATCGGTTTACCTATTTTTTTACATAGTTCAAAAAGAACCGATATATTCACATTTAGGATCTTACATGCTTTGATTATTTTAATAGCCATAATTTTAACTTTCTCTGTTTCAATATATTTAAGTTTTCATTTGGGATTAGATATAGAACATGGTTGTTTTGGAGATGGAGAACTATATAAAATAGGACATTTCACTTAAAATACAACGCAAAAATTCTGTTCAGTCTTTCTCCCCTCACTCCACCACCACAGCTGTTCCCGATATAGAAACCAGCAGCATGGAGCCGTTAGGGCCGACGGTTTCGTAGCCATATGATACGCCAACGATGGCGTTGGCACCCATCGCGCGGGCGCGTTGCTCCATCTCGCGTTGCGCTTGTTCGCGGCCATCAATCATCGCTTTCTCGTATGTATTGCTGCGACCACCTATAAAATCACGAACCGATGCAAAGATGTCCTTCACAAAGTTCAAACCAAAAATAACTTCGCCTGAAACAAGGCCTTTGTATTCACAGATTTCATGTCCCTGAATAGATTGTGTAGTAGTTACTATCATAGTATTAAGTTTTTTTCACCCTGCAAAGGTACGACTTTTTTCTGACATTTGCAAGGAATTTGGTGATTTTGAGATTACTTAACATTATATGTATCCAGCTGATATTTGCTGGCAATTAACAAAAATAACTGTAAATGACTGATAGATAGCTATATTTGTTAATCTAATACGCTGTGAGTATCCAGCAGTGACAGCTAAACTGTAATACTCATCCGCGCGCGCAGGAGATATATATAAAAACAGCTGGATACGCTGGATACTGGATACTACTTCAACCGCTCCACCAACTCCTCCACATCCTCTTCCGTCGTAGCCCAGGAGGTGACAAAACGGACTGTTGTTTCTTTCTCGCCGCGAATGCCCCAGTCTTCAAACGACACACCCTTCTCGCGTAGATTATCCACCACTTCATTAGGCAACACAAAGAACTGCTGATTCGTTGGCGAGTCAATCGCCACACGGTAACCCTTCTTCACAAAACCCTCACGGAGTCGCTGCGCCAGTGTCACAGCATGCTGGCAAATACGCTCATACAAATTATCGGTAAACAAGGTCAAGAACTGCACGCCCAAGATTCTGCCTTTGGCGCAGAGCGCACCGTGTTGCTTTACCAATGGGAAGAAATGGGGTAGGGTGTCGGGATTAGCCGCCACTACCGCTTCGCCAAACAACAAACCACACTTCGTGCCACCAATATAGAACACATCGCACAAATGCGCTATATCTGGCAGCGTCACATCGCACGCTTCTGAAGCCAACGCATACCCCAAACGCGCACCATCCATATAGAGCGGAATATGGTGCTTGTGGCACACCTTAGACAACTGCTCCAACTCGCGGAGCGAGTACAAGGTGCCATACTCCGTGGGCATGGTGATATACAACATTCCTGGTGCCACCATGTGCTCGTAGGTCTCATCGCGGTAGAAATTCGTGATATAGGTATCTACCTGTTCAGCAGTCAGTTTGCCGTCCTTTGTTGGCAGGGTCAGTACCTTGTGTCCGCTATGCTCAATGGCGCCACTCTCGTGCACATTGATGTGTGCCGTCTCGGCAGCCAACACGCCCTCGTGACGGCGGAGTAGGGCATCAATTACCGTGGCATTGGTCTGCGTGCCACCCTCCAGGAACTGCACCAAGGCATTGGGCGCGGCACATGCCGCGCGAATGGCTTCTTTGGCTTGTTGCGTATAGGGGTCGCAACCGTAGCCAACCGTATGCTCCAGATTTGTCTCCACCAAACGGCGCATCACCTCTGGATGCGCACCTTCCATATAATCGCTGTCAAAATATATCATAATGTTACCTCCTCTTTGACCACGAACGTCCGCTGGAGGTGCTATAGTACAGTCCATTGGATGTTTGGGCGAGCACTTCTCTGCCGCCGTCCATTAGGCATTGAAATTCACCGCAGGAGCTGCTCGTGTATCGCGATGACCAACTGCGTCCCTGCGAAGTGGAGTAGTATATGCCTTTGCTCGTAGCTGCCAGCAGTTCATTGCCGTAGGGTAGGAGGTCAATAAACTCGCCGCATGAACTACTACTGTATCGCGTGGACCAACTGCGACCTTGTGAAGTGGAATACTCAATGGTTTTCTTGGCAGGGTTGATGCGAATCATCTCACTGCCCAACATGATCATTTGTGGCATAATGTGATGTGTTAAAATTATTTCTGCAAAGGTACAACTTTTTTCGCATATATACAAATTTTTGAGTTGAAAAAGTTTACTTAATGGGACAGAGGAACAGTGGAACAGAGGAACAGCTGCTCTTAATAACTTCGCCTGTGTGTATGTGTGTATATATCGCGTATATGTACATACGAATTGTAGGATTTTGCTGTTCCGCTGTTCCAGCTGTTCCATTAATAGGGGCGTTCTATATGTTTACAATAGAGAAGGGGTGATAATTATTTTTTTTACATTTTCCTTTGGAAAAATTTGGAAATTCGACAATTTATTCGTATCTTTGCAGTCGTTTTTGGGAAGTGTCTAATTTTCTACAAAAGAAACCTAAAATCTCCTTAACGGAGTTACAAAAATTGAATATAAAAGTGCTAATGAACTTATAGCGATTCTCCACGGAAGTGTAAGGAATAGTGCGCTTATTGTGCGTGTATTGTCCGTGTATTGTGCGTGAATAGTGCGTAGTATACAACAATGATTAGTTTAAAAAAGAAGACAACATAAACAACTTGCGCGGCAATCAACTCCCTGCCGCGCTCTGGAGTTTTACCAATATGGACAAAAATTCTTAAGAACAATATAATAACCTTAAACTACTTAAATTACAAATTATTATGTCAAAAACTACTTACATGGCTCCTGTGGAGACATTCACAGGCAAACTGTCATCCCACAGCGCGGATGGTCGTATCACTGTTTCTCGTCGTAAATGCTATGGCAAAGATGCCAAAGGAAGACCATTCTATGGTCCAGGAGAGACGTATATCTATCATTGTCATAAGGGCGAATGGTCAGAAGGAGCGAAGAAAAATCGCACGTTGTTTCAAGAAGTGCAACTGCTTGCCAAACAAGAACTTGCAGACCCCGAACGAGTGGCATATTGGCAACCGCTATTTGAGAAGCAATTTAAGCATCCCAAGCAAGGAGAAAAACATTATGCCACGCTGCGCGGCTTCGTGATCGCACAAATTCACCAACAACTGAAAAAGGAACAAGCGGGGTAGGGATGTGGACCAACGGACCAGCTGGACCACCTGAATTTATACTTTCGTCCGCGTACGTGTACATGGACGAGAAAAGGAAAAGTACTGGTCCAGGTGGTCCAGCTGGTCCAAGAAATCCTATTTTTTTCAGACAAAACGCCCGTAGAACTTGCGTATGTGCATTTTTTATAGTAATTTTGCATGCTCATTTCATGAATGAACCATCCATGCGTATTATATGAAAACAAGTCGATTGATTATTAGCGGATTATGCAAACTCCTGTGTGGTATGGCCTTGATTGGCTTGCTGCTCTTTTGGCCAGCAGGCACATGGCACTATTGGCAGGCATGGTTGCTGCTTGCCTTGCTGTTTGTACCTATGACCTGCATGGGTGTTTGGCTACTGGTCTCTATGCCTGACCTACTCGCTAAACGGCTGAACAACAAGGAGAAAGAGCAGACACAAAAACATGTGGTAGCCCTCTCGGGATTGATGTTTATCGGCGGCTTTGTTCTCTGTGGTTTAGACCATCGCTTCGCATGGTCCAGTTTGCCCCTGTGGGCGAATGTTATTGCCTCGGTAGTCTTCCTGATAGGGTATGCCTTGTACGCCGAAGTGTTGCGCGAGAATGCCTACCTGTCAAGAACCATTGAGGTGCAGGAGAATCAGCAACTCATTGACACGGGACTGTACGGCATTGTGCGCCATCCTATGTACACAGCCACCTTACTCATGTTCCTCTCTATGCCGATAGTGTTGGGCTCAGCTTGGGCATTGTTGGTGTTTGGTGTTTATCCTGTACTCATTACCCGACGCATATACAACGAGGAGCAGGTGCTGGCGGCAGGACTGCCCGGATATACCGATTACCAGCAACGCGTCCGCTGGCGCCTCATACCAGGCCTTTGGTAGGATAGGAGAGAATAGGATAGATAAAATCTATCTTTTTTGATAAAATCGCACTATAATTTGCATATATCAAGATTTTTCATTACCTTTGCACGCTTTTTTGTGTGGAAAAGTGTAGGGGGTAAGTAATCCTTAAACTATTTTGCACCAATTTGAACAATTTTGAACTATATTGAACTACTAAGAATATGTTTAGAACCAACACTTGTGGCGAGCTTCGCCTCGCCGATGCAGGCAAAACAGTGACCCTCGCAGGATGGGCACAACGAATCCGCAAAATGGGCGGTATGACATTCATTGACCTTCGTGACCGCTATGGT
>JBGVEG010000112.1:0-79371 GCA_045119955.1 Paludibacteraceae bacterium
CGCCCTAAAAAGCGATTTTTCTTGCTCAATTCAAAAAAATGTAGTACCTTTGCAGCGCGAAACCCAACGAAGGGATGTCTGCACATCGGCGGAGGGTTTTGCAGACATATTAAAAAGGCGTTTATTGCGCTCTGTTCTGACGAATTGAAATGTCGCAGTTTCTAATTGATGTTCAGGACTTAGCAACGATAGATGCCCTACGGGATATAGATTATCCTCCGTGTGCCTGTTTTGGTACGTCTTTTGCGTATATACGTATGCGCATACGCGTACCTTAACTAATGGATAGCACGAAGAATATTTATATTCGGCGTGGGCTTCGCGTTGTCGGTTCTAACATCAAAGGCAATGCGACAGCCTCAATTCGTGGAACTGGCAAAAGGCAAGTTCCGCGCTTTTTTGTATGTGTATAACGGTTTGAATGATAATAACATAAATACAAACTTACTAAAACACTACAACAATGAAAAAGACAATTTTTCTCGCCCTTATGGCGTTGGCTATCGTAGCCGTTCCTGCAAGTGCGCAAACACGCAAAGACAAAAAAGCAGCCGAGAAGGCCCAATGGGAGCAAGAGCAAAAGTTTGCTGCTGAAGAAGCAGCTCTCCGTCATCAACTAAAAATGGATAGCCTTGCCAATGCGAAACGCGTTGCAGAAGAAAAAGCTGCGGAGGCAGCAGCACGTGCCAAAGAGCGTGCAGAAGCGCAAGCAGCACAAGAGCAAGAAGTAGTTGTACCTTGTAGTGAGTACTATAGCACAGCCGAAATCATCCGTGCACTGGGTATAGGCGAAGATTATGACCAACAGATGGCTACTGAACTGGCACGTGTAGCTGCTTTGGAGGAGTTGGCTTCGCAAGTCAATACCAGCGTACAAGCGATTGTGAGTAATTATAAGAAAGCTATGCGCATCAATCTCACTCGCGAGTCGAAACAACGCATGGAGGGTATGGCCTTGACCGCAGTTGATGAGTCAATGGGTTACCGTATTGCATGTCGCAAAACAACTTCTCATATACTCCATGGCGAAAAACTTTACAAGCAGTATATGGTATTGGAAGTAAACAAAGACGATATTTTGGAACCAATCTATGAAGGCATTCAAAATGATGATGAATTGGCATTGGATATGGACTACCAACAATTCGCGGAAGAGTTTGACAAGAACTGCCAACAAGATATGCTAACGAAGTAATCGATGTATTGAATAATTAAACACTGTTTATAAAATAAGTTATGAAAAGAATCTACTTTCTGCTTGCACTCTGCAATGCGTTTGCATGTTTGTATAGCCAAGATATTCAGGTTGCCATCTTGGAACCTGTCGGTACGACTAATGAAGTTACAACCATGCACCGTTCCATGGTGCGTGGTGAGATGGTAAAAGCCATTGGAAGACAAAATGGATATGTCGCATTTAACCGTGCGGACATTGACCAGATTATGAAAGAGCAAAACTTTCAACAGTCGGGAATGGTGGATGATGCCACACGCAAACGCTTAGGTGCAATGCAGGGAGTGGACTGCGTATGTATCACCAAAATTACAAAAGAGGGAAACAGTTACTATTTAGAGGCAAATCTGGTTGATATTGAATCGGGACAAATATCCAATCCAGCATCGCAATACGTAGAACTACAAGGTGGGAGCTTGGCTAATATGCTTGCAGCATGTGAGAAATTGGCAGCAGAATTGGTGGGTGCTCAAAGCATCGCTTCTAATTCTACGACATCTACACAATCCTACGCCGCTTCAACTTCCAATCAAACATATTTAGAGCAGCAACAAGAAAAAGGTAAAAATTATTATAATGCACAAAATTACGCTGCTGCCGTAAATATATGGAGACCTCTTGCAGAACAAGGATATGCTCCAGCACAGATTAGTTTAGGTGTGTGTTATGAAATTGGTCGCGGTGTCACACAAGATTACTATGCAGCAGTAAATTGGTATCGTAAAGCTGCAGAACAAGGGGATGCTGTGGCACAAAACAATTTAGGTGTGTGTTATGCCAATGGTCGCGGTGTCACACAAGATTACTATGCTGCAGTAAATTGGTATCGTAAGGCAGCAGAACAAGGATATGCTGGTGCACAAAACAATTTAGGTACTTGTTATTACAACGGTCGCGGTGTAACTCAAGATTACTACGCAGCAGTTAGTTGGTATCGTAAAGCAGCAGAACAAGGATATGCTAGAGCACAATGCAATTTGGGTGAATGTTACTATGATGGTGATGGGGTAACTGAAGATTACTACGCAGCAGTTAGTTGGTATCGTAAAGCAGCAGAACAAGGGTATGCTTATGCACAATATTCTTTGGGTTGGTGTTACGAATATGGTCAGGGAGTAACCAAAAATATAGATGAAGCGATTAAATGGTATAAAAAAGCAGTTGAAAATGGATATGAGGATGCGCAGAAACGTTTAGATGAATTGCAATATTTTAGAGCAGAAGATTCCTCCAATTCATCATCTACATCCTACTCCTATTCCTCATCCAATTCTTCATCCTCTTCTTCAGGCAAAACAATTCTAGGTAATAATAAAATTGTGAAAGGAGATAATAAAACTATAATTGGAAATCATAATACTATTACGGGTAACAATAATACGATTGTGGGTAATTCTAATACTATTCAAGGGAATAATAATAACATAACAGGAGATAACAATAAAATATATGGAAATAACAATAAAATGAAAGGGAAAAACAATAAAGCAGTTGGCTCTAATAATAAATAACGATAACTCATGAAAAAAACATTATTTTTCCTTGTTCTATTTTCAGTACAAATAGTTACTGCCCAAATTCAAGTAGCTATTCTTGAACCTGTTGGTGTTACGCCTGAAGTTACACTTATGCACCGTTCAATGGTACGTGGTGAGATGGTGAAAGCCATAGGACGACAAAATGGATATGTCGCATTTAACCGTGCGGACATTGACCAGATTATGAAAGAGCAAAACTTTCAACAGTCGGGAATGGTAGATGATGCCACACGCAAACGTTTAGGGGCAATGCAGGGAGTGGACTGCGTATGTATCACCAAAATTACCAAAGAAGGAAACAATTACTATTTGGAGGCAAATTTGGTGAATATTGAGTCAGGACAAATATCTAATCCTGCTACTCAATACGGAGAACTACAAGGCGGTAGTTTGGCAAACATGCTTGCTGCCTGTGAGAAATTGGCAGCAGAATTAGTGGGAAATACAGTAGCAAGTCCGCATACAGCAACTACATCATCTCATATACATAATCACTCATCCTCAACTTCGACTTCATCTCAACAAAGCGCAAATCAGAATGAAGAAAAAATATCAGTGAGTTACAAAACTCTACGTGTTGATAATAAAACAATCGTAGGACACCATAACATTATCGAAGGAGATAATAATCGTATCTTTGGCAATAATAATAGTATAAGAGGAGATAATAATACCATACAAGGTAATGACAATAAGGCATATGGCGAAAACAATAAAACATACGGCTTCAACAATAACTAATACTATATTATGAAAAAACTTTTAATCCTTTTACTATCAGCAATATCGCTGACAGTTTATTCACAAGCAGAGAAAGTGCGAATAGCAGTATTTGATCCGATTGCTACATTTGCTATCAATGATGGTACAGATGTAATTGTGCGGGAAATTACAAGTTCTACGGTCGTTAATTCTGGGATGTACGATGTGATTGATCGTATGACCTTGAATAAATTAGCTGAAGAACAAAATTTTGCGCGCAATGGTATGATGGACGAAACACAGGCTGTGCAGATTGGTAAGATTGCAGGCGCGAGTAAAGTGCTTTTCTCTGTGTTGGCATCGTCTGGTACAAGAAATATGCTAACTACCAAATTGATAGATGTCTTGACTGGTACCGTAGAAAAACAACAATATAAATTGATTGACCAATCAATGGATATTGTATTGGAAGTTGAAAATCTAACTAAAGCATTGATTGGCAGCAAAATGCCACCCCGTACAATAACAACTACTACCACTGCCAATGATTCCCAAATGGGTTATTCTTCCCATACTGCATCTGCTTTAGCTCAAGTTTTCACCGAAACAGCTTGGGACATCAATATGAAAATGATTTGGGTAGAAGGTGGCGATTTCCTCATGGGGTGTACCTCCGAGCAGAGTGATTGTGGAGCAGATGAACAAAATGTCCGTCGTGTAACTGTGGATGGCTTCTATATAGGAATGTTGGAAGTAACCCAATCGCAATGGGAAAAGGTGGTAGGTACCACGATCTCTCAACAAGGAAATAAAAAAGGTTCAGATTATTCTCTCAAAGGTGTCGGTCCTGATTATCCAATGTATTATGTGAGTTGGGATGAGGCAATGGAATTTTGTCGTTTGCTGAGTAATAAGACGGGGTTAACCTATACTTTGCCTACTGAGGCACAATGGGAATATGCCGCTCGTGGTGGCAATAAGAACGAGGGCGCTAAATATGCAGGTAGCAATATAATTGATGCTGTGGCGTGGTGCACTGATAATAGTAGAAGCAGTGCGCATATAGTAGGTTCAAAACGCGCGAATGCCTTGGGCATTTACGATATGTCTGGTAATGTGTGGGAGTGGTGCAAAGACTGGTATGCTAATTCATATGTCAGTTATTACACTAACAATCCTACAGGTCCCTCGTCAGGATCCTATCGTGTGATTCGAGGCGGTGGTTGGAGTAGCAATAATCCCAGTTGTCGTGTCGCCGACCGTGACAATCGCTCATTTGGTTATCGTGGCAGTAACCTTGGGTTCCGTGTTGTTTGTTTGCCGTAGTTTATTCATACATATATTGCTAATCAGCGTTTTTACTCTTCGCTGATTAGCAATATACTTATATACTTTTACAATCAAGTGCCCAAAGCACCCACGTTATTTGATATATTGAATATTTCTATCTATTGCTCTTATTCACGAAAATCATGTAAAATATGTAGCCGTATTTCCGATTCTCAATGAAGATATGCTGCAAAGGTACTAAAAATAAATGAATTACGCAATAGTTATGTAAAAATCCAATGGAAAGATGAAATATTCAATCTCCAAGAACCCCAAATCGAACAAGTAAAACACCAACAATATGAAGAAAACCCTTGTGACATCTCTTTTCTGTTGGGCAATAGGTACCATTGCTGCTTTCGCCCAAATGCCTCCAGCATGGTATGACCATGACCTGCGACGCATAGACTATCCCGACAGCGAGTATTTTACGGGCTACGCCGAAGGTGCACCCACAGGCAGCGAACGCCAAGAAGTTGCTACCCAACGTCTCAAAGATGCAGCGCGCGTGGAAGCCCTATCCACTATCCGCGTACATGTCAAGAATAACACCACCACCAACGCGCTTAGCCAAACCCTTCGCTCCAACGAAGGCACGTTCCGTCAATCCATACGCGAGTTCACTTCCTCTACCACCACAACGGTGGATATGAAAATCCCTGGATTACAAGTAGAGGCATGGCGCGACCCACAGACAGGAAGCATATACGCCTTTGCCTACGTAAAGAAAAGCACCCTTATCCGCCAATTAGAGAAGCAAATCACCGTAGCCCTCACTAAAGTGGAGATGTCGCTTGACCAAGTGGACCAACTCATCGCCACAGGTCAAAAACTGCAAGCGCGTAGCGCAGCCGAGAAGGCATTGCCTCTATTCGCGGAAGTGGATGAAGCCCAAAAACTATTGGTAGCAGTAGATAGCGATGTCACCGAAGAAACACTCATGCTTAGCGAAACACGCCAATTGCAGCAACGCCTCATGGCTATGGTAGCGCTACTCAAAAACGCCCTTACCATTTGCCTCAAAGCCGATGCAAAAATATTCAGCACGGCTTATCCCGCATTACAAGAGGAACTGAAAGGCGCATTGAGTCCATTGGGTTGTAACTTTGTGACTGACCCGATCACAGCAGATTGGACAATCAACATTTCAGCCCAAGCGCACGAGTACAATACCGTGACAATGGGCGATGTGAATACCTATTTCGCATATGTGGACGCTACTGTATCGATCACCAAGACTGCCACAGGGCAACGTGTGTATGAAAATATATTCACGGAGAAAGGCGGACACACCCACAACTATCAACAAGCAGCACGCGAGGCGTACAAATACCTCACACCCAAAATCCGCAAAGTAGTAGAGGAACAAGTCAAGCAATAGATTAACGATCTATTCTGTTTTGAGTGTACACAAGCCACGGATAAGATACCGATAGGCTTACGATGTGCCACTATGAACCCGTCAAAAACCCGTTATGAACCCGTAACAGGTAGCATGGCAGTAAGGTTTATTGAGCGAGGAGACAGAAATAATTGAGCGAGAGGAGACGAAAATAATACAAAATGAGTACAGAAATGGCATGAAATGATAAGGTGTGAAGAAAAAATACCCTAATTTTGCAAAAACATTTGGTTATTCGAGAAAAAAGTAGTACTTTTGTGGCGTATTTTTGAAAAATATTCGATTAAAACTAAAAAACGGCATATTTTTACTACAATGAACATTCGATTTGAAGCCCTCAAGACTGCTTGGGCACATCACCCCCAACAAGTTCCTGCTGCCATACGCGCGAGTGTCATCTTTTCGCAAAACGTCTTCACACGCGAAAAGATGAAGGAGTATATCGCCAGCAATATTGTGGAGGAACTCTTTGACCTCATGGACAACGAGAAGACCCTCAGCCGCGATATAGCCAACAGCGTCGCCATTGGTATGAAGAAATGGGCGATGGAGCAGGGGGCTACCCACTATACTCACTGGTTTCAACCCCTGACAGGTGGCACGGCGGAGAAACACGATGCGTTCTTTGACTTTGATGACAAGGGCGCACCTATGGAGAAGTTCTCGGGCTCGGTATTGTACCAACAAGAACCTGATGCTTCCTCATTTCCCAACGGCGGTATCCGTAATACCTTTGAGGCGCGTGGCTACTCGGCATGGGACCCATCATCGCCTGCCTTCGTGATAGGCGACCGCCTTTGTATCCCTACCATTTTTGTGGCATACACGGGTGAGGCATTGGACTATAAGACACCGCTACTGCGCTCCATCACAGCCGTCGGCAAAGCAGCAACAGCCGTGGCCAACTACTTTGACAAGAACGTAAAACGCGTATATACCTATCTTGGTACAGAGCAGGAGTTCTTCCTCGTGGATGAGGCACTATACAATGCGCGTCCCGACCTAATGATGACAGGACGCACACTCATGGGACACTATGCCAGCAAGAGCCAGCAACTGGATGATCACTACTTGGGCACTATCCCCGAGCGCGTGTTGGCCTTCATGACCGAGTTGGAACAAGAGGCACTCAAACTCGGTATTCCCATCAAGACCCGTCACAATGAGGTAGCACCTAATCAGTTTGAGTTGGCTCCCATCTACGAGGAAGCCAATCTCGGTAGCGACCACAACCAACTCCTCATGTCGCTCATGGAGCAGGTAGCGCATCACCATCAGTTCCGTGTACTCTTCCACGAGAAGCCCTTCGGTGGCGTGAACGGTAGCGGTAAGCACTGCAACTGGTCATTAGGTACGAACACGGGTGTCAATCTGTTGGCTCCTGGTAAGAACCCCTATCACAACTTGCAGTTCGTGACTTTCCTCGTCAATGTACTCAAGGCGGTGCATCGCCACAATGGTCTCTTGAAGGCATCTATCGCCTCTGCGACTAATGCCCATCGTTTGGGTGGACACGAGGCACCTCCTGCCATCATTAGTGTGTTCCTTGGCGCGCAGATCAATGAGGCGCTCGACCAGATAGAGCATGCCGATGTGGACAAAGGTATCATCATCAATGCCAAGAAGGAGATGAAACTTGGTGTAGGCAATATCCCAGAGATCCTGCTGGACAATACCGACCGCAACCGTACATCTCCTTTTGCCTTCACGGGTAACCGTTTTGAGTTCCGTGCTGTCGGCTCATCGGCAAACTGTGGTGCAGCAGTCTTGGCACTTAATGCAGCTGTGGCAGAGCAACTCAGTCTCTTCCGCGAGGAGGTGGATGCACTCATCGCTCAGGGCGAAGCCAAGGAGCGTGCGCTCTTCACGGTCATTAAGCGTTGCCTGCATGACTGCCGCGATATTCGCTTCGATGGCAATGGCTACAGCGAGGAGTGGCAACAAGAGGCCAAACGTCGTGGCTTGGACACCGAGACCAGTGTGCCGCTGATGATTGACCAATACCTTGGAGAGGCAAGCGTGAAGATGTTCGGTTCGACAGGTGTACTCAATCATGCCGAACTATTGGCACGCAGCGAGGTGAAATGGGAGAACTACTCCATGAAGTTGCAGATAGAGTCGCGCGTCTTAGGAGACTTGGTCATTAACCATATTATTCCTGCGGCGAAACGCTATCAGACTATTCTCCTGCAGAACGTGCTCAGCGTGAAGCAGGTGTTCAGTGAGACAGAGGCGGCGGCACTCAACGAACAAGACCTATTGCTTATCCGTCGCATAGAGAACCATGCCAGCGCTATTGTGGCAGGTGTGGACAAAATGAATAAGGAACGCGCGCACGCGAACCACATAGATAACCAGCGCGAGCGTGCCATTACTTTCCACGACAATCTGGTGCCACTCATGGAGGAGATACGCCAGCATGTCGATGATCTGGAGATGGTTATAGATGATCAACTATGGCCACTGCCTAAGTATCGTGAACTATTGTTTATACACTAATAAATAATCATATGAAAAAGAAGATTATCTTTGTTCTTGGCTCTTTGCTCTTTGCTATTGGAGCCACTGCGCAGGTACAACATGGCGAGTCGCAGTATGCGGTATCGCTGCATGTAGGCTATGCGCACAATTTGACATATGGCTCGTATGCCAACTTTGATTTGGATGCCTATCTGCCTATCAATCCGCACTTTGATATGCAAGCCAGTGTCCGCACCAGTACAGCTGATTTCTATACGGCGGGTGTGCAACTGCGCCCTAAGTTTATCTTGCCAGTCGGTGAGTTATACTTGGAGGACCGACTGATGCTCCGTTTCATGGCGCGCGACAGTTTCCGCGATTTTGTACATGCGCTATCGCTGGGTTATAAAATGCAGTATGTCAATGTGCAGGTGGGTATGAGTAATCGTATCATAACGCCTCTACCTTATGTGAATCATAGCGAGGATGCTATGGTGCTTGAGCCCTTTGATGCCGTCTATCGCGTAGAGGCGTTTGTGCGTCCACAAACCTCGCCTTGGAACATTAGCTTGTGTATCTCCAATATGGATAACTACCAAGTGGAGCGCATGTGGCAGCCGATGTTCTATTTGGGCGGCTGGTACGATGTGAATGAGCATTGGCGCGTGCGTCTGTCAGGCAAATGTAAACTGGCAGGTATGTTCCACCTCAATGCGCACTACTACGGCGCCGAAATCCGTGCCGGAGTAGAGTATCGTTTTTAGTGTAAAGTTTAATGTTTAAGGTATAAAAGGCAAGGGATATATGAAAAAGAATATTGGCTTATGGATATTGGCATGTGGTGTTATCTTCGCCGCATGCGAACGCTTGGATATGGTGGGTATGTTTGCAGGCAGTTCGCCTACTATTGATGAGCGTTGGGAGGAGTCGATGGCTTATAATCAGGAGGCAGGGTTCGATACTCTCTATGCAGTAGCAGAGGACTACCACCTATACGTCTGCACCGATACGCATATCACGAAGAAGCGCAATCGCTGGGAGCATTTTATCGCCAGCTATCGCGCCGACAAGTTGTGCCCTGTGGCAGTACACTTGGGCGATATTATTGATGCCAGAACCGATGTGGCATATGTAGAGGAGGCGCTCGCGCCTCAGATGGAGGGTACCAATAAGCATGATACACTCATGGCTGTATGCGGCAACCACGATATTTATTTCCAACTCTGGGAGAAGTTCCTGCGCGTCTTCAAGACCAGTACTTACTATTTTGTAGTGCAAACGCCATTAGGCAAGCAGGACTTGTTTATTGTCTATGATTCTGCCGATGGCACAGTCGGAAGCAAACAACTCCAGTGGCTGGAGAACACCCTCAAGTGGGCGGATACGCAGAACTTCCGTCATATTGTAGCGTGCACGCATACCCACTTCTTCAAACGCGATGGCTCGCAAGGACATACCTCCAATTATACCATTGAGGAGACCTACGTGCTACTCAATCTCTTTACTCAGCATAATGTCAAGATGGTATGGTCGGGACACGACCATTCGCGCGAGATCACGCAGGTTAAGGGTATGACTTGCATAGTAGTGGACAGCATGACGGAGCATGATGAGCACCCATACTATATGCTGGTGACCATGGGCGACAAGATCGATTACGAATTTATCCCTGTTCCATAAGGATAGTATAGGTATAGTATAAGATAGTATAGGATAGTATAGGATGGTTATATTTCTCGGCATAGGAACAAACTTGGGCGACCGTGAGGCGAATCTGCGCACGGCGCTACAGTTGCTACACGAACGGGTGGGGGAGTGCCTTGCCTGTTCATTGATTTATCGTAGTGCTCCGCAGGGCTTTGTGTCGGAGAATGAGTTTGCGAATATGGTTGTGGCGTGTAAAACAGACCATTCGCTAGAAGATATACTGCGTATCACCCAACAGATAGAACGCGAGATGGGACGCAGCGAGAAATCGGTTAATGGCGTTTACCACGACCGCGTGATCGATATAGACCTGCTGAAAGCGCTGACCTCCTCTAACTCCCCCTTCAAAGGGGAGAACTATGCCGAAGGAGAGGAGGTCGTCTGCTGTACTGACACCCTCACCCTGCCTCACCCCCGTATGCACGAGCGTGACTTTGTCATGATTCCTCTCCGCGAAGTAGAAAACATTCTCAAGCCTTTAGCCTCTAACCTTTAACCTCTAACCCTTTATGCAAGTACTATACGAAGACAATCACATTATAGCCATTAGCAAGACCTGCCACGAGATTGTGCAGGGCGACAAGACGGGCGATACGCCACTCTCCGAACAGGTGAAGGCGTATATTAAGGACAAGTACAACAAACCCGGCGAGGTCTTTCTCGGTGTCACCCACCGTCTGGATCGTCCCACGACGGGTGTTGTTCTCTTTGCGCGTACCAGCAAGGCATTAACTCGTCTCAATGCGATGTTCCAGTCGCACGAACAGATTCAGAAGACCTATTGGGCGATAGTGCCTGCCAACCCCCAATTGCCACTTACTAATCGCCTTGAGAATTACATATGGCGCAATGAGAAGCAGAACAAGTCTTTTGTGGTCAAACCGGGTACCAAAGATGCGAAACGTGCGGTGCTCTCCTACAAAGTCATTGCGCAGAGCGAGCGCTATATGCTATTAGAAATCAATCTGGAGACTGGTCGTCACCATCAGATACGTTGCCAGTTGGCGGCGATAGGTTGTCCCATTAAGGGTGACTTGAAGTACGGTGCCAAACGCAGCAATCCCGATGGGGGAATATCGTTGCATGCCCGCAAGGTGGAGTTCATTCATCCCGTGAGCAAACAGCCTATCTGTATCACTGCTCCAGTACCAGATGATGCATTGTGGCAAACATTGACAAAGACCCTATAGGTTTAACCGACAAAATTTGCACAATTCAAAAAAATGTAGTATCTTTGCACGCTATTTTGTAAACCGTGTAAAAAACAAACCAAAAATATGATTCTACCTATTTATCTTTACGGGCAACCTGTGTTGCGCAAACCGACTGAGAATATCACACCTGAGTCGCTGGATTTGAAACAACTGCTCTCCGACATGTGGGAGACACTTCAGGTGGCAGAGGGTTGCGGCTTGGCAGCGCCTCAGGTGGGCAAGTCTATTCGCCTCTTTATCGTAGATGGCACTGAACTGGCAGAGGACTATCCTGAGTGTCAAGACTTTAAGAAAGTGTTTATTAATCCTGAGATCATTGAGGAGAGTGATGATACTACCACTTTCTCAGAGGGTTGCCTCTCCTTACCGGGCATATCGGAGAATGTGATTCGTCCTGCCAGCATTACGATTCGCTATATGGATGAGAACTTCACCGAGCATACGGAGACCTACGAGGGTTTTGCTGCTCGTATCATTCAGCATGAGTATGACCACCTCGAGGCACATGTGTTCACCGATCGTATCTCACCTATCCGTCGTCAGTTTGTCAAGACTAAGCTCACCAACATAGCCAAAGGAAAAGTGGGCGCACGCTATCGTGTAAAACGATGATTTAATACGTTCCTTTACACCTTACACTTTACACCATAAATGAGTTTACTCACAATCATATTACTGGCTATAGGTCTGGCAATGGACTGCTTTGCGGTATCGGTGTGTAAGGGGCTGACCTCTCCGCATGGCTATGTACCGCGTTATATAAAACCGATGCTCATGGCATTGCTCTTTGGTGTGTTTCATGCAGGTATGCCATTGATAGGGTATTTTGCGGGTAGTCTATTTGCTGCGTTCTTTGAGCGTTTTGCGCCGTGGATAGCATTGGCATTGCTATCGGTGATAGGAGGCAAGATGATCTATGACTCGCTGCAAGGTGATGAGGATGAGACCCACTTGGCAGACTTCTCGTTTGTAGGATTATTGTCCTTGGCGTTTGCCACATCTATGGATACGTTGGCTACTGGTGTGATTTTTATCCCTCATCCTGAGGTGCTATGGCTGGCTGTAGGTGTGATCGCTTTGACTTGCTTTGTGTTCTCTATGACAGGTTTTGTGATAGGTCATTTGGTCGGTACGCGTCTGAGAATGAATGTGACCATCCTCGGCGGTGTGATACTGATTTTGATAGGCATTAAGATTTGCTTAGAGGGTATTCTATAAGTAAACGATAGGGCGGCTATCGAATCGAAAGAAACAAATATCCCCTCCACTGGCTTTTCAGTAGAGGGGATATTTGTATTGAGTAGGACTACTATTATCCTAACTTCTCCAGGGCGGTGCGGACGCGTTTGAGGGTCTCCTCTTTGCCCAGTACATCGGTGATATTCCAAATGTGTGGACCGCGTGCGGCGCCTACGAGGCAGATACGGAAGGCATTCATTACGATACCTACGCCGTACTCTTTCTCGGCAATCCATGGCATAATCAGGTTATCCAATCCCTCAGCTGACCAATCCTCATGTGCCTCCAAGAGTGCGAGCATTTCGGTCATATGCTTAGGACTGTCCTCTTTCCAGCGCTTCTTGAGCGACTTCTCATCATACTCCGTAGGAGCCACGAAGAAGAAGTTCACTTGCTCCCACAATTCAGAAACGAAGTTCACACGGTCCTTGGTCAAGCCAATCACTTTCGCCACTGTCTCAAGTGATGGTGTAGGGTGTAAGGTGTAAGGCGTAGAGGCAAGGAGAATAGGCATAAACTGCTCGGCGAGTTCCTCGTTGCTGCGCAGTTGCAGGTATTGGTGGTTGAACCATTTGCCCTTCTCGTAGTCAAACTTA
Source organism: Paludibacteraceae bacterium (assembly GCA_045119955.1). Classification (GTDB taxonomy): domain Bacteria; phylum Bacteroidota; class Bacteroidia; order Bacteroidales; family Paludibacteraceae; genus Colicola. The sequence goes on from JBGVEG010000112.1 coordinate 13,422, forward strand.
GCACCAGACTTGCTCACGCGCTCCAAGGAGAACTGCTCAATGAGCTCTGGCATGGTGTACATCTCCTGATCGCCTGTAGCATGCCAACCGAGCAATGCGAGGAAGTTAATCACTGCCTCTGGATAGTAGCCCTCTTCACGGTAACCCGATGATACGGTGCCATCCTTTTGATTGTGGAACTCGAGTGGGAACACAGGGAAGCCGAGGCGGTCGCCGTCACGTTTGGAGAGTTTGCCGTTGCCATCTGGCTTGAGTAGCAGTGGCAGGTGCGCAAACTGAGGCATGGTATCCTCCCAACCGAAGGCCTGATACAGCAGCACGTGGAGTGGGGCACTGGGCAACCACTCTTCGCCACGGATCACATGGCTGATCTCCATGAGGTGGTCATCCACGATATTCGCGAGGTGATAGGTTGGCAGGTCATCGGCTGACTTGTATAATACCTTATCATCGAGGATATTGGAGTTAATCACCACTTCGCCGCGGATAAGGTCGTGCACATGTACATCAATATTGGGCTCCACCTTGAAGCGAACGACATACTTCTCGCCATTGGCGATGCGTGCATCTACTTCCTCCTTGCTCAGTGTCAAGGAGTTGCACATTTGCTCACGGGTGCGAGCATCGTATTGGAAGTTCGCAATCTCCGCGCGCTTGGCCTCCAGTTGTTCTGGGGTGTCGAATGCGATATACGCATGGCCTGATGCGAGGAGTTGATCTACATACTTGTGGTAGATCTCGCGACGCTCACTTTGGCGGTATGGACCATGGTCGCCCTTGCCGTTAGGTGCATCTTGGAAGATACCCTCATCGATCTCAATGCCGAGCCATGCGAGGGACTCGGTGATATATTCTTCGGCTCCAGGGACAAAGCGGGTGGAGTCGGTATCCTCTATACGAAGCAACATGTCGCCGCCGTGTTGGCGAGCGAACAGATAGTTAAACAAGGCGGTACGCACACCACCTATGTGCAACGCACCAGTAGGACTGGGCGCAAAACGAACACGAACCTTTCTATTCATTGTTAAAAGAGTTTTAAAAGTTCTAAAAGTTTTAATGGTTATTTCTTTGTTTTACGTTTCAAGAATGGAATTTTCCATGACTTGCGTGGAAGAGGTTTAGTCATGTCATTTGTCATATGCAGTACGAAGCGCTTGTAGTAGGACATCAATAGCGTCGTGACGGGCAGGGCGATGATCATACCCACAAACCCGAGCAGCGAACCCCATACCGACAGACTGAGCAATATCCATGCAGGCCCCATGCCTGTTACGTCGCCCATGATCTTAGGCACCAGCACCATATCCTGTATGCTCTGCACCACAATAAACACCGCGGCTATACAGAGCATCACGACCCACAGAGGACGACCCGTTTCTGCCGACTGAATCAGTCCGAGCAAGATGCAGGGCGGAATACCCAATGCTTGCATATAAGGCACGAGATTCAGCACACCGATAAACAAACCAATACCGATACCCATGGGCAAGCCAATGATCTGGAACCCAATAGCAAACAGTATGCCTACGATACCCGCTACCAGCGCTTGCCCACGGAAGTAGGCGTTCATGTTGCGGTCCAAGTCCTCCATGAGCGTCACGATGCCATCGCGGAAACGGTGGGGGAGATACTTGTGCCAATTAGTGGTAATCTTCTCGTAGTCTATGAGCAGGAAAATGATATACAATATGCATATAAACGCCACTGCCAATCCCATCAGCGCATTCACGCCACTGCTAATCCAGTCGCCTAAGATAGGTAATACTTTCTTGACCCCCTGCTGCACCTCTTGCGACTCGATGAGCGTCTTGATGTCAATGCTCTGGATAATCTCCTCTATGCGCTCATTGACCTCAGGTGAGAAATATTCGTTGCCGTCCCATTGGCTCACGTAGGTCTTGACACTCTGTGAGAGTGATGTGGCTTGTTTGCTGATCGCAGGCACCACGGCTGCTACCGCACCTGTCAGTACGCCCATCACCAGCAGAATAGTGACCACCACCGATAGCACACGGTTCTTCAGTCGGCACTTGTGCTGCAAGAAATGCACAATCGGCGCCAACATATATGCCACCACAAAACTGATGAGGAAGGGTAGCAACACCCCGCTCAAACGCCTTATGAGCAGGTATAGCGCCACTAATACGGCTATCGTGATGACGCCGCGGACAATCGCAGTGCGATGAATAGTGGATTTATTTGCATCTTGTTCAGCCATAGTTGTATGCTATGATTTGTGTACTAACCAAAGTAAGCCAAATTTGGTGCAAAGTTACAAAAAAGATTTGATATATCCAAAGAAAATAAAATTTTCTTATGATTTTCCTGTTTTTGTTTGCGTATATGAAGAAAAATACATACCTTTGCACGATAATTGTAACATACAATTAAATATATCGTGAATTAATAACAAAAATACCATACAAAACAGAACCATTATGGCTAAGAAGGAAATTCAATTCTCCCTTGTCTATCGCGACATGTGGCAGAGTAGTGGCAAGTATGTGCCACGCAAAGATCAATTGGCAAAAATCGCTCCCGTCATTATTGATATGGGTTGCTTTGACCGCGTGGAAACCAATGGTGGTGCCAGCGAACAAGTCAACCTGCTCTATGGCGAGAACCCCAATATAGCAGTTCGCACTTTCACCAAGCCTTTCAACGAGGCAGGCATCAAGACCCATATGCTTGACCGTGGTCTCAACGCTTTGCGTATGAATCCAGTGCCTGCAGATGTGCGCAAACTCATGTATAAGGTGAAGCATGCACAAGGCGTGGATATTACCCGTATCTTCTGCGGACTGAACGATCCTCGCAACATTATCCCATCCATCAAGTGGGCAAAGGAGGCAGGCATGACCGCGCAAGCGACCATGTGTATCACCTATTCTCAGGTACACAATGCCGAGTACTACATTAACCTCGCAGAGGAGCTCATCGCCAACGGCGCACAAGAAATCTGCCTCAAGGATATGGCAGGTATTGGCCGTCCAGCGATGCTCGGCACTATCGTAGCTGCCATTAAGGAGAAACACCCAGATATCATCATTCAATACCACGGTCACTCAGGTCCTGGCTTCTCCGTAGCAAGCATGCTGGAGGTGGCGAAGGCTGGTGGCGATGTGCTGGATGTGGCTATGGAGCCACTCAGCTGGGGTATGGTGCACCCAGATGTGATCACCATTCAGTCTATGCTCAAGGATGCGGGCTTCCTCGTGAAGGATATTAATATGAAGGCCTACATGGAGGCACGCTCGCTCACGCAAGAGTTTATCGATGACTTCCTGGGCTACTGGATTGACCCTCGTAACTCCAAGATGACCTCTCTATTGGTAGGTTGCGGTCTGCCAGGTGGTATGATGGGTTCGCTCATGGCAGACCTCAAGGGCATGCATGCGGCCATTAACGCCAACCTTGTGAAACGCGGTCAAGCTGCCCTCAGTGAGGACGAACTCCTTGTGGAGCTCTTTGATGAGGTACAACGCATTTGGCCTATGCTCGGTACACCATGTCTTGTGACACCATTCTCACAATATGTGAAGAACGCTGCGCTCATGAACCTCTACTCGAAGTCTATGGGCGAGAAACCATTCACTCGCATGGATCCTGCTATGTGGGGCATGATCCTCGGCAAGTCAGGTAAACTGCCTGGCACTCTCGCTCCAGAGATCATTGAGCTCGCTAAGGAGAAGAATATGGAGTTCTATACCGATGACCCACAAGCCCTCTATCCAGATGTATTGCCACAGTTCATTGCTGAGATGGAGAAGAATGGTTGGGACCGCGGTCAAGATGACGAGGAACTCTTTGAGTTTGCAATGCACGAGAAGCAATACCGTGAGTATAAGTCGGGTCAAGCCAAAGAGCAGTTCAACAAGGACTTACTTGAGCGCATGGAGAAAGCCGCTGCCAGCGGTCAGCCTATCAAGGTACTCACGGCTGCCGACAAGCGCGCTATCCTTCACCCTAACGCAGAGCCAGTAGAGGCAACATTGTCGGGTAAAGTGATGTGGGAACTCGATTTCAATGAGGATAGCAAGGCACCTGCCTTTGGTACATTCTTCAAGCAGGGTGATGTGGTATGCTACCTGCAAACGCCTCACGGTATTGAGCCAATCCGTGCCTTTGACCACTGCCGTGTAGTCGCTATCGAGAAGGAGCAAGGCGCTACGGCCGTGAAGGGCGATGCACTGTGCTGGGTAGAGAAAGCCGACTTGGTTGAAGAGGTGGTAGAGAATGTGAAGGAGGCGGCTAAGAAGGTGAAAGATGCCATTAAGGAGGCAGTCAAGAAGGTGGATACCGAAGTGATTGAGGGTTCCAACAGTAAATGGAAAATGACGAAAAACCATAAATAACCATGAAGAAACACAATTTTAATGCAGGACCAAGTATCCTGCCACAAGAAGTGATTAAGCAAACAGCTGAGGCTGTTATCGATTTTCAAGGCGAAGGTTTGAGTATCCTCGAGATTTCTCACCGCGCTAAGTATTTCCAACCTGTTCTCGACGAAGCTGAGGCCCTAATGAAAGAGCTCCTCGGTATTCCTGAAGGCTATCGCGTGATTTTCCTCGGCGGTGGTGCTAGCATGCAGTTCTGCATGGTACCTTTCAACTGCTTGGAGAAGAAGGCTGCTTACCTCAATACGGGTGTATGGTCTAAGAAAGCAATCAAGGAGGCGAAAGCTTTTGGTGAGGTAGTAGAGGTAGCTACATCGGCTGCGGATAACTTTACCCATATCCCTGTGGACTTTGAGGTGCCACAAGATGCTGATTACTTGCATATTACGACCAATAATACCATCTATGGTACAGAGATCAACGACGAGAAGCTCCAAGCCATCTATGCTAAGAAGGGCAATGTGCCTTTGATCGCCGATATGTCTTCTGATATCTTTGCTCGTCCTATCGACGTGAGCCAATACGATATGATTTACGGTGGTGCGCAGAAGAACCTTGCGCCTGCGGGTGTGACCTTCGTGATTGTTAAGGAGGCATTGCTTGGTAAGGTTTCTCGCTATATCCCAACGATGCTCGATTATCGCACACACGTGGAGAACGGTAGTATGTTCAACACCCCTCCTGTATTGCCTATTTATACAGCTTTGCTTACTCTCCGCTGGTTGAAGGCGAATGGTGGTCTTGAGGCTGCTTTGAAGCGCAATGTGAAGAAGGCAGAGGTGATCTATAAGGCTATTGATGAGAGCAAGATCTTCGAGGGTACAGCTAAGGTGGAAGACCGTTCACTCATGAATATCTGCTTTGTTTTGAAGCCAGAGTATGCACACTTGCAAGACGACTTCTTCAAGTTCGCTACTGCTAAGGGTATGGTTGGTATCAAGGGTCACCGCCTTGTGGGTGGCTTCCGCGCTAGTACCTACAATGCCTTGCCACTCGAGAGTGCAGAGGCACTCGTAGCTTGCATGAAGGAGTATGAGCAATCGCTCTAATTCCCAAATCTCCGAACGCTAAACTGTAGGCGGTACTCCGTCCGCTAAATACAATAAATGCACCTTACGGGGTGCATTTTTTTTCTCTTAATGGCAATTGCTATTGGGTATTGGTTATTGGTTATAGGCAATAGGTTAAAGGCTGGTAATATGCGGCGTTGCCGCTATTCGTACCTTTCGCCTCATCGCCTCTCGCCTCATCGCCTACTCATGATGATACGGCTCGCCGCGGAGGATGGTCATGGCGCGATAGATCTGCTCGATGAGGAAAAGACGCACCATTTGGTGTGAGAAGGTCATTTGGCTGAGCGATATTTTACCATTCGCACGCTCATACACTGCCTCTGAGAATCCATACGGACCACCAATGGCAAACACCACATCGCGACCAGCCGACATCTTCTTCTGCATCACTTGTGCAAACTCCACGGAGCGATACTCTTTGCCGTGCTCATCCAGCAGAATGAGTTCGGTGGATGGAGTTACCGCACGCAAGATTAACTCACCTTCGGCTTGCTTTTGCTGCTCGGAGGTGAGGGCCTTGGTATTACGCAGTTCGGGTATGACCTGCACCTTAACAGGCAAGTAGTGTGTCAAGCGTTTGAGGTACTCCTGACACAAGGCCTCTATATGTGCATCCGTGGTCTTACCCACAAAGAGTAGGGTGGTGGTCATTGTATTTCTTTGTTTATTACCTAGTACAACTAGTGCTGCTGGCACAACTAGTCTTAACTCGCCTCTCGCCTCATCGCCTCTAACCTCTCGCCTTCTTGATATGCTCGTATGCCTCGTTGATCTTGCGGAACTTCTCGGTGGCTTGTTGGCGGATTTGTTCGCCTGCGTTGGCTACCTTGTCGGGATGGTACTTCATCGCCATGCGGCGGTAGGCTTTCTTCACCTCCTCATCGCTTGCCGATGGTTCTATCTCCAAGGCAGTATATGCCCAATTGGCATCTTTGTGCTGGCGATAGAGTGCCAGCAGCGATTGGTAGTCAGCTGTAGAGATGCCCATGTGTATGGCTATCTGCTCAATGACCTGTGTCTCTGCTTCCACTACCTCGCCATCGGCTTTGGCTACCTCCAAGAGCAGGTGTACCAATTCCAATCGAACGGAATAGTTCACATATTGGCGTATCTGTTGCGCTACTTGGGTGGGGTTAATGTCCTGCTCCAGCAGTTGCTTGAGCAGTTGTAGGGCTTGCTTAGCGCCCTCCTCTCCGAAGTTGCGCACGAGGAAAGGCTTGATAAACGAGATCTCCGATTTCAGTACGCGCCCATCGGCTTTGATGACACAAGCAAGCAACACAATAATAGATACGCGCACGTCCCCCTGCGTAGCGCGTGTAGTGCGCGTACGCGAGGAATGAGGAATATCCTGTGTATATTCCTCTGCGCGTTGGCTGCCCGTATCAAATAGCGAGGCGATGCCCACACCTATCAGCGCGCCTATGGGTCCGCCTAATACGAACCCAAGGCCGCCTAATATCCATTTGCTGGCTGACATTTTTTAGTTTATAGTTTATAGTGTAAAGTGTAAAGGCTGGTAATATGCGGCTTCGCCGCTATTTCTCGCCCATAGCCAATAGCCAATAGCCTATCGCCCATAGCCTCTCGCCTACAATCTTGCTTTGATAGCAGCGGATTCTGCCTCGTAACCTGGTTTGTCCAAGAGGGCAAACATATTCTTCTTGTATGCCTCTACACCGGGTTGGTTGAATGGGTTCACGCCCAAGATATAACCTGAGATACCGCATGCACGCTCAAAGAAGTAGAGCAACTGACCGATATAGTACTCGTTCAGGCATGGCAAGGTGATCTTCATGTTAGGCACACCGCCATCGATATGCGCAATCATAGTACCAAGCTCAGCCATCTTGTTTACCTCATCCACGCGCTTGCCAGCCAGGAAGTTCAGTCCATCCAAGTTTGCCTCATCGTGTGGGAAAGGTACGGTGTGGTTGGCTTGCTCTACGGAGATCACGGTCTCGAAGAGGTGACGCTCACCTTCTTGTATGTATTGACCCATAGAGTGAAGGTCGGTAGTGAAGTCCACGCTGGCAGGGAAGATTCCCTTGTTCTCTTTACCCTCAGACTCGCCGTAGAGTTGCTTCCACCACTCGCTGACATTGTGCAATTTAGGATGGTAGTTCACGAGCATCTCAATCTTCTTGCCTTGCTCGCCATAGAGGTAGTTACGTGCTGCGGCATATTGAGCGGCTGGGTTTTCCTCGAGTGGGGTATTGATACCGCAAACCTCCATCATGCGTTCAGCGCCGTCAATGAGGGCTGTGATGTCCAGTCCTGCGCATGCGATTGGCAGCAGACCTACAGGAGAGAGTACGGAGAAACGACCACCGATATTATCCTCAATCACGTATGTCTTGTAGCCCTCTTGGGTCGCCAAGGTGCGCAATGCACCTTTTTTAGCATCGGTGATGCAGACGATGAGTTGCTTAGCAGCCTCTTTGCCTTGTTGCTCTTCCAGTTGGGTCTTCAGCAGACGGAAGGCCAAGGCTGGCTCGGTGGTAGTACCCGATTTGGAGATACTGATGATACCGAACTTCTTGTTCTTGAGTAGTGCTTGCAATTCGTAGAGGTAGTCCTCGCCGATATTTTGTCCTGCATATACGATGGCTGGTTTCTCGCCCTCAAGCCATGCGAAGCTGCTGGTCAAGGCATCTATTACGGCTTTCGCACCGAGGTACGAACCACCGATACCGATGCATACGATCACTTCGCACTCGCGGCGGAGCAGGTCGGCGGTGGCTTGAATGTCCTCCAGTTGTGGACGGATATCTGCTGGCAAGTTCATCCAGCCGAGGAAATCGTTACCCAGTCCTGTACCATTCACCAGTTGCTCTTGAGCGGTGGCTACTTGTTGTTTGTAGGCTTGTACAGCTTCAGCGCTTACGGCTTTAGCATAGGAAAATTGAATATCTTTCATCTTGTTTTATTGAAATTTTTGTGTTAGTTCTTTGATTGTATTCTTGGCAGACTTGCGTCCGTAGAGTATCTGATACATAGCATCTACGATAGGCAGGTCCACGCCCAGTTCCTTGTTGACCATATAGATGGCTTTGGTGCCATAGTATCCCTCAGCCACCATCTCCATCTCTGTCTGTGCGGCTTTGACGCTATAGCCCATGCCAATCATCTGACCGAATTGGCGGTTGCGCGAGAAGTTGGAGTAGGCGGTCACCAGCACATCGCCCAGATAACCGCTATTGGTTATATCGCGGGGTATGGGTGATTTGGCATTGGCGAAGCGCATGATCTCGTGCATGGCGTTAGTGAGCAGTACGGCTTGGAAGTTGTCGCCGTATCTGAGACTGCTGCACATGCCTGCTGCGATGGCGTAGATGTTCTTCAGTACGCTGGAGTACTCCAGGCCTATCACATCGTTGCTTTGTGCCACGTGTACATATCGTGTGGTCAGCAGCTCGCTCCACGCTCGGGTGTTCTGCTCGCTGATACCACCTATGGTCAGGTAGCTCAGTCGCTCCAGGGCGATCTCCTCCGCGTGGCATGGACCAGCTATCACGCCTATGTTCTCGTGTGGCACATGGAAGTGCTCGTGGATATAGTCGGTCACCAGGGTGTTCTCGTCTGGTATCATACCTTTGACCGCAGAGATAATCTTCTTGTTGGAAATGTCTATATTGATTTCATCCAGACATGACTTCACATAGGGTGAAGGTATGGCCAGAATGATGGTGTTGGACAGGTCGAGCACCTCATTGATGTCCGTAGAGAAGTAGATACGGTTGGTATCGAAGTACGCCCACTCCAGATGATTGGGGTTGCGTCTGCTCTCTATGAACTCGTCTATGGTCTCTTGTTTGCGGATATACCAGTTGATTTCGTCCACATTGTTCATCACTATCTTGGCCAATGCGGTCGCCCAACTGCCCGAACCTAATACTGCTATTTTCATATATTCGTTAGTTTATAATTTAAAGGCAGGAGAGTATATATCTCCTAGCCCTATCAGGCAGAAATCTTATTAATCTCATTTACCCACGCTTATATCCACCCTTTTTCGTTGTACTCCGTAATATATTACCACCGCTAACTTTCGCTTCGCTCAACCGCTTAATCTTAACTCTCGGAATTTAGATTCAGCGACCAACGGGAGCGGTGGCAATTTGTTTCGGAGAACTGTGTGCGAGCATGCGAGCCAATGGATTTATAAGATTTCTCGAGCGTAGCGAGTAGGAGATATAATCGCCTCGTCGCCTTTACCCTTTAAACAGTTTTTTCCGGTTTCATCGTTGGGAACAGCAGCACCTCTTGGATGGATGGCTGTCCGGTCATGAGAATAGCCAGGCGATCGATACCGATACCGATGCCCGATGTAGGAGGCATACCGTACTCGAGTGCGCGCATAAAGTCGTGGTCAATCACCATGGCCTCATCGTCGCCCTTGTCGGCCAACTTCATTTGATCCACGAAGCGGTTGTATTGGTCGATAGGGTCATTGAGCTCGCTGTAGGCGTTCGCCAACTCCTTGCCGTTGACCATCAGCTCAAAGCGCTCGGTGAGTCCCTCTTTGCTGCGGTGCATCTTCGTCAGAGGCGACATCTCCACTGGGTAGTCGGTGATGAAGGTAGGCTGAATGAAGCTACCCTCGCAGGTCTCGCCGAAGATCTCATCGATGAGCTTGCCTTTGCCCATCTTGTCGGTGTCCTCTACGCCGTATTTCTTGGCTACCTCGCGAATCTCGTCCTCAGTCATCTGGCTCAGGTCGTAGCCAGTCTTCTCTTGGATAGCCTCCAAGATAGGCAGACGGCGGTAGGGTGCCTTGAAGTCCACAATATTGTCGCCCACTTTCACCTCTGTGGTGCCGTTGACAGCGATGGCTATCTTCTCCAGCAGTTGCTCGGTGAAGGACATCATCCAGTTGTAGTCCTTGTATTGTACATAGAGCTCCATGCAGGTGAACTCTGGGTTGTGGCTGCGGTCCATACCCTCGTTGCGGAAGTTACGGCCGATCTCATATACGCCCTCGAAACCACCTACGATGAGGCGCTTCAGATACAACTCTGTGGCGATACGCATATACATATCTACGTCCAGCGCGTTATGGTGGGTGATGAATGGGCGAGCGGATGCGCCACCGGCTATGGTCTGCAGCATTGGGGTCTCCACCTCGGTGTACCCTGCCTCGTCAAACACTTGGCGCATGGTGCGCACGATGGTAGCGCGCTTGAGGAACACGTCCTTCACGCCCTCGTTCACCACAAGGTCCACATAGCGTTGGCGGTAGCGTTGCTCAGGGTCGTTGAAACCATCGTATGCCACGCCGTCTTTGTATTTCACGATAGGCAGTGGTTTGAGACTCTTGGCGAGCACAGTGAGTTTCTTAGCGTGTACGCTGATCTCACCCATTTGGGTGCGGAACACGAAGCCCTCGATACCGATGAAGTCACCTATGTCCAGCAGTTTCTTGAAAACTACGTTGTACATCTGTTGCTCCACGGTTTGTGGTGTCTCGCCTTCTGGGGTAGGGGCTTGTACGTCGTCGCGACTCACATATACTTGGATACGACCTTTGGAGTCTTGTACCTCGATGAACGATGCCTTACCCATGATGCGGCGTGACATGAGTCGTCCAGCGATGCGCACAGGCTTGCCGGTGTACCAGCCTGCGGTTTCCTCGCTTGGGGCTTCATCTTGGAAGGTAGCTTTGATGTCGGTTGAATAACCAGTTACTACATACTCATCAGCGGGATAGGGATTGATACCCATATCGCGCATGGTTTGCAGACTCTGTCTGCGCACTAATTCTTGTTCTGATAATTGTTCCATATCTTTTTTGTACATTAATATTCTTTTCTCTTGCCTTATCGCCTTTTAGCCTCTTCGCCTAAAAAACGCAATTTGGGTGCAAAGGTACAACAAAAAATGCACATTTGCAAGAAAATAGCGCGAAAGTTTACTTTCAGGTGCGATTTTCTTGCAAATGGGCTGCATTGAGCGACCGTACTTTCGAGGAGGGACCCGCATGCGGGAGGTGCCATCGAAGGTACAACCGTGTCGCTTAATGCGAGGGTGCAGCCCGCACATTCTCGTTTCTCGCGCGAAAGTTTACTTTCAGGTGCGATTTATTGTGATTTTTAGTTATTTCTATACAAAAATACGCTTCGTTGCACTCGCTACAAAAATATTCAAAAATAACAGATCTCTAAGAACAGAGGTATAATGTTAAGACAATTTACGTCAATTCATTGTCAATTTATTGTCAATTCATGGATGTATTTGGTGCTGCTGCCACATTTCATTTAGGCATCGCCAGATAAATGTCCAAACATAAGTTGCTGATGTGAACATCGCAACTCCTGTTTGTCCACTTATCTTACGTCCTGCTTTGGCAGTCCGTTGCACCAAATAGATTTCAATGTTCTTCGAACCATTCATTGCATTTATCTCTCTTCGGTCGAACTTATGATGCTCTGCCGAACTGACCATCGGTTTTGACCCGCGCTACTTTGTACCGCTCCTGCATCTGCCTGTGGCATCTGCGTCAAAACACTGCCTTTGGCAGGTAACGAAATTAGAGCGTAAAGGTGATGATGTGATACGGCTATAAGGCGAAAGGTTAGAGGCGAGAGGCGAGAGGCATGAATAGCGGCGATGCTGCACTCCAGCCCATAGCCAATAACCCATAGCCAAAATAATGGGCGGTGAGCCTATTAAGCCTACCGCAGGTATATTCATTATCCAGCCTGGCTGTGTTTTGCTCAAGACGCGTAGCGCCTTGGTAGAGTTGTGCAGCACAACGAAGCAAAACCGATTATTGTTCGATAGAGCTAGTCAGTTCGAACGAAGTGAGAAAAGTTCATTAGACCATTCCGAAGGACATTGTAAATATTAACCCTTGGATTGTCAATATTGTCTATAAAGTTGTCGATATTGTTTTAATCAATGACCTGTTATTTTTAATTATTTTTGTAGCCATCATTGATGGCGTATTTTTGTATAAAACATATCTCTGTGAACAATTAATCCCGTTATCACGCAGTTTTTTACGATTTTATTTGCGTGTGTGAGAAAAAAGCACTACCTTTGCAGGCTGAATAGGTTAAAGGCGAAAGGTTAAAGGCGATGAGGCGAAAGGTATGAACAGCGGCAAAGCTGCATACCCCAGCCTATAACCAATCCCCAATATCCAATATCCAAAATAAAAACCATGTCATTCATACAACAACTCTTCATATCACCCTCGGTGACGCAGTCCATTGTCCTGCTGACGATGGTCGTTTGTGTGGGCATCTGGGCAGGCGAACACCTCAAAATCAAGTCCTTCTCCCTTGGCATCACTTGGATCTTGTTCGTGGGCATCTTGCTCTCCTCCTTGGGCATTAGCATCGATCCTACGGTGGCATCGTTTGCCAAGAACTTCGGACTCATTCTCTTCGTCTATAGTATTGGTTTGCAGATGGGTCCATCTTTCTCGCCTTTCGGCAAGAGTGGCCTTCGCCTCAACCTGCTGGCAGCTGTGATTGTGCTATTAGGTTGCGCCATTACGATTGCCCTGCACTACCTGACGGGTGTGGATATGAGTACCATGGCAGGTATCATGTCGGGTGCGGTGATGAACACGCCTTCGCTCGGTGCGGTGCAGCAGACCTCGGCGGACATCTATGGCTCCGTCTCACCTGATATAGCCATGGGTTATGCGGTGGCATACCCGCTGAGTATTGTGGGACTGATACTTTCGTTCGAGATTATCCGTATCTGTTTCCGTGTCAATCTACATTCGGAGGATGAGCGCCTGCGCGTGGAGAATGCCTCCGAGGATGAACCTATTTGTGTGGATATCCGTTTGGCGATAGAGCAGGATATGACCCTGCGTCAGTTGCACGACCGCTGTCCAGTCCATCCTATGCTGGTCAGCCGTGTCATACGCCACGATGGCACCGACGAACTGGTGACGCCCGATACTGTTTTCCATCCAGAGGATGTGATTCGTATCGTCAGCGACAAACGCCACGAGGCGCAGCTCAATATCTTGGGTCAGGTAACGCACTACGGTTTTCGTGGACACGAACGCTCGGCGCATCTCATCTCGCGACGGGTGGTGGTCACACGCACCGAGTGCAATGGTAAGCGCCTGAGTAGCTTCGATATACGCCATCGCTACCATGCCACTATTACGCGTATCAACCGTGCGGGTGTGGAGCTGCTGGCAACACCAGACTTGGTCTTGCAATTGGGCGACCGCATTATGGTGGTAGGTGACAGGGACGAGGTGCGCCAAGTGGCGGAGATCTTCGGTAACGAGTTGAAGCGCCTGGACTTGCCCAATCTGATGCCTATCTTCTTTGGTATCTTCATGGGTGTGTTGTTGGGTTCGTTGCCAGTGACTATCCCGGGCTTGTCGCAACCCTTCAAATTGGGTCTGGCAGGCGGTTCATTGATTGTGGCACTGTTGATAGGTCGTTTTGGCCCGTATTATAATATGGTGACGTTTGCCACGACGTCGGCGAATATGATGCTGCGTCAGGTGGGTCTGACTTTGTTCTTGGCGGCAGTGGGCTTGAGTGTAGGCGATGGGTTTGTGCCAACGATCTTGGAGGGCGGATATATGTGGATTGTGTATGGATTTGTGATTACGATGGTGCCGTTGGTGTTGGTCGGTTGTGTGGCGTATAAGGGGGTGGGTATCAACTATTTTAAGGTGATCGGTATGCTGACGGGTGCTATGACGGGTGCGCCAGCGCTGGGCTATGCGCAGAGTCTGTCGAACAACAACGATCAGGCCTCGGTGACCTATGCTACGGTTTATCCGTTGACGATGTTCCTGCGTGTGATGGCGGGTCAGCTGTTGGTGGTCTTCTTTTGTTCGTAGTGTATATAACTGCTTTGTTGCCTGTTTGCGCTTAATTTTCAAAAAAAAGCGCAATTTATTTGCGTATGTCGAAAATTTTTACTACCTTTGCCGCCGAAAAGTATGGTTGGAGATTTTTCCTACTCGCTGCGCTCGAGAAATCTATTAAAATCTTAATTTCTTAGATTTATCTTGCGACGCAAGAGGTATGAAGTTCTCCGAAATCAATTGCCACCGCTTTGCATTTTGGTAATATCCAAAACGCACCGCTGAATCTTAAACAATTAAGGTATATGACAAACCGCGAAATATCATTCCATATCCGTGGAGCTGCGATGGAGGTTTACAATACTCTTGGTCCAGGATTATTGGAGTCGATATATCACAAAGCGTTAAAACATGAACTTGAGGCGAGGGGATTGAAAGTCGTGTCCGAAATGCCAGTCGAGGTGTACTATAAGGGGGTGTTGATTGAAGATAATGCGATGCGATTAGATATTATTGTAGAGGATAGGATTATTGTGGAACTTAAATCAGTCGAATCGCTTTTACCGATTCATTTCAAGCAATTGCGAACATATCTGCGATTGTGTAATAAGGAACTAGGTTGGCTGATAAATTTTGGTGCGTATGATTTTAACGATGGTTTATGTCCAGTAAGCCTAAAAGAAAGTAAGAAAGATTAAAATCGTTGATATACGATTAAGCGGTTGAGCGTAGCGAGAGTTAGCGTTTGCAATTTATTTCCTTGAACCGATGATTGAGTATCGCGATAAAAATTAAGATTAGTATAATCTCTGCCCATTTGGCAAGAAGAAGTTAAGCGCAAAAGTTATAAATAAGATTTAGCGGACGAGCCAAAGGCGAGTGCTAGCGGTGGTAATTTATTTCGTAGAACCGATTAGAATTCACCACAATAAAAATAAGATTAATAAGATTTCTGCCCCTTGGGCAAGGAGAATATATAAAAATAAAACATGGCTACAGCAATAGAATTTAACCACGTAGGCAAGCAATACCGCCTGGGACTGGTGTCCACAGGCACCATCCAACACGACCTCAACCGTTGGTGGCAGACGGCTGTCTTGCGCAAGGAAGACCCATACCTCAAGATCGGTTCGGTCAACGACCGCACCCAGAAAGCCGACTCCGACTACGTCTGGGCACTCCGCGACATCGACTTCAAGGTCGAGCAGGGCGACGTTGTTGGCATCATCGGCAAGAACGGTGCGGGCAAATCCACCTTGTTGAAACTCCTGAGTAAGGTCACTGGCCCTACGGTGGGCTCCATCCGCGCTCGCGGCCGTATCGCTTCGCTTTTGGAGGTCGGCACGGGCTTCCATCAGGAGATGACGGGTCGTGAGAATATCTTCATGAACGGTGCAATCTTGGGTATGACCAAGGCAGAGATCGCCTCTAAATTGGATGAAATTGTGGATTTTAGCGGTTGCGAACGCTACCTTGATACCCCTGTCAAACGCTATTCGAGTGGTATGATGGTCCGTTTGGGCTTCGCTGTCGCTGCGCACTTGGACCCCGAGATTTTGGTCGTGGACGAAGTCCTCGCCGTCGGCGATGCAGAGTTCCAAAAGAAAGCCATTGGCAAGATGCAGGATGTCTCGAAGGGCGAAGGTAGAACGGTGCTGTTTGTGAGTCATAATATGGCGAGTGTGCAACGTTTGTGCAATACGGGATTGTTGTTGGAAAATGGTGCGGTAAAATATCGTGGGGGAATATCTGATACAATTGCTACATATCTTAGTGATGAGATTATCCAATCAGAATATATCAATCCTAATCCCAATCCTAAAGATAAATTGAATCTTTTGTGGGCAAAGGTTTCTCCTACATATGGTTCGTTTTTTTATCCAACAACTCCAATTGATATTAATTTTCGTATACGTATAAATGAACAGGTAGGGTATTTGGTAGTTGGTTTTAATCTTGTCAGTTCCTATAGACATCCATTAGCTCGTGCTGATTATAATGACCATGATGGACGCTATACGTTACCTTCTGGCGAATACGATTTTCATTTCCAAATACCAGCTAATACATTGAGTAATGGTGAATATACTATAGTTTTGGATGTTGCAGAGAAAATGGTGAAAAATTATGCAGGTGAAGAAACAAAACTTACTTTTAGAGTAGACATTGACGAGGAATCAACAGTGAATGCCTTTAATGAGTCTGGAGATATTAAAAGTAGCATTATTCGTGAAATGTGGTTAAAGGATTACAAATCGTTATGAATTCAATCAATAAATAACTTTTAATGGAACTAAAATGATATGATGATATCAGTAGCAATGTGTACATACAATGGAGCTCAATTTATAGAAGAGCAATTGTTATCTATACTAAGTCAGACGATGCCTGTAGGAGAAATTGTTGTATGTGATGATAATAGTTCCGATGAAACAATTCTAATTGTAGAACAAATAGCAACTAAAACAACCATTCCGATTCGTATCTATGTGAATGAGAGCAATATAGGTTTTATTAAAAATTTTGATAAGGCGATTAAATTGTGTAATGGCGAGTTAATTTTTCTTTCGGATCAAGACGATAGGTGGATGCCAAACAAAACTGAAGTTTTGTATCAATGGTTTTTAGATAATCCCCAAAAAGACGTTGTATTTACGGATGCAATTCTTATGGATGAAATAGGGGGAGTAATTATGAAATCGAAGATACCCGATGCTCCCCTGACCAAAGTAAAAAGTATTGACGAGCCATTAACGTTATGGGAATCTGTGGGTTTTTCAAAATTGTCTCAAAGGCAGTTTGATGTGGGAATTGGATTTGAATTATGGTTGAAACAAAATCGTGCTACTGGGGCTGCTATGGCGCTTCGAAAGAGTTTTATTGAGGGAATTAAGATGGATTACGATTGTGATAACTTATGTCATGATTTCGTAATTAGTATTGTGTCGTTAATGAAAGATTCATTAGGATACTTAATCGAACCTTTAATTTACTATAGAATACATACAGGACAGACGATTGGCTGCTCTTTAGTATTTCCTAAATATACTGGATATGATGATGCAAGATATTGGGAGGGGTGTTGCGATGGAATAGAATTATTACCGATTGATTATCATTATTCCAAACGTATAATTTTTGCTCGTAAAAGGGGAGCATTTAAGCATTCTTTTTTTGCATGTAAAGTAATACTGAATACTCATAATTATATAAAACTATATCGAAATAATTGGTGGTACCTACTTAGTTATGATTTCATGATTTCATTAAAACATACATATAGTCGTATTCAAAAAATAATAGTTACTTTTTTTAGTAGTTTATAAACTTATAGTTGCCATGTGTTGCGTCTTTATTTTTTATAACTTTGCTGCAATATAGTTAAAATTTTATCCAGATGAAACTAAGTGTCTTTGTAGTTACATATAATCAAGAGAAATTCATACGAGAATGTTTGAATAGTATTTTGATGCAAGAGGTGGATTTTGAGTATGAAGTTATTATTGGAGATGATTGCTCTATTGATAGGACATCTTCTATATGTGATGAGTTCGCTGAGAAATATCCATTTATACAAGTGTATCATCATAAAAGGAATAAAGGACTTTTAGGCAATTGGGAATTTGTAATGAATAAATGTCAAGGTGAATATATCGCATTATTAGAAGGGGATGATTATTGGATAGATGCGAAAAAGTTACAACGTCAAGTAAGTTGGATGGATGAACATCCTGAATTTACCTTAACCTTTACAAGAGCAAGGATACAATATGAAAATGGTGCATTACCTGGTGCAGAAACACAATTAATAAGTTTGAAAGAACGAGAATATAATATCAAAGAAATATGTTCATCGATTGTTTCTCTATCAAGTAGTGTGGTTATGCGTAATTGCATAAAACCAGTTCATTATTGTAATCAATTATTATATGCCGATACGTATACGTTTATAGAATTACTGCAAAAGGGGAAGGGTTATGGGTTTGATATTCCGACTGTAGTATATCGTGTACATAAAGGCAATTTGTCATATATAGGCGATTTTAATTTTTTTATGCGCTCTTATAATCAATGTTTATTTTTTATAAAAAAGTATCCGCATTTAAGATGTACTTACAAAGTAGAAGCTGAAAAAAATTTGTCTCATTTACTATTTGATAAAAATCGATCACTAAAATACAGGGTAAAGTGGATTTTATTACACCCTCATTTGTTGTTTAGTAAGTTTCTATTAACAACGATATGGAGGTATTGGTTAAAATGGTAATTTCTTATGACTAAAAGATTTTAATAATAATATCACATTGATTATATTATGAATGTTACAAGATTATTAAAAATTAAATCCAAAGTAAAATTAAACATCTTTTATATTAAATTGCAAATAGAAGATTTTTTTAAGAAGAGACGGATTAGAAGAAAAGTCTTTAAAATAGCAACTGGTACAATTGATGGTATTTTACAGGAAAATGATATTGTTGTTTCAGTAACTAGCTATGGAAAACGTGTTAGAACTATGTTGCCTTACATGTTGTATTCTGTTTGTACTCAAGAACAATTGCCGCATAAAGTAGTAGTATATTTGGATAGCAATAATTGGGATGACAAAAAACTGCCAAAGATATTAAATGAATATAAACGTATTGGTGTGGAGTTTTACTATTGTGATGATTTGCGTTCATATAAGAAATTGATACCTGCATTACAAATGTTCCCAATGAATCCAATATTAGTTTTTGACGATGATTTTTATTATAATAATCAATACGTTAAATGGATGAATAACGCTTATAATAAATCAAATAAGAAGACTGTTATTGGTAGTTGGGGATGTACTCCAGAAAAAATAGATGGCATATATATACCTTATAATCAATGGAAGGATTGTACTATATCTAGTTCGCATTCCTCTATAGCTTTTTACTCAGGATATGGCACGTTGTTTCCGCCTCAAATTTTTGATGAGGAAATTAAAAAATCTGAAATTTTCCTAAAATTGTGTCCTTTTGCTGATGATATTTGGTTTTGGGGAATGATGGAGCGACAAAATATTTCAAGAGCATATTTAGGTACATTTGGCTATGGAATACATTGCCCCATAAATAGGATATATGCATATAAGGTAAATAAGGATGATTGTCTGACTGTATTAAATGTTGTTTTGGAGCATAATAATACACAATGTGCTGAATTAATAAAATATTATAATTTGTAGTGACTATGCCAACAGTATACTTTGATTATAAAACTCATGAATGTTCTATAGAGGGTAATGTAGACAAAAATAAGGACGATAAGATTATAATACAAGAAATAAGCGTAAATAATGCTCACTCTAAAATTCGATCAACTTATATAGAATATGGTATATCATGTGTTTCTCATGTAAGAGATTCATCTGCTTTTTATTTGTACGATTCAAATAAACAACTATTGTTAATTGCTCGTGATAGATTGGGAATAGTTCAAATGTATTATTCATTATTACCCACTGGTGTAATGTTCAGTACTAGTCTATCTGAATTACAGAAATGCATCAAAAATCAACAGATACGTGCCCATGAATTAGCGCAACCCATTCGCCATAATTATCCTATTGATTTACAGCATACTTGGATAGAGCAAATCAAGCGTCTTCGAGCGGGTGAATATGCTGTGGTGGATGCAGATGGCATGCGTTTACGTAGTTATTGGAAACGCGATTATACTCCTACATTTGGAGGTACAAAAGAGCAAGCAATCGCCGAAGTGCAACGACTTATTCGTGCGTCGGTAAAGCGTTGTATGCAAGCGGATGGACCTGTGGCTGTGCTATTGAGTGGCGGTATTGATTCTACTACATTAACATTGTTTGCTAAGGAATGTCAACAGGAAGTGCATGTAATATCAGCGGGATATAAAGGCCAATTTGCTTGTGATGAACGATCTGTAGCGAAGCGATTTGCTGATGAATATGGATTGATATATCATGAAGTGGAGTTGGATGCCAA
The DNA here is from genome assembly GCA_045119955.1 of Paludibacteraceae bacterium. Classification (GTDB taxonomy): domain Bacteria; phylum Bacteroidota; class Bacteroidia; order Bacteroidales; family Paludibacteraceae; genus Colicola. Next base: position 33,676 of record JBGVEG010000112.1, read on the forward strand.
TGATTTCCAATCGCTGTTTAATGAATATGTGCCTTACATAGATGAACCCTGTTTCGACGTGTCTTCTATGTCGCAATTTGCACTCTATAAGAAGGCCGCAGAAATGGGATTCAAAGTGATATTGAGTGGCTTAGGAGGTGATGAGTTGTTCTATAGCTACAAGGATGATAATGCGTTGGCGCATGCATTCCAACTCCGCCGTGAGTTTGATGCATGTTTCCCGCTGAAGAAGAATTGGCGTAAATACTTGCGCTATATGGCTAAAAATTGGCGATATGTGTTGATGGCTAATCATCCGATATTGGAAGATGATAAATTACCAACACCTTGGACATATACGGACTATAAAAAATTTGCTTCTTCTGCTTCGTTGGAGTACGATGGAGAAATTATACGATTTAATGATATTGATGTAGAGCCACATTTTTCATACCATGCAGGAGTAAATGAGGTATATGATCACAAGTTCGCTACTTTTGCTAATCAGTTGTGTGTATATTTAGGCAATAAATTAGGCGCGGCTAATGGAATCGAATTGCGCTATCCTTTGTTGGATGTGGAGTTGATAGAGTTTTTAGATTCCTTGCCATTAGAGATGAAGTTTGATCCTAAAGTATCAAAGCGTTTCCAAAAAGAAGTCATGCATGGCCTTTTGCCTGATTATATCCTCTATGCGCGCAAACGCGGTTTTGAGCCGCCTTTTGATTTTATTTTGAAAATGTGTGGGCAATATAAATACCAAGTGCTAAAATCTGACCACATATTTTTCAACTCCATGATGGCCGATAAATTGTTAGTGCAATATTTGAAACGATGAATAATTTAGCTCCCATAATTCTATTTTGCTACAATCGCCCATGGCATGTGGAACAGACTTTAGAGGCACTATCTCGCAATGAGTTGGCGGATCAAAGCCTCCTTTATATCTATTGCGATGGTCCTAAAGAAGGAGCATCCGAAGAAATGCGCCAAAAAATCGCTGAAGTGCGCCAAGTGGTGCGAAAGCGCCAATGGTGCAATGAGGTACATATAGTAGAGGCATTGAAAAACAAGGGATTAGCAAATTCTATTATAGATGGTGTTACGGAAGTAATCAATAAGCATGGAAAAGTATTTGTGCTTGAAGATGATTTGGTTTCATCACCTTATATGCTGAGATATGTGAATATGGCATTAAATTTCTACGAAAATTATGCAGGTGTATTCTCTATATCAGTGAACCGTCCTCCGTTAAGTAAGATGCAGATTCCTGAAGATTATTCATATGATGTCTTTGCAAGTCTCCGTTCCTTTTCTACAGGATGGGGTACATGGAAAGATCGATGGAACAAGGTAGATTGGTCAATGGATGATTTTGATCAATGTAAGGAAAATCCACATATTATCCATGCTTTAAACCGCAAAGGTGAAGATTTTGCATCAATGATGCAGATGCAGGAAGATGGATTGATAGACTCGTGGGCGGTTCGATTTTGTTTTGCTCATTTTAAATACCATGCTGTGGCTATTCTACCATGTAAGTCGTATGTGACAAATATTGGATTTGATGGAACGGGTACGCATAGTGGTACAGTATATAATATGTATGAAAATGATTTGTCTCAATCTGTTGCAAATCCGAGAATGTTGGAAATAATATATGAGGATGATAGAATAATCAATGCATTCTATTCCTCATATTATCCTAAATCTCGTCCTATTTGGCAGAGAGTAATTAATTTTCTTGCTCGTAAGTTAGGCAAGGAAGCGCCATTTGTGATTAAGAAGAAGGTGTACGCCTAATGAAAGTTCTATCCGTCAATACCAACGATACCCATGGTGGCGCAGCGCGCGCTGCTATGCGAATCATGCAGGGGGTGCAGCAGCATGGTGTAGAAACGCAAATGCTGGTTAAAGAGAAGCATACGCAAGATACTGTGGTGGTACCACTGCAGCAGTTCTTACCCCACAATAAACTATATCGTATTGCTGACTGGATAGTGCAGAAAGTGAAGAATAAGTACTATCACATGCTTTGGAATCCATACAGCAAGACAAAAGAGAATGTCTTTATGTCAGATTCTCGGGGGACGCGTTTGGGAGGTGCGTTGCAGAAATTGGATTATGATGTGCTGCATTTGCATTGGATAAATCAGCGCTTTATCAAGTTGCAGGATTTGCCCAAGAATAAACCTATTGTCTGGACATTGCATGATAGTTGGCCATTTTGCGGTGTGTGTCACTATTTTCTTGATTGTAACAATTACATGACACATTGTGGCAATTGTCCAATGTTGCATTCGAACAAGTTAAAGGATTTAGCCTATCGTATCTTCGAGGAGAAACTACGTGTATATAAGGGGCTAAATTTACATATCGTTACCCCAAGTCGCTGGTTAGGCGAGTGTGCCAAACGGAGTGCGTTGTTGGGTAGGTTTCCTGTGACGGTTATACCTAATTGTTTAGATACCGATTCCTATTGCCCATTGACCGATTCAGAGATAAATAATCGTCTGGAAAGAGCAATTTATCATAACGCAGCGCTTCACGTGGTAAAGCGCGCGGCAGGAGCAAAGGCTGCAAAGCCGTTGATACTATACGGAGCGATGAATGCAGCGACGGACAGGAGAAAAGGCTTTGCAAGCCTTTTGTCCGCATTGCAAACGCTTGATAAGCAGGGATTTGACGCTAATCTGGTGGTGTTTGGCGCATGCGAAAGTGATCTGCCTATGCAATTTGAACATATCAATGTGCATTTCGTAGGGTATATATCGGATACAAATACTTTGGTAACATTGTACAATTTAGCAGATTTGATGGTTGTACCGTCCTTGACTGAAAATCTTAGTTGTGCCATCATGGAGAGCTTATCGTGTGGGACTCCAGTTTGTTGTTTTGATATTGGTGGAAATAGTGATATGGTTGAGCATCAGGTTAATGGATATTTAGCGAAAGAGAAAGATAGTGAAGATCTCGCACGGGGTATTCGTTGGTGTTTGGATAATAACAAAGATAGCTCTCTCTCTGCGGCAGCTCGCAAAAAAGTTATGGATAATTATACTATCGAGCGTGTGGGGAAACAGTATGCGGAGTTGTATAATAGTTTAGTTTAAAGGTATGAAATGTGATAATAATAGATTAAAATGCTGAAAAGTATCTTAAATAAAACGAATATTTACGAGTTCCTACGCTTTTGCTTCGTAGGAGTGCTTGCTACAGGCATTCATTATGGAATATATTTACTGCTAATCAAAACAATCAGTTTAGAGGGGAAATTCTGGATAAATGCTGCATATTTAGTCGGTTTTATTATTAGTTGGTTGTGTAATCTGTGGATGACTGCAAAAATAACCTTCAAGACTCATGTTTCACTCAAAAGAGGTGTTGGATTTGCTGTGACGCACGGTATAAATTATTTGTTACACGTGCTTTTCTTGAATATATTTCTTGCAGTAGGGATAACCGAACAGATTGCACCAATTCCAGTATATTGTTGCGTTGTTCCTATAAACTTTATATTGGTTCGAACAGTATTTAAATCACACAAAATCAAATGAAAAAACTCATATCAATATTGATTCCATGTTACAACGAGGCTCAGTCTCTTCCTATTCTTATTCCGAAATTGGAAGATATAGCAAATAATCTAAAACAGTATGATTGGGAAATTCTATGTGTTAACGATGGGAGCAAAGATAATACTATAGAGGTATTACGAGAAATTCGTCAAATATATAATCGTGTCAATTATATTGATTTAAGTCGTAATTACGGCAAAGAGAATGCAATGTTGGCAGGTTTTGACTATGTAAAAGGCGACTGCATGGTCATTATGGATGCTGATTTACAACATCCACCACATGTAATTCTTCAAATGCTTGAAAAATGGGAAGAAGGATACGATGATGTGTATGCTAGTAGACTGAGTAGGGGGAAGGAAAGTTGGCTTCGAAAGAAATTATCATTGCTATATTATCGTATTTTGCAACGATCAACTCGCTTGGAAGTATTGCCTAATGTAGGAGATTTTCGTTTGTTAGATCGCCGTTGTATCAATGCATTAAAGCAAATGCGCGAAAACAATCGTTATACCAAAGGCATGTATTGTTACATAGGCTTTAAGAAAACCTATGTGACCTTTGAAACAGAAGATAGAATAGCAGGTGAGTCAAGTATGAATTATAAGACGCTGATAAACTTAGCAATAGAAGGTATTTTGTCCTATACAACCGTTCCTCTGAGGATAGCCACAGTGATAGGAGTTCTTACATCATTATTTGCATTTATCTATATGTTGGTAGTCTTGATTAAGACCTTATTATATGGAGACCCTGTTCAAGGTTATCCTACAATGATGATAGTTATCCTATTTCTTGGTGGAATACAGTTATTAGCACTCGGTATTTTGGGCGAGTATATCGGACGCATTTTTACCGAAACAAAGAATCGTCCAGTTTATTTTGTTAGAACATATAATGATGAACAGATATGAAAAATCTCAACAAAACATTATCTATATTCGCGTATATCGCGTACGCTATAGTAGTTGCTATATTAGCTTTTTTTATTGTTTTTAACGCAAATTGGGTTCTAGGGGATCAATGGCAAAACATAAGAACAACGGGGCTGGGGCAAATAATGCATTCTTCTGATTTTTGTTTTCCAAACAATGGTAGATGTTGGCCTTTAGCACTTCTGCATTATAATATTTTACTCTTATTTCAGTGCTCATCTCCAATAGCTCACTATGCACTCAATCTCCTGTTATTCATTATTTTTTCTATTGCGATTTTTTTTGTTATAAGAAAATCTATTCCCAAACAAGAATTTTCATCCCCTTGGAATAGCTTTACTATACTTCTAGCTTCTATTTATTTGTTGTTTAGGGAACATTTTGTCTTCTTAGATTTAATCTATGGAGAAACAATATTGGTAGTATTATTCGCCCTGTTTATTATTTGCGCGATACGATTTTATCGAACAAATAATTTATTTTGTGGGATATTAGCTTTATTATGTGCAGTATATGCTACATATTGCAAAGAACCCACATTTGCTGTTTTCATAACATTAGGGAGTACAATGTTGATATTTAATTTCAATAAACTTACACGTAATCAAAAAACATTCTCTTTCCTTTTAATCATAAATGCGATAATATTTCTCTTTGTGTATCTTGTTTTTTATAAACGAGATTCAGGATATTGTCCTTCACAATATGGAACAACCTCATTTAGTATCTTATTCACTTATATGATGCAGAAAAAGATACTCCTAATTGCAGTTCCTTTAACTTTATGGCGATTATTCAGAATAATAGCTTATCGCGAACGAGACCATATCTTTTATGATGCTTTATTATTTGGCGGTATGGCTTATATTCTCGTCATTTGCATATTGAGATTATTAAATGCCTATTATATCTTACCAGCATTAGTTCTAATTACCCCATCAGTGGTGTACTTTATATATTTTTACTTCAAGAAGAAAATATCTTTCTTATTTTGGTTAGCATTTGCATGTTTCTATGGAATGAAGGCCTATAAACATATCCGTGTTGTACAAGATGATTTCCAAAATGATCACCGTGTTGTAGAAATATTGAAAGAGTATAAAGATAATGGTTATCAAATAATATATTATCAAGCAGACTCCACCAATTATAATTGGAATAATACATTGATTCAATATAAATATATTGGATATTCTGGGCTTATGGCATATTATGAGAATGATCCTCAGTATCAAATACCAATTGTTACAAAAATGCCGACTGAAAATGCAATCTGCCTTTATCCTATTGAGAATGATTTTAATTATCCAGGACCACATTTCCTTTATCAACCAGAGTATAAAACGAACATAAATTCGCGAGATTCACTAATATGTAATTATCAATTAAAGAAAGTCTTTTCAAGAAAAGGCGTGGATGCGTATTTGTATCAGTCAAAAAATGATTAATACTTCGTACCGATTGATAGATAATAACTTAATTGGAGATAATTAAGATCCAATTTCTATGTGTCAGCCCACATGAATCCCGTAGCGACACATGAGTTTAGTGGGAAAATCGTGGATTATGTACAAAACAGACAGATTCATATGAATAAGAGTAGGCAAAATTAACTAAAAGATTTTAAGCCAAATTTATAGATGAAAATATGCTTTTTAACTCCTTTGAATACCTCCTTTTCCTCCCAATAGTCTTTTTGCTCTATTGGTTTGTGTTTGACTACGCTCTGCGTTCTTGCAAACATCAGCTGCTATGGCAAAACCTTTTTGTAGTCATAGCCAGTTATATCTTCTACGGTTGGTGGGATTGGCGATTCTTGATATTGATTGCTATTACCACTATTCTCTCTTTCCTAAGTGGCATAGGCATTGAGCGCGCTTCCACACAACGCGGCAAGAAAGCCGTGATGATTGCCAATATTGTAGTCAATCTCGGCATTTTAGGCATATATAAGTACTACGACTTCTTTGCTCGCGAGTTTGCAGAACTCTTTGGTATAGAGTCGGATTTCTTGCTGCTCCACTTGATTCTGCCCGTAGGTATTAGTTTCTATACCTTCCAGGCATTGTCGTACTCTATTGATGTCTATCGCAAAGACATCCAACCTACTCACGACCTCGTTGCCTTCACTGCCTTCCTCAGTTTCTTCCCGCAGTTGGTGGCAGGTCCTATCGAACGTGCGACCAATCTGCTACCGCAGTTCCAAAAGAAGCGTACCTTTGATTACGCACAAGCGGTGGATGGTATGCGCCAAATATTGTGGGGACTATTCAAAAAGATAGTCGTTGCAGACAACTGCGCCACGTATGTAGATACTGTCTTTGCCGACATTAGTAATCACTCGGGTAGTACATTACTATTGGCAGCGGTGTTGTTTACTTTCCAAATCTATGGTGATTTCTCGGGTTATTCGGATATAGCTATTGGTACGGCTAAGTTGTTTGGCATTAAACTGATGCGTAACTTCAATGTGCCTTATTTCTCTCGCGATATAGCAGAGTTCTGGCGCAGGTGGCATATATCGCTTACCACATGGTTCCGTGATTATGTGTATATTCCGTTGGGAGGTAGCAGGCCCGAAGTGCCTGCGAGGCTAAAGGCTAAAGGCGAGAGGCGAGAGGCAGGGTATAAGAAAGCTATCGCTATTCGAAATACATTTATAATATTTTTGCTCAGCGGATTATGGCACGGTGCGAATTGGACGTTCGTATTGTGGGGAGCATATCATGCGCTGTTGTTTGTACCGCTATTGCTAATGGGTAAGAATCGGCGGTATCGTGATACAGTGGCGACTATCACATTGCCTGATGGAACCATCAAAACGAAGTGGTTGCCATCGTTAAAGGAATTAGGACAAATGCTATTGACTTTTGTTCTGGCGGTTGTGGGATGGATTATATTTAGAGCGGAGAATATAGAACAAATAGGAGCGATTGTGTCTAAAACGATGAGTGCTACTACTTTAAGTGTTCCAATGTTAGTTTCACAATATTACTATATCCCATTACTTGTGGCGATAATCGTCATGTTGCTATTTGAGTGGTTTACAAGAAATAGATTACATGGTTTAGAGATAACAAATATACCATTTAAATGGATAAGATGGAGTGTATATATGTTGATTATATTGGCATTATTTTTTAGTATCAAGACTGAAACTCCACAATTTATATATTTCCAATTCTAAATATGAAAAAGTTTTTATATAAAATATTATTATTTACGCTATTAATTTTTATATGTGCATGCTGTTTAGATTTTTTTCTTTCGGTTCGATTGAGACAAAATCAAAATCGCATGTATGCAGCATGGAATAAAATGTATAATGATTCAACTTGTTACGATTTGGTGATAAATGGATCTTCTCGTGCATGGACACAATTTAATCCGCTGATTTTGGATTCTATTTTGACAGTTAATTCTTTTAATTTAGGAATAGATGGTAGTGCCATTAATCGGCAAATAATAAAATATAAAAAGTATCGTGAGTTGCATGGAGATCCTAACTATTTGATTCAAAATATAGATTTAGGAACCATGGCTACTACGTTTGGATATGAACGTGAACAATTCTTCCCATATTTCTTTTATGATAGAAATTTGATTACTCAATATAATGAGTACGAAAAATTTTCTTTTGCTGAGAAATATATTCCCTGTTATAGATATTTGGGGTATAAAACGGTGTTACTTGAGGCTATCTTTCAAGACAATGAGGAACATTATTTTGAATATCTTTATAAAGGATTTCATGGTCGTAATGAAAATTGGGATGGTTCTGTTTTGGCAAATTTGGATAGTATTACATGTGCTTGTGATACTAATATGGTTGATGTATTTGTTGAGTTCTTAGAGAAAGAAATAAATAGAGGTGTTAAAATTATATTTGTATATGCACCGATATATTTTGAGGCACGCAAAAAAAATGTAAATGAACAGCAGATGTTTGAGATGTATGATAGTATTGCGAATAAATTTGATATCCCGATTTTGGATTATAATGATATTCCAATGTGCTACGATACAACTTATTTCTACAATGCAACGCATTTGAATAGAATTGGTGCCGAATTGTTTACAACTAAATTGGCGCATGATATAGATTCGCTGAGATTGTTAAAGTAATAACCTATGCTATTCAACTCCTTCGAATACCTCCTTTTCCTCCCAATAGTCTTTTTGCTCTATTGGTTTGTGTTTGACTACGCTCTGCGTCGTTGCAAACATCAGCTGCTATGGCAAAACCTTTTTGTAGTCATAGCCAGTTATATCTTCTATGGTTGGTGGGATTGGCGATTTTTGATATTGATCGCCATTACTACACTGCTATCTTTCCTCAGCGGTCTTGGCATCGAATATGCACCCACCCAACGAGGTAAGAAAGCCGTGATGATCGCCAACATCATAGTCAATCTCGGTATTTTAGGCGTGTATAAGTACTACGACTTCTTTGCTCGAGAGTTTGCACAATTATTTGGTTTAGAGTCAGATTTTCTCTTGCTCCACTTGATCCTGCCAGTCGGTATTAGTTTCTATACTTTCCAAGCATTGTCGTATTCCATAGATGTCTATCGCAAACAAATAGAACCCACGCATGATGTGGTGGCTTTTACGGCTTTCCTCAGTTTCTTCCCGCAGTTGGTGGCAGGTCCTATCGAGCGTGCGACCAATCTGCTGCCACAGTTCCAAAGGAAGCGTACCTTTGATTACGTACAAGCAGTCGATGGTATGCGACAGATATTGTGGGGACTATTCAAAAAGATAGTCGTTGCAGACAACTGCGCTACGTATGTAGATACCGTCTTTGCCGACATCAGCAACCAATCGGGTAGTACATTGGTCTTGGCAGCAGTACTTTTTACATTCCAAATCTATGGTGACTTCTCGGGTTATTCGGATATAGCAATAGGTACTGCTAAGTTGTTTGGCATTAAACTGATGCGTAACTTCAATGTGCCTTATTTCTCTCGCGATATAGCAGAGTTCTGGCGCCGATGGCATATCTCGCTGACCACATGGTTCCGTGATTATGTGTATATTCCGCTGGGCGGTAGCAGGCCTGTTGTGCCTGAGTGGATAAAGGCTAAAGGCGAGAGGCGAGAGGCAAGGTACACCAAATGGATTGCAGTACGCAATACATTTGTGATATTTCTGCTGAGTGGCTTTTGGCATGGCGCGAATTGGACATTTGTATTGTGGGGAGCATACCACGCATTGTTGTTTGTGCCACTAGTGCTAATGGGTAAGAATCGCCGTTATCGAGATACTGTGGCGACTATTACATTGCCTGATGGAACCTTCAAAATGAAGTGGTTGCCATCGCTAAAAGAAACAGGACAAATGCTATTAACTTTCGCATTGGCAGTGTTAGGGTGGATAATTTTCCGAGCAGATAGCGTAGTGATGATTCAAGAGTATGTTGTTGGTATGTGCAATAATTCAATACTTTCATTCCCAAACACATCAGGCATCAATGCATTGCTGCTCAATATCGTAGTCTTGATAATTGTGGAATGGTGGATGCGTACTAAACAACATGGATTGGATATCAAGCATCTTCATCCTGTATTCCGTTTTGCGATTTATGCAGGTCTGCTATTTATGTTGTTTGCTTTCAGTGGTCAAACCGTTAACTTTATTTATTTCCAATTCTAATGAAACGATTTTTGACAAAAACTACGATATTTTTGCTAATCATTTTTGGATTAGCTTGGGCGTTGGATTATACCATCAGCAAAGGACTACTAAAGATGGAGGACTATCGCTTTATGTCGTGGAGCAATATGCTTGATGGTGATATAAATGCGGATATGATCATCTTAGGTAATTCGCGAGGATTGTCTCATTTCGAACCATGGACGATTGATTCTATCTGTGGAACAAAGACCTATTGCTTAGGTTTAGGTGGCTATCCCATCAATGTAGAACTGCTGAAATACCATTGCTATCTATTGCATAATACTAAGCCCCGTTATATCATCCAACAGGTGGATTATATGACTATGCGTATGCTTAATGCGCCCCATCACCATCAGTCAGAGCAGTTTTTGCCTTTGATATACGATGGGGATATGCACGATGAATTGCTGCGTGTGGGATATACATGGAAGGATCTGTACATACCGCTTTATCGCTATTGGGGATATCAAATGGTCATCAAGAATGGTTTGTTGGAGGCATTAGGTGTGAAACACTATGTCAACGATCCATCTCGCATGGGACATCACTATGAGCGCGGAGCGTGGGATGGAACGGAGTTAGCGCGTATGGATACGATTGTGGCAACGATGGATACCAGTGCAATGCGCCTTTTTGAACAGTATGTGCAGGCGTGTTACGATGATAGCATTAAGGTTATTCTGGTCAATTCGCCCACCTATATCGGAGCTACCAATAAGACAATCGGTTTAGAGCAGGTGAATGCCTACTTTGATAGCATTGCTACTGCGTATAATACAGTTTATTGGAATTATACAGAGAACTATGACCTCTGCAACGATACCTCTAATTTCTGCGTATCTGTCCACATGAATCCTGTGGCGACGCATGAGTTTAGTGAGGATTTCGCGAGGGATTTAAAGTGTTATTTAGATTCTGTTCGACTGACAAAATAATAATGCCATCGTCTCTAAAATATATCGTCCGTTTATTGTTATTTCTGCTTCTGATGGGAAACGTGGTTTCTTGTCAGTCGTGGCGTGATGCGAAAACGGTGATAGAGAGGGCGGATAGTTTGCTGGTGCATAAGATTGTAACTAGGGATACAGCTGCGTTGTTATCTGCTATCAATACCTTAGATGGTCCGTTAGGACATGTTTTTGCACGAGAAGATTTAGCGAAGGCATACTATTTCATGGGCAGAAACTTTTACTATCTCAATGATTTTTCTACTGCTGCCGATTACTATATCCTATGCGACCGAATGAATCCTTCCGACCCTATGTACAAAGGGCGTATCAACTCGTGTATGGGCTATCTGTGCAAACAAGATAGTTGCTTTGAGGAGGCGTTGGTGTTTTATGAACGAGCAAATGAGGCATTTGAGAAGAGTGGGGATGAAAGACGTTATGCAAATGGGTTAGTTAGTATTGCTGAACAATATGTTAATCTAAAGGATTATATGAAAGCAGATAGTGTATTATCTATAGCCGAAAACTACGAAATAGATAGTGCTTACTATGCAGATGTGCTGGACATAAAAGCTATGTTATTGTTTAATCAACACTTATATGATTCGGCGTTGATTTATTTGTTGAGTATCGAGCATTATCCGAGGAATAAGAATGCTCAATGTTACAGTTATATGAAGATAATGCAGTCGTTCATTCAACTCAACGAATATGAATTGGCAGCTCAATATGCCCATTATCTTCTTGCTAACACTAAAAATCCAACATATAGAACAAATGCATATTATTGTTTACTACGATATGCAGAAATCCATAATGATATGGATGGTTTGGCAAAGTATTCCCACTTGCGGAAAGATGAAGACCGAAAAGTGCAACGTGATTATGTTTTATATGCAGAAGCATTTAGCAAATTGAAATCGCATTTGGAGTATCCTCATCCCTATAGAGGACTGAATATCGCTGTGATTTTGGGTATTAGTTTTTTGGTTTTAGGCTTCAACAGATTCCGTCAAAATAGAAAGAGAATCAAACGAGAAGAACAAAAATCAGAGGAATTGCAAACACAGATTTTGAATATGGAATCTGAGCGTGAGCATATTTTAGAGCAAAATATCCAAATAGTCAAGGAAAGAGTTCTCAATAATTCGGTAGAGTTTTCTACTACTTCTGATATCTGGAAGGATAGTGTCAAACTTATTAAAAAAGGAAATGATTTGTATTACAATTTGTTTAGTCATTTGCAAAAAGAGTTTGGATTAAAGGAGCAAGAATTGAAACTTATTTTGTTGGTATTACTGGATACTCCTAACAATACAATAGCAGATTTGCTATCATATTCTCCTAAAAGTGTTGCTGCTATCAAACGATATGTTGCTAATAAATTAGGCACAAAAGCGCTATATCTTAAAGATTTTTTGATCAAATATATGGCATCAAAATCAATTATTTCATAGAGATTTTCTCTTTTTTCTATTGCGTGTACTGATAATCAATGGATTATCATATGTCTTTTTCTACTATCTTCATTTGGTTATATGGTGATTTTTCTGTACTTTTGCAGAAAATTTCAATTAAATTCAATGCTTATGAAAAAGACATTATTTTTGCTTGCTATGTGCCTCGTGGGCATGTGCAGTATGTACGCAGTGAGCGTAGTTGGTACACCTATCCAATTTGTAGAGATTTATGGTATTATGCCTTGTGATGATGCCGAAGAAACCGTTGGTGGTGGACGTCCTGATCCTAATCAAGAAGTTGTGATTGGTGGTATTGATGGCAATGGTTTGAACATCGGTATTGTGGGCGGTGAAGATCGTGATGCTGGTGAGGTGATTGTGATTGATCCTGAGACAGGTGAAATCATCATTGAGGAAGTGGTCATTGGTCAGACTTCTATCAACATCCCCGAACCAGGTTCCTACACTGCCTATGTAACCGTCGGTGGCACCACCTATGCTGGTGAGTTTGAGGTGGAGTAACAATCGCTTTCCTCCCTCGCGCGCGTACATATATAAGGTAGGTGCGCGGGGAGTTTTTTTATCAAAAATACGCTCGCTTAGCGAGCTGCAAAAATATTTAAAAATAGCAGGGTATGTGAAAATGGGGGTATAGTGGTAGTTGAGATGTGCTGCTCACATCTCTTGTAGATGGTATCTTGTTCGCTTGTATAAGTAAACTTCTCCATCGCCCAATCTACCATCTATTGTCGTAGCATGTTTTATGAGCGTAAAGAAAGATATAAATAATGCAGATAAGAGTTTATAAAAAACTAACTGAATTATTATGTGGTCAGATAAAGAAACTTCAGTAGACTTGTTAGGACATACTATTCATGCCTCTATTTTGAAAGAGGTTGTTACTAATGAAAAGAATCTTCCGATTACAATAGGACTATATGGAGATTGGGGGTCTGGAAAATCTAGTATTTTAAAAATATTAGAAAATGAGTTATACCAAGAAGAGGATGCTATTGTAGTATATTTTGATGGATGGGCCTTCGAGAGTTTTGATGATGCCAAGATGGCACTTATTCAAGGTATTGTTGATGCTTTGGAGAAAGAAGAAAAGTTTTTTAATAAAGTAGGTGATAAACTTTCTAATTCATATAAGCAATTAAAAGTTGCGTTTACAAATTTACGTAAATCAATAGATTGGATGCGTATTCTACAAATTGCAGCAAAATCAGCTGTTCCTATTGCTACAGCAGCGGCAACAGGTGGTGCATCACTAATAATACCAACATTATTAGATGTATTTCGAAATTCATCAGATAATTTACAAGAAATATTAAAAGGAGAACAGGCAGAAGAATTTTTGAAAAATTGTTTAAAGAATAACGACGAAAATAAAAAGTACGAAGTTGTTCGAGAGTTTCGGAAAGATTTTGAAAAATTGATAGAATATAGCAAACAAGGAAAAATAGTTGTGCTAATCGACGATCTAGACAGATGTTTGCCAAGACATATAATTGATAATTTAGAAGCGATAAAGTTATTTTTGAATGTCCCGAAAACAGCATTTGTGATAGCCGCGGATCAATTTATTGTTTCTAATGCAATAAAGAGTGAGTATGAGGGGCTTATTCGCGTTAGTGCAGAACAGAATAAGACGAAACAAAATTTAGGAGATTCGTATATGGAAAAATTTATTCAACTACCATATACTATACCTCCAATGAGCCGGAAGGAGGTTGAAACATATATTACATTATTATTTTGTCAATCTATTTTACCTCCAGAGCAATTTGCTACTATACAAAAAGATTTTGCAAAATTTATTATAGAATATAAATTTGATACTTATAATTGGGAACGTATTGAACAAAAAATAAGATTAGTGGATTATCCTAATTTAGATAAGTTGATAGGTTTTATAGTTCGATTTTCATCCATTATTGGTAGTGCTTTAAGATGGAATCCTAGGTTAATAAAACGTTTTTTAAATGCATATGAAATCCGATCCAGTCTTTTAGAGAAATCTGGTATAAAGGAGATAAATAATAAATTTGCGTTGTTAAAATTAATGTTGTTGGAGCAAAAATTTATAGAACAATTTAAACAATTAAATAGATGGGCACTTAGCACTTCATCAATTCCTAAAGAACTAGTAAATATTGAAGAATATGCGCTGAATGGTCAAGCAAAAAAAGAACTTCCTAACGGATGGGACGATTCAGAATTGCTATCTATAATGGCTGAAATGCCATGTTTTAGTACGGTTGATTTACGAGAACTTTTTTGGGTTTCACGTGATCAACTGATAGATGAGATGAGCGGAATATCTTTGGTTCCTAGAAAAATCAAATCAATATTCAATGATATGATTATAGCATCAACAGATACCATTATGAAAAACTTATATGTAAAAAAAGCTTCAATATTGACTGCTGTAGAATGGAACGATATGTATGAATTGTTGAATAATTATATTTTGTCAAATCCTACCATCGTTAATGGGTATAAAATGTATTATTTTTTGATAATAAATGATACAAAAAATGCATATCAGTCATTCATTAAGTTGTTAAAAAGAATAGATGTACAGCAGATACCATTCTCAATAGGCGTAAAATTCAAAGCAATACATGCAAAAATAAATGATACTGAATTTATAGAGCTATTATCATCAAATGAAAAATTAATAAGAGCAATGAAATTTTAATTTAAGAATTATGGGAACATCTCATCGTCATAAAGCAACAATCGTAGGACAACCTAACTGGGGTAGTGCATCTTCGTCTGTAACAAAACTAGCAAATGCATTAGTAAAAATTAATACTTTTAATGATGATGAAGCTGCTGATAATGTGGATCTACGTAGAATTAAGTATGAAAGAAAAATATATAAACATTATCATTATGCAATAAGAAATTATATTCGTGCTGTCGGTGGTCGAGAGGTTGTGAGTACAGGTCGCTCGAGAGCGATAGGACATGCTGGAATGGTGTTAGCAAGCAATTTTGTTAATGCGTTTGCTCAAATCCACTCGGAGGGATGTTTGAATTGGTTAGAAAGAAGACTCGGAACTCATACTCTTGAGGGAAAATCGTGTCAAGAATTACTTGATATGTTAAAAGAGTATATCTCATTGGATGTAATAGGGTTGGATGAAACTGCTGCTAATGAGGCATTTGAACATATTTTAGGATTGTTAGGAAATAATGTTGATAATTCTGTAGAATTAGATGATGTGTTTAATCAATTAATGCAGACGGATCAAATAAAAGATGTGATAGATGAGTTTTTCGGAATGTATATATTCTCCCATTTGTCTCAAAATCTTGCAGAAAAGTTGGAAAAGAGATATGGATTAGATTTAATGCCAATGAATGAAATAAAAGATTTGATAACGGAAGATTTAAAGAAGGGGCGTGAGTCACGCTCCACAGAATCAATTAATTGGGGAAGTGTAGAGGGAATAGATTTTATGCAAAAAGAGTTTGATAGAATAATATACATATTGTCTGGCTATGAGGATTAGAGTAATTAATTATGTGGTTCGAACAGTAAAAAAGAATGATGTTCGTTTAAGTATAGAGTTTAGAATTGAGTTTGCTGATGGAAATGTTATAGATACTTCTGCAAACATTCAATTATATCCATTGTTGTATTTTGTAGGTAAGGTGCCAGATGTAACATTTAGCATGTTGTATCTTTCTGCTATAGTATATGCGATTGATCGAACTGTAGAGCGGAAAAAATACTCAATTAATGGTTGGTCAAGGGAATTTGATGTTGATATTCTCATACCAGAATATCAATATTTTTGTGATAACTCCGAAAGGATAAATAAGATGCTATCATTTTTGACTGGTGACTATTGGAATTGCCATTTTGTTGATTCTTTTGAAATAGTGTATCCTCCTCAACAGCAAGATCTTATTAATCTATATGAAGGAATAAATCAAGTAAATCTGTTTTCAGGTGGAATGGATTCCTTGATAGGAGCGATTGATTATTTGTCGAATCATCAAAATGGGAAATTGTGTGTAGTGTCTCACTATGATCGAAACATGCCTGGTCCTAGAAAAGATCAAAATCGTGTAATAGCAAGTTTGCGACAAAAATACGATCAAAATATATGTGTTATCCAATCTGTAATGATTTCGCCACAGTTATCTAGAGAACCGTCATCTCGCTCACGATCTATGATGTTCATCTCTTTGGCTTTGATTGTCGCTACATATGCTAATTGTGATTTAATTATACCGGAAAATGGCTCGGTTTCCCTAAATTATCCATTGTCTGCTTCTCGAAGAGCGTCTTGCAGCACGCGAACAACTCATCCTGTGTTTATAAGACAATATCAAAATCTAGTAGACTGTTTAGGAATAAATATAAGGTTGTACAATCCATACGAAAAACGAACAAAAGGCGAAATGGTAAGAGATTGCAACGATAAAGTCTATTTGTTACAAGTTGTAAACCTATCTAATTCCTGTGGAAAAAGGGGAACGCATCAATATATGTTTGATAATAAACGTGCTACACATTGTGGACGTTGTATGCCTTGTATGTATCGTAGGGCCTCTCTTAATGGAGAAATAGATCGAACTACTTATGGAAATCGTTTGATAACATTATATAACAAGAGTAATAATGATGTTTCAAATGATTTCTTTGCGATGTTAAATTTTTTAAAGAAATCAGCACTTACAAGGGAAGAGATATATAATGAATTGATAATTGCAGGTATGTCACATTTTGAGGATATCAATGATTTTATAGATTTAGTTATACGAACCCGTGCAGAATTGGCAACAATGGTACGCTTAGATGCCGATCCAATAATTTTACAATACATGGACTGGATATGATTATAGATGCGCATTGTCACTATGATATGATGGATGATCCATTAGGATACATTGCAAAAGAAGAAAAGAGAGGCAACATAATCTTAGGTATGACAAATTTGCCGAGTCATTTTCAACAAGGGATAGGATATATTCAGAAACTTCGATATGTTCGATTAGCACTTGGTTGTCATCCACAATTGGTTGATGAGGCTTTGCTTGAATTGTCATTGTTTGATGACTTGGTAAATAAAACATCTTATATTGGAGAAATTGGTCTAGATTTCTCTTGTGAATATGCTGATACTAGAGAGAAGCAAATTCTTGTTCTAAGACACATATTGACTATAATTAAAGGACAAAAGAAGATAATTAGTGTTCACTCAAGAAAAGCAGAAAGAGAATTACTAGATTTGTTAATTGAATATGACATTAAATATGTGATATTTCATTGGTATTCTGGTCCGATATCACTCATACCAAGAATGTTGGAAAAAGGGTATTATTTTTCAGTGAATGAAGCAATGATGATGACAAATCATGGTCAAAAAATATTAAAAAATATACCAAAAGACAGAATACTGACAGAAACAGACGCTCCTTTTAATTCGTACACTAATATAAAAAAAATACTTACAACTTTACAAATACAAGAAAACGATATCCAACGAAATTTTATGACATTAATTGCTAAAATACGATAAAATCATACTAGATATTTATAGGGTAGAATGAAAAAAATATAGAATAATATGATAGTATCAAAATTACAATTGGAAGAAAAAACAAAATCAATTAGAGACGAACGTTTCAGCGAGGTCGAAACAAGTGTGATACCGACATTAGAAACACCAGGATTAACGTTTGGCAATTCAGGCAAATATTTTTATGCAACAGTTTTGTATATAGATATAAGACAATCGTCGAAGTTATTAGATTGTCATCACTATGTTAATGTTGCCAAATTATTGACGGCATTCTACAATGCGATAGTACGAATTGCGAATCAAGATAGTGGCGAAATTAGAAGTTTTAATGGCGATAGTTTGTTGGTCTTTTACAAAGGTACAGAGAATGATACAGTTGGAAAGGCGGTTCAATCTGCAATGAAGATGTCATTTGCTATAAATAACGTAGTAAATCCTATCATGAAGAACTTGAGTAATATAGATTTTGGTATAGGTATAGATTATGGTAAAGTACTGGTTACAAAAGTGGGAATTGGAGGATGTTCAAATAATAAAGACTTAATATGGATAGGAAATGGGGTCAATAGAGCTACTAAAATTAGTGATTTATGCCAATCTCCTTATCATATTGGAATATCTGAAAGATTATACAATAAATTAGATTATTCACTGAAATATACAAAGGATTTGTTTAATAGACCTATTTCAATGTGGACATCTAAGACCTTAAACTATAATGAAGATCTGGAAATTATGTATCAAACAAATTATCATTTAACAATTCAATAAATAGGAGATGAATCAAAAAATAGAAGACCAAAATCGTCGCATGGATCGCATTATAGAATGGGTTAAAGTGTGTGATAGTAAAACATCTATTTTGATGTCTGTTGTTTTATTAGTACCAACTTTTATCATTGGTACCGATTGGGTCCTATCAAAATTAGGACATATAGTATCGTTAATTATTGAAGCCTCTAACAATAATGGTATCGGTTATTGTTTTTCACTAGTTAATTTTATATCATTACTTTTATTGTTGATTACGATAGCATTAACCATAGTTAGTTTTTGTTTTTTTGTATTGGTTTTAAAAGCTAAAACAAAAGAAGATACTTATGGTAAGGAAGTGAAGACGAATTCTTTAATTCATTTTAATAACATTGCGAGTATTAATTTTGAAATATATAAACGATTGTCTGAAGTAGAGAGTGATCATGATTACTATGAAGATTTGTTGTCTCAGACTTACATCAATGCAAGACGTTGTGCCGAGAAATTTGCACTATACAATAAAGGTCTTCGTTGGTTGTGCCTTGCAATGGTTAGCTTGGGATTGTTTATAATTATGTTGTTTTTTGTTCAAGTATACTAAATTGATCTTAATAAATGGTGATATGCAAGTAAAGAAGCATTACGATTTTAATATTGAAGATTCTTTAGAAAGAATAAAATCCTATATGACTGATTCCATAGATGCAGAATCTGTTTCAAAGGTTCCAACAGAAGATAAAATGACATACGGTAATGGATATTACGTAAAATGTTGTGCTGTATTTGTGGATATTAGAGATTCTTCCCAACTAACATATGAAGAAACGAAAAAGAATGTATCAAAAATCTATAGAAGTTTTGTTTCAGAAATTACTGCAGTAATGCAAAGCTTACAACAGTGTAAACATATCAATATAGTAGGAGATTGTGTATCGGGCATATTTGATGCTCAGAATTTATCAAAAGATATATTGGAAGTTTTTCTAATGGTAGCGCGAATTCATTCGGTAATCAGAATGCTCAATAATCAATTATCACTATATGATTTGCCGAATATTAAGGTTGGTATCGGTGTAGATTATGGAAATACATTGGTTGTTAAAGCAGGTTATCAAGGTAGTGGATTGGATGATTTGGTATGGATGGGAAGAGTGGTGAATCATGCTGCTCATTTGGGGAATAGTGCAAATAAGGAAGATAAACCAATTATATTGTGCTCGAACAAATTTTATAATGCTTTAGGAGCTGCTCAGTGTAATCAGTATAAGGTGGGAACTGTATATTGTAAAAGTTTTTTAGAAGAGCAACTAGGTGAAGATAGAGGTGGAGATTTTTATATAGTATATCCGTCGTTACACATTATCTGAAAATTTGACATAGAATAATGTTTTTATTGAAAATAATATAAATCTGTGGACGAATATTTTGTATTTGGCTGCACTAGTGATTAGGAATAATTAAGTTGTAAAAGATTACAAATGCGTCAAAGTCTTAGAAATTTGATGATTAGTAACCAACCATTAAAGTGCATATGGCATTAAAATAGTAACGACTGCAGTTCCAATTGGAGTTGCAGTTGTTATTCAAAAGATGAGGGGTATTGTTGAAGACAATTATTGACAACTTGGTGACGTACAGACGAATGAGCATAGCGAAATGAGGCAGATCGTTCGAGCCATCAGGCGAGATAAGAATTAGTGACAATTCCAGGATTGTTTTTTTATACAAAAATACGCTCGTATGCACTCGCTACACAAATATTCAAAAATAACAGGTCTCTAATAACAGAAGTATATTGTTAAGACAATTTTCGTCAATTAGACGTCAATTATTGTCAATTCATGGATATATTTGGTGCTGCTGCCACACTTCGTTTAGGTATCGTCTGATAAATGTCCAAAACATAGCCGCTAATGTGTGACATTGCGGCTCTCTTTTGTCCATTTCTCTTTCTCTCATCCTTTGTCTGAGAGTCGCACCAAATAGATTTTAATGTTCTCTGAACTATTGTAGATGTTCTTCGAACTGTTTACCGAATTTATCTCCCTATGGTCGAATTTATGATGTTCTCCGAACAGACCATCGGTTTTGACTCGCGATACACGTATCGCTCCTGCATCTGCCTGTGGCATCTGCGTCAAAATACTGCCTGTGACAGGCTATGGGCATTGTATAGTGGGGTGAAGCGGTAAAATGATGGCTTTTGTGCAAAAAAGTGCAGAAATATTTGGTGGAGTGGGGGAAATGTTGTAATTTTGTAGGGATTTTTGTATGCTATCATCTCTCAAACATATTATTTGTTTATCCCTATTAGCGTTTCTGATAGGTAACTTTGTCTCTTGTCAGTCGTGGCACGAGGCGAAGGAGGTAATCGCGGAGGCGGATAGTTTGCTTGCGAAGGGTGTGATTATGCGCGATACTGCGGCATTAGCAGCGTCCATACGGACGTTGGATAATTTCATCGGTCGTGTATGTGTATGCGAAAAGGATAAACTGGCGAAAGCGTACTACCTGATGGGGCGGAACTTAGATGATTACTCGCACAATTTTTCCGATGCGGCAGAGTATTATATCGCAGCCGATCGAATTAAAACGAAGGATTATGTTATGCGTGGACTTCTTAAAAGGGGTATGTTTTTTTTTAAACAAAAATACGCTCGTTTCACGAGCTACAAAAATAATTAAAAATCAGGGTGCTATATTTAGTTTTTGTCACAAAAGAATGCAGTGTACTGCATTAGTGAGCCAAAAACCAAATTAAAATAGAAATTGAAGAGAAAAGAAAGGGAAAAAGAATGGAGAGTATAATCATAGAATCAATAAAGAATATGTCGTTACTTGATTGCGTAATATTACTAATTTTAATCATAGGAGTAGATTGGTTAAAATCCTATTTTACGAAAAAAGGTAGCAATAATGCAGATAAAGAGGATACACGTATAACATCATATGAAGGGAAAAAGGGTGTAAATGTTGCAGACGAAGAAGATCAACTAAATCAAGGCCAGAAAGAACGATTGATAAAGATATTGTATTTGGCGGAGAAGATAAACCAATCTATAACCAAATATGTTTTGTATTTCTACGATTATACAACTAGAGCGAAATTTGATCGACTAGTTGAGGATTTGAACTCTTTGTTAACTGATGTGTATAATGAACAAAGACTTGCAAATTTATTCTTACCTAAAGAAGAGCAGGAAGTGTTGGATAATCTATTGACATGTTTAAGCGGTATAACGGTTGAATTGTCAACAAACTCAACTAATGCAGCTTCTCGTATTTCTCTATGTATTGAATATTTACAACGGGCACGAGAGGATAAGGATCGTGAATCGGATTTTTTGAATGAGGCAATTAATGTAAAAAAACAGATTGATGATATATCTACAAAAGAACTAATGTTCAAAAATGATCTTCAAGAAGCTATTAAAAAATATGTAGAGTGGCTTGAAGGGTATATAAAGCAGAATATAAGGACAGTTAATTGATTCCTGATAGTTGTTTCTCCAGAAAGAAAGGAGTTGAGAAAGGGAGATAATATAGACAGCTTTATTGAGAAGTGGGGGAGTAAAAAAGTATGGACTCTATGTGGTCTCTAGTATCCCCTCATCGGCAAGTAGAATCTGTGGTGGATAAGCCTAAGTAATAAGAATGTAAGCTTAATGAGCAATTATACAGAAATAGAGAAAAAAGCCATAAATCAATTGAGATTTTATGTGGAAGATAGTCCTGTGATAGTTCCATATGTTAGAGAAGATGACAAGGAACCAATCTGGGATGGTTATCTATATCTCTATACTGATTCAGCTAAGGATAAAGAACACTTCTTTGATAAAGTAGCTGTACAAATAAAGGGTAAAACAGTAGATTATATTAAAACTGATAACTTCAAATATGCTATAGATACTAGAGATCTTCGTGCATATTTGAACGAACCGGTGGTTTATGTTGTTTGTCAAATAGTAAAGGGAACTAAAGAGAGAAAATTATTCTATCGAAGCTTATTACCTGAAACGATAAAAAATATTCTAAAAGGAAAAGATAAACAAGATACAGTTTCTGTTAAGATGAAACCATTTCCAGAAGAGTGTACTGATTTTGAAAATATTCTTACTACTTTTGTAAGTGATCGTAGAAAGCAGTTACAATATGCACATACTCCTTCTATGTCTATTGAGGAAGTCAAGAATAGGGGTATAGCGCAATTTAAATTATCTACTCCAGCTAAACCAATGAGTAGAATTAAGACACTTCAGTACTTATCTTCACACGAGTCTTTTTTGTATGCAAATCTTGATTCTCAATACAATATTACTATACCAGTAGATCTCGGTGGAGAATGCACATTAAGTTTTGGTATTGCTGAAGACATTGAAATTAAAGTTGGAGATCGTGTGTTCTTTAATTCGGTGAATTCAAAAATTGAAAATGGCATTATTAAAGTAAATGTAGAAGATGCATTGACATTTGAATGTGGAGATGTAAACGAAATATTACATACAAAGACTGTTCAGGTACATACAAAATCAGATCAATTAGATAAGCGACTTAAGGAGTACGAGTTTATACTAGCACTATATAAGCATCAAATGATTTCTGTAGGAGACCATCGCTTTGATGTTGATGTTGAAGGCTTTGGCGACATCTCTGAAATAGAAAGACAATATAATTATTGGAAGGATGTACAGTTTTTGCTAAATAAGTTGAATGTAACAAAACCTCTGTTGTTATCTACTATTACATCGGAAGATTTTCGTCATATAGAGTTGTTGCGAGAAAGTATTTTGCGAGGGAAATTGCTTAACTCTTCGTCCGAAACTGATGAATTGTATATTCTATCAATAGGCAATATAAATTTATTAATTTGGAGTTCTAAAGTCGGCGGTAATAAGTGTCGAATGGGAGACTTCTTTGATGGTTCGATTGAACTAGGTTTCCAACGCGATGATGAAATGCTTGCCGCAAGTCCTTTCTCATATCTTCGTAATAAATTGTGGCATAAGATTGATAATATACCATTTGAGACACTTATAGAATCAATGAATAGTGTTGCTATGAAGCATGATTTTGCTTTTGAATTGGCTAATTTTGATATGCTTGCAATGGTTATGTGTGCAGATGATTGCCAAAATGCAGATGAAGTGCGCTTTAATGAATTGTTGAAATGGTCATTGATTCTCAATGCGTGGTTAACAGAAAGGGCAAGTAATAAAACAGAAAGTGCGATATGTAAAATCAATCAACTTCAGATACTCAAACGTCAACGTCCATTAAATCCTCAGGAGAACGAATACTTACAATCGTTGTTAAACGCCGAGGACATGGATAGCTTAGTTAAATTAGGAGCTAGTGCTCTTTTAGAGGATGAAGTTTCATTTTTGCGCTATAAGAATGAAATTCCTCCAACCGACTTAGCAAATCTTAATGAACAACCAATTGCAAAATTCTTTTTTGAATAATTTGAATGGTTGTTTTATGTAGGAGGATAAGAATAATTAGAAAGGGAATGGGATATATATGTTAATCCATCATTATACTAATATTGAATCGTTAGCGATGATTCTAAGTACAAAGAAGATTCGTTTTAATCGCTTAGATCGAATGGACGACTTAGAAGAAGGACGCGTGGAAGCTCAGAGAATACCTTTGGGTAAATACACATATGTATCTTGCTGGACAGAAGATGATGAGGAGAGTATACCGTTATGGAAAATGTATGCAAATAATGATAGTGGTGTTCGTATCTCTTTACCTGTAGATATGTTTAAAGACTATTTTATTATTGATGGATTGATGGGTGATGATAATGTAAGTGCTCAAATACTGAGTGTGTTTCCTAAAATGGTTTCTACTATAACATGGAAGATTCCATCAAATGAGTATTTTAGGAAAAAGTATCTTATCATACCAGTGTATAGCCATAATCTCAATAATTTTTATATTAAAATACACTATGTTGATGATGTTGCGATACAAACTAAAGATATAGCCATAGTATCTCATAATGAAAATGGTACATATGATATGAGTGTGGAGATAAGCAAAGTAGGAAAGTACAAACATAAACGATGGGCATTCCAACACGAAAGTCGATTTGTGTTAACTATAATACCTACAGAAAAGGAGATATCTCTCAATGATGCAAGTAGTTATGTTGAGTTTTTAGGACAAGCATTGGCTACGGGAATACAGCCACATTTTGAAACATACTATATGTCATTAAAAGATGAGGTGTTAGATGAACTTGAAGTAACTTTATCTCCCTCTATAACAGCAGGCCAACGCGTGATTGTAGAAACGTTGCTAAAACAATATGCACCTAAAGCGAAAATAAAAGAGAGTAGTTTGTCGCAATGTGTTAAAATGAAATAAAGAAATCTTCTTGTTTGAATTTAAATAGAATGAAAAAGCATTGGTTAATTATATTGACTATTGTCATTTCAATGACTGCTATTATAGTGTGGCTGACATATAAAAATGAAAGGACAATAATCGAAATAAGAACAATAGAAACAAGTGAGACGATCAAACGAGATTCGATTAATAAAATAATTGCAAGTAATATAGAATCATTACTTTTAGAATCAGAAATACTAGAAGAGCAATGTGATTCCGTAATTTCTATTTTAAATAAATCATTAGAAAATGATTCAATATATAGATTAGAAATTAGAAGATTAACACAAGAAGTAAATAGAATAAAAAAAATATGTAGTCAAAAATAATATGTTTGATTTTGTAAATTCGACATATAGTGGTCTTTTATCAGTTGTTGCTGCTATAATAGGTTTGTCATGTCCCTTAATTATAGGACGTATAGAGAGTATTGATAAACATTACAATTCTACATTATTAGCAAAACGTTTTATGACAGAAACTACTTTCTGTTTTTTTGCTATATGTATGGTAGTAAATATTTTGGTAGCTACTGTTTTCCCATTCTTTATAGACAACTCTGAATATGCTCGTATATGGATTGCGGTGCAGTCTATATTAGTTTTTCTGCTAGTGGTTAGTCTGCTAGTTTTGTTTACGGATATGTTAATATATACATCCCCTGAGAAATTAAGCAAGCACATACTGCAAGACTATAATAATGTAAAGGAAAAGAATAAGAAGAAGGCTGGAATTTTTTTTTCTCAGTGGGTAGATGTAACTCCAAAATTGTTAATCTCTGCAGATTATAATCTTACTCAATCTGTATATGATACATTGTTTGATTATGTAAGAGAATTCTATTCTAATAGCGGTAAATGCGAGAAATTCGATGATTATTTTTTAACGGGTATTACACGGATCAATGAGAATATTTGTCAGAAAGAGCATCGTTTAATTTCGCTTAATAATAGTAATACATTATTGACAATGTTTATTGAAAATATACATACTATACCTCTTGACCATTATAAATTTTTATGGAAAAATCTCAAATTACAAATACATTATGGGCAAGATGAATGGATAATGTCATATTGGAGAATTGCATCGCAACGTTATCAATTTGCAAAAATATCCAATAATGATGATAATAGACAAGACAATGAACTATGGGATTTCTATGAATTTCATCTTGTGCTAGTTGCAATGTTATTACAAGAGAAAAAATATGATCTAGTAAAACGGATTTTATCGTTTTCTAATTCAAAACCAGAGACATACCCACTTATCCCATCTACAATATCAGAGGTGCTAAATGTCTTAAATATGATTAACAGAATATCGAATGAACCAGGCAAGTCCCTATATTATGAATATATGTATCCAATGCCTAAAATGCATGGAATAAGTGATGGTAAAATTTTAGGTGCCATATATTTATATTTAGCTTTATTAATGTATAGAGTGTTGACTTTACCAAAATATTATGGAGACGAATATGCTCTAAATATTGGAATAAATATCAACAAAACAAATTTACAGGAATTATGTATTTGGAGGGAATCATTGCAAATAATGAAATTTTGGTTAAAAACTGTAGATGTTGATTCAAATATAACGAAAATTGTAGAATATAATTATCATCTTAAATCATTGGATGATAATAAAAATAAGTTAGACGAAATAATTCAGGGAGCCATTTGCTTGATTAATGATGCTGACAATAAAATAAAAGAGGATCAAAATTATAGTATACAAATAGTAAGCTCTATAAATAAAGGAATAGCAAATAACCTGAGTAATGCGCTAAAACCTTATGAAAGTCTAACCACATGTACTTCTAATGTAAATGATATAAAAGTAAACTGTTCAACCAGTCATGCGTTTCCAAATGCGGCTTTTATAGATAATGCTGATATATCTTATGTGAATATAGATGAAGTGATGGCTCAGATGTCATTCCAGCAATTTATATTCGAAGTAAATAAATTATTCATATTAAATACTCATGGTATATCATATAGGATTTCAAGAGATGAGTTAGAAAATGCCTTTAATCGCCTTAATTTAACTAATGAGTATATAATATTCTCATTTGGAAATAATTTAGAGAATATGTTTGATAAAACCCAAGATGGTGTGTTGAAATATGGAAATACTTTGATTTATGAGTTACCTACATATCAACGCATGTTGGAAAGAATGTTATATGTGATTAAGAAAGAAGATGTTCCTAATATAAGATTTGAAGCACCTAATAATGAGCTGATAACAAAATATAACCTTAAATGCATAAACGAAGATTTTCAGGTGTGGGCATCTTTACTAAAGTTAAAAGATAATCCAGAACTTATCCCTAAGGAAACGACGGAGGACAATATAAATCAATATGGTTTGCTGACACTTGGTTGGCAACCTATAATAAATGTAAAGAAAGGTATCGAAGTCCTAAAAATCAAAGTATGGTATCGATTCCTTGATGAAGGAAATCCGGATGATGTGAATACTATTCAACCAATAAAAAGGAAATAAAAAAATGATAATGGTAGCAAATAGATAGTTAAGCTATTTATAATCAAGCATACAACTATCGCATTTCTGCGGTGGTTATGAGCCTTTAGAAGAAATTCTCGGAATAATTTGGTAGAGTGGAGGAAATGTAGTAATTTTGTGGGGTGAAATATAATAATTGGTATGAAAGAACTTTATGAAGACAAACCAATCCAGAAAAATGCAGATGATTTGTATGGACGCAGTAGGCTTGTAGAAAATATTGCGAGAGTAATTGCTAGCAAATTAAAAAATCCACATAGTAGTTTTACTATAGGTGTGTATGGCGCGTGGGGTGAGGGTAAAACTTCGGTGTTAAATCTATTGAAGGAGAAATTTGATAATTTAGAAAATGTATATCAATGCTCTTTTAATCCTTGGATGTTATTAGATCAAGAATCAATTCTACAAGAGTTCTTCGTTGTTCTTCAGCATTCACTAAATCTTAACAAAGTACCTCAACTGATTGATAAGATAAAGAAATATGGGGGGGGGACATCGTATGCTATTAATGGGATAGGATACTTATTAGACTCCACCTTCGTTCCGGGTGTATCAGTAGTTACAAGTAGTATAGCAAAACGACTTGATGAAGTGCGTAATCTTTTGCCAGAACAAAAACCATTAAATGAGCAGAAGAAAGAAATAAGTGCGGCTTTGCAAGACGGCAATACGCATATCATTGTCTATATTGATGATTTAGATCGACTGGACAGAGATGAAATACGCATGGTATTTCGCTTAATTAGGCAGGTAGCTGACTTTGATAATGTAATATATGTTGTCGCAATGGATGTAAATAAGGTGGCTGCTGCAATTAGTTCTTTTTATGGTGATGATGTTAATGATGGGTATCAGTTTGTAGAGAAGATTATAAATTTCCCAGTTCTCCTGCCACAGGTTAATCCAAAAACGTTAAAGATCTTTGCCAATTCTCAATTAGAAAGTATATTAGATATAAATCAGATTAACAATGATGAATATGAAAAACTTCTCAAATATTTGATTCAAATGTTTTCAACCAAGAGAGAATGGGTACGATATTTGAACAATTTGCAAATAATGATTGACTTGACTAATGGTGAAGTGAATTTATATGATTTGTGTTTAATTGAAGCATTACGAATAAATATACCTTCAATTGATCTTCTAATATATCCCAAGAAAGAATTGCTTTGCTGTTCAATAGAGACAAATAATATATTATCGGATGAATATCAAAACATAAAGAAAGAGAGAGTAGTGTTAATGGATAAAGCAGTAGAGTTGTTAGGAGACAGAAAAAAAGATATTGCTAAACGAATATTGTTGCAACTTTTTCCAGAACAACTTAACGGTTTAAACCATGATAATGTAATTCACAAGAAGATATGTGCTTCTATCTATTTTGATAAGTATTTTATTAAAGAGATTTTAAATGAATATATTTCTGATACGGAGATAGATAAAGTGTCTAATGAATTTTTTAGTGCAGAATTAAAGTCTATTGTTTCTTGGATTGATGCACAAATTGATGAATATGATATAGATGAGACGATGCGAGCCTTGGAGATGATGATAGTTCGTCAATCCACCACTGTGCAGAAAAAAAGTATGGCATGTTGTATTATCAAGAGTCTTATTTACACACAAGAAGTACAACGCTACTCTTATACATTATTTGCTGATGGAAAGGGAAACGGTTCCTGTACAAAACTAATGTTAATATGGTTTCCAAATTATGTGGCTAATGATATTCCAGAGAATCCATACGGAATGGTCAAAGCAGATGTTGGGATGATTGGTGAGTTAATGAATTATATTTTGACAAATGCACCAATAGCATATTGTATGAATCTATTGACAAATTTCCGTTATTTACATGAGACGGTTTTAGAAAAACCATCGATAGAATATTTTAAAGATGCTTGTTATTCTTTTGAAAAAAGGTTATATGAGATAGGTAATACAGAATTTATTAAATATTCTCCATTTTTGCAGTTTTCATTATTTAGTTTTTGGCAAGAATTAGATGGGGAAAGACTACGTTTATTTTTTCATCAGCTTATTAATGATGAATTGATAGACTTTGTAAATTATGTAGATAGGTTAGAGCAAGAAGATATTTTAAGTGAAATTATAATTCAATCCTCATTATTGTATAAAGAACTATTTGATTTTGTAGAAAATCATAATACGATACAGGAAACAAAAGCTATAAAAAGAATAAGAACGAATTATTTACAAAAATAAACCAATATAAAATGTGTTTCTTAGTAGTCATATGTATAAATAGTAATAAGTATGCCCACAAAACATCCTATAGAAGATTTGATTGCATCTGTATATCAGTTGATTGAAGTGAAAGACAATGAGAATTTAGACATTGCCTTTAAGCGTCTGTGTGCGGAATTTAATGTTATCAGTCAAGAAAGAACTCCCTATATGATAAATCTGCAATTTCAAGCTATGGCTGCAATTGTGCGAAGCCAACTATATGCAGATGTAAATGATGATTTTGTCGCGGAAGAGGTGCAAATGATTAATGCATTGCACTATGTGTTCGACAACGAGTTGGTTGATCCTTTTCTGTTCAATAAATTGAAGAAACTGGTTAACGAGGTAGTTCTAGAGTGCAATGCCTATTACCAACGCCGTGGAATCAATATGCCAGTTCCAAATATCATAAAAGAGTTTGGACAAAAGTATAAAACCTATCCCTCAATCCACCATCAGGCACCGGGATCACACCAATGCTACCTATGCGAGTCGCATCCAGCTACATGCAAAGGATCGCATATGGCGCCACACTTTCTAATCCAAACCTTTTTATCTGTTGATGGGACTACCAAACGCGGTAAGGAGGTTGTGACTGAAACCATCCTTGGAGAACTGCGACAAGATCGTAAATGGGGTAGAAATGTCAGTCCTGAGGATATTGATGCTACATTTGGTGGAGTGCCTGATGAGGAGAAGGAAACAATCAAATCGGATGCCTTAACAAGAGATGACTACTTCTGTGAACACTGCGAAAAGCGCTTCTCATATATTGAGTCAACTTATGCAGATTATTTCTTCAAACGTAT
Source organism: Paludibacteraceae bacterium (assembly GCA_045119955.1). Classification (GTDB taxonomy): domain Bacteria; phylum Bacteroidota; class Bacteroidia; order Bacteroidales; family Paludibacteraceae; genus Colicola. The sequence continues at coordinate 64,555 of JBGVEG010000112.1, forward strand.
AAAAACAATTAGTCCAGAAATTAGTTATCTTTTTTGGCTCAGTGTGTTTTGGCGCTTGCATGTAGCCTCCATGTGTATTCGTCTCAACGATGCGGATGCAGAAAGGATTCGGACAATTTTGGATAGTTATTTGCCTAATTCACAGAAGGATGTTGCCAATCTATCACTAGCAGATCATGATAGACCGTTGCGCTATGTATTGCTGCATTGTGAAGATACACGTACTGAATTGTTGGGCTTGGTGGGTGATCATGCTACACATGCACCATATAAGCTCCTGTGCGGAAAGTATATTGTGATTCTCTATTCATCAGATGTGGAGAATAAATATCCCGTAAATGATTGTCGTGAACCAGAGCAATGTGTTGAAATACCATTTATGGAGTGGTGGAAACACAAATTTGATATATTAGCTTCTACTGAGTCTAAGGAATGTGGCGCATTAGGAGCAAATGCCAATGCGCTAATTGATTTGGTCAAAGGCGACCACGTGAAGGGATTTCCTGATTTCTCATTGAATGATAGTAGAAATAGCATCCTAAATTCTACCTCTAATCAGCATGCATTGTTCATACCAGGTCCGATTGCAAAGGTATTGCAATTTCAATCTATGTGCTTATACAAGAATGCTGATGATTTTTGGCAGCAATTTACGTCGGAGTATGGCTATACCAAATCAGAAATAGAGGAGATGTATCAGTATTGGGATGATCACCAGAAATTGTACCCTGTAAAGACGCACGTATCCTCCAAAAGGCATCAGCATCGCAAAGCCAAAAGCAAGGCTAAAAACCAACGCAATGCGCGACGTATGAATCGTAAAAGGCGAAAGTGAGCAAGGGAGGAATTATTAACTTTATAGTTCTGAAAGAAGAGTTGGTTACTACTATATTGCCCTCTTAAATTATAAATAATGGGTAGAAACATTCAAAAATAACATGAAAAATATTTGTGTATGTGCGAAAAAACACGTACCTTGCAGCGGAAAATTGAACAGATAAACGATATTTTTTCGTTTTTCTGTTAAAATATTCGCTGTTTTTCTATATTTTTTTTCTGCTTCTGACAACTTTTGTCAGTTTCGAGCAGTACCTTTGCAGCGGAATTAGGGTTGCCCTGGATTCTGCTAGTTAAACTAGTGGGACTAGTAGTGTTAGCCGAACTAGTTGGGCTAACAGTACTCGGGCAACCCTAAAGGAACAAGAATATTAACGCTCAAAAAATCACTACACTATGACGATGGCTACGACCTCAGCTCCATCAGCCCAAGTGCTGCGCAAGAAAGCGAATTGGCGCACACTGCACTTCTACCAAAAAGCGGATACACTCTACCAACTGACAGTTGTCTTTTGCAAGCGATTCTTACCGCCTTACGGCGACCGCACTGTGGATCAGATGATACAGGCCGCACGTAGCGGCAAGCAGAATATAGTAGAGGGCTGCGAGGATGGCATGACCTCCACGGAGATGGAGATCAAGCTCATCAATGTCGCTCGCTCCAGTCTCCAAGAATTGCGTGAGGACTACGAAGACTACCTGCATACCCGCCACCTCCCCCTTTGGAATGTCATGCATCCTCGCTACGACCGGATGCTCGCGTTCTGTCGCGAGCATAATGGTTATGAGCACTATGAGGCATATGTCACGAGTTTATCCGACGAAGATATGGCCAACCTATCCGTTACCCTCTGCCGCTTCACGGATAAGATGATTACCACCTATTTGCAGTATCTCGAGCGGCGCTTTGTCACCGAAGGGGGCATCAAGGAGCGTATGCACGCCGCTCGCACGGGCTACCGCCAGCAACAAGACCAGCGCATGCAAAGCATGCAGCGAGAGTTGGAGCAGCTGCGCCAAGCGCTGCAGCAGAAAGACGCAGAGATCCAGCGCCTCCGCGAAATAATTGGGCTATCATAGTCCCAGAGGCGCCTGCTAGGTAGGCTAGGTAGGCTAGTGCTGCTAGTGTGACTAGTTATTCTAGTCAGGCGCCTCCAAGACTCTGGCACGGTTTTTGTCCTCGTACTGGTGTAGCACATGTTGTGCTGCACTAACACCATTAACGACTATGAAAATCTATCCATTTCACCTGCCAGAGTTGGACTATCAACTCAGCGACTTGGCACCCATGATGAGCCAAGAGACCCTCTCCTGCCACTACGGCAAACACTTCCAAAACTATGTGGACAAACTCAATCAGCTGGTGCGCGACTCTAAGTACGAGGGCATGACCCTGAGTGACATCGTGCGCAAAGCGCCCGATGGCCCCTTGGCCAACAATGCGGGACAAGTGCTCAATCACCAACTCTTCTTTGAGCAACTGGCGCCATCGCAGCACGCCAAACAGCCTTCTCATGAACTGATGCAGCATGTTGAGCAGTCCTTTGGCTCTTTCGAGATTATGATGGAGCAGTTGAACCACGCAGCTCTTCAACTTTTTGGCTCAGGTTGGGTATTCCTGGCAATGAACGCCGCCAAGGAACTGCAGATTCAGTCCTTGCCGAATGGCGATAACCCTTTGCGCTATGGGCTCACACCTTTGCTGGCTATAGATGTGTGGGAGCATGCCTATTACCTCGATTACCAGAACCGTCGTGCTGAGTACCTCAAACAACTCTGGCTGCTCATCAACTGGCATGTCGTCTCCAATCGTGTAACGCCCGATGTGGGCTTCTGGTAGGCATGTTGAGTGCGATTGACCACACCCCAGTAGCATTAATGATTCTTAAGGCACCGCAGGTATTATATGGCCAAAACATAGCGCCAGCTCTTTAACCACCGGAGGTACATGACTCTCGTAAGCGGTACTTTTTTTAAACAAAAATACGCTGCGCTTCGCTTGCTACAAAAATATTTAAAAATAACAGGCCTCTAAGAACAGGGGTATTGTTTTAAGACAATTTACGTCAATTCATTGTCAATTTATTGTCAATTCATGGATATATTTGGTGCTGATGCCATACTACGTTTAGGCATCGCCAGATAAATGTCCAAAACATAGCCGCTCAAATACGATTTGGCGGCTCTTTTTTGTCCATTTCTCTTGCTCTCATTCTTCGTCTGAGAGCTGCACCAAATAGATTTCAATGTTCTTCGAACAATCTTACTATGTTCTCCGAACCTTTCATTGAATTTATCTCCCTACGGTCGAGTTGACTATGTTCTTCGAACCATTCACCGCATTTATCTCCCTTTGTTCGAACTTATGATGTTCTGTCGAACTGACCATCGGTTTTGACCCGCGCTACTTCGTATCGCTCCTGCATCTGCTTCGCATCTGCGTCAAAACACTACCTTTGGCAGACAATGCGCAATGAGGCGAAAAGGCGAAAGGTTAGAGGCTAAAGACAGGGGTGTTGGAGCTAATAGTGTAAAGCGTAAAGTGTAGGGTGTAGAGGTAAAACGTAGGGTGTAGGGTGTAGAGTGTAGAGGCACGGATAGCGGCAATGCCGCATGACTAAGTTCATAAACTGAGAGTTAAGATAGCGGTTGAGCGCAGCGAAAGTTAGCGGTATGCAATTTATTACGGAGTACCAAGTCCTCCTCCCTTGTAGGGAGGTCGGGAGGGGCAAAGATTTATAAGATTTCTGCCGAAGGCAAGGAGATAATTTATGGTACAGTCGCACACTCCAGCCAATAGCCCATATCCAATCGCCCATAACTTCAGCCTCGGGCTGTGTTTTGCTCAAGACGCGTAGCGGATTGGGGAGTTGTGCTGGTACAACGAAGCAAAACCGAAAGTCTTTAGGACTGATAGATTCCGAAGGACGATAGATAGTTCGAAGAGCGTTACATTTCGACCATAGGGAGATAAGTTCATTAGATCGTTCCGAAGGACATTGTAAAATAGTGGTAGTGAGTAGCAGTATGCTACGATAGTGGATGGTAGATTGGACGATGGGGAAGTTTACTTACACCATCGACCAAGATAGTATCCACAGGAGATATGAGCAACATATCTCAACTACCACTTTATCCTTGAATTGACAAAAATTGACAATAAATTGACGAAAATTGTCTTAAAACACCAATCCTGTTATTTTTAAATATTTTTGTAGCCATCGCAGATGGCGTATTTTTGTTACTAACAATTTCCGCGAGTCATGTACCTCCGGTGGTTAAAGAGCTGTCGCTATAGTTTAGCCCAATACTACCTGTGGTGCTCTCATGAATCATGCTAATCCCCATTTATCTTGCCTCACACACTTTTTTCCCAATATATTTGCGCATTTCAAAAAAAATCACTACCTTCGATGGCACCTCCCACTTTGTGGGCCCACCTCGAAAGTACGTTCGCACAATGCAGCACATACTATAGCCGTTCGCATTTTTTTCTAAAAAAAAATCCTCACTTGCTTGCGTATGTGCATTATTTGTAGTACCTTTGCACAAAATTGCGAAAAATACCCCATTTGATATGAAAAAAGCCCTTATTACAGGTGTCACAGGCCAAGATGGCTCATACCTCAGCGAGTTCCTACTCGACAAAGGCTACGAGGTGCATGGTATCATCCGTCGTAGCAGCGTAGATTATCGTGAGCGCATTGCGCATCTCGAAGGACAACCTCATTTCCACCTCCACTACGGCGACCTCTCCGACTCCATGGGTCTCATACAGGTCATCGGTAAGGTGCGTCCTGATGAGATATACAACCTGGCTGCTCAGAGCCACGTGCAGGTCAGCTTCGACTCTCCTGAGTTCACCGCCGACATAGATGCCACAGGCGTACTGCGCGTACTGGAGGCTGTTCGCGCCTGCGGACTGACCCATACCTGCCGCATTTACCAGGCCTCTACCTCCGAGCTCTATGGCAAGGTAGAGGAGGTGCCTCAAAACGAGAACACGCCATTCCACCCATACTCCCCATACGCTGTAGCGAAGCTCTATGGCTACTGGATTGTCAAGGAGTACCGCGAGGCGTACAACATGTTCTGCTGCTCGGGTATCCTCTTTAACCACGAGTCCGAGCGCCGTGGCGAAACTTTTGTGACACGCAAGATCACTTTGGCTGCTGCGCGCATTGCGCAGGGCAAGCAGGAGAAACTCTACTTGGGCAACCTCTCCTCGCTCCGCGATTGGGGTTATGCGAAGGACTATGTGGAGTGCATGTGGTTGATTTTGCAACACGAGACACCAGAGGACTTCGTGATAGCGACGGGTGAGCAGCACTCGGTGCGTGAGTTCTGCGACTTGGCCTTCAAGGAGGCGGGTATCACTTTGGAGTTCCGCGGCGAAGGCGCGGAGGAGATAGGTGTCTGCGTAGCGGGTCCTGAGCACCTGGTGGGTAAGACCTTGGTGGAGGTGTCGCCAGACTTCTACCGTCCAACGGATGTGGTGAACTTGTGGGGTGACCCTACGAAGGCGAAGAAGGCGCTGGGTTGGAATCCTGCGAAGACGAGTTTCGAGGAGTTGGTGAAGCTGATGGTACGTCACGATATGCAGAAGGTGGCAGCGGATCATGCCGCGGAGCAAGCTCGTGTGAACCTCGCTGAGTACCTCGAACGCGGAATTGTGAAATGAACCTTAGGCAATTGCCAGAGAATTTGTCGGACGCGTCGGACAAGTCAGACATGTCAGACCCGTCAGACAGCAATTGCCAAAGAAAATTGTCAGACCTGTCCGACAAGTCCGACAGGTCTGACAATAATTAACTAGAAAAAACAAGAAACTATGGCTGGATTTTTGCCCCAAGGTGGTGGCTACAAGAAACTGCGAGTATATCAGGTAACCGAAATGATTTATGATCTGAGTTACCATTTTGCTCACCGCTTTTATGCAAAGAGCGACCGCACTATTGATCAGATTGTGCAAGCAGCACGTAGTGGTAAGCAAAATATTGCAGAAGGTAGTGCCGCTTCACAGACATCTCGCGAGACGGAGATTAAACTTACGAATGTGGCAAAAGCAAGTCTTGAGGAATTGTTGGTAGATTACGAGGATTATTTGCGAGTGAATGGTTTATGCCAATGGGATAAGAACCATCCACGATATGCACAAATGCTATCCTATGCCAAAAGTGATGCTTTAAAAGCGGAATATACAACACTATATGATCGCCTAAATGGGGAGGAGTATTGCAACTTGTGTATCACCTTGATTAATCAAGCAACATACATGTTGCGTAAACTTCTTGATAAGCAACAGCAGGCATTTGTAGAGCAAGGAGGTATCCGCGAACAAATGACTCGTGCAAGACTAGAATATAGAAACAGGAAGTAGTTAGAGAGCAATTGCCAGAGAATTTGTCGGACGCGTCGGACAAGTCAGACATGTCAGAACCGTCAGACAGCAATTGCTAAAGAAAATTGTCAGACCCGTCCGACAAGTCCGACAGGTCTGACTAAATAAACAACCAGAATATGAATAAAGATAGCAAAATATACATCGCAGGACACCGCGGGATGGTGGGCTCTGCTATCGTGCGCGAACTGCAGCGCCAAGGTTACACCAACCTCATCACTCGCACCCATGCCGAGCTTGACCTCTGCCGCCAAGAGGCTGTCGAACACTTCTTCGCCGAAGAAAAACCCGACTACGTCTTCCTCGCCGCCGCCAAGGTCGGCGGCATCATTGCCAACCAAACGGCTCTCGCCGACTTTATGTACGACAACATGATCATGGAGATGAACGTTATCCACTCTGCTTGGCAGAATGGCTGCAAGAAACTTCTCTTCCTCGGCTCCAGCTGCATTTACCCCCGCCTCGCGCCTCAGCCCATGAAGGAGAGTTGCCTGCTCACCAGCGAGCTCGAGAAGACCAACGAGGCCTACGCCCTGGCTAAGATCTCTGGCCTCAAGTACTGCGAGTACCTCAATCGCCAGTACGGCACCGACTATATCTCTGTCATGCCAACCAACCTCTATGGTCCTAATGACAACTACCACCCTGAGCACTCGCATGTGCTACCTGCGCTCATCCGCCGCTTCCATGAGGCCAAGGAGAGTGGGGCAGAGAGCGTCACCTGCTGGGGCGATGGTAGTCCGCTCCGCGAGTTCCTCTATGTGGATGACTTGGCGAACCTCTGCGTATTCCTCATGAACAACTACTCGGGCAATGAGACCGTCAATGCAGGTACAGGTAAGGAACTGACCATTAAGGCACTGACCGAACTGGTAGCGAAGACGGTGGGCTATGAGGGCCGCATCGAATGGGACACAACGCGCCCTAATGGCACCCCTCGCAAACTCTTGGATGTCAGCAAGGCCACCAAACTCGGCTGGACCTATACCACCGAACTGGAGGATGGTATCCGCATGGCGTATGACGACTTCCTCCACAACCCCATGCGCGCCGAGCGATAAGGATATATGTCCCACAGAACTGCACCGATTTTCACTGAACATTAATAAGACGTATGCGAAACGATCGTTCAAACGCATGTGAGATAAGAACTTAATAGACAATTCAAATCAATTATTTCCGAGCATTGTTTTAATTGTCTGCACTGTTGTCGTAATTGTCTTCTACCTATCCCGTGTATCCGTGTCCATCTGTGCTCCTCTGTGGGAGATGATGCCATTTCTGATGGCTACAAGATAATATTCTATGCTCTTTAACTCCTTCGAATACCTCCTTTTTCTCCCAATAGTCTTCTCGCTCTATTGGTTTGTGTTTGACTACGCTCTGCGTTCTTGCAAACATCAGCTGCTATGGCAAAACCTTTTTGTAGTCATAGCCAGTTATATCTTCTACGGTTGGTGGGATTGGCGATTCTTGATATTGATCGCCATTACCACCATCCTCTCTTTTCTTAGCGGTCTTGGTATAGAATGCGCACCCACACAACGCGGCAAGAAAGCCGTAATGGTTGCCAATATCATCGTCAATCTCGGTATCTTAGGCATATATAAGTACTACGACTTCTTTGCCCGCGAATTTGCAGAACTCTTTGGTATAGAGTCGGATTTCTTGCTGCTCCACTTGATTTTGCCAGTCGGTATTAGTTTCTATACCTTCCAAGCATTGTCGTACTCTATTGATGTCTATCGCAAACAAATAGAACCCACGCATGATGTGGTGGCTTTTACTGCTTTTCTCAGTTTCTTTCCGCAGTTGGTGGCTGGTCCTATCGAGCGTGCGACCAATCTGCTGCCGCAGTTCCAACGCAAACGCCATTTCGATTACGCACAAGTAGTCGATGGCATGCGCCAGATTCTGTGGGGACTTTTCAAAAAGATTATGGTAGCCGACAATTGCGCTACGTATGTAGATACTGTCTTTGCGGATGTTAGCAACCAATCGGGTAGTACATTGGTCTTGGCAGCCGTACTCTTTACATTCCAAATCTATGGTGACTTTTCGGGTTATTCGGATATAGCGATAGGTACGGCTAAGTTGTTTGGCATTAAGCTGATGCGCAACTTCAATGTGCCGTACTTCTCGCGTGATATAGCAGAGTTTTGGCGCCGATGGCATATCTCGCTGACCACATGGTTCCGCGATTACGTATATATCCCTTTGGGCGGCTCACGCCCGGATATATCCAGCCTTTCGCCTAATAGCCTCTTCGCCTCATCGCCTACAGCTTACACAAAGTGTATAGCCGTCCGTAACACATTTATTATCTTCCTCTTATCTGGTTTTTGGCACGGCGCGAATTGGACATTCGTATTGTGGGGAGCATATCATGCGCTGTTGTTTGTGCCACTATTGCTAATGGGTAAGAATCGGCGGTATCGTGATGATAATCAAACATGGAGCGATATTCCGAAGATGGTGGGTACGTTTCTGTTGGTCATGGTGGGTTGGATATTGTTCCGATCACCTGATACCTTATGTTTTGTGGATTATTTGTCAGGAATATGGGATAGCAGCATTTTATCCATGCCATTTGTAGAAAACGCCCTTCACTTGGCAGTCACGGGCGTAGCCATAGCGTTGATGTTATGGATGGAGTGGCATAAGCGTTTACCCAATCGCTGGTGGATGTACTATGCACTGACCTTGGCCATCTGGTGGTTCGCCGGACAAGACATAGATTTTATTTATTTTCAGTTTTGATGCAGGACAGCATGACGATTAATATGAATGACTGTAAAAATAAATTTATTGTTTTGGTTACTAATTGGCTAACCAATTCATCTAACCAAAACAATATAAATTCAGGAATTGACAAAAATTGACGATATATTGACGAAAATTGTCTTTAAAAACATATGCATACTTTTCTCAAGAAAATAGTACGCTACACGCTACCCATCATCTTGATGGCGGTGGCAATGGAGATGCTGGTGGAGCAGATCCCCAACTCCTATACCTATAAGCGCAGCTATGTCGAGCAGCACGCATCATCGCTTCGTACCCTCATTTTGGGCAGTTCCATTGCCTATGATGGTATCGATGCATCGGTGCTTCCACATGCCTTCAACCTGGCTAACTCCAGCCAATGTTTTGAGGACGACTATCGCCTTCTGACCAAATACATACCGCAGATGGACTCGCTGCAATCGGTGATATTGCCCGTATCGTATAGTTCGTTGCAGATGGTCAGCTCCAGCAACCGTCGGGTGTATTATACCATCTATATGGATATTTATCCGCGCTGGCCTATCAGCAAGTATAGCTTTGAGTGCTTCAACCTAGAGTTGATGGCAAAAAAGATTGTCAAATACTATCTCCATGAGGATATGGTGCGTTGCGACTCACTGGGTCAGCGTGTCGGGCATACCTATGCCCAAAGGCCAACTGACTGGCAAGATATACCTGCGCTGATTGCTAATGACCGCTTTGTTGGACCTGCGGCACAGCCCTATGTACAGGAGAATATCCAGTGGCTGCGCCAGTTAGCAGACTTGTGCGAGGGTAGGGGAGTGATGCTCTATTTGGTAGCTATGCCTATGTTGCCTGCCTATCGTGAGGGCATGCCAAAGGAGCAAATCGCGCTGATGGAGCAGGTCATGCACGATATGGCGGTGGACTATACCTCTGTAGAGGTGCTGGATTACCAGGATTGGGGAGTGGAAGCCGATTTCTGGAACGCTACGCACCTCAATACAGATGGCGCCGCACGCCTTACGCGCGCACTGCGTGCGTATATTAAGGTAACCCATGTGATAAGAACACACCCCAGCGGCAGTAATGATTCTTAAGGCACCGCAGGTACTAAATGACCTAACCATAGCGCAAGCTCTTTAACCATCGGAGGTACACAACTCCTGTAAACGGTACTTTTTTCATACAAAAATACGCTGCGCCTCGCTTGCTACAAAAATTTTTAAAAATAACAGGCATACATTCAAGAAAATCACTAATTTTGCAGAGTTTTTTGAATGAAGCAATGAATTATTTATCATTTAGAGAGAATATTTCCTCCCACAGATGAACACGGACGGGCACGGATGCGCGGAATATTATTTCCTACTCGCTGCGCTCGAGAGATCTAAATAAATCTTATTACGCAATCAGCCACCCATACCAACGTGCTCCGCAATAAATTGCCACCGTTCGCTTTTTCGTCATTACGCTTACGCTATGACTGATCATCGCTTCGCGACAAAAGCTCACTGAATCTTATGTAAATATAGCAACATTCGTCTCTGATTAGTCTGTGAAATGCGTACCGATGCATTTATTAAGATAGCGGGCGAGCATAGCGAGCGATAGCGTATGGCAATTGATTTCGGAGAACGATGAGTGAGTGAAACAAACTAAATAAGATTAATAAGATTTCTGCCCGCAGGGCAAGGAGATATATTACTTCCCACAGATAGGCACGGATGTACACAGATACACAGATACATCCCACTTTATTCGGTGTAGATCAGTGTAATCAGTGGGAGATTATATGTCCCGCGGAAGGATGTCCTCAGTGGGCAATTGATGCACTGAGTAAGATAAAACAATATCCCCACCATACCTGTTAAAGGTAGAGTGGGGATATTTCATGCCTTATAGCCTTATAGCCTCATAGCCTCATAGCCCTATCGCCTCATCGCTCAGTTCTCTTTCTTCTCTGAGTCGCTGAGCTCGCTCAAGGGATTCGGCGATGTGCGCTTGCTGCTCATAAGAGCACGCAAGATCAGCATCAGGATACGGATCAGGGCTTTCCAGTTGAATGTAGATTTCTTCATGTGGATTCTGTTTTATGTAGTTTAACAAATAAGTGCGGAGTTCATTGAGACGCTTGCGGGAGGATAGTAACCTATCAGGCGAAGAGGCTAAAGGCGAAGAGGCAATGAGGCTAGTTGAGGCAGCATCGCTGCCGTCCTCTAAACAAGACAGATCGCCGACCAAGATACAACCCGTGGTGTGCGCGATGGTATTGCCCGCGTGGATGCGAATACCTGAGCGAAAGCCACCACAAACAGGAGTATTATTACAACAACAATAACAACTTTGTTCCACAACATTCCGCTCGCCAACGCCGCGAGCGGCAAGGGATGTGTTGTCTTCCATGAGCGCGGCAGGAAGTTGATTGCCACGCAATGGTTGTTGATGTGTGTTCTTATCTCGCCCAACAGGGCTCGAACGATCGCTTCGCAGTACGTTGATGTTGTTGGAGGTACAAATGCCTGTTTGTTTTTGGTAGCCAATGACATTATCGAGAATAGGCAATACTTCCTTGAAGTGGGGCGAATAGGTCATGCGCAGGCGGTAGAAGCCATCGGGGATGGCATAGTCCATGTGTTCGAGGGTGTGCATGGAGAGGTGGTACTGGTGGAGGCCTTCCTCGGTGATGAGGCTGTCCACGTAGAGGGTGCCCGTGAGGGCGGAGCCGTGGGGTTGATTGCGGATTAAACGGATTAGCATAAATGAAGGGGTTTTAATAACAAAAATTATAAACAATTAAACCAAAAATTATCCAAAATTTAACGGGGTGATTTTTCTATACAAAAATACGCTGCGCTTCGCTTGCTACAAAAATATTCAAAAATAACAGGTCATTGCTTAAGACTATATAAACAATGCAAGGGTTATTATTTACAACAACATTAACAACATAAATCAACAACATTCCGCTGGGGAACAACACACCCCAGCGGCAAGGGGTAGTGTTTTAAGACAATTTATGTCAATTAGACGTCGTACAGACGAATGAGCTTAGCGAAATGAGGCAGATCGTTCGAGCCATCAGGCGAGATAAGAATTATTGTCAATTCATGGATATATTTGGTGCTGATGCCACACTACGTTTAGGCATCGCCAGATAAATGGCTAATCCATAAGCCGTTCAAATAGGATTTGACGGCTCCTGTCTTATCCATTTCTCTTGCTCTCATCCTTCGTCTGAGAGCCGCACCAAATAGATTTTAACGTTCTTCGAACTATTTTAGATGTTCCCCGAACATTTCACTGGATTTATCTCCCTTCGGTCGAAGGTATGATGTTCAGCCGAACTGACCATCGGTTTTGACTCGCGCTACTTTGTATCGCTCTTGCATCTGCCTATGGCATCTGCGTCAAAACACTGCCTCTGGCAGGGAATGGGCAAGGGATTGTTCCAAGAATGATCATTCTGTGAGAATAACTCCATGAAAAATGATTCTGTTGAAAAACTATTTTGGTGAAGCCTATTGAAAATAGGCGAGATAAAGTGGATGTTCGTGCGAATCGATGCTTGCATCAGTGAGCAACCAAACAGTCACTTTATCAGATGATGTCGCATACAACAGCATCACCAAAATATACCCTTGCATTGAGGAAAATTCTTATCTCGCCTGAAGGCTCGAACGATCTGCCTCATTTCGCTGTGCTCATTCGTCTGTACGACAACCCAATTCTTATCTCACTTCGTTCGAACGATCTGCCTCATTCGTTGTACTCATTCGTTCGTACGACACAAATTGTTTTAAAATTATAACACTTTATTTTTGTAGGGCTCAAGAGCCCGTATTTTTGTATCGAAACATTATCCGTTATTACGCACCAGGTCTTTGATAGATCTGTGAGATGATGTACCCGCGGAGGGTGATGTACTTCTTTTGTGCTTTGAATTTCGCCTCGTAGGTGGCGCGTTGCTCGGGATCAGCGAGGATGGTTGTCGCTTGCGCTTGGGCTGCTTTTAAGGCGTTACGCACTGCCTGTTGTGCCTCGGAGTTACCGCCGTGGTAAGGGTGTTTCATGCGCACACCAATGGTGGCGTTGTCTTTCTTGCGGTTACGGAAGTGGATCTCATCCGAACCAGAGAACTTCTTCTGAACAGAGTCGAAGGGAGTGGAGTTTTTGATAATAGCCATAGAGTTTTGTGAGTTAGTTCACAAAACGACCGCTCGCGTTCAACGAACGCTTCGCTGTTAGACCGCGTGGCTGTTAGACCGTTGCACTGTCAGACCGCTCGCGTTCGCTCACTGTCAGATTGCGGAGGTTTTGTGAAGGTTAATAATTAAGGTACACCGTCTTTCGAATGGCGCGCTCATTCAAAAGACGATGCAAAGGTACTATATTTTCAGGGGCTCTTGCGGGGAAATGCCGCACAAGTCCGCACAACGCGGAACTAAACCAGACTAAACCAGACAAATTGGGTTGTGTTTAAGACAACTAAGACAACAAAACATCAATTTAAATCAATTCAAGTAGTATTTGATTTACAACAACAGGGGTTTTCTCATCAACAACATTTAGGAAAACAACATTCCGCTCACCAACTCCGCTCGCGGCTTGGAATTGTTTTTATTCTTATCTCGCTTTCGCTCGAACGATCTGCTTCATTTCGCTTTGCTCATTCGTCTGTACGTCTTCCTTGTTGTCGATATTGTCTTATAAAATACCACTGAATTACACATCTATGCAGTATTTCTCGCAGAGGTACTTCACCACCACGGGTGGGAGGTATTTTGTTTTCGGTTGTACATTATTGGCACGCAGGAACTCCCTATCGGTCTTCAGCCAGCGGCGGAAGGTGTCCCCGCTCACGCCCGCTGCGCGGGCTAATTCGGATTTGGTGTATGACTTCATAGTTTTCGTTAGCTCTAATCTTAGATAAAATGTTGTTGGTTTTGCATGCGGTTTTTGTATTTATGATTCAGACGTAATGGATGGATAAATTTGCGCATAAATAAAATCACGAAGACGGCGATAGGATCTGTGCAAGGGGGTATGAAGTTGTTGTGTTTCGTATGCTTGCCAGAGCAGAAAATAATGCTGTTTTTGCTCTGGGTTGCGGAGAATGTTTTGTACCATTTGATTGCATTTGCGTACGCGTTGGTAATGATGGGATTGATTGGGGGTAGGCGCATGCATCCATGGACGCATGCGTATGCCTAATTGTTTGCCGTAGCGGACGGTAAAATAAACATTATCTAACTTGTGTAACTTGCCCCGAATGGAGGCAATGGGAGGTAGGGGTTTTATATGTGCCATAGATGTCTTTTTTAGGGTATGATGAGGGTATGATGGATATTGCGGATTTATTGTATATTGGATGGTTTGAGTGGGAAAATTTCTGCCATCTTTTGAAACAGAAACTTACGTAAGGTCATTTTTTGCGCACCCATCGTATTGCGTTGTAATTGCTCGTAAGCAGCACGCTGCGTAGGATCGGACATGATGGCATTGACCAGTTTGCAGATTGTGCCAAATTGCTGCTGATGATGGATTTCTTGTTTTGAGGGTTGACGAATTGTTCGTTGAGGTGCTTTCGCCATGTAGGTTTTGCCAGATGCCGATTTGCGAAAAACGACATCACCGAGTTTACCACTGATGGAGGCGATGCCAGCCATAAAAATAACTTTTGCCATAGGAATGATAGTTTAATTGTTGTTTATTTTTTGGGAACTATATACACGTTTACACTACAACTAAAAACAACTAGAATTATTTAAATCAACAACTTAAACAACTTAATCCAACAACTTGCGCGGCAATCAACTCCCTGCCGCGCT
>JBGVEG010000113.1:0-4451 GCA_045119955.1 Paludibacteraceae bacterium
GCAGAAGGATGGTTATACCATGTATTTGATGCCAAATATAAAGAAGTCAATATCATTTTCAATAATGGTAATGGTGGAGGCGAACAATCCAGCGACATTCTCCTTGACCAAGACGCTTGCTACGAGTGGCAAGGTATGGAAGTGTTGAGCCAAAACTGCTCACTCTCTGATATCCCATTCCAATTGGTGGTAGATCCAGCAGGCAAAGTATATAAAACAGACAACCTATCGATCACGCTCTCTACCATTGGTGAGAGAGGAACTGCTACTATCTACTATACCCTCGATGGT
The DNA here is from genome assembly GCA_045119955.1 of Paludibacteraceae bacterium. GTDB lineage: Bacteria > Bacteroidota > Bacteroidia > Bacteroidales > Paludibacteraceae > Colicola. The sequence continues at coordinate 292 of JBGVEG010000113.1, forward strand.
AGTGACCCTAAAGGTTCAGCAAAGCAGACATACACCGCACCTATCACCATCACAGGCACCAAAACTCTAAAGGCATACGCGGTGGCAGCAGGTGAAGAGACCGAGGTGGTCACACACACCTACACCTATGAAACACCTCAAACAACCCCATTAACCGTCGGATTCCTCAAACCAGACGAATGGAGCGCAGTATATCTCTACAGATGGACAGATGGCGGCGCAACACTCTACACAGGCGATTGGCCAGGTACAGAATTGACCGATGCCACAGAAGATGGTATGTATTACCACCAATTTGATGCTTCTGTCAAAGAGGTCAACTTCATCTTCAACGATGGAGCAGGCATACAAACCTCTGACTTATGGACCGATGCTGATGTTTGCTACGGCTGGAAAGTAGATTCAGAAGTCCTTGTCGAGTGCGATGGAACTGACGTTGAAAATATACCAGTAGAGATACCTGCACTGGATTTGACTAAACCAATGTACAATGTTTTGGGTCAAGAAGTTAACGCTCAATATCGTGGTATTGTTCTCCAGAATGGATATAAGTATATTCGATAATCATCATTAGTAACATACATTATCATTCAAAATGAAAAAACTACTCTTCGTATTTTTAGCATTATGCAGCAATATCGCTCTAATGGCAGGGCCTTTTGGTTTGCTCATTAATGGTACAACCAAGTTAGAAGCTGTCGCTCAATCCGAAACAGATCATCAAGGGCGTGATCAGTATCTCGTATCTTGCGTGGCACTACAGCAGGGCGACAAAGTGCAGTTGCACGACTTGGGTAACGGTGCTTCATGGATGTGTGCTATAGATCCATATGGTGAGTACCAAAAGTTCACCAAGTACACTGACCATCTAATCTGTAATGCAGCTGGTTCGTATGACTTCTACATCAAGTTGAAGTACGAAGATGACATGCTCTATATAGGTCCTGGACAGAATTGCGGCGGCACGACCCCTACTCCCACTCCAGACCCTAATGCCACCTACTATGTAACAGGAAATGCGGAACTCGTAGGTGCAGACAAAGCGTGGAACGAGAAGGCTATCGCCATGACCAAGAATGCGGACAACACCTTCACCCACACTTTCAGCCAACTGGCAGCAGGCACTGTATATCGCATGAAGCTCACCAACGGCACATGGGATGCTAACTGGGGTTTCAGCGCCGTACAAAACGCACCTGTTGGTGTAGTAGGCGATACGGATGGCAATATCGTATTTGAATTGAAAACCAAAGACGATGTAGTAGTTACCTTCAACGGTGCAAACATCACCCTGCAAGGTGACTTCACTGAGGAGGAACCTATTAAGCCCGTTCATGGCAGTTCGGTTCCAGCAGAATGTGAGGATGTGATGTTGCAAGCATTCTACTATGACTCATACCGCGATGGTGCCCCTGGTGATGTACTTATAAATGGCACCCAATTAGGAAATACCAAATGGAATGTACTGCTCAATCAGTCAGAAGAAATAGGTACATACTTCGACCTCGTATGGTTGCCACCTTCGGGCAGATCAGAAGGCGGAACAGGTTACCACCAAACGGTATATAGCAACCAAAACTCCGATTGGGGATCGCAAAAAGAGCTGCTTGATTTCATTAATCGTATGCACGCTGCTAACACCAAGGTGGTAGCGGATATCGTTATCAACCACGCCGGTAGCAAGTCCTCTTGGTGCGACTTCCATGCACAATACTTTGGCGATTTCGGCACCTTCCAACCTGATGCTTCTTGGATTTGCAACACCGATGAAGTGAATAGCGCACCCGATGCAGGTTCTTGCAAAGGCAAAGCTACAGGACCAGACGATGGTGGCTACAATATGCAAGACAATTATGCCTCTGCTCGTGACTGGGCTCACGCTAAACCAGAGGTACAAGAGATGATGAAGGCATACCTCAAGTGGATGAAAGAGGTGATCGGCTTTGACGGCTGGCGCTACGACTACGCACAGGGCTTCAAAGGCAAATACATCGATATGTACAATAGCGCAGCAGCCAACTACTTCTCTGTAGTAGAGTTCTGGAATGGCGATATGAATAATATCAAGAACTACCTCAACGATGTCAATTGGAATACCTTGGCATTTGACTTCGGTACCAAATATTCAGCTATTCAGGGCATTGCTGATGGCAACTATCAAAAATGCAAAGGTTCTGGTCTCTTGGGCGCTGGACTCAGCAAGTTCGCAGTGACCTTTGTGGATAGCCACGATACCTATTTTGGCTGCCAAGGCGGTCGCGATAACCAAGATGAGATAGGCGGTTGCGGCAAATCAATGGAGGACTATAACAAGGACCGCGTACTCGGCGCTAACGCCTTTATCCTCTCTATGCCTGGCGTACCATGCGTGTTCTATCCTCACTGGAAGAAATATGCTGACCCTATCGGCAAGATGATTTTGGCGCGTAAAGCGGCTGGTGTACACTCTGAATCCAAAGTGAGCGACGAGGCTGGCAATGGATATTACAAAGCAACCATTACTGGTCACCACGGTTCTATCCGTCTCCTGCTTGGTCCTAACAGTGGATTCAACACTACCCCACAAGGTTATCAGTTGGCGTATAAGGGAGGCAACTTCGCCATGTACTACACGACTACCCAACCAGAAGTGCCTGTATTGAGCATCACCCCTTCAGCTACCTATAAGACAGAGACATATACAGTGGAAATGAGTGCTGTGGCACTTAGCGGAAATCCAACCATCTACTATACCACAGACGGTTCTGACCCTACCACTTCTGCCACCAAGAAGACCTATAGCTCACCTATCACCATCACCGGAACAACGACAGTGAAGGCATACGCTACCCTTAATGGCGGTTCATCCGCAGTACAAACGGCGACCTACACCTATCAAGCACCACAGAACACCCCACTCACCGTGAAGTTCATGCCTCCTACCACATGGCAGAAGGTATATCTCTACGCTTGGGATACCAATGGCGCAACCGTTTTGGGTTCTTGGCCTGGCATGGAGTGGAAAACCAAAGATGCGGAGGGATGGTTATACCATATCTTTGAAGCTAAATACAAAGAAATGAATATCATCTTCACCAACAATGCAGGTGAACAATCCAATGATATTCTCCTCGATCAAGATGCTTGCTACGAGTGGCAAGGTATGGAAGTATTGAGCAACAACTGCTCTAAATCAGATATTCCATTCCAAGTTATCGCAGACCCAGAGAGCAAAGTGTACAAGACAGAACAACTGTCCATCACATTGACCACCATTGGCGAGAAGGCGACTCCTACTATCTACTACACACTGGATAACTCCAACCCTAAGACCTCTTCTACTAAGGATACCTACACCGCACCTATCACCATCACAGGCACCAAGACCCTGAAGGCATACGCAGTGGCAGCAGGCGAAGAGACAGCCGTTCTGACTCAAACATACACCTACGAGACACCACAGGCAACTCCTATCACAGTAGGTTTCCGCAAACCTGCTGAGTGGGCGAGTGTATATTTGTATTCATGGAACGATGGTGGAGCAACACTCTATACAGGTAAGTGGCCTGGTTCTAAGATGACCGAATCCACCAAGGATAAAGGCATGTACTACCATCAGTTTGACGCGAGCGTTAAGGAGGTAAACTTCATCTTCAACAACGGTGCTGCAACTGCTATTCAGACAAGTGACCTCTGGACAGACGAGGATGTATGCTATGGCTGGGAGAGTGGCAAAGAGGTACTCATTGATTGCCCTGGTGTATCAACCGATGTTGAGGAGGTACAACCAAGCCAACCCGCATTGGATTTGACTCAACCTATGTACAACATCTTGGGTCAAAAAGTGGATGCCAGCTATCATGGTATTATCATTCAAAACGGATATAAGTACATAAGATAAGAACATCTTTATTAACCAATTTTTATTAACTCTAATTCATTTTATTATGAAAAAAATCTTCTTTTTGTTCGCTGCGCTTATTAGTGCAATGACAATGAGCGCAGTAACCTACAATGTTACTGTACCTGCAGGCACTAAAGCTTGCTACATCGCAGGTGAGATGAACAGTTGGTCTTTCACCGAGATGACTAAGGTAGATGACACCCACTACACACTGGAGTTGGCTGACGCTACCGATGCCATGAAGTACAAATACTGCTCTGGTCCAGGTTGGGCTTAT
>JBGVEG010000114.1:0-1744 GCA_045119955.1 Paludibacteraceae bacterium
AGCAACCCACAACTGCTCAACGGTAGCCGTAAGAACCGTATCGCCAAAGGTTCAGGCACCAGCATTGTAGAAGTAAACCGCTTCCTCAAACAGTTTGAGCAGACCAGCAAAATGATGAAGAAAATGCAACAAATGCAAGGCCTACGTCGTCGATAAGCATGCAATATAAATCACACAATAGATAATGAAAAAAATACTATACTATATCACATTTACCATCATCACCGTATGCCTCTCCGCATGTGAACCAACTGTGCAGAATATATACGGTGAATACGAGTTCAAAGTGAGTGGATATGTGACCAAAGATCAATCACAAACCGTCGTATTACCCAACGAAGCAGGCACATTGTACATCACCTATCTCAACAAAGGCACTATGATGCTCACCTTCAATACAAATGACGGCTGCGCATATACCACACAAGGTTCTATCAATGGTAATGAGCTGGAGTTCAATCCCTTCTCTCGCACGGTTTCACTATCCTCCAAAACACAAGTATCCAACATCTTAGGCGTACCTATTGAAACAACCAATATAGAGCACTATAACACAGAGGTCTATGGTACAGGAACTATCTATGGTGAAACAATACACTTCAACCTGCAATACTCAGGTTCAGAGTTCACAGGCAGCAAAAAAATAATAGGCGACAATATCCTCATGATCGCTAACAAAAAATAAACATCAACAACTATGGCAGACGATAAGAAGATTATTTTCTCAATGGTGGGCGTTAGCAAGACCTTCGCCCCACAAAAACGAGTACTCAATAACATTTACCTCAGTTTCTTCTACGGAGCAAAAATCGGTATCATTGGTCTCAACGGCGCTGGTAAGTCCACCCTGCTCAAGATCATCGCAGGTATCGAGAAGAACTACGAAGGCGAAGTGGTATTCTCCCCTGGCTACAGCGTAGGCTATCTGGAGCAAGACCCACAACTCGACCCTGAGAAGACTGTGCGCGAGTGCGTACAAGAGGGTGTGCAACCTATCATGGACATGCTGGCTGAGTTTGACGCTATCAACATGGCTTTTGCAGAGCCCGATGCGGACTTCGACAAACTGCTGGCACGCCAAGCTGAGTTACAAGACAAACTTGACAGCGTGGATGCATGGAATATAGACAGTCGCCTTGACCGCGCTATGGATGCCTTGCGTTGTCCTGCGGACGATGCGCAAGTAAAGCATCTCTCTGGAGGTGAGCGCCGCCGTGTGGCTCTCTGCCGACTCCTCTTGCAACAACCAGACATCCTGCTCCTAGATGAGCCGACCAACCACCTTGACGCTGAGTCTATCGACTGGTTGGAGCAACACTTGCACCAGTATGCAGGTACCGTTATCTGTATCACCCACGACCGCTACTTCCTGGATAATGTAGCAGGTTGGATTCTCGAGTTGGATCGCGGTGAGGGTATTCCATGGAAGGGCAACTACTCCTCATGGCTGGAGCAAAAGACTGCTCGTATGGCTATGGAAGAGAAACAAGCCAGCAAGCGCCGTAAGACCCTCGAGCGCGAATTGGAATGGGTGCGCATGGCACCTAAAGCCCGCCAAGCCAAAGGTAAAGCCCGTCTGGCTGCCTACGACCGCATGCTCAACGAGGAGCAGAAAGAGAGAGAGGAGAAGCTCGAGATATTTATCCCTAACGGTCCACGTTTGGGTAACAAAGTTATTAATGCAGAGGGCGTTAGCAAGGCCTTTGGCGACAAACTGCTCTTCGAGAACCTCGACTTTATGCTC
>JBGVEG010000115.1:0-29791 GCA_045119955.1 Paludibacteraceae bacterium
CCTTGGAGTAGCATTGAGCACAATGGAGAGATGGATTACGAAATCCGTACAAACAGCTCACATAGAAAGACTTACAACAGGTTTGTATAGAAAGAAACCCTCATGTATTGCATAGTGAGGGGAATGAGGGAGTGAGGGAAATCATCCCCTCACTCCCTCACTCCCTCACTTCCCTCATTCTATATTTTACAGAAAATTGATACAATAGATATAACAGGATAATGATAGGATACAGATGTGCTATGGATGGGATAGTGATGTCTTATTATGAACCCGTCAAGAACCCGTTATGAACCCGTAGTTGATCGCTGATTGGTGGGGGAGGCTGGTCAACTGGTCCAGTTGAAATTACGCGCTGCTGATGGTAAAATGCGTATGTCCGATGTGGCAGACCAAGAGCAGATATTCCGTATTATCCAATCCATTCCTTCACCCAAGGCTGAGCCTTTTAAGCAATGGATGGCGATGGTAGCATGAGATTTGTCTTGCAACTTCTTGCGTAATCCCAAAAAGTACATAAGATGTTTCAATAAACTGGATTGTTTTTGTAACGAAACTATTTTTAACTGATGATTGTCGTTTGGTGTATTTGATGGGCAGCCCTCCTCTATGACTATTTTTGATATCTTCCCCTGCCATTTATAAATGGCATTTTTATTTGCTCAATCCAAAATATTTTACTACCTTTGCAGTCGGATTATAAAATCCGATTATATAGACATACTCCCATAGCGTTTGCTATTGTTCTATTCGCGTTGAAAAGTAGGAAATTTCAAAAGAAAGGAATACGAACAAGTCAGCAAGCGTCCGCGTTTGGCGTGGGCGTGACTTGTTTCTTTCTGGGCAATTCCTACTGCCACAACGCGAGCAAGTCTAAGCTCACGCTTTTTATGTCTGCAAGCCTTGCAGAAGTTTGGAGAAATAAAAAAATCTCACTACCTTTGCAGCCAATTTGTAAAAACGAACTATCATGAAACATCAAGCCACACATACTCTATTCTTTAGCCAAGAACTTCCACAAGAATTGCGATTAGATTCTGGTTGGGGGCATTATATCTATGTGGAAAGTCAATATAATCAAGAAGCTAATTCTACCATTACAGAAAACATTGATGAATTCCAAAAGACATTAGAAGGATTATTCTATTATCCCCAAATAGCAAAAAAAGTTTTGCAAAAAGAAATCATAGAGTACAATGTACCTACTTTAGATTTCCAATCCAAAGAAGATATTACCACACCATTGCTATTTAGTCAACTATATGCCCCCTATTTACAAAATCATAGAGATATGAGTATTCAACCTGGTTTGATGTGGCGTGCTTACGAAGAAGAATTAAATGCAGATGATAAAGAACTTGCAGAAGAGGGATACATACCATATTTCTATCAACCGTTCATTAATACTTCTTACTTAGGGATCGTGCATACCCTAAAAAACATACAAGACGATATTGAGCGTTACTGGGAAGATGAAGAAGATATAATGTATTCAGCAACAAGAAGTCTCTTTTGGGAAGAGAATCCAAATCCCCAAGACAATGCAGACCGAAATTTTAATGATGAAACATTATATAATTTACTCAATGAGGTTCGAGTTAAGATTGAACAATTACGCTTACATGGAGTAGAGGAATATGTACTTAAACAATTGGTAGAGCCAAAGTACAAGCTTAGTCGTTTGCGTATCACAAAAGATTATCGTATATTTTTGCTTGACTACAATAATATAGAAATACATATGACCCCTCTACCTAAAGCTATTTATTTGTTGTTTCTAAACCACCCAGAAGGTATCTTGTTCAAGAATCTACCCGATTATCGCCAAGAATTAGAAAAGATATACTATGCGATTACGCACCGCCTTGATGATGAAAAAATAAAAGAGAGCATTTTGCGAGTAACTGATCCAACAGATAACTCTATCAATGAAAAATGTTCGCGCATACGCGAAGCTTTTTTATCACATTTTACTGAAGACTTGGCGAGAAACTATTACATCACGGGGCAAAAATACACTCCAAAGCGCGTTACCCTACCTAGAGAATTAATTACACAGGTACAATAATATTATAATCGCTGAAAATAAAAAAAATATGGTTACGGCATAATCATAAATAGTTACTATTAAGTTGAATTTGTAAAAATGCATTTATGGATAATCTTATTAAATGTATGCTTATATATTTATTTTGCATTTTTGTAATAATACCAATTCTAAGATATTGTGTTATACAGTATCAAAAAAAGAATATGGAGAATATTCAGAATAGATATAGTTCCATTTTTTCAACTGAAGCAATAATGGAATGTTTAAAGGAAGCATATGAGAGATTTAAACACCCAATGATAGAATTACTCAAAAGATACTATATGATAAACTATAATACCAAAACAGAAGTCGATATTAATATCTTAAAATCATTAGGATTTAAGCCTTGCTCCATATGTTGTGCTGTATCTAATTCCCAAATAAAAAACTTTTAAAATAAACTACGATTGATTATCATAATAGCAACTATATTAAAAATCAAAACCGATTATTCTCTAATTCTTTATGTCTATCCACTACTACGCCATCAATCATCAATATGTCAGCATTATTCGTGAAGAGCATGGATCTCTTGTTTACGATGAGTTACCAATGAATATTAATCAATCTTTAGTTAACAAAATTTGTGATTATGTAAATAACGAAAACCACACATTACTTGACTTGCAAAATCTAGTCATACACAACTGGTTTATTCGAGAATACACATCTGAATACGCACACCTATTTGCATATCAAGATAGTTATATTGATATTAACAAACATGTAAAAATCAATATTTTAACAGAAGATGAATATTACAGACGCATGCCTAAATATAAATCAGAAAAATATTTAAAGCAATTAAATCAAACACAAAAAGAATCTTTTGCTAAAGATGTTTTGAGAGGCTTATATGCAGTAGCCTACAGACGAGTTACGCGAGATATAAAAATAGATTCTTCTATTAAATTGCATTCTACAGAATCAATAGGATGGGATACATTCGCATGGAATATAACGGAAGATATTGATGTGCTTGTTAAAACTAATTTTTGTTATGGTTCTGCATCATACCTGAATGTTGCTATAAAATATAAAGACTGCTTATTAACGCCACTTTCTGATTATATTACCTATTACTATGCCCGTGCAGAATCATTTATAAAGTGCACACGGAGATATGTTCCTACTAGAGACAATTGGAAAAAACTGATAATGTTTGTTATACAATTTAGCAATATGATTACCTCATCACCTGATGATTTTATACAAAATTGGCTAATAGATGAATTTCGGAGTATGATTAGTGGTCTCAACGATTTCTGCCAAAATACCAAGTTCTATTTAAAAAGCATCCGACCAACGAAAGAAGAAAAGTATTTAAAAGTATATAATGTTGATGCATTCTCCAGTTATAGTAGCAATATCACAGAAGAAGAAAGAGGATTTAATTTTGTTGCGGAAAAACTATCTGGGGCATTATTGTTTGTTAAAAACATCTTTGAATTAACACTATATAATGATGAATTATTATCATACGTCAAAGAAGTTGTGAATATCAACAATACTATTTTACCAACACTTAATTCTAAAATTGCAAGTGTAGAATGTGAAGTGAATAAACTTAAAGATTCATACAATAAAGAAAAAATACAATTAGATAAAATTGAAAAACAAAAATCCTATTGGGATAAAAAAGAAGAATTCTTTTTGACAAAAGAAGAGCGAAGGAAGAAAGATAACTTTGACTATAAAGAAAGTTTAGAAAGTTTTAAGGTATTATTTCCTAAATATAAGGAAGTTATATCGCTCTATCAAGAGCAAACAAAACGATACAATTCTATTTCTGCAGAATATCATGGACGCTCATCATTTTTAAATAGTCTTCAAAAATGTAAGGTAAGAATAGTTAATGCTAATAATTTATATAACAATATGCCTATTCCATGTGTTTCAACGGTTAAATAGCTTATCCCTTCTAACAATGAAAAAACTCCTTATCTTCGCCCTATTCGTTATAAAAAGCTTATTTATGTAATGTAGTTACTGAAAGTATAATTGAATAAAACGTGAAAATTATGAAACAGAAAAAAGGATTTCCATTCAACAATGTACCAATTCATATTGCACGCCTAAGTGTTTTACTTATTAATAATGCCGAAATACGCCGTTTTACAGCAATTGGCATTCGTAACTATTTAATCAACAACAATATAGTGAAAGTAAAAGATGATAGCATATATATAAAATTCTTAGCTAATAAATTTGCAGTCAAATGTAACGGATTGAAAACTGAGTATTCATATGCAGAACCATTTTTTCTCAATTGTTTTCTGGCAGCATTTCCCTCTTTTGCAGCAAGTGCCAATAAAGCGATTGAAAACTTTTGCCAAGAGGAATTAGGCGTTGACTATACCGATGTAATAGATCAAGTCGTTATTGATAGTGTCACGCAAGATAATTTAAAACACATTGAGTACTTGGATGAAAACCAAGAGGATAATATATCGTAATTATGACCACGCTAAAGTGGAGTATTCTATCGATGAACTGGAAGGTGTTTATCTATTCCTATCGTTATTGGCATTGTTAGCAATTATTATTTCTATACTAATCTTGCGCCTCATTATTATGGGTATAAAAATACTTATGAATCACTCTCCTAAATCTTCACAACAATGAAAAAACTAATCATTCTTGCTGTATCAGTATTTGCACTTTTTACTTCATGTCAGCAACGCCCACAAGTGTTTGGCGTTTATATTGATGGCACTTTTGAACAGTTCTTAAAAGAGTTGGATAAAGAGCCATGGAAGTCTCCAATAAACATAGACACGATTCAGCATCTTTCTGAAAATAAAATTTCAATAAAAGCCTATTCTACAGAGGTAATTAATCTAAATGAAGATAGTGTAAAAGTCGATTCTATCTATATCACTATTGAATTAGAAAAAGAGAAAATCAAACATTTTACTTACACTATGCATATATCGGAAACTGATTTTAGAGCCATCCTGCACGCATACGAACGCATATATGGAAATACACGATATCATGATATTAACGAGTGTTGTCATGGTTGCTGTTGGATGATAGGAAAAGATTGCCTTTGGTTGATATATGATATTAGTGAACAACAAGTTAAATATACCTACACGATAAACTAGTGTGTAAATGTCTAATTACCCAACTTTTTGACCTATAAACCAAAGTTTCATATTTTCTTTGATAATTCAATTATTTGTTGTGTCTTTGCAGAGAATTTGAAACTTTCCAAAGTACGACATACACCTTCATCGAACCCAAGTACGAGCACTTCAATCAGCCATTTCGGGGTTATAGTGTATTTCATTAAAATAAATTTGTGCAATAGCAGGGGTGTTTCACCTTTTGCACGCTTTTTGTATATGCATCAATATACAACCATTAAACAACCATTAAACCTAATAACCTAAAACTATTAAACCCTATGAAAACAAAACTTAAACCCCTGTTCTTGGTCGTGGCGCTGTGTAGCACAATTGCCATTTCAGCCACCGACTACGTGATGCTCAACCCCTTGGACACCACTGCCTTGCCCATGATCCCCCACAAAGACAGCGGCGGGCAAATAGTGCGTTCTGCCTTCAACAGCGATGCCCTTTGGGATAACACCCTCATGCAACTATCGCGCCAACACTTCTCCGACGAGAGCGTCTTCAAAGTCATGAAGAAACTCTATCGCAACACCCACAAGCACTATGTCACCTTCCCCGTGGCATATTGGAGCAAGACCCCTCAAGGTGACTCACTGCTGGTATCAGGGCGCGTGTATCTGCCCAAGAACCGTAACCTCAATGGCATCGTGATAGCCAATCACTACACCATTACCTCCAACGCAGAAGCCCCCAGCAATATGCTATCCATGGAGAGCGTGCTGGCTATGAAAGGTTATGCCGTCATCATGCCCGACTATGTGGGCTATGGTCTCTCACGCGAGCAGATGCACCCCTATCTGCATTGGCGTAGCGCTGCACGAACGGCAGTGGACTTGCTCCACAGCATGCCTGCCTTGCTCCAACACTATGGCTACAGTTATCCGACCGATGTGGTCATTACGGGCTATTCGCAGGGTGGGGCAGTAGCACTCGGCGTAGCGCGCATGATAGAGCAGACAGACAGCCCATGGACGGTGCGTCACCTCTACGCAGGTGCTGGCCCGTATGACCCCGCCGCCACCTATCTCTATTGCGTGGGGAACGACGAGATGGGCATACCTGCCGCTATCCCACTCATTGTCATGGGACTCAGCGATGCATACGACTTGGGATTCGCACTGGAGGACTTCTTCCTCGAACCCTTGCTCTCGCACTACAACGATTGGATTCTCTCGAAAGACTACACCGTGGCACAAATCAACCAACTCATGGGCTCCACCATTATGACCGAACTGATGACACCCGAAGCACTGGATCTCAATAGCCGCTCAGCCAAATGGCTCTACAAGGTACTACAGCACAACAACCTCGTAGGATACAATCTGCATGCACCTGCCTATTTTTTCCATAGTTTGGATGACGATATTGTACCCCTCATCAATAGCACGAATCTCATGGCGCAGATGTCCGACGAAGGACACATAACATACGATATAGGATACTATGGCTCGCACATGGAAGCCAGCATACCCTTTATGAAATATGTCTATCAAGACCTCTGACCTAACTGGATATGCACTCATACAATAAACTTGATACTACCAAATCGCCCGCTCTATAGTGGGCGATTTTCTATAAGAAAGTCACTTTTTTGTGAAAATATTTGCACATTCCAGAAAAATGTCGTACCTTTGCCGCACCAAATCACTATTTTGATATGAAACAAATACATGATGAGAATCGTGGTTACAGGATACTGCTCCCTCTGGTGAACTGGATGTTCAAACATTCATACCGCCACCTCAAATATGTAGGCGTGGAGAATATCCCTACGGATGGAGCCGTCATCTTCGCTCCCAATCACACCAACGCGCTGCAAGATGCGCTGGCGGTGCTGTCTATCAATTCCGAACGCAAAGTTTTTGTGGCACGTGCCGACATCTTCCGCAAACCCCTATTCGCTAAGATATTGGGTTTCTTCAAGATTATGCCTATCCGCCGTATGCGCGATGGCGCCAACGAGGTGCTCAAGAACGACGAGACTGTTGAACGCGCTATTGACACACTGGAGAAGGGCATACCATTCTGCATATTGCCAGAGGGTACACACCGCACCAAGCACTCGCTCTTGCCACTGGGCAAAGGTATATTCCGTATTACCCTGCGCGCGAATGAGAAGTTCGGCAAGGAGAAACCTATATATATCGTGCCAGTAGGATTGGAGTATAGCGACTGGTTCCATTTGTGGGACACCCTTGTTATTAATATAGGTAAGCCTATCAACATGACGGAGTTCATTGCTCAACATGCTGACTTAGAGCAACCTAAGTTGATTCTTGCTATGCGCGAGGAACTCACCAATCGCATGCGCGAGCAGATACTCTGGGTACCCGATGACGAGAACTACGAGAAGAACTGGGATGAACTCAGCCACAATCGCCCTGCGCACAAGAACTGGTTCCCCAAACACCGCATGCCTAAGTGGCTCTTGCTCCTAATGCTCATCATCATGTCGCCGCTGGCACTCGTAGCTGGCGTGGTGACATTGCCCCTGTGGCTCGCATGGCTCATTATCCGTTGGGCCATTAAAGACCCTGCGTTCCACAACTCTGTGCAGTTCGTATGGCAACTGATCATCATTCCTCTGACAGGTTTTATCACCATGCCATTCTGGATGTTCCTCCAGGAATATATGTATCTGGCACGCAAACTCCAAAAACCAGAAGAAACAAAATAAGACCGCACTTCGCGCTGAGAGATGTTAGAACGCCGTTGGCTGTTAGACCGCCACTTTGTGGCTGATAGATTCCGAGAGTCCAACTTCTAACAACGCAGTGGTCTAACCTCTAACAGCGAAGCGATCTAAAAAAATAAAGTTATGACAAAAGTGTACATTATTTTAGCATGTTATGTGCTTTTCCCTCTCTTGATTATTGAGGCATTCAAGCGCTGGACAATCGTTCAGAAAATAGGTACAGTAGTGCTGGCATACGCCGTAGGTATCATCGCTTCGCTCTGCGGTGTGTTTAACTTCGCTGACCCTGCTGTAGGAGCAACCTTCAGCAAACTGCAATCGACTATCATGAGTGTATCCGTACCATTGGCTATTCCACTCATGCTCTTCAACTGCGACTTCAAACTCTGGACCAAAGCGCTCCCCAAAACTGCTTGGGCCCTGGTGACAGGCATTGTGGCAGTAGTAGTGTCTGTGGTATCGGGTTTCTTCATCTTCCGTAACCATGTGCCCGATGCTGCTAACGTATCGGCTATGATGACGGGTATCTACACCGGCGGAACGGTTAACTTCAATGCCCTGGGCGCTTCGCTGGGCGTGAACAAGTCGGTCATGGCTATCGTATTGGCCTTCCAAATGGTGATAACGATGCCATATATCTTCTTCCTCCTGGGCGGCGGCTACAAGGTGTTCCGCAAGTTGCTCCCATACAAGGACATTACCCACAAAGGGCGCACCGATGAAGATCATGTAGAGACTGCCGATGTGGAGAACTACCGCGGTATGTTCGAGAAGAAAAACTTCATTGGTATGATGAAGGGACTGGGACTGAGTGTTATCTTCCTCGCTATAGGCGCTGGCTTGGCACTACTCATCACGGGCACGCTTAGCGAACTGGTGGTTATCCTGACCATTACCACATTGTCCATTATCGCCTCGTTCTTCAAACCCGTGCGCGAACTGCCTAAGACCTTTGAACTGGGTATGTTCTTCATATTGATTTTCAGCGTGATAGTGGCATCAATGTTCAATATCCATAGTGTGAGTGGTGGCTCGCTCTACATAGGTGGTTTCGTGCTTTGGATCATGGGTATATCCGTGCTTCTCCACCTTATCCTTTGCCGTATCGCGAAGGTCAGTGGCGACCTCTTCTGCGTATGCCAGGTGGGACTACTCTGCTCCCCTCCATTCGTGCCACCTATCGCAGGGGCTATGAAAAACAAGAAAGTCCTCATCTCTGGTATCGTGGTCGGACTCGTAGGTTATGCCGTCGGCACCTACCTTGGCGCTATACTGGCATGGGCACTCAGTTTAGTATAACAATCTTATAGAATATAAAATTATGAAGCGTATATTGCTATTTGTCACGGCTGCATTGTTGACAGTTTCTATGCAGGCGAATAATAATGAAGTGAAAGTTCATCATTTGGATACGACCAGTAAAGTCAAAACAGGTTGGAACTTCGGCGTGCTGCCCTCGGTAGCTTTTGATGCCGATCTGGGTTTCCAAGGTGGTGCGCTCGTCAATGTCTATTACTACGGTGATGGCTCACAGTACCCGGATTATCTTCACTCTATCTATGCGGAAGCGGCTTATACCACGAAGCGCTATGGTATCTTCCGCCTTAACTTTGATAGCAAGGCCGTCATTGCTAATCACCGTCTGACAATCGACCTCACCTATCAGCCGGATGCTATGTGCGACTTCTATGGCTACAACGGCTATCAGTCTGTCTATAATAAGGATATTCATACTTGGAACGATATACCTGACAGAATGAATCTCGATCTCTACCAGACACGTGCGTTCTACAAATACAAACGTGACCTGTTCCGTTTCGCCGGAGACATAGAGGGTACCATCTGGAAGAACATCAAGTGGAACGCAGGCCTCGGTGTCTTGGGTTATATGATAGCTGAGTGCGATATACAGATGCTCAACGGCAAGAAGAACCAATACGAGTTGGACGAGAATGGCGTTCCTACCAATCCGAAAGCCATGAACCCCAATGTGGAGGGACTCTACGAGAAGTATGTGAAGTGGGGTATCATTGACGGGGCAGAAGCTCATGGCGGTTGGCACCCCTATCTGCGTGCTGGTCTGACCTATGATAGTCGTGATCAACGCGCATGCCCTACACGTGGTATCTATACCGATGCATTCTTTACCTATACAGCGGCGTTTGGCGAGCAAGCTAAGTACAACCAACTGCAATTCAACTTCAACTTCCGCCACTATGTGAAGATTTACCGTGACCGTGTGACCTTGGCATATCGCATTGGTACACAGAATAATATAGCAGGTCAATCGCCATTCTATATGAACAACTACCTCAACACTCTGTTTATTCAACGCGTGATGTATGAGGGATTGGGTGGTGCGAACTCGTTGCGCGGTATCATGCGTAACCGTATCTTGGCGAATGGCTTTGCTTACGCCAATGTGGAGTTGCGTACCAAGGTAGCGAAGTTCGATATTGGTCGCCAACACTTCTATGTCGGATTGGCACCGTTCTTCGACTTGGGCGTGATAACCCAACCATACGAGTTGGACGAAGCTGCTATCAAGGAGGGCTACTTGAAGGATGTTGCTGAGGCACTTTTGCCAAGTCATGACCCTAATCGCCCTGTTCCACCATTGCAATTGGGTGAGTACTTTGCCTTGGACGAAGAAGGACATATTGACCAGTCTAAAGTCTATATGCCTCACATGGCAGCTGGTCTGGGTGTGAAGATCGCCATGAACGAGAACTTCGTCTTCTCCGTGGACTGGGCTATGGCACTGGACAAACAAGACAATGCCAAATGGGCTAACTTCTACATCAAGATGGGATACCTCTTCTAAGCAAGATTTTCCCTGCACGCACCGCACAATAACCGCACAATTCGGTAACTATCCAGTACTCAATGAGAAGACAAATATTGCTCGTCATATTGCTTTGTTCCGCCGCTATGGCATGGGCAAATAACGATTCTACCGCTTTGCATCCTGAGAAACAACGTGTTTTTCAAGGCTGCGGTGGTGGTATGATGGTGCATGCCGGTTATCTATTTGGACAACCAACAGGTGCAACTCTTCCTACTGGCGAACAAATGGGTATGCAAGGCATGACCTATGGATTGGGTGGATCTATGCGTGTGCATCTGTACAAGCACCTGCGTGTAGGTATGGAGGGATTTAGTTCGACGATGAAAAGTGAGGTGACCGACCAACATGACTTTCTGCAAAAAGGCAGTTATGTCCGAACTGGTTGGGGAGGTGTGATAGCCGATGCCTGCTGGCGTTTGGAGAAGGTGTGGCCTTATATTGGTGGTTCAGTAGGTGGTGGAGCCATGCGCACATTATCTGTTGTAGAGGGCAGTCAAGATGATTGGGAGCCTGAGCAAATAGCTATGTTACATAAACAAGGTTTTGTTTATGTGAATCCGTATGTGGGTATGGATTATTGTATTACTCGTCGTATCCATGCCACTTTCCGACTGGATTGGATGTTGGCTTTCGCTAAAGGGCAACTCGTGCTCCCTACTGGTCCGCGTTTCTATGTAGGTATCATGTTTTGCCATTGATTAGGCAATATTACAATTATCTAATGATTAAAGAATCGACCAATGAAAACAATTCGTGAGATATTTCGTATCGGCTATGGCCCCAGCAGTAGTCACACCATGGGACCTCGTAAGGCAGCCGAACTCTTTGGCGAGCGTTATGCTAACGCAGCCCGTTATCAAGTACACCTCTATGGTAGTTTGTCCGCCACTGGCAAAGGTCACTTGACCGATGTGGCCATATTAGATGTGCTACCTACTGCCGAGATCGTATGGCAGGAGGAGTTCCTGCCCTATCACCCCAACGGTATGCGTTTCTGTGCATGGAACGAGGCAGGCGACTCGCTTGCCGAATGGACTGTCTATTCCGTAGGCGGTGGCGCCTTGGAGGAAGATGCTAATGGTATCAGACTGTTAGGCGATGAGGCGAAAGGTACAGGGGATATTTACCCGCTCTCGCGATTGTCTGACATTAAGGAGTATTGCGACCAAATGGGTTGGGACTATTGGGAGTATGTGGAGCACTACGAGGGCAAAGAGATTTGGGACTACTTGCGCGAAGTATGGCAAGTCATGCGTGAGGCAGTAGAACGCGGATTGGATCACGAGGGTGTATTGCCTGGTCCGTTGCACTTGCGCCGCAAAGCTGCCAGTTACTATATCAAGGTAGCGGGGTACAAAGATAACCTCCGTACACGCGGACTGGTGTTCTCCTACGCCCTGGCGGTCAGCGAAGAGAACGCTTCAGGTGGTAAGATTGTGACTGCGCCAACCTGTGGTTCATGCGGCGTTTTGCCTGCTGTATTGTACCACACATGGCGTTCGCGCGACTTCTCAGAGACACGTATTCTGCACGCCTTGGCGACAGCGGGTTTGATAGGTAATGTCGTGAAGGAGAACGCCTCTATCTCGGGTGCCGAAGTGGGTTGCCAAGGTGAGGTGGGTGTAGCATGCGCCATGGCGTCAGGTGCTGTCAATCAGCTGTTTGGTGGCACGTTGGCACAAATCGAATATGCCGCAGAGATGGGCTTGGAGCACCACTTAGGTATGACCTGCGACCCTGTGTGTGGCTTGGTGCAGATACCTTGTATAGAGCGCAATGCCTTTGCTGCTGCACGTGCGCTGGATAGCAATATGTATGCCGCATTCTCAGACGGTACGCACAATGTCACCTTCGACCGTGTGGTGGACGTGATGAAACAGACAGGACACGACCTGCCATCCCTCTACAAAGAGACGTCCCAAGGCGGTCTGGCCGCGATAGGCGACAAGAAAAAGATTCAGCGATAAAGTAGATTAAAGCGCTACGGGCACGTCATTCAGCGTAGGGTAGGTAATCCAACCCAACATCTCTGCTACGTCGCGATTGATGGCTATATCGTCCACAAAGTGGAAGGGTTGCTCGCAGCCCAACTCCTTGAGATGTGCATCCACCGCCTCGTAAATAGCGAGAGCAGGTTTGCTCACATGCATGAGGTGAGAGGCAAAGCAGTGCTCAAAGACTGACATATCGTACACCTGATGAATGTCCTGCCAGTGCAGGTCGTTGTTGTTGCTGAGCAGGAAGAGACGATGACCCGCCGCTTTCCATGTTTTGATTTGCTCCAGACGCTCCAATGGAATACCTCCGTGCATGCTGTTCCATGCAGCAATCACCTCCTCGCGAGTGGTCTCTTGGGATGCATATTGCAGGATCGTATCCACGAACTCATCGGTTGATACATCTCCTTTTTCGTACTGCTCCATCAGGGTGTCCTCTATGCCTTCGCCATTGAAGCCCAGTCCTAACACATTCTGCATTACGCGAGTACCGAGCATCGCCTGAAAACGTTTAATACATTCGGGCATATTGTGCAACATTAGCACGCCTCCCATATCAAGAATTATTGTCATGTTTTTTAGTGTTTAGTGGTTTGATAGTTTCTTTCGCCAAAGATAGATGAGCCAATGCGCACCATGGTGCTGCCTTCCTCTATCGCTATGAGATAATCATCTGACATGCCCATGGAAATCTGAGGACGAGTATCGGACGCTACGCTATTGGTTATAGGCGAGAGGTGAGCGGCGAGGGCTTTAATCTCACGGAAGCAACGGCGCCACTCTGCCACATCATCGGTGTTGGTCGCCATGCCCATGATACCGCACACTTCAACCCAAGGAAAGCAATCGCTTAATTCAAAATTCTTAATTCTTAATTGCTCAAGTTCCTCTGGAGAGAAGCCCGATTTGGTTTCTTCTTTCGCGACATGCACTTCCAGCAATACCCGTACTTTGCGCTGTATCTTCTCCGCCTCTCGGTTGATGGTCTCCAGCAGTCGCATACTATCCACCGAATGAATCATGTGCACAAAGGGCACAATCTGGCGCACCTTGTTGGTCTGCAAGTGACCGATAAAGTGCCAACGAATATCCTTGGGCAATGCCTCGTATTTGGGCAGGAGCTCCTGTACACGACTCTCGCCAAAGTCCCTTTCGCCAGCGTTATACGCCTCCATAATCGCCTCCGCAGGGTGAAACTTGCTCACACAAACCATGGTCACACCCTCGGGGATATGTTGGCGAATAGTGGCTATGTGAGAGGATATGGACATTTGTTATTGGCGATTGGCTATGGGTTATACAGCGCGGAAAACCTCTATGATTGGTGAACGGGTAATGCTAACCACCTCGCAATCCAGATTGCTGAGTGCTTGTTGGAGGGTCTTGTTTGCCTCGGTCACATTGCCTGCTTGCACATAAATGGATACTGCTTTGCGCTTCTCTTTGCCATTGTCCTCAATGGTAATCATTTCCACGCGTGCCTTGTACCAACGATCGCCTTCTGGCGATGGAATAAGGTCGTAGAACTGCACTTGTTTGCAAGTCTTCACTTCCCATTCGCCTGAAATGAAGGGTTTGATCTCCTCCACGAGGCGGTTCTCAACGTCGGCACAGGTAAGACCCTCTACCAGATAGGTTTCTTTGACTGCTGCTGGGTTATCCTCGCCAGTCTGGCGGGTATAACTGATTTTAATTTCGTAGAATATCATAGTTATTTACAATTTGACGATTTACAATTTACTATTTATTATGAGGTTTTTAATGTCTGTGGCGTCCAACTCTTTCTCGGGGAAGGTGCGCAGGGTAGCGGACCAGAGCATGAGTGGGGCAGTGGGGTTCTGCTCAATGACTTGGTCGTAGGGCTGCTTGTTGTTGGTATCCAAGACCCAATGGTCTTGCAATTGGAAGAAGACATCGCCTGCTTGTCGTCTATAGATAGAGGTACTATACTCTGATAATATCGCTTCGTGGATAGGGAATGCCACTTGCACACCCTCAAAGTCCATGATGAAGTTCGCCACTTGGCGTTGGATAGTCTCCAGCGAAAGGCGTTTCTGCTCAATGAGTGTGCGATTGAGGAAAATGTAGGGCCCGAAACCGCCATCTATCCAACGCTCGTGTCCATAAATGGCCATAAGATAGGTGCTGGTGAGTGCCGTCGCACGGTCCAGATTGAAGTGCTGAACAGGGATACCTGCCATTTCGAAGGCCTTGGTGGAGTGCCCTTTTGTCGGACGCCCAATGAGTAGCACTTGGTAATTGGTCTTGCCTATGCGCTGGTTGAGTTGGTCCATGAGGTAACCCAAATCTTGGTTGATACTCAGGTACATATCCTCTTGTTCTGCCGATGCGATAGCATCTGAGGTAGCTTTGGGCGAATGGGTAGTGAGTTGCAGGAGCAGCAGGTCGGATATGTTGTCCATACCTAACGCTTTGGTTTGTTGTAGGTTGAGTGCCAGTTCAATGGCTAAGGTGTTCGCCGCAGGCGTGTGCAGCAGGTCGGTCTTAGGTAGGTAACTGAAGGAACGCCTGCGCTCGTCCTTGGTAGGCGAAGTATAGTTGGCTATCTCCAGGCGAGGAGTCCAAGTCTTTTCGGCTAATACATTGATTCTACCGCTCATGTTCATAGCATCTGCCGCCGAAGGCAAACCCTCCGAGTAGCAGGAGGTTGTTACCCACTTGAGGGCAGTAGGGTCTAACCAACAGCAGGCGTTGGCAGCATGTCCCGCCAGCAGAATAGTGGCTTGTGGTTGGAGACCGATAGCATAGATCTTGGCGTTCAGACCATGCAGGATACGCCATTCATCTGTGATAGTAGTCGTTGCAATAGCGCGTGGGGAGAGTTGCAAGGTGGTGCCGATACCCGAAGTTTGGCTATCGTGTAGTACATCAAAGGTAGAGCGGTACAGACGGTCAAAGTACTGGTCACCCATAAAGCCGTGGCGCGAAGGTGTCGCACCTGTCATGAGGGTTGCGGTAGTCTCTTGTCCACCATTGACCAAATGGGGGAAGTGAATAGTAGTCTGAAAGGCCTCTTCGCTCATGGTGCGCAAGCCGCCTGCTGACCAGAAAGGACGCAGTTGGTTGAGATTGTCTTGCGTCATGCCATCTACCACGACCACCACCGTCAGGCGTGGCTGCGTAGCAGAGAGGGCAGAGGGGAATATGATACCAATAATGGCTATCAGCGTAGCCAGTAAATAAGTCTTGCGCATATATGTATAAGGGGTATAATGAGTAATCGCCAACTAAATCCAACCAATGGATGTACTGAGAAGAAAGTCAAGAAAATCACTATCGCCAGCAGCACAAGATAAACTATGCCGAGTATGGCATCGAGCCACCAAGAGAGTCTATTACGTCGTCTGTCCCACCAACTAATGAGTGCTATAATGATTGCCAACAGCGCCAATCCCAAGCGGCAGTCCGCGTACCAAGGTACAGGGGCTACCTCGAAGGGAGCTATCTGTTCGTTCAACACCAGCGGTGTGCCATCGGAGAGTGTGGCTTGGGACATGTAGAACATGAGTTCCTCGGGGAGGAAAAGACGCTCCTCGTTAGTCATGAGTTGGTCTGCCTTTTTGCCAAACACCAAGTTAATGCCCAAATCCACCCACGAATAGGGACCGGTATAGTGCGATATGGTGGAGCGGAATGGCTGGTCTTTGTAGCCCTGGTAAGGCGAAATAATGGTATCTTGCAGCGCCTGTTTCAGCAGGTGATAGGGGCGCGTAGCACAGTTGTCGAATACAAAATTGTAGTGATAAACGCGGTTCTCTGGCTGATAATTAATCATTAGAGCATCAAACACCTGCTGCTTTTGTGCAGGGGTGAGATTGAGTTCTTGCTGATAGGTGGTGCGCCCAATACGCTTATAGAAACGCAGAAAATAGTTATAGGGTTCTATGCCCAACTGATAGTATGTGTCGCCTTTGATAAACTTGAGGTAGAACCCATCGTCCATCAGGGAGAAGATACCGTAGTTGAAGACAATATCCAACTGGTTGGCTTGGTCAAGCACGCGAATGCCTGTATGTCCGTACTTGGACCACACTTCGGAGCCTGGGGTGCAAGTCAAGAGATAAATCTTGGCACTATCGCTCAAGAGGAGTTGTGCGCTCAGGGGAGTGCACAACAGGAGGGATAATATAATGAATAACAGGTGTTTACGCATGGTATATAATGAGATTAGGAATGAATGTGCAGATTAAACCTAAGATATATCCACATACCACTTGCATGGGGGTATGTGCGTTCAGATAGAGACGCGCATACATGAGTAATAAGGATACGAGCAGTATGCCGATAATCAACATAGTAGGTATCATGCTATAGTACAACGAGATACTAAATGCGCCGCCTAATAGTCCGCCTAATGCCGTGAGGTGTGCCGAGATCTTCCACCAACGATTGATAATGGTGACAGCCATAAGGGCAACGGTAGCGCCTATGGCTACTATGAGCCAAACGAAAGGCATCTTGAGAATCATACCCACGAAGTAGCACCAGAACCCAAAGCAAATGAGCGTATATATATAAGGTGTGGTGCGTTCGCTGGCATTGTCGATATGCAGCGAGGAGATACTACCACGTTTCCAGAGAATCAGCATGAGGATAATCGGAATCAGCGCCGTGAGTACAAAAGTGGTGATAATGCCGATATGAATGTATATGCTGGGCAAGTTAGGTGTGCGCACCCGCATAGCCGCCATATACAGTATCATGCCGTAGGTAGGCATGAATAAGGGGTGCAGCATAATACTCAATGCTCGGGACAAAATGTGGAATATCTGTGGCATAACTCCTTATATCTGGTGACGTAGTCGGGCTACTGGTATGCCTAATTGTTCGCGGTACTTGGCTACTGTTCGGCGTGCAATAGCATATCCGCTGGCATGTAGTATCTCTACCAGTTCATCATCGGTGATAGGGTGGGTCTTGTCTTCGTTGGCAATTACCTCACGGACTTTGTCCTTGATTTCGCGGGTCGATATTTCGCCTCCGTCCTGCTTGGTAATGGATTCGGAGAAGAAGTACTTGAGGGCAAAGGTACCAAACTGTGTTTGTACATACTTGTTGCTACAAACACGCGAAATGGTCGATACATCGTGCCCAATACGTTCTGCTATATCCTTGAGAACCATGGGCTTGAGGTATGAACTGTCGCCTTGTAGGAAGAACTCGCGTTGGTATGCCACAATGGCGCTCATGGTCTGCATCATTGTCTCGTTGCGTTGGCGAATAGCGTCAATGAACCACTTGGCAGCATCGATCTTCTCTTTGACGAAACGCGCTGCTTCGCGGTTGGCTGCGTGTGCTTTCCCCTCGTGTGAGTAGTCCTCCAACATTTGGTTGTAGTCGGCTGAGATATGCAGAGGTGGTATATCGCCTTGATTGAGTGATATGATCAGTTCGTCGTCCTCTTCTTCGACAAAGAAGTCGGGTATGACCACTGACTGGTTGCGGTCATATACGGTGCCCAACCAGTGGTTGCCTGGTCGTGGGTTCAGACGTGTGATCTCGGAGATAGCGCCCTTGAGTTGCTCCTCAGTAATCTCCATACGCTGCATGATCTTACTATATTGCTTGCGCGAGAAGGTGTCGAAGTGCTGCGTGAGAATTTTGATAGCCAGTACTACAAAGGCAGTTGGCTCTTTCTGTCGCAGCTGTATGAGTAGGCAGTTCTTTAGGTCGTATGCCGCCACACCAGGAGGGTCAAACTGCTGTATCTCCTCAATAATGGATTGCATTTTTTCATCCGTCACCACGATACCTTCTTGGAAGCTGAGGTCATCCACCAGTTCCTCGGCAGTGCGGCGCAGGTAGCCATTCTCATCTATATTGCCCACAATGAACTTAGCGATATGCCTGTCGGGCTTGTCCATCTTGGTGAGATAGATCTGCGATTTGAGGTATTCGCCAAAACTCATACCCACGGAGAAAGGTATATCCTCGCGTGCTGTCTCCTGCGATGGGGTGTTGTAGATTCGTTCGACAGGTTCATCATCCTGCACGTAGATTTCGTAGTCGAAGTCTGGGTTTTGCAGCGGATTTTGATACTCGTCGTTGAAGTCTTGCTCTTGGTAATCCGTCGTCTCTTGTGTCTTGTCTAATCCTTCCTCCAGAGCAGGGTTCTCTTGCAGCTCTTCGTTGATACGGGCCTGCAACTCACACGCAGGCAACTCCAGCATACGCATCACCTGAATCTGAGCAGGCGACAGCTTGGTCTGGAGTTTCTGTTGTTGAGTAAGTGTGAGGGAAGCCATAGGTATGTACGATTTGACTATTTACTATTTACAATTTGCTATTTACAATTTTCGATGGCAGCCAACAGGTTCTGTGTGATATATGCCAGTTGCTCATCATCCAACTCGGTGTGCATAGGCAATGAGAGCACGCATGCTGCCAGTTTCTCGGCTACAGGGAAGTCGCCCTCTTTGTAGCGTGGGTCTTGGCATGCCTTCTGCATGTGCAATGGGATAGGGTAGTAGATCATAGCTGGGATACCCTTCTCAGCCAATGCCTCGCGTAGTGCATCGCGATTGACATCCACCAGACGCAAGGTATATTGGTGGAACACGTGTGTGGACTTGGTGTCGCGCACAGGAATCAGTATGTTAGGGTGATTAGCAAACGCCTTGTCGTAGTAGGCAGCGGCACGTTGGCGCGAAGCGATATACGCATCCAGGTGAGGCAACTTAGCATCCAATACTGCGGCTTGGATACTATCCAGACGGGAGTTAACACCCACTGTATCATGGTGATAACGAATGACCATACCGTGGTTGGCAATGGCACGCATTTGGGCTGCTAAGGTGTCATCGTTGGTGAAGATAGCACCACCATCGCCGTAGCAACCGAGGTTCTTAGAGGGGAAGAAACTGGTGCAACCGATATGTCCGATAGTCGAAGCTTGTCGCACCGTACCATCAGCATGGGTGTATTGCGCACCTATGGCTTGGCAGGAGTCCTCTACGACATAGAGGTTATGCTCGCGAGCAATATCCATGATAGCGTCCATGTCTGCACATTGACCAAACAGGTGCACAGGCACTATGACCTTCGTGCGTGGGGTAATGGCTTTGCGAATCGCCTCCACGGAGATATTCATGGTGTCCCAATCCACATCCACTACTACGGGCTTCAGACCCAACAGCGCCACCACTTCGGCGGTAGCGATAAAAGTGAAGGTAGGGGTAATGACCTCGTCACCAGGTTGCAAGCCCAATGCCATCAGCGCTATCTGTAGGGCATCGGTACCGTTGCCAACGGGGATCACATGTTTGGCACCCGTGTATGCCTCCAGGTGTTCTTGGAACTGCTGTACCGCAGGGCCTTTAATGAACGATGCGGAATCAATCACGGCTTGTATGCCACGATCAATATCTTCTTTGATGTGCTGATACTGCGTTTGCAGATCTACCATTTGAATCTTTTTCATTGTTTAATCTCTATGATATATTCCACCTCCCGAATACTGCTGCGTACTTGGGTGATATGGGGGTTATGGTATATAATTGTCACAGGCAATGTGCGTTGTGTCTGGTTGGGGTATTCACATACGGCTCTGAAGTCCTCTGCGGTAATATCGGCAAAGTGGGATATGCCTACGCGTGCGGTGATGGTAGTCGTTTGTGGAAAGAGGTGCATCACTTTGTTGTCAGGCAGGTTAATGGCCTCTATGGGGAGCACGAAGGATTTCTCGGTGAACATCTCCGCGTTCCATGTCACGGAAATGGTGGGTTGGTCGGTACGAATGCCTGCGGGTAGCTGTAGGGCTACTTGGCGTTGCACTTGGTCTTGTATTTTCTCAACCGAAAGGCTGTCGGTGGAGAGGGAGTCTATCTGCTGGATGGCCTCCGCTGTGCCGTAGATGTTCACCCATGCAGGCTCCAATACGGGTGGGGTGGAGAGTTGGTATTGCTTCTCCAGTGTCCATGTGGCACAAAGGCGTATGGGCACCTGCTTGGTGGCCTCTACGTAGTAGTTGGTGGTGATCTCCTCGGGACGAATCTGTTGGATAGCCGTCGAACCAGGGAGGTTGTCTTGTATCTTCTGGCGCAGGACATCGGTCGAGAGTTGTAGTGTCCCGTTCTGCTCTTGGAGTTTGTCCGCCAGAGGGATAGTCACAGTAGGTTTGGTATGCTGCACTTGTCGGAGCAGTCGCCCATTGTCACGGAGTGTGACCTCCAGTTGGGTGGGCAGAGGTGTTTCAAAAACTACCTGTGCGGGTACATGGGTGTACTCCACAGGTAGTTTGACTTCTATGTTGCGTTGCGAACTCATGGCGCGTCCCCACCAGAAGAGGGTTGCCAGACCTACGAACAAAAGGTAGATGATAGCATCTTTGCGTACCATCCATATCCATATCTGATTGAGATATTTGGTGATATGATTGAGTGTGATATGTCGTAAGTCTATGCGCACAATGAATAGCGTTGCGTTGGGTTAGGGGTATTATTTAGCGTTTTGAGGTGCTTGTTGTGCATCTTCAGCAGCTACATATACGCTACCTTTG
The DNA here is from genome assembly GCA_045119955.1 of Paludibacteraceae bacterium. Lineage (GTDB taxonomy): Bacteria > Bacteroidota > Bacteroidia > Bacteroidales > Paludibacteraceae > Colicola. The sequence goes on from JBGVEG010000115.1 coordinate 21,291, forward strand.
TCCACTTTGATAACCACATCCTTGGCAACCTCGAGGAGGAAAGTAGTCTCTTGTACCTCTTTGATATGGCCATAGATACCACCAGCGGTGATCACTTTGTCGCCTTTCTTGAGTGCCTCGCGTTGTTGTTGCAGTTCTTTTTGTTTCTTTTGTTGTGGGCGGATCATGAAGAAGTAGAATACCACAAAAATCAAGATCATCATTACCCAGAATGACCAACCGCCACCTTGTTGAGCGGTACCGTTAGCAGCAGTGGCTGCTTGCAAGAAAATGAAATTCAACATGTCTGTAATATTTATTTATGGTTTATCGTTTTACTTTGAAGAGTTGGTTGTCGGTGCGCAGGTCATTGACAATGCGGTTCAGCACGCCGTTAATGAAGATATAACTCTTGTCGCTGGAGTACTCTTTGGCTATCTCGATATACTCGTTCATGGATATTTCCAGCGCAATCTCGTTGAAGTGGCGTATCTCCGCCAAAGCTACGAGCAGAATGATATGGTCCATATAGGCGATACGGTCTGCCTCCCAGTTCTGGAGTGACTTGGCTATCAGCACTTTGTTCTCCTCGGTCATGTCTATGCTGGCTTGCAGCAGTTTCTTGCCGAACTCCAATTCGTCTTCGGAAGCGAACATCTCCAATAGTGGCAATTCGTCGGTGTCGTCCTCTTTGAAGCGTTTGAGGGTCTTCATGACGTAGGTAATGACCATGTCCATGTCTATGGTCCAACCCTCTTGGTCGAGTGCTACCTCCATCTCCTCAAGGGCAAAACTGAGGGCTTCGCTCTCGAGTAGGAGAGAACCATAAATCTTGCGCCAGAGTGCTTTCTCGTCCTCGTAGGTAGGGGCCTCGAGTGCCATAAAGTCTTGGTAGAAAGGTGCATTGACGAGTTGCTTGTAGGTAGCTTCGATAGCCGACATACCTGTGTCCCAACGCAGGTTCTCGTTCTCGAGGTAGTTGCGCAGGCGGCGGTTGTTGAACAGCTGTTGTGCAATGCGGTTATTGACGAAGTTGCGGTTGGCAGTATAGCTCTGGTGGAGTACTGCGGCGCGCTTTTTGTTTTCGCTGATTTGTTCTTCTGCGTAGGTGGTCAGTTCGTCTGCAAAACTCAGCATCATCATATATAGACTATAGGTGCTGGAGAACTTGTTGAGAAGGGTTTTGCGTGCCGACAGGGCGGTATGATCGTTACCGCTGTACTGTGCAAAGAGTGTCTGCACGACTTTTGTTCTAACTAATGTGCGATTTATCATAATCTTATATCAAATATCGAATATTTCGGGCTGCATTTCGGGCTGCAAAGGTACGAAAAATTTTTGATATACACAAAAAATACTGTAGAAAGTTTTCTTATAGTTGCTATTTTCTTGCATAAGCCCCTATCGGGTGGATAAGCGGTGGTTAAGCGGTAGATACCCTTCCTGTAAATTCCTTTCCCGTACTATAAGATTACTATGAGGTTACTATGAGATTACTATATGATTCTAAGCACTTCCATATCATATTGATTTGCCAATGGCGAGGTGTGATTTGCGAAATGGCGGAAGTGACGTTTGTAGCGGAAACACTTCGCCATGCGTGCGAGTTTTTGGGCTATTTTACGCACATCGTCTTTTCATATTTCGTGTGCGGTTTTAGCGGTTATTGCGGTTTTCAAAACCGTAGAAACCGCAATAACTGCTGTCTGTGTTTTTGTATTCTTTTTAAACTAACAAATCCGCATAACTGATTCTTTTTCTATCGATTATGCGGATTTGCTTTGTTTTCTTATAACCTTATCACTCACTCCCACGGACTTCTTGCACTTTGTCCTTAGCCCTCCTCTCCCGCGTCCGTGGAGCTCCGTAGAGACTGTGTAGAGAGTAAATAGAATATTCTCTTTCCCTTTGTTTGTTTATTGCCCCGAATATTATTCGGATGCTCCCAGTCTATGTCCATTGCCCCGAATGTCATTCGGGTATCCCATCGTCACCTTTAATCTCCCATACCCCATACAAAACGGATAAGCCACCCATACTTGTCTTACAGGGTGAAATAGTGAAACAAGGTGAAATAACCGAGTAAACATGTGATTATAAACCACTTGCAAATTATTTCACCTTATTTCACCTTATTTCACTTGTGGTATAGGAGAAAAAACTCACCCCGCAAATCCGATGACTTGCAGGGTGAGAAAACTATATTTGCAAAATTTTATAGATCCTTAACGAGACGGACACTGCGACCGAAGGTGCGAGTGGTGCTGTACATGTTAGCTTCGAACGAACTGATGTAGAAGCAGAACACGTCGGTGTCATTGAACTCAGTGGCAGACCAATATTCGCCGTAGTACTGCACGTAGCCCACAGTCCAGCCGACGCGGTCGCCTGCGGAAGGGAGGAAGACAGCACCTTCGGATTCGAGTTTTGACCACTGCTCGGCAGTGAAGGTTTGATAAGCTGCATAATAATCAGCACCATAACTGCTATGGAAACCTGACTTGAAGGTAATGCCCTCTGGGCATACCCAAGTATCAGGCAAGAACACCAAACCATTGACACCATTCACTTGAGCAACACCACACAACGCATCTGCATTGGTACGAGTATGTAGGAGATAATACCACTCTTTGTAAGTCAATGTGCGCCATGTATTAGGGGCGTTGTCACTTATCACATTCGTTCCCCAATCAACGAAACTTCCATAATAAGTTTCCTGATTAGTAGAAGTACTTACGCCAAAATTAGTTGCACTCGTACTCCAACCAAATAAATCCATCTTATTTGCCAATGCAGTACCTTCTTTTCCATCACCAGAATATGGATCAGAAGACACACTACCACCTGTTACATTATCTGTACCTATCACTGCGTACTGAGCACTTGCAAAAGACCATGTATTGGTGGATTGGGTGTATTGCAAATTGCCCTTAGAGAAATACACCTGCTTAGTAGAACTTACTGAGAATGCATTACCAACTTTCTCCTTCAGAGTTGTAAACTTCTTTATATCACCAAACTCATATTGCGTATTATTCAAGGACACCCACGCACAATAATAGTACTTGGTCTCTGGAGAAAGCCCCTCTAATGTCAATTCAAAGTCCTTACCCACCAACACTTTCGCCTTATACATCTTACCATTGCGAGCATTCAAATCGTCTTTGACTTCAGAAATCATCATGCCAAACTCTACATCATCGTACTGAGATGTATCCACATTCACAACACCATGTAACACTACAGACTCCATAGTAATATCTGTGGCGGAACCTGTATCTACCTTATTCGGGGTAGCAGGTTCGTTGGACTCACAACCTGCGAATAACAACGCCATTATGCAAATGAATAAACTAAAAAACTTTTTCATAACTATTGATATTTATTGATTTATATTGTCTTTTTGATAATATGTTTTCCATTTCTTCAATTGATCTTCTACCTCCACCATCTTTTCGCAGAGATAGGCGAACTGCTCGCTCTCATTACGACTGCAAAGTTACTACATTTTTTTGAATTGCGCAAGAATAACACAAACAAAAACTGCCATTTTCAAAAATATCGCTCGCTTTATTTGTGTATGTCGGAAATTTTTAGTAATTTTGCAGCGTATTCACCAATACAAATAGATTAAGCAGAAAAATTAAACCAATATAGAATGATGAAAGAGATGGAAAATCGTAGATTTGAAGGAAAAAACGAGCCAGAAATCGTGTATTCACGCTCCGTGAAAGCCGGTAAACGCATCTACTACCTGGATGTGAAAAAAGCTCGAAATGAGGACTTGTATCTCTGTATCACAGAGAGCAAACGCAAACAAACAGGAGAAGCAGAACCACCACAATTCGAGAAGCACAAAGTGTTCCTCTACAAAGAGGATTTTGCGCATTTCACCGAGGGACTCAATGACGTTATCTCCTTTGTACAAAGTCAGTTAGGCAACATCGAGGAACGCCAAGAGTGGACCCCTGAGACCGACACTACAGCCACTACAGAGACTACCGCAGAGAAACCTGCGGAAGAGAAACACGATGATAAATCAATCTTGGGAAGTATCTTGAATAGACTCAAGAGTTAATAACAGATACTGTCAATAATCGCATCCGCTACCTCCTGCTTCATGAGAAGTGGGAGGTCTTTTTTTGTGCCATCGGCATAGAGCAAAGTCACCTTGTTGGTATCCACACCAAAGCCAGCACCCTTGTCCTGCAAGGAATTGAGCACAATCATATCCAAATTCTTGGACTGCAACTTGCGCAAAGCGTTTTGCTGCTCGTCGTGCGTCTCAAGCGCAAATCCCACCAACACCTGATTGCCATCATTCTTCATCTTGCCCAATGTGGCGGCAATATCGGTAGTGGTCTTCAGGTCAATAGACATGCCCTGCTGCCCCGGTTGCTTCTTGATCTTCTTATCAGCCGTAGTGCATGGGGTGAAATCCGCTACCGCCGCACAGAGAATAGCCATATCGGCATTAGGGAATGCCTCCACCGTAGCCGTACACATGTCGGCAGATGAGACGACATTCACGATATGGAGCGGACAAAAAGCTTGCCATGCTTTCAGAGAGAGGTGTGTGGGGCCTGTGACCAAGGTGACCTCTGCACCTCTATTAAGACACGCGCGCACGAGCGCGTAGCCCATCTTGCCCGTCGAGGCATTGCTGATATAACGCACAGGGTCAATGGCCTCCTGAGTAGGACCTGCGGTGATAAGCACATGTTTGCCCCTCAAGGTCTTAGGCGTGAGTGCATACTCCGCCGCTGCGGCGATAGTCTCCACCTCCTGCATACGCCCCTTGCCCGTAGTACCGCAAGCCAACTCGCCACTGGCAGCGTCCAGCATGGTGATATTCTCCCACGACGCTAACTCGTGGATAGCCTGTTGCGTAGCAGGAGAGTCGTACATATTGGTGTTCATGGCAGGAGCAATGAGCACGGGTTTGCGCATGGCAGCAAAAGTGGTGGTCAGGGCATCATCAGCAATACCATGAGCCATCTTGCACAGCACATTGGCTGTGGCAGGGGCGATGATCATAAGATCCGCCCAGTCGGGTAGGGAGATATGCTCGGTGCTATGCTCATTGATAGCCGCAAACACATCCGAATACACCTTGTGCCCACTCACCGTTTGCAGGGTAAGAGAAGTGACAAACTCCAAGGCATTCTTGGTGGTTGTCACTTGCACATCTGCCCCTGCCTTCTTGAGTAGGCGGATCAGTTCGGGAATCTTATAAGCAGCAATACCGCCGCTGATTCCGACCAAAATATGTTTTCCCGCTAAGTTCAAGTATTACTTCAACGCTTCATCGCGGTTGCCACTGCGGTAAATCAACTCATCGTCAATGAACTCCTGTGTAGCAATCAACGTGGATTTAGGCATTTGCTCGTAGCTGCGAGAGATCTCGATCTGCTCCTTGTTCTCGAAAGTCTCCTCAATAGAGTCTTGTGGGATAGAGAAGTCTTGGAGCTTAGCGTCCAACTCCTTCTTGAGGGCAGAGCTGATCTGGTTGCTGCGTTTGCCGATAATAGCAACAGTCTCATAGACATTGCCTACCTTCTCGGTCAATTCGTTGAGGTCCCTGGTGATAGTGGTTTTAGGGGCTTTGGTCTTTTTGTAATCAATCATATCGTTTGTTTGTTTTAGTTTTCGAGTATTTTTTTCATCTCTTTGCCTATGCGTTCAGCGGCATTGCGATGTTTGGATTCGGGATATTCGGTAATGAAGTTATAGTACTCATCTTCGGTGTCACGTGCACGGTCCATCTTCTTCTCCTCAAAGGAGTTGAGCGTCTGATGGTACTTAGCTTGCAGTATGAGCCAGTTGAGCTCCTCCTGATACTTATTAGTAGGGTAGTCCTTGAGGGCGTTCTTGGCAGTCAGTTCGGCGCTGAGGTAATTATTACCCAAATAGGTGCCTAAGTTGTAGTACAGTTTCGCACTCAGATACTCCTTATACGCCAGTTTGTCAAGCAGTTCGCCCATCTCCTTGTATGCCTGCTCCGCGTATGGACTCTCGGGGTAGAGCTCAACGAACTGCGTGAAGAACTCAATACCTTTCTTAGTCTCCGTTTGATCCAAACGAGCATCCGGCGAGTCCAGATAATAGCAGTGGCCTACCTGAAAACGTGCCTCAATGATATAACGACCCTTAGGATAGTTGCGGATATAGGCCTGATAGTACTCCGAAGCTGATGAGTAGTCCTCCTGTCCCATATAACAACGAGCCAAGTATGCCAACACATCCTGCGAACGGTCCGTACCGCGGTAATACGTGGTAATATCGTCCAACAAAGTCTGCGCCTTCACATACTGTTCGTCGTTGAAATACATCAGCGCTTTCTGGTATTTCAGCTCTGGGTCAGTCGATTTCAACAACTGCTGGTACTCACCGCAAGCGGTCAGTCCCAATATCATACATACTATTAAAAGTCCCTTTTTAGTCATAATACAAAAATCAGTCTGCAAAATTACTGCTTTTTTTTGACATACGCAAATAAAAGTGCAATTTTAGCGAATTTTTGTTCAAAACTGCCATCGTTGTGAGGTGGCGACGCGGAGTGTGTCGCTGTCGGCAATGATAAGGTAGCAGGCAGCATCCGTGGTTTGCTCAATCATGTTCAATGCCGCCTCTTCGCCCAAGACCATGCAGGCAGTGGCGAGTGCATCGGCACGCATGCAGGAACTAGCACTGACGGTGGCACTCAGGAGCGAGTGCTCCACAGGGTAGCCCGTGCGTGGGTCAATGGTGTGGCTGCGACGTTCGCCATTTGCGATATAGTATTGAAGATAGTTGCCCGAGGTCGCCATGCAGAGGTCGCTGCTGGCAATCACTTCTTGTAGCTCTTTCTCGGCGCCTGTGGCATCAATGGTAGGGCGAGTGATACCCACACGCCATGCGTTGCCCTGGTGATTGACACCTTGCGCCACGACCTCGCCACCTATGTCCACCAACAGGTTCTGGCAACCCTTCTGGCGAAGCAACTGAGCGACAATATCGCAGGCATAACCCTTGGCTATCGCACTGGCATCCAAGGTGATACGCTCATCGTCTTTCTCCAAGCGGTGATCTGTCAGACGGATATGCTGATAGCCGACAAACTGCTTAATGCTGTCTATCTGTGCCTTATTGCCTAATAGTCTCTTTGCCTCATCGCCTAATGCTACGCTTTTGCCAAATCCCCAAGCATTGACCAGCGGTGCTACGGTAATGTCGAAAGCACCATTAGAAAGGCAACTGATAGCATGCGCCTCGTGGTACATGGCCTCGAAGAGCGAGTCGGTCAGGACGCTATCGTTGCGGTTCACGTGGCTAATTACGGAGTTGGGGTTGAACACACTGAGCGAGTGGTCGAAATCCTGCAAACGCTGTTGGATAGCCGCATGCCAATCCTCTGTGCCCTCGTAACGTATATTATAATAAGTGCCGAAGATATTACCCTGATGGTGGTAGTACTGTTTCTTGGGCTCATTAGGCAATAATAGCAGCAAAACTGCTGCTATCACTGCGAATCCCAATGCAATCCATTTTTTCATTTGTTACCTAAATTGTAAATGGTACAAATAGTAAATTGTACATTGTCAAATAGTAAATAATTTTACCATTCGCTACCGAAGTACAGGCTTGCGCCAATACACCAGTTGAGGCGTTGATTTTCTTTATCCTCTAACGTGGTGGTCAGGTTGGTTTTGTCAATGCCGTAGCAGTTGAGCATCATTTCGCCCCAAATACCTAAGTATACATGTTTGAGCTCGAACTCACGTTGCAAACGCAGGTTGATGTTGTTGATAGCCACGGTCTTGGCATCTTCCCAAACTTCTTCATAAAAAGAGTACATTCCGCGCCAAGGTGTGAGACCTACCCGTGTGTCCAATGTCATACCCAAAGGCAATTCAAATTGGTAACCCACTTGAATATAGGTGGACCAGGCGCGATGCCATTCGCCGTTCTCGTCTTGGTAGCAGTCGTCACCATAAATGGTGGTGTACCAATCGAGCGACAGTGGAAACTTCTCTATCAAGTCGCCCACATGAAAACCTGCATGGACTTCCATGGTGCTACTTGTTGTTTGCTCTTGCGCTTTGAAACCGCCTTTGCCAAAATATGGGTCACCACCGAAATAGTACAAGTGAGTCAGATCGACTGCCAGACCAAAGTTGTCATAACCAATGGTAATATCCAACTCAGGATTCAGTTCCTCGAATGACCAGTTGTCTGCACCAATGTTTGCCCAACCGCTCACGTAGAGACCTTTCCAATCCAATGAAACCATAGGTTGGATAGCCATACCGCCAATGTTTTGTCCACGCCAAAGGTATGAACTCACCCAGTCGGCACCGACCTCAAAGGTCAAACCTAATTCCTCGTATTCTCTGTCCTCAGCGTATGCTCGAAAAGGACAAGCACTAACGCCCAAGAGCGTTAGTGCTAAAATCAATAATGTTTTTTTCATTTGCTATTTCTTGTCATTATAATGCGTGCTTGCTCGCCCAAGCGATGCGCAACGCTACTTCCAGGATTTT
>JBGVEG010000116.1:0-17897 GCA_045119955.1 Paludibacteraceae bacterium
CCTTGGAGTAGCATTGAGCACAATGGAGAGATGGATTACGAAATCCGTACAAACAGCTCACATAGAAAGACTTACAACAGGTTTGTATAGAAAGAAACCCTCATGTATTGCATAGTGAGGGGAATGAGGGAGTGAGGGAAACCATCCCCTCACTTCCCTCACTCCCTCACTTCCCTCATTCTATATTTTACAGAAAATTGATACAATAGATATAACAGGATAGTGATAGGATACAGATGTGCTATGGATGGGATAGTGATGTCTTATTATGAACCCGTCAAGAACCCGTTATGAACCCGTAAATGGTAGCATTTTGGTGGGGGCTATACCAAAATTATAAACAATTATAGTATATTAACCAAAATTATTTTATTAACAACTTAAACAACATAAATCAACAACTCTTGCAAAGCACCCCATTCGCCCACGAGGCTCATCGGGGACCCCGCCGCTCACAACAACACAGCGAGCGCTCAAGGGGATATATCAACAATAACAACAATGAAGAATCAACAATAAAAAACAATAATATCCTTGCGCTATGCGCAGAAATCTAAACTATCCAAACAAAAAATGGGATATGGTAACAACAACAATAACAACATAAATCCAACAACTCTTGCAAAACACCCCATTCGCCCACGAGGCTCATCGGGGCCCCCGCCGCTCGCAACAACACAGCGAGCGCAAGAGGGGATATACACTACCAAAATTATAAATAATTATAGTATATTAACCAAAATTATTTTATTAACTTAAACAACATAAACGATGGCTAGATTACAATTAATTGCAATGCTTGTAAAAGCAACAGGAAAAGTGTTTGGTCGCAATTGTGACATGTGGCTCATGGAGCGCTATGGTACCAAATATACCGCTCGCAGTACCCATCCACGTGATTACAAGAAAAATCCGCAGTCTCAGGCGGAAAAAGAATGCACCTTGCGTATGGGCGCAGCCTCGAAGGCGTACAACCAATTAGTTAAAGGTTCAGCCGAGTGGGTTGCATTAGAAGAAGCTTGGCGTGAACAGAAAGATAAACCAGGGGGCAAACGCTCTATTCGCGGGTACTTTATATCACAGCACATGAAGCAAGCTACCTAAAATGCTTCGAGAAACTGTCGTACTTCACATCGGAGTTGCAGACCTTATTGACAGCATCAATGAAGTGGGTCAATGGGCGCAGTTCGCTCTTGAGTGTACCATCCTGTTGCAGCTGTCTGACTGTTTGAGCCAGGGCTGCGGCAGGACGTTCATGTTTGACTGCTGCTTTGAGTTTGCGGATTGCGGCTTGCTGGATATAGTCGGGCGTGTTGGGACACCAATACTGCGTGAGCGACAGGCTGCGTCCTTTGCTTCGCGATTGCGAGTGGTCGGATAGATACTGCTGGCACTCTGTCAGATAGCGTTCGTATGCCTTGCGTTGTTGGTCTGTGAGGAAGGGCGACAAAAGGCGCATGGCCATATCTGCTTCTTCTTGGCATTGTTGGCGAAGCGATGCCATGAAGGTGCGCAGTTGAGGAGAGGAGGGCTGATAATGCTTTTGGCTATCCGCTTCCCATTTGCGTTTCTCAATCTCCAAGTAACTGGCGTAGAGAGCATAGACATTCGGTATATCAAAACGAATATGGGAAAGGTAAATGCCAGAAGGTGATTGTAGCCAATTCCTCATCATATCTACCCATTTCAATGGGTCATCGAGCCCCTGCTCCTCTGTCATGGCGTCTATTGTGGTGCAGGCAGCGTAGGTAAGCAGTTGTGCAGGAAAACCATGAATAAGCGTCGTGAAATCGGGCCCAGATTTTTCGTGAATGAAAGCTAAATCGTCGTTGAGTTTGTACAGATAGCATTCATCATTGAGAAAGATGGCCATGTTGGTGGTGAGTTTGTCGGTGTCGGAGTCTGGTGTGAGGAGTTGTCGGGCGCAATCAAATAGGTAGTAAACGCCTATGCTCAGGAGGTGTTCTTTCTCGGGATGGGTTTGTACGAATGGAGTTTCATAGGCATCAATCCACCAGTATATTTCTTGCTGGAGTGCTGCACTGAGATCCATGCGAGCATATTGCTGCTGATGGTAGTCGCGTATGTCGGCTTCCATGCAGCGATAGTCCCAATCCTCTCCTTGCTGGAGAAGAAAGGCAATAAAACCATAGATGGTAACTTCTTCGTTTTGAGGAGTGTAGGTCAATGCTTTAGCCATGGTAAGGAATTTAGACTGCAAAGGTATAAAAAAAGTGTAATATATGCAAGTATTTTAATATTTTTCTTGCACATGTCAAAAAAAATAGTACTTTTGCAGGCAGAATGTTCTAAATCAGGTATTCGGGCGTACATCTACTATAGAATGCATTGAATAAATGCCAAACAAAGGATTGAAAATTTGAAAAATACGAAATAACAATTGATAACAATAAATCATTAACACATCATGGAAGAAGCAATAATTGAAAGTATTAACTACCGCCTCGATGAGGAAACTAAGACCGCAGAGGTTATTAAAAATCCTTGCAAAATATACGAGGGGCATATCGAAATTCCTAATACCATAAAGGTTAGCGGAGTTTCTTATCGTGTCACAACTATTGGAATGTCTGCTTTTGGGGAGTGCTATGCCCTCACCTACATTGTCCTACCCAATAGCATCACAAGTATTGAAAAGATGGCTTTTGACAGTTGCCAAAATTTAACCTCTATAACTATCCCCGATAGCGTTACTAGTATTGGAATGTATGCATTCCGAAACTGCTATTCGCTACAAGAAGTTACTATCCCTGAGAGCGTCAAGAGTATTGGAGAAGGAGCTTTCGACTATTGCAACTTGCAACAAAATCCTATACAAGAAATAGAAATCGACGAACTTACCTATAGATTGTTGATGCATAATCATTTGGCTATGGTGGTTTGTTATGATGGAGACTCCGAAACAATAGATATCCCTTCAGAAATCACTTACGAAGGAGTCGCCTATCGTATCATAAGTATTGACAGTGAGGCTTTCTCACATTGTGAATCGTTGAAGGAAATCAATATCCCTAATAGTATCACAAGTATAGGGTATCGCGCGTTTTATAGATGTGAGTCGCTAGAAAACATCATTATCCCTGACCACGTGACGGATATTGAATATGAGGCTTTCAGTGGTTGCAAATCGCTGAAAGCCATCACTATTCCTGTTAGCGTCACAAAGCTTGAATATAATGCTTTCAAAGGTTGCAAATCTTTGAGCACTATCACATTCCAAGGCACTACGGCGCAATGGAAAAATATAAAAACTTTAAGTTTAAGTTTTGTGGGGCTTGTTGGTGTCCCCACCACCGTCGTCCACTGCACCGATGGCGATGTGGAGATATAAGGGATCGCAAGAATATAGCATTTTTCAAAAAAACACGTCCGAATGTTCTTTTCTAGGCGTTCGGACGTATATATTTTTGGAACGCATTGAGTAAATGCCAAATAAACAGTTGAAAATTATGCGTTAATTTGCGTATATCAGAAAAAAGTTGTAACTTTGCAAGGTGAATGTTCTAAATCAGGTATTCGAGCGTATCTATACTATGGAGCGCATTGAATAAATGCCAAACAACGGATTGAAAAATTGAAAAATACGAAATAACAATAAATCATCAACATACCATGATAGAAAAAATTATATGCGGTATCAAATACTGCCTCAACGAGGAAGCTATGACCGCAGAGGTGATAGCAAAGAGAAATGGTTATGAGGGGGATATCATTATTCCCGAGACTGTGGTGTTCAAAAAAGTCTCCTATCTCGTTACGAATATAGACGAGCACGCTTTCTATAATTGCAAATCGCTGACCTCCATCACTATCCCCGATAGCGTAACGAGTATTGGAGAGAGAGCTTTCGAAAATTGCTCCTCCCTTACCTCTATTGTTATTCCCGATGGTGTAACTACAATTGGAGAGGCGACTTTCGATTCTTGCTCCTCACTTACATCCATTGTTATCCCAAATGGTGTAACGAGTATTGGAGAGGGGGCATTTGAAAGTTGCTCCTCGCTGAAAGCCATTACTATTTCAAATAGCGTTAAGAGTATTGGAGAATGGGCTTACGCATATTGCAGATCTATGACCGACATTACTATCCCTGATGGTGTCAAGAGTATTGGAGTAGCTGCTTTCGATCATTGTGAATCACTGACATCCATCGTTATCTCCAACAGTGTATGCATTATTGGAGAGGGGGCTTTCTTTGGTTGCGAATCTCTGATTACTATCAACTATGCTGGCACTATAGCGCAATGGAATCAAATTACTTTAGGTGAAGATTGGCGTTGGGACGTCCCTGCCACCGTCGTCCACTGCACCGATGGCGATGTGGAGATTTAATGGATGCCGCTTTATAGCTATAGCATGAATAAACAAAGTAAAAACAATAAATAAACGATAATAATTATGACAGAAAAAATTATTGATGGTATTAACTACCGCCTAAATGAGGCAAACCAGATTGCAGAGGTCATTGGAAGACGTGAAGGGATTGATAATGATTATAAGGGTGATATCATTATCCCCGATAGCGTAGCGTTTAATGGAGACAACTATCGTGTGACGAGTATTGGGAAGAGAGCTTTCTATTGCTGCGAATCGCTGAAATCCATTACTATTCCAGACAGCGTCACTAGTGTTGGTGAGGATGCTTTTTATAATTGTGAATCCCTAATCGCCATCAAAGTAGCAAAAGGCAATACAATGTATGATAGCCGAAAGAATTGCAACGCGCTGATTCATACAGCCACTAACACCCTTATTCGAGGCTGTCAAAACACCACTATCCCCGACAGCATCACGAGTATAGCAGATTATGCTTTCTATAGTTGCAAATCGCTGAAGTCCATTATAATTCCCGATAGTGTCACGAGTATTGGAAAGGAGGCTTTTTGTTTGTGCATATCACTTAAATCCATTATTATTTCCGACGGCGTAGAAAGTATAGGATATCGTGCTTTCTATAACTGCGAATCGCTGAAGTCCATTATAATTCCCGATAGTGTCACGAGTATTGGAAAGGAGGCTTTCAATTATTGCGAAGCGCTGAAATCCATTACTATCTCCAATAGCGTCAAGAGTATTGGTGAGGAGGCTTTCAATGGCTGTTCCTCATTAACCGCCATCGAAGTAGCTAAAGGCAACACAGTGTATGATAGTCGCGAGAATTGCAACGCGCTGATTCATACAGCCACTAACACCCTTATTCGTGGTTGTCAAAATACCATTATTCCGAATAGCGTTACGACTATCGGGAAGAATGCCTTCCATGATTGCCATTCGCTGAAATCCATTATCATTCCCAAAAGCGTAACGACCATCGAAGAGAATGCTTTCCGTAATTGCTTCTCGCTGAAATACATTGCTTTTACCGACAGCATAAAGACTATTGGAAAGAGTGCTTTCAGTCGCTGCGAATCGCTAAAATCTATTATCATTCCCGACAGCATAAAGACTATTTCATGGGGTGCTTTCGATGAATGCAAATCGCTGAAAGCTATTGTTCTTCCCAACAGCGTAACGAATATCGAAGATTATGCTTTCAGTCGCTGCGAATCGCTGAAATACATGGTTGTTCCCGATAGCGTAGTGAATATAGGATATCATGCTTTCGATGAATGCAAATCGCTGTACGAAATCCATTACGATGGCACTAAAGCACAATGGATAAGAATTATTGAAGATGAAATTTTTTGTGCTTGGTCTCATCCTTATTTTGTTCATTGCACCGATGGGCATATAGAAATATAGTGGACATTCGCGGATTGAGCTATAGCATTAATAAAAGGACATTATATACCTGTTGACACCTATCGTAGCAAACACTTATTTTGTTTTTGGGTGCTAATGCGTTTAGCGCATTCTTTCACCCAAAACAAGATATTCCTGAAATTGACACGAATTGACAATAATTGTCTTAAAAAATTTCTGTGTCAACATGTATATAGTATAGAGTCATTACTCCGCCTGATGGAAAGTATTCAAGAATAGCAATAATAGCAACCGACATGGCAAATGTGGCATCTGGAACTACAAATGTAGTAACCTACAAATCCTAAATATACAAAACGAAAACCAGTAATATGCCATCATTAGTCAATTTAGCGGAGTTACTCTATCAAATTATATGATAGTAAAAGAAAAAATGCATTTTTTTGTAAGATTTTTCGAGATACTGACAAGTTTTAGCAGTTTGATGTAGTAATTTTGCAGCGGATTTCTTTCTTATATCAAATGGAATAGAGAAAATATTGGCTCGTATGGGCTCACTTTGCCTAAGGATAATAGGTTCTGCCTGTTAGGTAAGGAATTTGAAAATAATAGAACCTACCATAAAATATGACAATCAATTATAATCCAGCGTATTCTGCTACGCCTTATCGCAAGAAGGAGAATGGTGTTGATGTTGGCAATATCTATTGCGGCAACACACAGTTGTTACAGCGATTGCTTTTTTATGCTGGCGTTCCATACTTGCCAGTGTCAAACGAAGAGCGCATTGCCTATTATCACGCTTGTATGCTGAGCAAGATAGATGCAACATCTTCATTCTATCGCTCGTTCAAAATAGACTCTGCAGGTATGAGCCGTACTATCCTTGCTTGGCGAGACGCCTTGGTTGAAGTAGGTTGGAAAGCTCAGTCTTATGAGGGCAGTAGCATTAAGTTAGCTCTGCTTCGTGATGTTGAGCCAAAAGACATGCCTAAAGGTGAGGCTGATTACTGGTATGACCTTATTCAATTAGCCTCTTCAGGTCGAATCCTCCCTAAGGATATCAATATAGTGGTTACTTGCAGTAAGGAGGAGATACAACCTCATATCGCATACATATTGGAAAAACAACAGGAGTTGGGAGTATCTGTCGAATATCGTACAGAGAAAACTCCATGTGCATCTGGTAATCTCGGAGAGATTCAGAAGGCTATCATTAATCAGTCAGACGATAAGATTATTCTTGATAATAAGGATGTAACAACATTCAACTACATCTCATTTAAAAATGAGGATGACGCCCTTCGCTATGTAGCAACAGAGTCTGTTGACGAGGCTACCGTATATTTCTGCTCAAAGCCAAAGCGCTTTGACAACACTTTGCGATTGCTTGGTAAGCCTACTATCGGTTCATCCATGGCATCTGGTTCTCCACAGGTGGTTCAATTGTTTATGCTTGGCAACGGCTTATTTGAGTATCCGCTCAACATTCATCGAATCATCGAGTGGTTGAACTTGCCAATCAACCCTATTGATAGAGGTTTAAGAAGAGTCTTGTGCAACGCCCTGACAGAGTCCGGTGGTATCAATAACGATGAGTGGAAAAAAGCAAAAAGTGATTATATTTCATCTTTAAAGGATGAGAAAGAGCAGAAGAAGGTCGCAAAACAGGCTGACATTTTCCTTCCTATTCCCCAGAGGGGTGTTGTGGATGTTAAGGGAGTACAAGATTTTAATGACAACCTAAGCAAGTGGGCAAAGAGATTGCTTACTATGGAGGACTTCCCTTACGATGATATAGTTAGAGAACAGATTGCCTCTATTGAGAGCTATTGCACAACGCTCATCAAGATGCTCAATAATGCTTCGGCAGAGTTCAGTTTCCTTGATCTGCAGTTGTGGTGCAAGAATATCGCGCAGCCAAGCATATATAGTCAATATGAAGCAGAGGTATATAGCCACGCAACCATTGCAACAATGGGAGATATTCATGACACAGCTGATAGCATTATTTGGTTCCCTGCTGAAGATACAGGTTTTACTAAATATCCATTCGAGCACCTCAATGACACAGAATATGCAGAGATTAAGAACGAAGGAGCTATGCCATACAAACGAGAGCAGCACTCGTTGATGAATCAGGCAGCGATGCAGCGTATTATACTGAACACTAAGAGTCTTACTATAATTGAGGCAGAGAAATGCAATGGTGTAAAAGTTGCTAGCCATCCGCTTGTTTTGCAACTGAACGAGCGCATAGACGGCGGACTAAAAAGAATCGCGCAACACAAGTCTATATCTGAGGAGTACACTACTAAAGATAATCAGGTAATCAATCAAATCGGAGATCCTATTTTAATTGAGCTTGATGAGAAGGTGACGCTCAGAGAGCGACACGAACGCTATGAAGAAGTGGCTAAGCAGGCTGAAAGTTACTCAAGCCTTAGCAAGCTCATACAGTACCCATTTACCTATGTGTGCGAGCGATGTGCCAAACTGAATGACCAAGCAATGCCATCGGCTCAAGACTTGGAGAAAACCCTCGGTAATGTAGCTCACTTGATTATCGAGAAGGTATTTGGCAATGAAACCACTAAAGATTACAAAGACGAGTACGAAACAATCTTCGAGGATGCGGTAAACGAGAAGGGATTATTGCTCCGCCTGCCCGAGTATGCGATTGATTTACTCCGCTTGAAGAGCAAGATGCGTGAGGCGTTAGATAAATTAGCTAACATTATTAAAAATAACACTCTTACTGTAGACGCTTGTGAATATCCATTCAAACAGGCTGAATGGTTGGCTGCTGGTAAGGGCGTAATGCTTGGATCTCGTGCCGATATGCTATTGAGTGATGAGAATGGAGGAAAAGTTATCTTTGACTTCAAGTATAGTCGCAGCAAATACCGCAAGACAGAGGTTGAAGAGAATCGTGCTTTGCAGTTAGAAGTATACCGC
Source organism: Paludibacteraceae bacterium (assembly GCA_045119955.1). GTDB lineage: Bacteria > Bacteroidota > Bacteroidia > Bacteroidales > Paludibacteraceae > Colicola. The sequence goes on from JBGVEG010000116.1 coordinate 8,683, forward strand.
TATATGGCAAAGCAGGAGTTTGGTAATAAAGTCAATGTGCGAGTAGCCTACGTTCTACTGCCAGATGTCACCATTTTAACCGCTGATTCGTTTAAAGATATTGAAGCCATCAAATTGACAGATAGAACTACTGCTGATGTAATGTCAGAGGCGGCAAATAGTTACCGTTTTAGATGGGAACAACTCAAGGCGGGAAAAATTGAACGCGTAGAGGGTTGTGATATCGGTACTGGAGAGTATGCGGCCCAAGCGGTTGAAAAGGACTTGTTTCCATTGTCTGTACACGACAAAAAATATAGTGAAGATAAATTTGATAAAGGTTATAAGGATTTGAAATAGTTATGAAGAATACAACATTTGTAAGCGCAGGTGCCGGCAGTGGCAAGACATATCGTTTAACACAGGATATTGCTCGAATGATTAAAGAAGGCGAGTGTCAAGCAGAAGAGATCATTCTTACTACCTTTACCGAGGCTGCTGCTAAAGAACTTCGAGAGAAGGTGCGATCAACACTCTACGCTAAGGGGCTCTATGAGGCTGCTATGAATATCGACAATGCAGCCATTGGCACTATTCACTCCATAGCATACCAGTTTGTATCTCGCTACTGGTATCTACTTGGTATCAGTGCTAATGTATCTATTATGGATACCGAGGGTAGCAAGTTCTGCATCTCGCAGTCTTTGGCATCATTACCTACGGACGAGGACTTATCGCTCTTTGATAAGGTATGTCGTTCGTTTAATCTTATTATTCCAAAAACTTCTCAACTAGATTTTGGGTTTTGGAAAAAAGAGTTAAAAAAAATCATTGACAAAACGGTGGAATTGTGTATCGATGAGACTCAGCTTGAAGATGCAAAGAAAGAGAGCAAGAACCTTCTAAAAAATGTAATGGGTTTCAGTGACCACATTGATATTGATGATGACAAGATAACTGACTTAAAGGACTTGGCAGAAAAGATCTTGGCAGACGTGTCACTACCTAAAACCAATAGAGATAAGATTGAGCCTAAAATGCCAGCCATTAGAGCCTATGCTGGAGAAGCAACTGATCCTAACCCTCTTGTTGCAATTCTTGGTTTAGCATCTGAAATAGCTGCAATAAAAAACAAAACTATTAAGGACAATTATGCGGAAGAAATAGCGTTTGCAACTGGGATAGCAGAACAGATACCACATTCTAAGCAAGTAAAGAACCTTGTTGAGAACTATATTGACACCATCTTCCGTCTTGCTATTCAGTGGAAGAAGGAGTATGAGGAATTCAAACGTAAACGTTGCTTGTTGGACTTTGGCGACTTGTTGCAAAAGTTTTATGAACTACTTAATAAAAAGGAGGTTATTGATGACATCCAAAGTCGTTACAAGGTTGCTTTTGTTGATGAGTTCCAGGATTGCTCGCCTCTTCAAGTTAAGTCTTTTGAGCGTCTATCGGAATTAATGAAGAAGAGTGTTTGGGTTGGTGATATCAAACAGGCAATATACGGCTTCCGAGGAACCAATACCGAGCTTATCAACTCTATTATTGATAGGGTTCAGGAGAAGAAAGATGGCAACAAACTTGACCTCTTGAAGCATTGTTGGCGCTCAAATGAAACTATTGTAAACCTCGTTAATAACATCTTTTGCGAGAAGGTATTCAAGGGAGAACTCAGTGACGATTTAATTAGACTCTATATGCCTACACGTACTGAGAGCGATCCTCCTGCACCACAAGAACGAGAGTTGAGACATATGCACTTTGTTTGCGGCAGAAAAGAGGATGTACCAGAGGCTCTTGCCGAAAAGGTCAAGGAAATAATATCAATTGGCACTTTCAAACCTAATGAAATAGCTATTCTATACCGCGATAATCCTGACGTAAAAAAGTGTGCAAAAGCTCTTAAGGAGCAAGGTGTTACTTATAATGCTCGCCTCGATAGTGAGTCTGACGAGGTAGAGAGTAGTACAGATGCTATATCATCATTTATTAATGCAGTGGTATCATTTGCTGCGCGCGCAAACAACGAACTCTCTAAGGCTATTATCGCAAATCGTATTGAGGAGGGATTTTCAGCATCTGAACTCTTAACTAATAGATTGCAATTCATTGAGTCTAATGGCAAGGAGTGGCTCTCTAATTTGAATATCATTGGTCGCATTTCAGATATACGAAATGCAATTAGCAACCAAAGCGTAAGTGCAGCAGTTGAGACAATAGTCGTTGAACTAAATCTCGCTGATTTAATTAAGCGTATAGACCCTTTGGCGCCTACGCACAACTATTGCGCTGTATTGCAGTCGAAAGCTGTTACATACGAGGGGTTGTGTGCTAATTTTGGATTGAGCAGTACGCTTGTCGGATTTGTTGAATATCTCAAGGAGCATCCCATTGAGTACCCAGGAGACGACAATGGCGTATCGGTTATGACATACCATAAATCAAAGGGGTTGGAGTGGCCATGCGTTATACTTTGTTCGTTGCATAAGATTCCGGTTGATACCAAGAAAACCTTCTTCGGTGTGTTGACTAACAACACAGAGTCAGACACTCTGTTGCGCCTCGTTCCGTCAGCTGTTAAAGGTTTTACCTCTGGCATCATGGATAGATTTGAGAATAATACATTCTTCCAGAAGATACGTCGTGCGACAACCAATGAAGCAAAACGATTGATGTATGTTGGCATGACTCGTCCAAAGGAACAACTCATTCTTACAACCTATGGTACTAGCAATGGTGATGATTGGCTAACCTCGATTGGTTGTGATTCGATTGATTCTCACTTGAAAGACTCAGTTATTAATTGGGGAAAAGCAGAATGGAATCACATCGCAGAGAACTATACAATTCCGAAATTGGAGACAATAGGCACAGAAGAAGAATACACTGTTCTCAAACAGCCAACAGAGCGTCCTTCGTTTGATACTAAGTTTGTATCCCCAAGCAAGGCGAAGGCAGCAAAACTGCAGTATTCCGTAGAGCAATGTGCTAATTTTGCAGAGCGTATTTCAGCAAAGGCAGCAGATGGCAAAGACAATACCATAGGAGATTTTATCCACCATGTGATGTGTTTATGGAATGGCGATAAGAGTATTATCGAACCACTTGCTAAAGCATACGGTGTTAGAGTTGATGTTGATGCTGTTGCGACATCTGTTACCAAATTCTGGAGTTGGATGGAGAAAACTTATGGTAGAGCTATTCAGGTCGACCGAGAATTGCCCTTCTCCTTCACAAAAGAAAATGGTCAGATTGTCTCTGGCGAGATAGACCTTGTGTATCGCACCGCAGATGGCGATGTATTGCTTGATTACAAGACCTATCAAGGAAGCCCTGCACATCTTATAGATGAAAATCACGATTTTCATACTGGTAAGAAGTATGGTGCTCAGATTGCCTTGTATGAAGATGCTCTTAAGCGTATGGGACGCAGCATTCGCGACCGCTTGGTTTGCTATGTATCACTCGGTGTGATTATTAAAATGAAATAAAATAAGAGTATATTATGATATTCTGAAAGGGACTCTTACTGATGGCATACTATATGAAGTACGACGAAGCCAATCCCGAGCACTATGCCTCCCAAATGGAAGCATACTGAGAGGTGATCGAATCCGCTGGACTAACATGCAAAGGTATCGTCCTATTCTACGCCACCCTTGGACAAATTATTGAACTACAATAAACTATCGTATATGAAAATTTTACATACCAGTGACATCCACTTAGGGAAACGTGTCAATGAGTTTCCTATGTTGGAGGATCAAAAGTACATCCTTGATCAAATCGTACGTGTTGTTGAGAAAGAATGCCCTGATGTTGTGATTATCGCAGGAGATGTGTATAATACCTCCACCCCTTCTGGTGAGGCAGTTCGTCTCCTCAATGATTTCATCACCTCGTTGCATGCCATTTGTAACCATATCGTCGTTCTCTCGGGCAATCACGACAGTGCTGAACGACTTGCTTTTGGTTCAGAGATTATGAGTAAGAACGGCGTGTATTTCTCGCAGACTTTCTCTGCTAACCCACAGAAAATAACCTTGAACGACTCCTTTGGGGAAGTCAACATATACCTTTTGCCGTTTGTCAGACCGATAGATGTGCGTTATGCCTTCAAGGAAGACTCCGAGGAGAAGTCGATAACGACCTACGATGAAGCCATTAGTCAAGCCATCAATGCCATGCATCCCGACTATACGCAACGTAACATACTCGTCGCACACCAATATATTAAAGGTGCCGATCGTTGCGACGGAGAAGAGTCCATTGGCGGTTTGGATGAGGTAGATGCCGACATTGTCAAGGATTTCGACTACGTCGCCTTGGGACATCTCCATCGTCCGCAAAAAGTGCAATATCCGCATATCCGCTATTCGGGTTCACCCCTCAAATACTCGTTCTCCGAAGTGAAGAACACTAAGTCTGTTTCCATCGTCGAACTGAACGAGAAAGGCTCGCTTGCTATTCGCGAACAAGTACTCGTGCCTCTTCATGATTGGGCTGACCTGCGTGGCACGTACGATGAACTGATGGGTAAGGCGTTTGATGAAGGAAAAGGATATGAATCCATGTACGTCCGTATCACTCTGACAGACGAGGATGAAATCGTAGATGCGATGAATAAACTGCGTGGTGTCTATCCGCTGGCTATGCAACTGCAGTACGATAACAAACGTACGCAGAGCAATATGACTGTTGGCATGGTGGAAGACGTAGAAAAAAAGAGTCCGCTTGAACTCATCTCCGAGTTCTATGAGAAACAGAACGGGCAGGCGATGAATGACGAACAAACAGGCTTAGTAACTAACCTTATAACAGAGATTTTTGTATGAGACCTATCCGCCTATCTTTACAATATTTCGGTTCGTACACCGATAAGCAAACGATTGATTTTAACCTTCTTGGCACGAAAGGACTGTACCTAATTACAGGTGATACAGGCAGTGGTAAGACTACCATTTTTGATGCTATCCTATATGCCTTATACGGCTCCATGAGCGGTGAGTATCGTAGCAAGGATACTACTATCCTGCGTTCCACCATGGCGCAAGAAACCGACAAGACCGAAGTGGAATTGGTCTTCGAGTTTAACGGGATAAACTATACCGTCACTCGTTCGATGGAATATATGCGACCTGTGAAACGTGGAGTTGGTCTTAAAAAGGAGGATCCAGATGCTACTCTTTCCTGGCCTGATTGTCCTGCTCCTATCAGCAAACCAGGCAATGTGACTACGAAGATACTGGAGATTCTAGGCATCAGTCGAGACCAATTCTCTCAGATTGCTATGATAGCGCAAGGCGATTTTATGAAACTTCTTATGGAAAATACTGATAAGCGTATTGAACTATTCCGTAAGATTTTTCGAACTGAGAATTACGACACCATTCAGAAGCGTATTTCCCAGGAATTCAAGGACGAATATCAACGACTAAGTGATGAGAAAGTGTCGGTCAACACCATCATTGACATAGTACAGTGTGACGACGAATCGACGTTTCGTGTCCAACTTGACCAAGCTAAGGACAACAAGGGCTCTACGCCTGTCAGTGTCATGATAGATATTATCAAGAGTATTCAGAAAGAAGATGCTGCTAAAAAGAAGGAACTTACTCAGCAACGAGAGGCGCAAGAGGCAATTATTAATACCTGTAGGACGAATATCGGTATTATTGACAGTCATGCCGAGTCTGCCAAACAACTTCCTATTGAGCAGAAAAAACTCACAGATCTCACGGAGGTGAAAAAAGTAGAGAAAGAGCAAGCGGTCAAGAAGGCTAAAGAAGCAGAACCTCGCATTAAAGAGTTGACCGAGCAAGCTAATAAGATAGAAGGAACTCTCAATGCTTATGAAGATTTGACAAACTGGAAACGAACATTCTCTTCTGCTTCAACTACCCTCGAGGACATCAATAAACCAGAAGTAGGACGCAAAGTCAAGAACGAACGGGCGTTTAGTACTTTGGAAAACGAGCGAAAGAAATTGACCGACGAACAAAGCTCATTGGGAAACCCTGATAAAGAAAAAACCGAGGTTGAAAATGAACTGAAGGAGTTTAAGCAATATCAACAAGATCTGACTAAATTGTGCAAAAACAGAAAACAACTTTCCATAGAGCAAGGTAGCCTCAAGAACTTGAACGAAAAGGCCGAAGTCGCCGAAAACGAACTGAGTCGAATGACCTCCCTCTTCTATTCTGCACAAGCAGGTATCTTGGCGGAAAAATTAGAGGTAGGACAGCAATGTCCTGTCTGCGGTTCCACTCACCATCCAATCAAGGCGCAGAAAGCCCAAGATGTGCCCTCTGAAGAGGACCTCAAACGACTGGAGAAAAAAGCAAAAGATCTCAGAAATAAAGCCTCCGAACAATCCACCAACTGTAGCGGATTAATTAATATTATCGAAAATGAAGAGAAACGACTCACAGAACAAGGTTGGAGTATCGACGAAGCAGAGTTAGCAAATTTGCCTATAAGTATTGCGACGCTGGAAAATCAGATAAAGGAACTCTCCGCTAAGGTTAATCGTATCAAAGAAATTCCAGATTTGATTAAGAAACTCGAGATCAAGCGCACAGATTTGCAGAAGGAGAAAGAGGCTATCAACAATGATGAAACGAATGCAAAAAATGATATTAAGACGGCCCAAACTGAGATCGACAAATTGAAGGAACGATGTACGTATACCGATAAGAATGCAGCACAGGAGGCGATGGAAGGCCTACGCAAACAGGCGAACGACCTACAAAAAAACATCGATGATGCCAATGCTGATCTCCAAAATATTCTCAATGATATTGATACCGTTGAGAAAATTATTAAGACACATGAGGATAACCTTAAGACCATCGTCACGCTCAATAGAGATGACGAAGTGGCGAAGTTAGAAAAGGCGCAAACAACTTGCAATGAAATTACTCAGTTCCTCAACCCCATCATCGGCAGAGAGGAGACTAACAACACCGCCTTAGAACAACTCAACTCAGCCGCCACACGGTTGGAACGAATCGAGAAACGCTATCAGTGGTTAAAGACCCTCAACGACACAGTATTGGGACAACTATCTGGTAAGGAAAAAATCATGCTAGAGACTTATATCCTATCCACTTATTTTGAGCGTATCATCCACAAGGCGAATCTCCGTCTGCTCAAGATGACAAATAATCAATACGAGTTGCGTCGCAAGCGAGATGCCGCCAACAAACGTCAACAGACGGGCCTGGACCTTGACGTTGTTGACCATCATAACGGCAAGATTCGTACCGTCAAGAGTCTTTCTGGCGGTGAGTCCTTCATGGCTTCTCTCTCCCTAGCACTGGGACTGAGCGATGAGATACAGTCTTCCTGCGGAGGAATCCATCTTAATACGATGTTCGTGGACGAAGGATTTGGTTCACTTGACGAGGAGAGTCGTATCCTTGCTCGTAACACCCTGCAAAAACTATCTCAGGAAGGAAATCGTCTTATTGGTGTAATCTCACACGTGCCAGAACTCAAGGCTATCGAACGACAGATACAGGTACATAAAGACCATAATGGAGTGTCAACAGCAGAGGTCGTCTTGTTGTAGTAATAAATTCACTACAGTGCCTCCTGCACTTGTCTTACTCCCGCGATGGTTCGCGGATATTCATAGGTCTTCACAACATTCTACACAAAAAAATGCAGAAAACTTCACATTTTCTGCATTTTTTTTGCATTTTTCTTGAGCTTATGACAAGTTTTGTCAGTTTGATGTAGTAATTTTGCAGCGAATTTTAACTGTAATAACAAATAAACAACATACAATATGAAACACAACACCATCCTTTCTGCTGCTAACAGCACCGCTGCTAACCCAAGTCACGAACTCGCATTGGCTAACCTCGACCTAATAAATATAGTCATCTATGGTAGCAAAGTGGTAAAAATGTGTACCTTCCTCACCAGAGATGATTTCTACCAAATCGGGTACGAAGCACTCTACAAAGCCGCCTGTAGATATAGTGACACGCGTGGTGCAGCATTTGAGACATTTGCTTATGTATGCATCGAAAATGCATTCATCTCCGCTGTTCATGAGATGGAATGTTCCGTTCGCAAGCCTCGTAATTGCGAAGAAGACTTGTTTATAGACTCACTCGAGGAACTTATGAAGAAGGGAAAGCATGTTGGCGCAACATTTATGAATCGTCCCCGAGCAATGGTGTCACACCTTATCCAAGAAGCTAATCTTGATGCGCGCGAGCGCCATATCTTGTGCAATAAGTACGATATCATGCTTGACGAAGAGCCGCTCACAACGCAAGATTTGGCAGAGTACTATCATATGACTACCCAATCAGTCAATCGTATCTGCAGATCTGCTATTGAAAAACTCAAAAAAGTTCCGGCATAGAAACTTTTTAGAAATGAAAACGTTCTTTTTGATACATTTTGTCGTATAAGTATATAAACAAATATAATTAATAAAATATCATTTTCAATTTATAATAACAATGAAAGACTTTTTTCAATCCCTCAAGAAAGATTTCGAGAAAGCACTGGCTTACTGGATTCTCACTCATCAGGACTTGATTTGTGCCTGTATAACAATCTATTGCAGAACTCTCGCATATCTGCAAATGGGAGTTTACTGCCTAACACTGCCTTACCAATTTGTCAAGCTTTTCGTACAAAAGCTTAAAAAGACCTCTGAATAATAAATCAATCAGATGGCAAACAATTATGAGAGGATGTTTATCATATGTAATCAGTATAGCAGCAATAGCACTTCTGATATGTCTTGTGTGTTGGATATTCGCAACAGACTTTCTGATTTTTGACATCTTGCTGGAGCTTGGTTTGATAGCACTATATATCGTCGTTGCCTTGGTCATAATCGTAATTGTCATTTGGGTCATCAAAGAACTGTTTGGATAAAAAATAATCCTTGATTTTTTAATATTTTTGTAGGGCGTAGCCCGTATTTTTGTTCAATTCGCTTCATTCGCCGTTAAAGAAATTTTGGTAGTGAGATTAATATGCGTCCGACAGCGCAGCGGTCTGACAGCAAAGCGGTCTGACTTCCGACAGCGTAGCGATCTTATAATAAAATAATCATATGTCAGCAAATTACTTAGAAATAGTTAAGCAGGTAGCGCCACAACTGGAGTCGATAATTGAAAAGACGGATAGCTTAGTGTACTGGCCGTGGGATTGGTATGAAAGTTATGATTTACTCAGAGGATTGGAAGATGCTGTGGAGCAGC
>JBGVEG010000117.1:0-37161 GCA_045119955.1 Paludibacteraceae bacterium
TAATGGTAATGTGCGTACCTATTGAGAGGTACACCTTATACATTATAATTATTAACTATTAACTAAATTTTTAACTATGGTAAAATTCATTTCTTCCGAGGGTGCAGACACCCTCATCACCAGTCATTTTCGTCAAGGTCAGTTGCCTTGGCAAGTCGAGAAGGCCATCAGCATTGCCCCAGAGGGCGAGATGCGCGACATGCTATTGCTTTCGTTATTAACCAATTACGCTTACGCCCTACCCGCCATGCGTATGTATCATGGTTTCCCACACCATGTCTATGGTCCCGAACTCATGACCATGGTCTTGGCTCCTGCCGCCTCGGGCAAAGGTATCATGAACTACGCCAAGCAACTGCTACAAGGCATTGAGAACGAGCATGGTGAGTTTATCTTCCTACCAGCCAACACCTCCTCCGCTGCCCTCATGAGCTACCTGCAAATGCTCAAGGGACGAGGCATTATGATGGCCACGGAGATTGATACCCTCAGCAAGGCACTGGGCAGCAGTACGGGCGGTTTCTCCGATGTGCTTCGCTGTATGTTTGAGCATGAGACCATTAGCAAACTTCGCAAGAACCATGAGGAGTTTATTGAGATTACCGACCCACACTTTGCGGTCTTAATCTCGGGTACTTACAACCAACTCAAACCCCTGATTAAGAGCCGCGAGAATGGTCTGATGAGCCGTTTCGCCTGCTATGTGGTCAAACAGACACAAGACTTTGATGACCGCGTCTGGCTGGATGCAGAGGAGGACGCTATTCCCCAAGACATTGCCCTCTATGAGCAGTTGGGGCATGAACTGAGTCTGCGTTATGGTTGGATGAAAAAGGCGAAACGCAGTTGCTACTTCTACCTGACGGATGCACAGCGCAAGACTATCACACGTATGTTCCGAGCCATGTATGACATTTACCGCAAGTCCTTCGGTAATGAGTTTGACTCTATTCTCAAGCGCATGCCTGTGATTATGAAGCGTATCGGTATGATTCTCACGGGACTGAGAATGGACATGACCAAACCGCTGCCCGAGCGAATGGTCTGTTCTGAGGATGACTTTGAGACGATGATTTTGATTGGTCACAAGTTGCTGATGCATTCCGCAATGATGTTCCAGATGTTGCCTGAGAACAAGGATGCTGCTCCAGGAGAAATTGGTCAAACTTTGATCCAAAGACAATTCTTCGATATGCTTCCTGCGGACTTCACAAAACAAGATGCCGTGAAGCAGGCTAATGTCCTTGGAGTGAGCGTGAAGACGATTGATTACTGGCTAACAAAATATGTTCAATCAAATGAAATACAACGAATTATGAACGGAAAGTATCAGAAGATTAAAGGTAAAATTGCATGATAGAATCTTTAGAATCCTTAGGATTCTTAGAAAAGAATAAGACAACAAAATTCTAATTTTTCTAAAGATTCTAAGGATTCTAATTCTATATAAAGACAACATAAACAACATTTCGCTCACCCAACATTGGTGAGCGACAGGGAAAGAAATAGATAATTATGGGTATAGTCGCAATACTATTATTACAGAGATGTGCTAAGGATGGGTTAGTGATGTCTTATTATGAACCCGTCAAGAACCCGTTATGAACCCGTCAATGGTAGCATTTTGGTGGGGGCTCTACCAAAATTATAAACAATTATAGTATATTAACCAAAATTATCTTATTAACAACTTAAACAACATAAACGATGGCAAGATTACAATTAATAGCAATGCTTGTAAAAGCAACTGGAAAAGTGTTTGGTCGCAATTGTGACATGTGGCTCATGGAGCGATATGGTACCAAATATACCGCTCGCAGTACCCACCCACGCGATTACAAGAAAAATCCGCAGTCCCAGGCGGAAAAAGAATGCACCTTGCGTATGGGCGCAGCCTCGAAGGCGTACAACCAATTAGTTAAAGGTTCAGCCGAGTGGCTTGCATTGGAAGAAGCTTGGCGTGAACAGAAGGATAAGCCAGGAGGCAAATGCTCAATCCGTGGGTACTTTATCTCGCAACACATGAAACAGGCGAATACCCCGTAAAGCGAAGCTCCTCATTATGAATCGAGGGTGTGTCAAAAAGCTGACACACCCTCGATTATGTTGTTTAGATAAATCGATAAGTGGTCTGATGTTGCCACTTTTGATGAGGTCTGATGATAGCATTTGGGAACAGAGGATGGTGTACCGCATCGGGGAAGAGTTCTGCCTCCAGGCAGATGGCGCATTGAGGGAAATACTCCGTGCCACTCTTGCCGGTATGATGCTCCACATAATTGCCAGAATACACCTGCATGCATGGGAAGGTGGTCCAGGTCTCCATGGTCAATTGTCCGCCTTTGAGTATGGCAGCCAAGCGAAGAGGAGGATTATCGCATGCCTCATTCCATCCTGGGAGTGCCCAACCATTGTCAATACCCAAGCCAGAGGCAAAGAAAGCATCATCTATGCGGTCTGCAATAGGAGTGGGCTGACGCATATCCATAGGCGTCCCCTCAACAGGTAGTACGCAACCCATAGGTAAAGTCTTCTCATCGTATGGGATATACTCATCGGCTAAGACCTGCAAGCTGTGGTCATGAATATCGCCTTGTCCCTCACCTTTGAGGTTGAAGTATGCGTGATTGGTGAGGTTGATGATGGTAGCTTGGTCGGTATTGGCGTCGTAATAGATGTTGAGGTCATTGCCCTCCACTACGTAACGCACTACCACATGCATATTGCCAGGGAAACCTTCCTCACCATCTGGAGAGAGGTAGTGCAACGAGATGGAATTAGCAGTAACTTCCTGCACATCCCACACCTTATCGTTGAAACCATGCGTACCACCATGCAGGGTATGCTCGCCACTATTTTGCGTAAAATGGTATAGCTGACCATCTATCTCTGCATGGGCATAACTGATACGACCAGCTACTCGACCATTAATGCCATTGAAATAGACTTCTTGAGCAAGCCACTCATCCAAGGTCGAAAATCCTAATACCACATCTACCAAAGTCCCATCCGCTTGTGGGACAAACAGAGTGACAATCTTAGCACCGTAATTGGTGATCTGTGCTTTGAGACCCGTAGCAGATTCGATGGTATAAAGACCGACTTGTTTGCCTTGAACAAGTTTGTCAAAACTCTTCTCGTTGATCATAGTGTTGAATTTTGTAAGTGCAGCACAGGGGTGGCATTAACGCATGTCGTTAGTAGCGCTACCACCGATTATAGGACCATTTGGAATAAAACCAGTCTGCATGGTGTACTCTTTACCAATCAATTTTACAATCTCTGATTGTGGAGCTATATATACTTTTTTCATAATCAAAACTTTGTTTTGTGACCACTTCGCTGTTAGAAGTTTGACCGTTCACTTTGTTCACTGTTAGACCGCGACTTTGTCGCTGTTGGACTCTTGGTCTCTCAGCCGCAGAGCAGCGGTCTAACAATATAGTGGTCTGACTTCTTTCAGCCGAAGGCGTTCTTAATTAAATTTATTTAATCACTTGTCCTTGTACGTTATACTTAACGCCATCACGGATGATGATGAGTTGGCCGTTCTCAAGTACCTTTTGGATGTTGGTGTTTGGCAATTGGTTATTGTCAAGACCTGTTTCCACCTCCTCACGTGTTACTACGCGTGCACGAACTTGAGTAGGATTACCATCAGTGTCAGTGATAGTGAAGAATCCACACAAACCGCGTTTATCTACGACGTTGTTGTACAAGTAACCACCATTACCAATATAGTATTCGGTTGTACCATCAGTTTTACCATCTGCACTATAGCAACCTTGGAAACTGAGTTTGACCATACCGTTATTCCAATTATAGTCTTCTGATGGCTCATCATTTGCAATTATAACACCCTCAACTACAAGTTCGTTCATATTCTCTTTAGGCTCAACGAGATATGGAACACCAGCTAAGAGATTTGTCACTGGGTTAAGATTGATAGAGAGACCTCCATCCTGTCCAGCAACGTATTCTTCAATACCACCGATTTCATATACAGTACCTATTACAGAAGCAGGCATGTTAAATGGCACGCACAGAGTGTAATAGCCATCGTTAGCTTTGAAGCTTCGTGCAATTTTTACGTTTACAGTTTTGCCAATATTGTCAGTGATTACTTGGCTATTGTCGCCAATAGTGAGAGTAATCAAAGTTGGCTCTTCTACGCCCCAACGTGGGTCACCAAGGTTGCTACCATCAGTAGCCTTACCAATAGCAGGAGAAGCAAGTTGCAACATAAAGTTGTTATTAGCTGCATCTACGAAGAGAGGGTCGGTGTTTTTGCAATTGGTGTTTTCTGAGTCTGAGTCTAACGAGGCATTAAAATGAATCATATTAGAAATAGAACCACCATAAAGATAAGTAGCAGCTTTTCTTGCTTCTGGGTTACCAATAATGCAGTTAGTGATGGTTAAGTCTTTAGTCTTACGTACTTCGATCGCTGCGTTGCCATTTGTTAAATCATAATTCCAAATAGTAACATGATCAATGACTACCTTATTTTGTGCATCAGATGCATCCGCCAAAGAACAGATATGAATAACAGACTTATATTCTTCAGGTGCAATAATATTATAAGCTGTAGAGTTCTTCATTTCGAAATAATCACAAGGGTGCTTGTCATTGAGACCTGTTTTACTAAAAACTACAGCTTCACCACCATCGTGGAACATACAACTTTCAATCTTCAAAGAACCAATATGACAACCTTTGCTCCATTGGTCAGAGATAGCGAATTTCGAATAATTTTTGAACTCGCAATTGTAAACTACTATATCTTCTACTTCAACACCATAAGTAGTAATGAGGAACGAAGCTTGGGTTTCTGCACCACCATCAAAGGTGATACCCTCGAATGTTGTAGAAGCTACTACTTGCAAGCATGCACCAGCATCGGTATAGAGAATAACTGGCTTAGCATTTTCAGCAGCAGTAATAATCAATCCTTCCTTGTTCAGAAGTAAACCACCACTAATATAGCCAAGTTCATATGTACCATCCTTAAGAACGAGTTTATCACCAGCTCCTGCATTCTCTACAGCTGCCTTCAATGTACCCTTACCAGGCTCTACGTAAATGACATTGCCAGTAAAGTCTTGCTTTTGGAAGTTTGCAACGAGCTCTACATTGGCAGAAGGAGTGAAAGTGTATTCTACTATCTCGGAAACAACTTCTCCACCCTTAGTCCAATTTACGAAGTTATAACCATACTTAGGAGTTGCAACGAGTGTCACCTCAACACCTTCGATATATTCACCTGCCCCTGTCACCGTACCACCTTCAGTTGGATTTGCGGTTGCTGTTACGATGTATTTGGTTAGAGGTGTGTACCAACGTGGGTCACCAAGGTCACTACCATCAGTAGCAGCGCCACGAGCCGGAGAAAGTGGCATCAACTTAAAGTTAGCATTAGTTGCATCTACGAACATAGGGTCGACATTCTCACATTTTGTGTAAACAGTATTGCCGCCTGTTCTCTTCGAGCCATTGAAGTGTATGGTGTTATCTACTGTTCCACCATATACATACAATGCTCTTTGACCTTTATCCTCAGGTGTCGCGATAATGCTATTAGAGATAGACATGTCATTGGTCTTAGCTATGTAAATAGCGCCATTGGTGGCATCGTAATTATAGATAGTAATGTGATCAATAGCAACCTTGTTGAGATCTTCTACCGCATCGCTTGGATTTGAGCGTATATCAATCACTGCTGTTGTACATACCATATTATAAATAGTAGAGTTAGTCAGACTAAAATCAGCACAAGTTTGTATGTCGCCAGCGTCAGCATACTTAGGCATATAAACTGCTACTGCACCATCATGCAACAAGCAATTGTTAATGGAAAGACCATCAATACGACCTCTATAATAATCGTTTGCTGTGATGCAATACTCAGCATAATTCTTAAACTCGCTATCCTCGATTGTGCAAGTAGTGACGATGCCTTTAGCGAAAATAGCTGCTTTGGTTGCTTTTACACCATCAAATACGCAATTGTCGATAGTAATAGTGTTGATTGTAGTGTTTTCTACAACGTTAATATTATAATCGGTGTAGTTTTTGAACTCGCAGTTGCGCAGAGTAAGGGTTTGTGCAGCTGTACCTTTTGTATCGAGAGAAGTTTTTGTCAAGTTGCCACCGTCGAAAGTAATACCATCGAAGGTAGTAGATGCCACGATACCTAAGGAAGTCCATTGGTCTGTCGTTTTAATAACAGGATTTGTGCCTTCAGCCGCAACGATGGTCAAGCCTTCTTTGTCGAAATCAAATGAAGAAGACTCCTCATAGATACCATCGCCAAGGGTAATGGTTGCACCATCTTCAGCGGCAGCAACTGCTTTGCTCAACACCTTAGCGCCTGGTTTTAAGCCAGCTTTCACGCCCCAACGTGGGTCGCCCATACCGATAGCTGGAGACTCTGCATAAAGCATAAAGTCAGCATTTGCAGCATCAACGAACATTGGGTCTGCTTTGGCAAGATTAGATTGTGTCGCCCCATTATCAAGGTAGTCACAGTTAAAGTAAACAGAATTGCTAATAGTTGCACCAGTTGATATAACAAATGGGTTAATCCACTTGTTATATATATTATCTGGGTTCATCGCTATACAATTCGATATGGTAGTATTGTTAGTTTGGTCAACTTTGAAAGCACCGCAGTGAGCAGGTGCAGGGAAATTGTATATTGTTATATAATCAATGAGAACCTTTTGTTCGCTTGCTACGGATGAGTTCTTACGAATCTCAACAACTGCTCTTTGAGGCACATCATCACCCTCTGGATCATTACCTACATTGTAGATAGTAGAATTTGTCAATGTAAAATCAGAGCAAGATTGTTTTTGTTGACCGTCTTTTGCTTTTGCTAAATATACAGCAGAATAGGTGCAGTCATGGAATAGGCATTTGTCTATTGTTAATTTATCGAAACGAGCACCATAGTAATCATTTGCATAGATACAGTACTCTGTGTAGTTTTTAAATTCAGTTCCTTCAATCGCACAATCCTCGATAATACCACGAGCATATATAGCTACAGGGATAGTATTCGCTCCGTCAAACACACACTGATCTATTGTTAGAGTAGCAATTGTAGTGTTATCTTCAACAGAGATGTTATAATCTTTATAATTTTTAAATTCAGAATTTTCAATAGAGCATTCTGCAATCGTACCATCTATAACAATTGCAGATGGTGTTACACCTGCACCATCAAAAACACAATTATCAAAAGTGGTTGTTCCTGCAAGAAGCGTTACGGCGTACTTAGTGTAATCTTGAAACTTACAATTATTAAATGTCGTATTTGCGTTAATATTGAAACCATACTGATTATCACCATCAGTACCTGCTTCTGCATCAAACACGATTCCCTCAAACGTTGTCGCAGCTTCAACATTCATTTCCATCCATTTTCCTACTGTTTGAATAACGGGATTTGCTCCTTCGGCAGCCATAACTACAAGACCTGCTTTGGTAAAATTGATAACGGATTTTTCTTCGTAAGTACCATCTGCTACAAGGAGAGTATCACCTGCTTGTACTGGAGAGTCAGATCCTGCTACCCACCATGAGAAGCTAGAGGATACATTGTGAGTTACTGCCTGCGCGATGAAACTTAGCACCAACGCAGCAATTAATAGAGTTAATTTTTTCATTGTAAGTTATTTTATGTTTATATTAATATTATCGTTCCTTATTTTATCATGCGACCTAAGAGGTCGTAGGCATTACCATCGCGAAGGACATAAATCTGGCCTCCGTGTTGGTCTGTATATATTTTTATAGGATAGCTATCGTTCATGATAACTATTTCATCCTTTGTCGTAGATAGTTGCCATTGAGCCGAAACAGCAGGCGCAGACCAGTTGTCTCTATCATCTGCTGAGAAAGCGGCATAATAATACATCTGGTTCTCCAATGCTGTGGCATCTACGCAAGACTCAGCCGTGCCACGATATATTTCTAATCCGTCCGTATGCGATTGGGCAAAGCGATCGTCACGGCGTACAATGACCGTCTGCGCAAAATCCTTAGCAGGAGATATTTCACCTTCTAACTGAATATCATCCAACCAGAAACTACCTGCCATAGGTGTAGATGGTGAAATAGCAAAACAAATGCGTGTGAGTCCATCCATTCTGCACTGGGTATCGGTATTGCTGTACCAATCAAAAGCAGATAGTGATGGGATATGAATCGTATAAGTCTCCCACTCCTTGTTGGTTAAGGAGAGTTGCTCCGTGTACCACCAGTCTTCGTGGTTGCTTGACATATTCTTTACTACCAATCGCAACATACAATTCGATCCATCTCCTTTGAAGCGAAAAGAGAGGGTAGGTGTAAAGGGGGTATTGAACTCTTGCTCAAACACATAGTCTGCAGAGGCTGTCGCCCACTCTAGAGCGACATTATAATCTACTCGTAGTGTACCCGATTCGTGCGTAAGTTGGGCTGTTGTTTGCTCCTCGTTGGTTACTTCAAAAGGCTCTATGCCTTCCGAAAAATCGCTTAACAGTTCCACTATTGGTACAAGACGATTTGGGTTTTCCCATGTCAAGTAAACTTGCCCATTTTGAACCTCACCTGACATGTTGTTAGGGGCAGGAGGGGCAATGGTATCTTCTTGTAGCGTAATCGTGGTAGAGAGAAAAGTGGTGTCGGATGTTTGTCCGTTGCTAATGACCGCATAGACATGATAATCCCCTTTGGGATATACATTGCGGGTATGCCAAGTAATCTGCTTAGGAGAAGATACTTGGGCAGGCACGTTGGCCTGAATGAGTTTGCCATTGCGTGCTTCGTTGCCTTGAGTATAGTAGAAGGCGATTGTGCTATTCTGATAGGGGTCGAAAGGGAAAT
Organism: Paludibacteraceae bacterium; assembly: GCA_045119955.1. Lineage (GTDB taxonomy): Bacteria > Bacteroidota > Bacteroidia > Bacteroidales > Paludibacteraceae > Colicola. The sequence goes on from JBGVEG010000117.1 coordinate 8,875, forward strand.
AGCGCAACATGATGGAGTCGATTACTTCCACTGGTTTTGATGGCTCGGTGAAGGTAATTTTAGGGTTGATGAGATTACCCTCGAGCAAGAAATCGTATTGGTAGAACATGTTACCTACAGAGTCGTAGGCCGTGAGCAGCATGCTCTGGGCATCAGCAGCCATGTCGAGTGTGGAGAAGCAGGATATCTTGCGGTAGAACATGGAGTATTGTGCATCGATAAGACCTGTTTGTTGCGCATAGTTGGAATTGCGTCCGCAACCTGGGCGCACATAGTGTACACCATCTTTGTAGAGGTGTTCGAAGGAGTGGTCGTCGCCACAGAAATAAATGATACGTTTGCCCGCAGCGGCATGCTTCTCTAAGAGCGGTGCCACCTGTTTGGGCTCGGCAGACCATTGGCCATGATAACCAGAAGTGTAGATACCCACGTGACCGAAGATGAAGATCCAAGGAGAGGTGGATGCCTGAAGCGTGTTGTCGAGCCACTCATACTGTTTGCTGCCTGGCAAGAAAGCAGGAGAGGAGGCATCGCCGTTGATGTTGATGACTACGATGTCGGCATTGCCGTATGGGAAAGAGAAATATGCCTCGCCGCGAGGGTCGGTAATGCTGTCCTCGCTCTCGCCATGAGAGAACTGCCAGAAGTAGTCGTAGCAGGATGACCAACGTTTGCCACTGGGCACGCCTGTCTCGTGGTTACCTGCGGATGACATGATAGGCGTACAAGAGAGGAAGGGCTCACCAGGCGTAAAGAAATATCCATTCCAGAGGCGATCGGCACCTACGTCCGACACATGGTCACCGTTGAAAATACCTATATTGGCTCCAAGATTGCAGATAAAGTCCTGCATGTTCGACCAGTTCTTGCACGAGTTGCCGTGAATATCTGAGATAGTGAAGATACGATAAGCTGTTCCCGCCTCTGGCGCAGTCATGGTAGAAGACACCTGCTCGCAACGGCGTTTGCTATCGCCCACCTGATAGTAATAGCGGGTATTGGCTTGCAGCCCTGTGATGTCCACGATATGCATATAGCCCTCGCCATCGACCATCCAACCGCTGTCGGTCACAATACTGTCTTGGAGATTATCTTTGTCCGTACCATACCACACGATGGCAGTAGTAGGTTCGTTCTCCTCTGCCATTTGCCACAGCACTTTCACCGATGTGGTAGTAGGTGCCATGGAATAGGGCATCTTGTAAGGTAAGTAAGGAATGTTGGACAAATCAGCATTCTCGTCACTCACACCCCAACGAGGGTCACCAATGGCGGAGCCATCCGTACCCATGGTGACAGCGGGAGAGTTCTTGTAGAGTTGGAAATTGCCATTGGCAGCATCCACAAAGAATGGGTTCTGAGTAGATACATTATATGATTGCGCGCCCGAGCGCACGTATGCGTCCGCGTTATAGGAGATAGAATGTGTTAATAGTGTGTTCTTGCCATAGACGCAATAGCTCTTGTAGTCCGCATTGTACGCTGGGTTCATGAAGATACAATTGCTGACCTGTGCACCATCTATATTGCCCAGATAAATGCCTCGCGTATCTTGCGCATGATAGAACGTGCAATGGTCAATGGTAGCAGACTGCACCGTAGTGCCTTCCTCCGAATTGAAGTAGATGAGTCGCCCTACTCCACTCGCGCCACCATCAAAGGTAGCGTTCTGGATGAGCAGGTGCTGCACTTGCTTGTTCGCCACACTGGCCTCCAGACCACGACCTGCAGCAGGTCGCAGCACACAATCATCTATCACCAGCGAGTCTACATAGGCAACCGCTTGGTCCGTAGCGTACACGCGAATCGTCTTAGATGAAAAACCCTTGATGGAGCATCCCTGCAGATACAGGGAATAGATCTCCTCGCCAGGTTGGAGGCGAAATGCTTCCGCCGCTGTATGGGTCTCTATGGACAGACCCGCTACGCGTAAGTCTGCCTTCACCTCAATCCTACCACCTGCCATAAGGACGGGTTTAGCGCCCTCTGCGGCGCAGATGGTGAGCGGTGTGGAGATAACGATATTGCTGGATTCTTCATATTGTCCGTCTGCCAACATGAGGACATCGCCGGCTTGCGCTTGGCTAATGGCTGCTGACAAAGCATGGCTACCAGGTACTACCGAGATAGTACCTGCAGCCATGCTGATAGTCATCAGCGCGAATAATATAATCAATCCTATGCGCTTCATCATGGGTATATCTTGTTGCATCTTTTTTATAGTACGCAGCTTATTTCACCACGCGACCGAAGAGGTCATAGGCAACACCTTGACGAATGATCAGGACTTGACCCTCGTGGAGGAGTTTGACGGTTGCATCGCTGTTCAAGAAATCTTGCACTTGCTCGAGTCCTGATGCCTCGTCGGTATGCTTCTTGGTGCGTTGTACCACGAAGGTATTGAACTTATCAGCGCTACCGTCAGGGTTAGCGGTGTAAGAGTCCACCGTAATGGTGCGGTCCTTAACCGTAAAGATAGAGAAGGATGGTTTGTCAGGTTGAGCAAACATACCAGTGAAGAGGTCGAAGTAGTTCTCTACCTTGTGTGCATTGAAGTCTTCTTCCATATCCTCCTTGGAGTATGGCCAGTAGCGTTTGTGACCACAGGTAGAACCAATGAAGTACATAGCGCCATTATCCACGGTATAGGTACCACCCTTGTAGCCAGACGTACTAACGCTGGTAGAAACTGCCTCGCGATCAGCGATGTCAGCCAAGATTGGTTTGCGGGTATCTGCATCTACAGGGCCCATCACCTCGTAGCAGTGGTCGTGACCTTGGATAACGAAGTCAATCTCGCACTCCTTGATAACAGGCAAGAGGGTAGCACGGAGCAGAGGACCCATCTCATCATCTTGGTGGCTTGAACCAGAGAAGATGTTGTAGTGTACCAGACCTACACGGAGTTTTGCCTCTGGGTGTGCAGCCACTTGCTCCTTGAACCAGTTACCTACGTGGTTGGTGAGGTAAACGGATGTGAGATTCTCGTAGCTGTGGGTACCCTTCCAATAATCTTGCAATGAGAAGACGAGGAAGAGTACATCGCCGTACATGAATGAGTAGGTGGTAGCATCCAGTTCCTCTTTGATAGCTGCCTCTGCAGCATCGTGGAAGGTCTTGTCGGTATTGAAGTGGTATTGGAAGTTAGTACCGTATGTCACATCGTGGTTACCATCGGTAGGCACGATAGGCATGGTGTATGCTATAGGACGAAGAGCTTCTTCGAAGACGCGCTCCCACTCCCACTCAGAACTACAGTAGTTCTCAACGAAGTCACCTGGGAATGCGCAGAACTTAGCGTTAGGAGCGATGTTGAGAGCAGCACGAGCAGCAGAGTTAGCATCATCGATATACTCTTGTGTCATGATGTGCGAGTCACTCATATAGATGAAGCTGAACTCTTCAGCTGTCTCAGGAGCAGTAGTGAAGGTACCCATTTCGCTCCAGTAGCCATCTACACCTACGCGGTAGGTATAGGTAGTATTAGGAGTCAGACCTGTAGCAATAGCCTTGTGGCTGGTATAGGTGTGTGCTTGGTCTTTGTCCATCTTAGCTTTCCAGAGGATACCAGAGTCATCCACAGCGTATGGAAGAGGTTTAGTAGTCTCGGTAGCAGCATCAACGCTGATAGCAGTAGCGAAGTCTGCCTCGGTAGCATTGGCTTTAGCCACGAGTTGTACTTGACCCTCGGTCATGGTCTCATTGGTGAACCAAGCGAATGCCATTTGTGTTTTAGGATCGCCGTTGATGTTTACCACTACGTCGTATGGTGCTTGATATGGTTGAAGTGCCTCAATCTTAGCTTGCAATTCAGCTACGTTAGCATCAGTAGAGTCGCGACGTGCTGCCTCTTTAGCAATCACCATTTGGATATAAGAAGGTACGGTATAATCTTTTGCCTCGTACTTAGCATCTGCCTCGATAACGAGTGGGTGGAATACCTTTTGCTCCACCTCGAGTGCAGCAGTAGCGGTGTGACCACCATCTTCTGTGGTAACCGTGATAGTCGTTGTACCAGGTTTCAAACCGATAACGGTACCCTTGTTCAGAGAAGCAATAGTTGGGTCAGCGATAGACCAGGTGATATTGCGGTTAGTAGCATTCACTGGCAAGATGTTCGCCACGATTTGTACGGTGTCGGTAGTATAGATGTGCAAAGATGATGGGTCAAGTTCTACGCCAGTGACAGCCACGAGCTCTGCTTCGCCCCAACGGGTATCACCGATGTTCAGACCATCAGTAGCAGCACCCAGGGCTGGAGAACCTGGACGGAGGTTGAAGTTACCACCCTCTGGATATACGAAGAGAGGATCAGAGGTGAGGCAGCCCGTGTAGGTAGGACCAGATTTAGCTTTACCATTGTAGTGAATGGTGTTTTCTACTTTACCACCATAGATATAGAATGCATATTGGTCGGTATTGGTAGAGTAAGCCACAATACTATTGGTAATGCTCAAGTCAGAAGATTTGCGGATAGTGATACCACCCAAGTCTGGAGTTGTACAATCGTACATGGTGATGTGATCAATCACTACCTTGTTTTGTGCGCCAGTAGCCTCGCTACGTGAACTAACGTGGATAACGCCCACGTACTCATCCTCTACCAAGTTGTAGAGCGTAGAGTTCTTCATCTCGAAATTAGCGCAAGCATGCTCACCAGTAGGTGCATCATCGTTGAAGTAGATAGCACTACCAGCTGCATCATGGAAGAGACAGTTCTCAATCAACACATTATCCACATGGGTGTTAGACTCATAGTGGTTAGAGATAGCCCAATACATCCAGCCAGTAAACTCGCAGTTCTTGAAGGTGTATGTACCAGCGTCTGAGCCAAATGCACTGATAGGATAATAACACTTGTTCATACCATCGAAGCCAATGCCATCGAAGGTAGTAGAAGCGTACAAACCGATGGTAGTCCACTCGCCAGTCAGCGCGATGACTGGTTTAGCACCTTCAGCCGCTTTGAGGACAACGCCCTCTTTGTCAAAGTCCATGGTGTATGCCTCGTCATACACACCGTCAGCCATCAACAGAGTGTCACCTGGTTGCGCTTGACCATAGTACCAAGCGATGTCACCTGCTGGTTGGCAGTTAATCACAGCTGCTTGCATGGCAAAAGAACATGCTAAGGCAGCGAAAAGTAGTTGAATTTTTTTCATACGATTAAATATTTATGGGTTAATTGTAGTTTCATTTGACCTGCAAAATTACTAATAATTATATATAATATAATAGCAAAAAATATGTTCTATAACATAAATCACAGGAAATCCTGCGTATATATCTGTATTTCAGAGATATACATGCAGGATTTGCCGTGTAAAATGTCTTTCGAAATGTTTCGAAAGTTTTGCCCTTTTCTTGGCTTATTGCATGAAAGAATCGATAATCTGCTGCATTTGTGGTTTCGCGTTTTCTTGCTCCACGAACAGGCGAATCTGCGCTTTGGTGCGGACGAGGTTATGCTCTGGGTAGGCGATTTGGTAATATGTATCACCGTTGAGGTAGTCCACATAGAAGCGAACTGCCTGCATAAAACTCATGCGCGTACAGCCGTATGGCAAGAGACTAATCTCCAATGGGGTGAGGAATGTAGCCGTAGAAAGATAGCCCTTGGCGTATGCTTGGAAGATCTCCATATTGACATGGATATTATCCAAATTAGGGTCATCCTCTGCACCTGTGTTGGCAGCAGTACGAATGAAATCACCAAAATCGCTAAACACAAAACCAGGCATCACGGTATCCAAATCGACGATACACATAGGGTTGCCTTGCTCATCAAAGAGCATATTATTGACCTTGGTGTCACAGTGGTTCACACGTTTCGTGAGTTGGCCTTCGGCATACAGTTTCTCGGCGAGGCACATCTCATCGGCACGTTGCAGGAGGAAATCGGCAATGTCCTGCGTAGCGGCTTTGCGACCCGCAGCATCCTTATCAAGCGCCTCATGCAGTTGCTCAATGCGGAACGCCAAGTCGTGGAAATGCGGAATAGACTCGACCAACGTGTCTGTATCAATAGATGCCAATTGGCATTGGAAATTACCAAACGCCTGACCTGCCAAGAACGCGGATTGTGCATCAATGCGTTCGTAAGAAAGGGCATTCTCTATGAGTACGTATATGCGCCAATAGTCACCCTCTGGTGTTTGGTAGTAGAGTTTGCCGTCCTTGGTTGGCACAACGCGCAATACCTTGCGCTCCACATCCGTCTCGCCTGCCTTGGTGAGAAGTTGGCGGATGTGAGAGGTGACACGGTCGATATTGTTCTGCAAGCCCTCTACATCTTGGAAGATGTTGTGGTTGATGCGCTGCAAGAAATAGGACTTGCCGCCCTCAACTGCGGACTTGAGACAAAAAGACTGATTGATAATGCCGACTTTGATTGCCTCGGGCAATTTTACAGGATTTTCTAATAGAAATTGACTTATGATTTGTTCCATATTTATTCCGAAAATTATCCGGTATGTTATTCTATCCCAAAATTGCAGTTTATTATAATAAATTAATCAAAATTATTTTTGATAATATACTACAATTTACTATAATTTTGGTTTTAAAATAATTTCCGTTTACTTCATTCTTTCTTTGAAGAAGGTCATGATCTTCTTGTTCCAGTCGCTTGGAATCTCGTGACCCATCTCTGGGTAGTAGTAGATGACCTTATCCTCGGTGAGGAGGTTGTTGTATGGAGCGAGGTTCGTATGAGGAGGGCAAGTGCCATCTTGCAAACCGCTACATGCAATCACCGCAGCCGAGATACGAGTTGCCAAGTTCTTGGTATCGAAGTATGAGAGGAAGGCATACATCTCCTCATCGGTCATGCTACCCTTGTTGGCTTTAGCCGTTTCGGCAGGCCAAGACACGATATTGAAGTAATCAGGGAAGTCGCCGAGGAAAGCCACGCATGGAGCGATAGCGGTAAACGGATAATCGCTGAGTGCAGCCACTGCATACGAGAGTGCTCCACCCTGACTACTACCCTCTGCAAAGAGTTGGGTCATATCGCTGGTCTCACGGGTTGCCATGAAGCGAACGGCTTGTACGCAGTCCATGAAGGCGCCACGATAGTAGTAGCCATCCTTCACGCCAAAGTTATACGCGAACCAGTCGCCGTAAATGTTCTTGAAGTCTTCCTTGCCATCTGGATAGCGGTGACTTGCGCCACGATTATTGAGCATCTGTCCACGGATGGAGAAGAAGAACTCTGCATACTCGCTGTCGTTACCACCTGGACATGGAGGCCAAGAGGTAGCGTTCTGCGAATCATAGCCATAGAAGTGCATGATGACAGGGTGCTTCTGACCGTCTTGTGGCTCTGCATAGTAACCACGCACAATGACAGGGTCGCCATCTGGAGAGTCGGGTACGGATTGCAGTTCTACGAGGTAGATTTTGCGCTTGTCGGTACTCTTCTTCTCCAACTCGGTGAGTTGGGCATTCATCTCAATGGCAGCCAATTGCTCTTTGGCAGCATCCCAATATGCATCGAAGTCAGGTTGCTTGTCTGGTGCAGAAACGATGGCGGTAGGATTGATACCAAAAATGAAGTTATGCGCTCCTTTTTTATTCACGAAGCAGTTGGCACGATAGAAACCGGGCGCCAAGTCTTCAGGAGTGGTTATCACAACATCCTTTGAACCATTAGCCGGAATCTCTGCTTTTTGCTCGATAGTAGTTAATTCCTTTCTGAGGTCGGTACTGATTCTCACCATGACATCAGCGGTTTGGGCAATCGCATTGGGATTCTCAATGTGAATCGTGATAGAAGGTTTGCCATCAAACACCCAGTTGTTGGTAACTGGTACTGATTGCTTCAGCGGAAGTATCTCAGCAGGAATAGAATCCTGTGGCAGTGGTTCTGGTTCTGGCGTAACAGGTGACTCACAGCCAGCCATCATGGTAGCTGTGAACAAAAGCGCGGAGAAGAGGATGAATATCTTTTTCATGTTTTAGTGTAGAGTGTAGGGTGTAGAGTGTAAGGTGTAGAGGCAGGGGAATGCGGCTTTGCCGCTAATTCTCGCCTTTAACCTCTAACCTTTAACCTCTCGCCTCTAATCTTTATTTAGATAATGCGTACATTGCGAAGGCAGCGCAAACGAGGCCTGCGATTTGCAATGGGTTTGGAATCACGTGGAGGATAACGAGTGAGAGCAACACAGTCACCATAGGAGCCAAACCTTCCATAGGAGAAACCACGACTGCCTTACCATGGCGGTACGCATATACGAGGGTCAATGCACCAATAGAGTTGAGGATTTGGATACCGAATGAAGACCAAAATGTGCCAGCCACTGCCTCACGTGCAAAGAACTCAGCTGCATCAGGTGTCATGAAATATGCTACTGGTGCCAATACGACAGCGAAGAGAGCCATATATACGAAGAGTGACTCTGCGTCCATAGACTCGTTAGCAAACTTCATGAAGAAACCTTGGATACCCCAAGCGAGGAGCACGAGCACTGCCAAGACAATCCAGAGCCAGCCAGTAACAGGGCTACCTTCGTTGCCAGTCTCGAGAGAGAGGAGGAGGATAGCAGCAAGAGCCACTACGATACCTGCCATTTGCCACTTGTTAGCACGCTCCTTGAGGAAGATAGATGCCAAGGTGATTACCACTACTGGTGACATAGAGATGAATGGATAAATGATGTAGCTTGGACCAAGGGTGAGGGCCTTGAAAAGCACCAATTGACCACCTGCGCCAAGCAGACCTACGATAGCGCCCAAGCCAATGCCACGCCAGCTGAAGGTGAGCTTGCCCTTGTTGATGATGAGTGCCACCAATGCGCAAGGCAACATAGAGAGTGCCCATGCGATGTAAACGACTGTGTCAGGAATACCATGACTGATTTGATAACCTGAGAATGCTCCCCAAATACCCCATGTAACCACGGTAATGAGGATGAAAAGTAACCAAAGTTTGTTCTTCATTGTTTTGTATAATTAATAGTTAATATTTTTAGAATTATCTTTAAGACAATTATTGTCAATTTAAACGTCAATTAATGTTAATTCTCGGTAAATATCCTTTTTGTTGTTCGCTCAAATGAATGCAATGAATTGCATTGGTGAGCGAATAACAAAATCTATAAAACGTTAACGATCTAGTAGTAATTGTTCCACTTCTTGGCGTAATTCTTGGATTGTTTGTTCTTGCTCAATGAGATAGAGGGTTAGTTCTTCTATCTTTTGCAAAAGTTTGGTTTGCAATTCGCTCACGTTTACGCCATTCTCTTGCATCTCTTGAGCAGATTGGATTTCTGGCAAGTGCTTATTCTCTGTAATAAACGCCTCTACCTCGCTCAGTGGACGCAATTGATAGTCATCTGCAAAGACAAAGTCTGCACCTGTGGTTTCTACGAGAATCTCTTTGGCACGAATTGTTCCCATTACATCTAAAAGGTGTTGAGGCGCAGTAGTTCCAATTCCAACACGATTATCCAACAATGTTAAGTTTTGAGTATTTGTATTGGTATAAAAGATGAGCGCTCTACCAGTGCCACGAACTACTGTATTCTGAAGATAAAGGGGCTTATTGAAATAAAATGCAGGTAGATTCGTATTAAAACGCATATAATTAGCATCTGTACTACTAACTGTCAAGTATCCATAAGAAGAAGCAACTCTAAGAGCACCATTAACATGCAACTGGGTTGCAGGCGAGGTAGTACCTACACCTAATTTACCCGTGACATGAAGATCACTATTTATTACTTGTTGTGCGAGAACAATAGTTGGAGCCACTAGCATTAGAAAAGCACAACCCAAGGTACGAATAAGAGATATTACTTTCATAAGAATATTAGTTTATCATTAATGGTTAATATTTTCACTTTGTGATTTTTGTACTGATTATGCTGCCATCGCTGATACGATGTTGGAGGATATACATACCATTAGGTAAATTCGATATATCTTGTTGAGTACCTGCAATAGTCTGCAACAATTGTCCACTGATGGTATATATAGAAGTATATAGAATCATATTATTATTCACCCCTTCAATACAATTTTTTTCCATTTCCATTGGATTTGGAGAATTATCAGCAGTAGCCATCCGTCTTGGTGACACATTTTGAGATACTGTTGATGTCGTTTGGGAAGTATAACATAATGCTTCAGTTGTTGTGATACGTACATCACTACCTGCCTTAGCATGGAAACCATTTTTAAGACGTACTTGCCCATTACTTTTGACCAATAAGTGTCCACCATTGTTTACAGTAATTGCATTATTATTTGCACAAAACACAATATCATTTGTAGAATAATATGTTTGGTTATCATTCGCTAAAATGTTCATCGTAGCGTTTAATGATATGTTATTAGAACGAGTATTACAATTAGGATATAATTCTATAAGATACACTTGCCCATTAGGATACAATCCATTATATGTAATATCATAGTATGCATAGTTTCCAGCAGTATTCTTATGATCTCCTCCCCCACCCATATGTACATGAAATTCAACACGATTGTTATATAATCTATAGCCATCCACAACAAAACTATGTCCATCTGTCTTTACCTTTTCATGTGCTTGTACCAATACAGGCCGCTTATTATCAATCTCATTCATCAGCATATTTGTAATATCTACATTTTCTTGTTCTGCGCGCACCAAATTAGAATGATAACCAAAATCATCAATCAGGGCATCGTGAATAGCAGAAATTATTGTTGCTGTCCCAAAATGAGTATATGCAGTTACAGCTGCTTTCCCACAACTTCTAAATAAATGGGCAACTGCATCAACCTGATATGATGGGGTATTATTATCAATTCTTCGTGGCATATTTTCCCAATCATAATAATAAGTTGTATCATTAATACCAACCGTTAACATATCTGGCCACTGCCAGTATCTCATGATTTTAGCCATTGCCACAGGACCACAACCAGCATCAGTTCTTCTAAATTCATCATCCAAACATAATAGATTGGTCGGACAATATTTATTATATACTTTATCTGAAAGTGGAGATACCGTATCATTATTAGATGATTGTTTCCAATAATCATCATCTATTAAATTTTCTGCTTCATACAGCAAATTTGTTGAAGGTGTATCATTATTCGCTCTGGTCATAGATACAGTATTGTTACGAGTAGCATCAATAGCATCCATATGATTATTTAATATGCATAACAACGCAGGAGGAAGTACTTCTTCGTCATATGTAAAACTACCACTTTCACAATGTCCAATAATAATTGGATATGCTTTTTCATTTGCAAAAATTACCCAACCAGAAGAATCTGTTGCATTAACAAGATACATATAATTGGTGCTATCACGTCTTATAGCTTCGATAGTGGCTACCTTTTTTTGCACATTGCTACTGCGCGCATCTTGCTGCACGTTCGAATTGAAAAATGAATAGGCAATATTTTCAATTTCTTCTATTTTATACTCTTGTGCATTACCAATTGTACATATGCATAAGACAACTAGGACATATAATATTTTCTTCATAATACTATTCCCAATCAAAACCACCCCAAGAAATTCCATAACAATGTTCTTTGATGGTGTTAGTTTCTATAATCTCGTTCAATACCTCTACTACATCATCTATCGTTATCATTTCATCACTCTTACCCTTGAAATGCATCGTTGATTTCTTAGTGAGTTCTACTAATTTACGTTCAGTAATTCCATTAAAGAAAAAACCGACTTTTGAATATACTTCTACAGTATCCAAATTAATAGTTAATAGGTCTTCCCATTCTGCATCAATAAAAGTACCACCTGGTGCTAAGGTTGTAAATGGATAAGAAATATAATAGCCACCTTTCAATGCAATATATTTTGGACTTTCCACTAAATCCTCTAACTTGTAAAAATCACCATACATGTAATCCATTTCCTCATTTACCCCCATTGCAAGTTCTCCAAAAAGAGATTGTCCCTCTAAATTCTTGGGGTAGCATGGAAATTTGAACCTTCCTTTGCGAATGTAATATTTTGATGGTTGATATGGCAATGGAACACCTCTTACTAAAATTTTATTCATAAAGGTAGAATCTGGAAATTGGAAGAAATAAACACTACCTCCATGAGGATTACCAGCAATTAAATCAGGATGTCTTCTACCATTTTCACAACTAACCCATAGGCACGCTATCATACCTAATAGCAAGATTGAAGAGCATTTTTTCATAATTTATGTTTAATGTAATAGAAGTTATAGAGATTATTTCACGAGTTCGAAGTAGGGCAGGCGGGCGAGGGGGACGGAGATGGTGTAGGTCTTGCCACCGCGGTAGCGTTTGCCTTGTTCGTCGCGCCAAGTGCCTTTAGGCAAGGTGACCATGCGCTCGGTGCCCGGAGTAGTCATAGGGGCTACGAGGTACTTGTCGCCCAACATGAATTGGTCCTTGATCATCTCCATGCCTTGGTGTGGGTATTGATACTCCATGCAGCGCACGATAGGTTCGCCAGTCTTAGCCGCATGGTGCGCATATTGCATGATATAAGGTGCGAACTTAGCATGCAAGATAGCCATCTGCTTGACAATCTCCAAGTTCTCTGCCGAAAGTACACGCCAAGGTGCAACAGAGAACTGCATCATAGGCATAAGAGCATGCACTTGTGCAGAACGCACGATGAGCGTTTGGTCGAACTCATCGGAGTTGATACCGAGGAAGGAGGTCCATTGTCCGCCACCAATCATATCGGGGCAAACATACGCATAGCCCAGCAAGCCCGCTGCAGTCATACATGGAATGAGGGATTGCACTGCCTCCCAGCTATAGTCCTTATCGCCAAGGCGTTGTACGAGAGGTTGACCACCCATCTTCCAGCAAGCACGGTACTCATTGAAAGGGAACTCCAAGCCAATCTTTGCCCAAGAGGTAGTATGATCAACTGTAGTAGCCGTCTTATCGTATGCAAGAATGGAGGTGGATGCATAGCAGTTATTGTCACCTGCATCGAACTTATAGCCATCAATGCCATAGTCGGCTTGCACCTGCTTGAGTACACCTACGAAATGCGCAGCGGCGGCAGGGTTGGTGAGGTCGTAGCAAGCAGAGTAACCGTTCCACCAGTTGAGAATAGCGGTGCCGCCATGAGGATTGCGGAGCAGATAGCCCTTTGCCTCAAGATCGCGGTACTCAGGAGAGTCGGGTGACACGAATGGGCAAATCCAGAGCATGACCTTGAAGCCCAATGCGTGGAGTTCGTCCACCATGGTTTTAGGGTCAGGGAAACGCTCGGCTTTGAAGTCGAAGTTGCCGTAGTAGCGTTGCCAGTTGTCGTCAATCATCAATACGCCAGGAGGGAAGCCATTATCGATGATAGCATGTGCATAGCGCAAAATGTCTTCTTGATTCTGGTTGTACATGAGTTCGATCCATGTATTGTACTGCGGCATGGTGAAGAAGAGGGTGTCAGGCAACGTGCCAGTAGCAGGGAAATACTTGGCTTGCGCTGCCATATAGGCATCGCGAAGGGTAGTACCTGCTTGTACCTCGGTCATAGGGATAGAGGTAGTGAGTTCACCATTCTCGACAGAGAAAATGAAGGCGGAGTCTGACCAACGATAGCGTCCATCGCTATTGAGGAACAAGGGAACCAATTGGTTGTTCTCGTCCTGCACATGGAGGTTGAAGCGTGATTGCTCAACGTATGGTTGATTGTGCCCTAATCCAACCGATGCTCCCCACCAGTGGCTTTGCGCCATTGATAGGGAGGAAAGAGTGAGTAGTAAACAAATAATAACTTGTATTTTTTTCATATAAGAATACAACGTGAATATTTATTTATAAAGACAACTTAAACAACTTACTGCAGTGCACCCCAAAAATCAGCAGATTTTTCGGGGACCCCGCCGCGCGCCGACATTGCGCTTGCCAAGGGTTTAAGAGAGAGATTATTGCAATACTACGTCGGTGAGGTGGTTGTAGCCCGTTTTCTCATCCCAGATGTCTTCGTTAGCCAAACGGATTGAGAAGGCAGGGTTGTCATGGAGGACATCGTATGCATCTGGCAAATTGAGATATACGCCATACTCGCCAGCCATTTGCGCGTCTAACTTCGCACGGAGTGTCACGATAGATGTCTCACCTGGCATCCAGAAGCGAGGATCGATTGGTTGCTTATAGGCAAACTTCTGTGAAGGGTCGTTCTTGCTGACAAACACCAACTCCACGGTACGAGGGTTGTGCAAGGAAGCAAAACCTACGTTACGGATATTGAGGATGATAGTATATTCTTTTCCTGCTGTAGGATTCACAGAAGGGATGGCTTTGTCCAATACAAAACGATAACCGAGGCGACGCTTGATTTCGTTCATATAGCCACCATCAAACCAAGAATTGAGTACATCTTTGTGGTAATCACGGTTGATATATGTCCAGTGGAACTCTTCCATCTCTTTGACAGCGGTAGGGCCCTTAGAGCGATCACCGCATGTGCCACATGTCTCACCACCCATGAAGGTGTATTTGGAATCTTCTGCCCAGAATGGACGCTCTACACTTACATTAGAATATGTACCTACATCATTCGCAGAAGCCAAGAAGCAGTCATTGAATGCACAAAGACGCGCTTTAGCCGTAGCAGTATATGCCTCGTGCTCTGCAATAGGAGTCACATCGCCACCATTCATTTGCAAATAACGCATCTTGAAGGTTGGGGTACGGAGACCTAATTGGCGATCCTCTGGGAGGTTCTTCAAGATGTGGTTTACCAATTCCCAACGAGGTGCATAGTCTGCATCAGTAGAAGGGTTCATCTTGAAGTTAGAAGTATAGTACCACTCTCCCCAAACACCGATAAAACCTGCTTGTACGAGAAGAATAACGTCGGTGTATTCTTTCCAATAAGGAGCCAACTGGTCAATATGGCGCTTCATCCAATCCAGTGAGGTGTCCCATGGTTTGGATTTGTTGCTTTCATCATGTTTGTAGGAATAGCGGAGTACGGCTTTACCACCTCCTGCGCGGAGCGCCTTGAAGTTGGCCTCCATGCGATCGAGGAATGCTTGAGAAATGTCGCTCTCCATATAATCGGTGAGATAATAGGAGTGCAGATAAAGTGTGATTTGTTGACTTTCGCGATTGTTCTGTAATGATTTTGCGCTTGCTGTCTTATTTATATCGTTTGATTCATAATACACTTGAACCAAGAAACCGCGCTCAGGGTTAGCGATGATCTCATCTGATTCAGTATAATAGATGGTGTTAGCAGGATCTGGTGCAGGGCACTGACATGGGTCTTCTCCACAAACGGCACAGGGGTTGGTGCATGCAGCGAAGACAAGAGAAATAATTAATAATGGAAGGATGTAACGTTTCATAATAATAACATTCGATTTGTGTTTGGTATAGGTTTACTATAGGTTTGGTATCCCTTCTGTATTGTATGGTTATTGTGTGGTTATTGTGTGGTTATTGTATGGAACACACAAGTAATTGTCGGGCAACTTAATCGAAGATGAAAAAATATGGGTGCAGTGGTGCACCACCGCACCCATTGTTCAATCAACAAATGTTTTTTGTTTGTTTACCTGTCACCTTGGGATACCCCAAGATGACAGATGGAAATGTTTTCTAATTCAAAAGAATTAATCTTTAAGAAATCGTTGAGTCAAGAATTACTTGTTGAAAGTAACCTCCAATTTCTCAGCGAGAACCTCTGAACCATCCTCAGCGTCAGCTGCGTTAGGAAGGATACCTACAGAGGTCCAAGATTGTTGGATATCGAAACCAACGGTGAATTTGTCACCCCATTTAGCTGGGATGAGCTCCCACATGAGTTGGATCTCGATCTTACCGTTAACCATTTGAGCGTTACCGATTGGCATAGAACCCTCTGGAATCTCAGCGCCCCAGCCGTTGGTCTCGTCAGCTACACCATTAGGATCGGTCCACAACCAGCCGCTCTCGCCGTTGCCACCCCACCATTTGAATACTGCAGGGTTGTATTGAGCAGCGCCATCAGCAAAGATAGCGGTCTCAAGCATGAGGTCAACGTCAGCTGTGAGCCATTGGTCACCGAAGCCACCAGTAGTAGCGTCGTTATCAGCATTGAAATAAACGTGGAAAGGAGTCCAAGCGCGGTCGGTAACTACATCGTCGTTAACCTCAACGAGGAGGTTGATGTACATCTCGTCAGCGTAAACCTTAACGCTCTTCAAACCGTCCATAGAAGCACCCTCAGTGTGGGTAGTAGTAGCTACAAATTTAGCATCAAGTTTATCCCAATCAGCCAAAGAACCATCGGTCAAAGAAATAGGGTTAACATACTCTTTCTCTTCCTCGCAAACACATGGGTTCTCACCGCATACTTCGCAGAGATCCTCTACTTCGGTAGTTGTTTGCTTGCAAGCTACACATGCTACGAGAGCAGCGCACAAAAATGCAATTTGAAATTTTTTCATAATAATAATCGATTATTTAAATTGTTAATAAATTATGTTGATTGAAGTTTTTTTCAGTTAATAGTTAATAATTAATATCTCTTGGATACCCCTAAGCCGCAACTCAAGGGTATCTTAGAGATTTACTTAATTAGTAACCTGGGTTTTGTTGGATACCGCTAACAGTCCACTCGTTGTTAGGGATAGGATAGATCAAGTGGTCGTGGTTGTAAGGTACCACTTGCCAAGGATGTGCACCTGGGAAGCGACGATCGATATCCAATTTGTTACGAGTGAGGTCGTGTGTACGGAATCCCTCGAAGGCAAGCTCAAGACGACGCTCGTCAAGCACTACGTCAAGTACAGACTTGTAGCCGTGCATTGCGCCAGCAGAGAACATACCGTCAGGAGTGATACCTGCACGTTTACGAATCACATTGACATCCTCCAACGCCTTAGCATCTTGTCCAAGTTGTGCATACGCCTCAGCACGGTTGAGGATCACCTCAGCCCAACGGCAAACGATAGGTGAAGAAATCATAGACTTGCCATCTTGGTAAGAGAACTTAGACATATAGTAGATAGGGCTGGTGTTACGGTTCTTCATAGTCTTGTGAACACGTGCGAGGCAGTCCTCACCCTTGTAGTTAACGTGATACTCATGGTATTCGCCGTTTACAAGACGCTTCTCAGCCTTGTAGGTAGCACCATCGTATGTGAAAACAAAGTTCGAATCCGCATCAAAAGTACCATTAGCAGTGAGGTTGAGGCGACCAGAATCGTCGTTCTCAGTCTCAGGATCTGGGAAGTAAATGGTATAAGAATCCAAACCAGGATATTGTGGGTGGATGAATGCTGTGTAGCGGATATCTTCTTTATAACGCTCGTAGAGATAGAGGAGAGGGTTAGAAGGATAGATCTCACCCCAACCAGTATTCTCTTCGTCACTGTGCAAATACATAGAACCGATAGAAGATTGGCCTCTATCATCACCGATAGTCTCGTGTGCAATACAGAGAAGCACCTCAGGAGAAGTCTTGGCATTGATATAGAGGTTAGCCAAGTCAGCATCCAACTTAGAAGCTGCACTTGCACCAGCGAGCAAAGCGTCAACAGTGTTTACGCACTCTTGATAGTTACCCATATAGAGGTGAACGCGTGAGAGGAAACCAAGAGCAGTCTCCTTAGAAGGATAACCCTTGTTACCACGAGAAGCACCCATGAGCTCGGAAGACTTGGTAAGGTCTTTCACGATTTGGGCATATACATCGCCTACCTTAGCACGTGTTACCACAGCGTTGTTGGTAGAAATATGCAAAGGAATACCAAGGTTGTCAACACCGTGTGAATAAGGTCTCGCATAAAGAGTCACCAAGCTGAGGTGCATCCAAGCACGTACAAAGTATGCCTCACCAAGGAGGTGGTCAGACTCAGTAGATTCGCCCTCTACGAGGGTCTCGATAATGGTGTTGGTCATATAAATAACCTTGTAACCCACCATCCAGAGGGTACCTACGTTCTTGAGGTTGTCGGTCATCTTGAGCGCTGTAGCCTCGTAAAGAGGGTCAGTGGTGTGAGATGAGAGGTTGCAGTTGTCAGCAGGGAACTCTGACATTTGGAAGAAGTGACGAGTAAAGGTGTTACCACTGGAGTAGCCAAGGAACTCTACCTCATCTTTCAAGAGAGAGTAGCAACCGTCTATGATGTACTCAGCACCAGCTTCGTCTTGGAGCAACGCATCAGAGTTGAGCTCGTCTGATGGGAAAGAGTTGAGGTCGCAAGAAGCAAGCACCACTCCAGCCATCAATGCTAAAAATATCTTTTTCATTGTTTTGTTCAATTAATAGTTAATAATTAATAATTAATATTGCGTATTAATCATTTTAGAAGCTGATTTCTACACCTGCTTGGAAGGTTTGACCTACTGGATAGTTAGTAGAATACATACCAGCCAACTCATAAGTAGAAGTGGTGAGTGTGATCTCAGGGTCCATACCAGAGAACTTAGTAGCAGTCCAGAGGTTGTCAGCAGAGAGATATACACGGCAACGAGTCATGTGTGCCTTTTGGATCAACTTTTTAGGGAACTCATAACCGAGGGTCACGTTCTTGATACGGAAGTAAGAACCATCCTCCAAGTAACGTGAGCTGATAGAGTTAGCACTCTTGTTACCATTGAGCATAGCCTTAGGGTGAGTAGCGATATCGCCCTTCTTCTCCCAACGGCTCCAACCTTGGATAGAATTTTCGATAGACATTTGGTTGTAACCTACGTAAGCACCGTCCGCATCGGTAGATTGACGAGTGTAGTTGTAGATTTGGTTACCATACATAAAGTTGGTATTCACGCTGAGGAAGATACCATTCCATGCAACTTGGGTGTTCAAACCACCTGAGAAGAGAGGAGTAGCCTTACCTACTACAGTAGCGTTGGTTGCGTTGTAGTCGTTGGTGGTAGCCTTGTTACCATTAGCATCGAGCTCGTAGTTACCCTCAGCATCCACTACATACCACAATGGATCACCGTTTTCTGGATCTACACCAGCCCACTCTTTCATATACCAAGAGTAGATGTCTTGACCCTCTTTCACTTGTTGGCTCACAGAGCTTGCAGTTTGGAGGAATGCCTCGTGGTTAGGAAGTTCGGTCACGCGGTTCTTGTTGAAACCGATGTTGAAGCCGAGATCCCAAGACCATTTGCCCTTGTTGATGATGTTAGCATCGAGACGGTACTCAATACCTTGGTTGCGAACAGAACCTACGTTTTGAGTTACCTCATAGAAACCAGTAGATGGAGCTACAGGTACGTTGAGGAGCAAGCCTGTGTTGTCGGTATTATATACGTCGATAGACATATCAATACGGTTGATGAATGTGAGGTCGATACCTACAGCAGCCATGTTAGCAGTCTCCCAGTGGAGCAATGGGTTAGCCAAACGACTTGGCAAAGCAGCCACTTGATTTTGGTAGAGAGCAGAGAGTGAATAGGTAGAGAGATACTTGTAAGCAGGGATATTGTTGTTACCAGTGATACCATAGCTTGCACGGAGTTTCAAGAACGAAACCACGTCTTGATCCTTCATAAAGTCCTCGTTAGAGATGAGCCAAGAAGCAGCTACTGAAGGGAAGTAACCTACACGGTTAGCAGGAGCGAAGATAGAACTTGCCTCAGCACGGAAGGTAGCAGTAACGAAGTAACGTTTGTGGTAGTCGTATTGTGCTTGTGCGAAAGCAGCCCAGCTTGCACCTGGCATGAGGTAACCACTAACAGATTCAGGAGAGGTAGCGTTGAGCGCGTCAACTCCAGGAGGCATACCGATACCAGAAGCAGTAGTATATTCAGACTTCCATGTACCCCACTCCCAACCGAGCATACCGTTTACGCTGTGGTCGCCCCATTGGTAAGAAGCTTTGAGGATATTGGTAGTACCGAAGCTTTGGCTGAGACCAATAGACTCCTCGAGAGAACCTTGACTTGCAGTATTAGGATCTACATAATATTTAGACTTGTAGTAACCAGTACCGAAAGTATTGGTAGTAGTGAAGTTCAACCAATCGGTGAAGTGTACATTGAGTTGGATGTTAGCGTTCAGGTCGAAGTTGTTAGAACGGCTATAGTTATAATAGGTGTCATAGAGTGAGTTCCACTTGTTTTGTGACCACCATTTCTCACCATTGTCAGGACGTGTATCACCTGTAGTGTGTACATATTGATCAATTTGCTTACCTTCAGCATCGTATGCGTATGGGTTATCCCAAGGCATCTTGTTGAAAGCGTCATCCATCATAGTCCAAGAAGAAGGATAATCCACTGTAGATTTAGCGAAGTTCACGCGAGCCTTCAAGTCCAACCACTTGGTGATCTGTGCGTTCATATTGAAGTTAGCAGAGAACTTTTGCATACCAGTAGTAATGAGGGTACCCTCTTCACCGTAATAGTTCAAGCTGGTATAGTAACCCACTTTCTCTGAACCACCCTTAACAGCGATGTAGTAGTCTTGGATGATACCTGTGCGGAAGAACTCATCACGCCAGTTGTAGTCGCGTTTGAGCAACTCCTTAGGATAAGTAGCGTTGAACACACCCTTAGAATAGAGTGACTTGTGGAACTCATAGAGCTCTTTAGAATCCATCATGTGATAGTTCTTGTAGAGGGCTTGCTTAGCACCAGCAGTTGCTTTCACATCGACAGTGATCTTCTCGTTCTTCTTACCAGACTTGGTAGTCACAACGATAACACCACCCGCAGCGGCAGCACCATAGATACCAGTAGCACCCGCGTCCTTGAGGACAGAGATAGACTCTACGTCTTGTGGGCTGAATGAACCACCCATCACACCGTCCACCACGTAAACAGG
Source organism: Paludibacteraceae bacterium (assembly GCA_045119955.1). Classification (GTDB taxonomy): domain Bacteria; phylum Bacteroidota; class Bacteroidia; order Bacteroidales; family Paludibacteraceae; genus Colicola. The sequence continues at coordinate 29,612 of JBGVEG010000117.1, forward strand.
GTCGCTGGCAGCAGTGATAGATCCCGTACCACGGATACGAATCTGAGCCGCATCACCAGGTTGACCACCTGCGTTGGTGATTTGTACACCAGCCACCTTACCTTGGAGCATGTTACCAACGTCAGAAGTTGTAACATCGGTCAAAGCATCAGCAGACACAGTCACCACAGCAGAAGAAAGCTCTGCCTTCTTGAGTGAAGAGTAACCCAAAGACACAACCTCCTCCATCATGATAGCGTCAGACTCCATGATGATGTTCAGAACAGAAGCTGCTTGTGCGGTTTGAGTTTTGAAGCCAATGTACGAGAATTGAATAGTCGCATTCTTAGCTGTTTCGAGTTCGTAGTTACCGTCGAAATCAGTAACCGTACCATTTGTTGTACCTTGCTCCACAACGCTCACACCAATCAATGGCAGACCGTCATCCGCAGAGGTAACCGTTCCCTTTACAACAGTCTGAGCAAAAGCTGGAGCTATTGCTAAAAGGAGACTCATGCAAATTACAGAAAAAGTTCTCATGTTTTTAAATTGTTTATAAATTAGTTGTTTTCTTTAACTTCTAACAAATAATTGCCTACGAAATCTGCCTCAATCACAGGATGATTGCCATCCACTTGGAAGGAAACAGGCTCCTTAGCAGTATAGGTAGTAGCCGTATAGGTCTTGCCTTTCTCCAAACCGCGCAATTCGATTTGACCCTTGTATGCCTCTGCATCGGTATAGAAAGCATAATAGAGGGCATCGTTTTGACGAATAACGTGTGCCTCTGGGTAATCGTAGCCCCAAGCATAGAGGTTGAGGTACTCACCACGAGCGAGGTTCTTCTCCTTGAAGATACGCATCCAGTGACGGATAAGTTCCTCTTTCTCAGGAGTAAGCAAGAAACTGGTCTTCACGTTAGGATTATCCTTTGGATAGGTGAACTTGGTACCAATCACAGAACCAGTACCGATTTGTGAAGCGAAGTCCACACCGCCATCGGTGAGCTCTACGTGGTCACCGTAGTAAGCCAATTGAGGCGCCATAGCTGCGTAAGCTTTGCGTTTCATACGCACTTGCTTAGACGAAGTAGGGTCAGAAGCCACTGCTTGGTTGAAGTATGGCAAGTGGTAATAGTTCATTGCGCAACCGCAAGGGCAGATTTGCACTACCGCATGTGGGTGAATAGAACGCGCTTTCTCAAATACGTTTTGGAAATAAGTAGGCATAAGCTCTACAGATTGTGCAGCATACTCCAAGCAAGAATGCTCGTTGTAATCAGGTTCGCAGCAGTTTAGATGCTGGCCATCAATCTTCAAACCATCGAAGTTCCAAGTCTTGAGGAAGCGTTCGAGCAACATGTTAGTATGCTCGGTGGTATGAGGATTGACAGGAGAGAGGTAGTAGCTATCCCACCATGAGATATATTCAGGTGTCCACTCATCAGTAAGAAGCATCATCTCTGGGTGCTCCTTGAGCAGTTTGGTACCTGGGTCAGCAGCAAGAGGTGCCCACCACAGTTTAGCATACATACCACGACGGTGAATCTCATCGGTCATACGGCGCATATCGCGATCGCCACCAGGGAAACGGTTGTTAGTCTCCCAATCGCCCTCAGCAATTTGGAAGCCATCGTCCACATCTACCCACTTGAAGCCGAGTTCTGCAACTTTATCCAGTGTACCAATCACCTCATTGATGGTGAAGGTACGCTCGTATCCCCATGCACACCATACTGGCTCAAAGGCCTCTGGCTCAGATGCTGGCAACACAATACCTGCTTGCTCTTGCATCACCTCAGAGAAAGTGCGGAGCGCGTTGAAGTAGTCACCCTTGTGCTCATAACGGAAAGCAGTGAAGGTGTGGAGCGTATCACCTGTATTGAGTTCTACAGGCCACTCAAACTCATAACGCAAAGACATGCTTACCTTATTCTCATAACGCTTCCACTCTACAGGCATAGAGATCATGCGCAGAACCGGCTCAATCAAACCGATGGCTACACCGCCATCACGTTGCCACAAGTCAAGCATAGGAATACCGCCTCCGTAATCGGAGTTGTTCATACCCAAATAGTTCTCCTTCTTAAAGCCCTCAGTAACAGGCAATACCCAGTCAAGACGACCATTAGAAGAGGATGGTTGCAATGACCATACAACAGAATCCTGCGCCTCCATCTCGGTACGGCACATCTCGTATGCACGAACGGTGATAGGTTTGCCCTTGTTCACATAGTAGGTCTCAATCTTTACCATACCTGGATGTTCAGCAACAGGGGTGACTTTCTGATGCTTAGCTACAATGACACCATTCTCATTGTATGGGAATTGCGTCATTGTAGCAGCATCACACTCCAAGAGGTCGGTCTCCACTTTAGGAGCGCAACCTGCGAAGAGTGCCACAACAAAAATTATAATGAACAACCAATTAATTGATTTTTTCATAATGATGAATTTTGAATTAATAATTATTTATATTCGGTCAAGATGCGTTGAGCATTCTTGTTATAAATTTTCTCAAGCACAGTGTCTGGCAAGTAGAATGCAGACAATGGCCAATGGTAGTTATAATCGTGGATGTAGATATGCTCATCCTCGGTCTCCAAGATACGGAAAATGTTGCGATACATATCTGCTGCCATACCATTGTCGGTACCAAAGAGTACGCGGTCTTGGTACTTGATGAGGAACTCGCGCGTAGCGCGTGGAGTATGTGCAGACTCTGCTACGCGTGCAGAGATGTCGATATACATATTAGGATATTTATCCAACATCGCACCCAGACGTGGGAGGTCTTGGTTCATATTGAGGTAGTGGCACGCGATGAAGATAGTAGCAGGGTTCTCGCGAAGCGCGTTCTCAAAGGTAGTCATCAGACCCTCATAACCCAAGCAGTCAGCAGCAGTAGTGTCCACATGCCATACAGCGCCATTAGGCAGACCATCGTTGGTTGCATCTTGTGGGAGGTACATCCAATATGGCTCGCCCACGTGGATATTGATAGGCATCTTGAGCTCAGCGCACTTAGCCCATACTGGTTTGAGACGTGGGTCATCTATGTGAAGACCATAGCCCTCGGTAGGACGTGCATAGAGGTCACCTTGACCCTTATCGCCCATCTCACCCACACCTACTGCACCCATCTCGTGGCACTTCTCCAGATAAGCAATACACTCATCTGCAGAACCGTCCTTGAGCAATTGGGTATAGTCAAGCGAGCACCAGAACTTGAATCGGTCACCATACTTAGCGTAAGGAGCCATCACCTCTTCAAAAGGTTTGCCAATCCAAGAGCAGTGCATGATGTGGGTCTCCTGGATGCCACATGCGTCCATAGCCACAACCCAAGCATCTACATCCTCTGAAGCAGCGATATAGTCATGCGAGTGCATGTCAATGACTGGATATTTAGCCTTCTCAACGAAGGTTTGCGGAATATTATTCACACTAACTGGGCGGAAGTCGTTCAGGAGCAAGGTCTCGGTGATACCTTTAGGTTGCTCTTGTGTCTTGCAGCATCCCATCAGCGCCAATGCAGCCGCGCAATATACAAGGATTCGTTTCATCGTTTAGTAGTTTAGAAGTTTAGTAGTTTATTTTATGAAGCCAAAACGCTCCTTCGCTACGCGCTCCACATCCTCGAGGCAGGTGAAAGCAGTAGTACCACCAGCAGCGGTAGTATTCACAGCACCCGTCATATTGCCATAGCGTTGGCAATCCTCAAGAGTAGCACCTTGCACGAATTGAGAAATAAAGCCCGAGTTGAATGAGTCGCCAGCACCAATGCAGTCCACTACGTTCTCATTGAGCATAGCAGCCATTTGGTGACGGGTGCCATCCTTCTTGATAAGCAATGAGCCACGGCTGCCTTGCTTGATGATGGCATTATTAATATATGGTGCGATGCACTCAATAGCTTCATCAATATTGTCCTTGTGGGTCAGCGCCTTGAGCTCTGTCTCGTTAGGCATAAAAATGGTGATGAGTGGCAATACATTCGCATAATCCAAATCCCACTCCTCTACTGGATCCCATTGGGTATCAAGCGATGTAGTCACGCCGTTGGCTTGAGCGAGTTTGAGAATCTCGATGAGGTCTTTCTTGAGACCACTTTGCATGAAGATGGAGGAGATGTGGATGTGCTTAGCGTGGGTGAACACCTCAGGATTGATATCCTTGAGTGCCATCACGTCCATTGCACCTTGGTAGGTAAGATTAGCACGGTCTTCATCATAACTCATGCAAATGGTAGCGCCAGTAGCATAGTCGTTGGTGCGGATGAGATAGGTGGTATCTACATGCTTCGCTTGGAGGCTGGTCTCTACCAAGTCACCAAACTGGTCATTACCCACCATACCACAGAAAGCTACCTTCACGCCCAATGCTGCTGCATTGGCCGCGAAGATGGCTGTAGAGCTACCCAATGTTAAAGTCATTTGCTTAGCGAACTTCTCCTTGCCCATCTCTGGGAAACCATCGATTTGATTGAGAATAAGATCGACGTTCAATTCGCCTAAAGCAACGATATCAAAAGGTTTCATCTTTTAGATATTTTTAAGGTGATCATTCAAATTAACAATATTGAACGCATAATAGTATTTATCCATATTATGCTCGATGCGCATGAGCACTACGTCCTCAGCGTGGATACCTACGTACTCAAGGTTGTCATAGAGTGTTTGACGAGCTACGAGCACCTCTGGTGCTTGCCAAATGTAGCGGCAGCCAGTCTTAACAAGCCATTGTTGACGCTCCTCAGATACCTCAGCGAGGTCTTTGCCTTGCTCATCTGGTTGCAACCATTTTTTCCAACGGCCAGACTCGTACACCTTTTGCCAGAGCACCTTACCCATATTACTGAGTTGTGGGATACGGCCAGCCTCGAATTGCTTCTTCTCCTCTGCCTCGAGCTCAGCCAATGCATCGTACTCGTTCATGGTGAACTCAGGACCAATGTTAGCAGCACCCATACCAGATGTTGGGTAGTCTTGTGGGTTGTCCACATCGTCGCTATAGTGACCCTTAATGTAGCTGCCGTAAGGACGAACCTTAGCAGTCAAGTCGCGAGCTACCTCAGCGTCAAACAATGTAGTATGGAGGTCAGTACCTACCTTACCAACGATAAAGCATGGCCAAACATCCTCGAGACCTACGTTCTTCAAGCCCTCTTTGAGGTCAGAAAGGAAGGTATCAAAAGTAGTTGGGTCAGCCAAACCACCGTGAACCTCCTCGGTACCTACCTCGTATGAGATAGGTGCGATACCATTCGCCTTGCGGAAGTTCTCAGCGTGGAGAATGAGTTCTACAGTACGTTGAGCTACTACGTGAATGTCAATAATCTCACCCTTTGGCAAGAAGATATCTACGGTTGGGTCCACGTGAATCAAGTCATAGCCAGCCAAGATAGCTGCCTCGTAGCTCTCCTTCACACCTTGCATAGCGCGCTCGGTATCCCAACGCTCTTGGGTTTGCTTATCCTTGAGCCATGGACCTCCGTGGTCAATAGCCACTACGTATGGACCTGTATAGTGCACAGCAGCCGCCTCGCGAGCCAATACCTTGGTAAACTCTGCTGGAGTCATACCAGTATAACCACCATCGGTATCTACTTGGTTCAGAGTAGTAGCGAAGTAGATAGGCGCATTGTTACGCTTAGCAGCGCGGAAAGAAGCCTTGATTACTGACAATGAGTTAGGGCATGCAGCAAAGAGAGTGCGTGGCACGCCAGTAGTTTGTTTGAGTTCCTCCATCACGCGGAGGATATTTTCGGTTTTAGCCATAATTCTGTTTTAGTTTAGAAGTTTATGAGTTGATGAGTTGATTAGGCGGGGATTATTCGTAGATGATAACGCCTTCTACTACGCGGTGGATATTACCAGAAACAGATGGTGTATCTGGGCAGAGACCGCGAGCAATGGATGTATAGAAGCCCAACAATTGACCTACAACCACGTATGGAAGGATACCATAGATGCTTGTTTTGTCAGAACCATTAGGCATAACGACTTGCAAGTCCTCCTCTACACCTTCTATATTTACGCGCGCGCCCGCGGAGACGATAACTTGAGCTACCAGTTTGTTGTTACCACTCACTTGCTTCACCAAGTCGCGCTCATAGCGTTGGATATCCTCTTTGTCTTGCATGAGGTAAACCACGATAGATTGCTCGTTAACCACAGCTTTTGGTCCGTGACGGAAACCAAGGAAAGTATCAAACTTACAAACCACACCACCATCGGTGAGCTCTTGCAACTTCAGGTGGCACTCCTCTGCGATACCCTTCATAGGACCAGAACCGAGGAACACACCGCGCTCGAATGGACGACCAGCAATCTTCTCAATGTCTGCGATATATTGCTCCAAGATAGCTTGCGCATTAGCTGCTGTCGCCTCTACAGCCTCTTTCTCATTCTCAATAGTATCAATCTTGCTGAGCATCAAGCAGGTGAGCAACATGGTGGAGAAACTGCTGGTCATAGCCAAACTCTTATCATCAGTCTCCTCTGGGAGAAGAAGAGAAAGGATATTCTCTGCGTTAGCCGACTTAGCCAAGTGACCATTCTTGTTGCAGGTAATGAAAATGTGTGCAACATTCTTGCAAACCTTGTTAGCCAAATTCACAGTAGCCACACTCTCAGGGCTATTGCCAGAACGTGCAAAACTGATGAGCAACAGAGGCTTGTCAGCATTCAGATAGTCAGCAGCGTTGGTCACGATGTCAGTAGTCGCAACGGCACGCACATTCTTCCAAGCACCACGCAATACAGGTGCAATAGCATCACCAATAAACGCTGAAGTACCAGCACCGGTCAATACGATGTCGGTTTCAGGTGTTAAATACTTAGCCAAGAAAGCTTGGATCGCTGCCTTTTGTTCTACCAAAACGGCATACTCTTTCAACCAACATGCTGGTTGTTGCAAAATCTCTTTGTATGTGTGTAAAGTTTCCATAAAATATGAATAAAACTGTTAATTTTCGCGCTTTTCCGCTACAAAATTACTACGTAATATCCATATTTTCATAGCAAAAAACATGTTATAAAACATATTTTTACGCCATTTATACAATTTACTATAAATCAGCTATTTATGTGTTTTTTGGAGTATTTTTTCTATTTCGAAACGTTTCGAAAGTTACGTAAAAAAATGCGCCCAGAACCATGTCTGGACGCATTCGGATGATATGAGACCGATAAATTAGTCTTTCAGTTTTGCGCATAAGAACTCGCGGTTGAGGCGAGCGATGTTAGCGAGTGATACTTGTTTTGGGCACTCAGCAGCACATGCACCTGTGTTGGTACAGTTACCAAAGCCCAATTCATCCATCTTAGCCACCATTGCCTTAGCACGAGCAGCTGCCTCTACCTTACCTTGTGGCAAGAGAGCCAATTGGCTTACCTTAGCCGAAACGAACAACATAGCAGAACCGTTCTTACATGCAGCAGCACAAGCACCGCAACCGATACAAGAAGCAGCATCCATTGCCTCGTCAGCGTGAGCCTTAGGAATTGGAATTGCGTTTGCATCAGGTACACCACCTGTATTAACTGACACGAAACCACCAGCTTGCAT
>JBGVEG010000118.1:0-6504 GCA_045119955.1 Paludibacteraceae bacterium
CCGCTGTAACCTGCACGTAAGCGATCAATCCGCCGTGCTCGATCTTCTGATGCCATTTGGGGCCCCAAAGAACATCCGTCCGCTCCCGATATTCCTTCGGTATCGCACCAGCCACCTTCTGGATTTGATGGCCTTTGAACGTACCATATAGTTTTGAACGCTGATCCCAAGTGTACCTCTCAAAAATCAGTACGATACTTTCGAACGACTGAAGACTCCGTGCCGCCTTAACGGTCCATGAGAGATCTCCGTGCCCAATATAAAATACACGTTGCATAACTTCCTCCTTATTGATCGGGCGTGCAATTAACTACCTGGCATGCGGCAACGTCCAGCACCAGTATTCGTAATTGCCGCCCCTATTACATATTGTGTCGTCCATCGCCAGTCGCATGGAAGAAATGGCAATTGGCAGGCATTTGGCCGCAGTGTATTGCCGTTTTCTCATCCATTTTGCAATTTAAGACGCCATGAATTCTGCGTTGCGAATGGTTTCGCTTACCTCGTTGATGCACTGGTGCGCATATATAGGTACGTATAATTTATCATCAATGTAAGCTATCGGGGTAAGCAAAGCCAATTAAGCGCAGATCCTCAGTTCCTCAAATATTCCAGGAACATGTTAAATAAATCTTGGGTGCCGTCGAACCCCCAGTTTCTGCAATTTTCCTCGAAGTCTTTGATCGTCGGGAGTTCTGGAGATGCACGATACGTAAACTTCAGTTCTTTGAAGGCATCTCGCTGTTCTTTGGGCAAGTGGTTCACTCGTCTGCGGATGTCTTCGGTAGGAATCCTTCCTGACTCACCTCCAATATTTTTTTGAGTGGGCTCAAGTCCATTTCCGGAACTTTGAGTTTCGGTACTTCTACCGTATGCATCTTCGGTACTTCCACCGATTGCATCTTGGGAACTGTTGACGGGAATGTCAAATCCACTTGGGATCCCATCAACTTCATTTGTGATACCACGGACGTCATCTTCTTTGCGGTCTTCGCCATGGTTGTCATCGCCGCCTTTCTGGATCGATTCGACTTCTCGTTGGCTTTCGCTCGGAAGTACTGATGACGTTTCTCTACTGGAAGCTTCATCAGAGCCTTCCGTTCTTCTCCCATCGATAGGCCGGACAGCGTCGATTGATTTTTTGACCGCCTGCGTTTTTCTTTGGAACGCCTCTCTGCGCGGTTCGGCAAATTGATCAACCCTCCCTTCGTCTATTGACATGACAAGATAGTTTACACCACACTTGCTGTTGATATAGCCCTTTAGGGTGCGATGACCCCTTTTGTTCATGAGTTTCACGAACATCTTCTTGGTCATCCCACCCTTAAAGTTTGCGGCGCACCAGCGAATGTACAAATCGTATGCATCGCCGACGGAGATCTTACGTTCTGGAACTTTTACGTTCATACAGCACGCTTCATAGAACTCTTCGACTGAAGTAGCCATTGCGCCACGCAAGGTGTGATTGAGCTTAATGTAAGCTTCGTTGGTGATATAGGGTCCGATGGCTGAAATGATCTCACGTGTGATACCACTTTCCCATCGATACCCAAAGTACAGATGATCTCTGTTCCGCGGCAACATCCCCGACAAGAAGATGATTGTCTGGATGTCGCTGGGAGTTAAGGGATTGTCAGGATATACCGTGATCAGAATGTCATGTATGATCTCCGGTGTCCAAGGCTCTTCGCTCAATGCTTCTCCTCGTTCGCACTCGTATAGGTAGTTTCCACAAAAGAGCTGAAAGAACTGTCTCCTGGCTACCCGCTCCTCTGAACTGTAAGGGTAGTCCATATTATTCCTCCTTTGCTGTTATGCAATGCCAAACAGCCATCCTTGTAGGATCTCCAAATGTTTGATCCTTCCCAAGATTGCTCTGAACGTATTAGCGGACAGCTGTTCATCTTTCGGAATTCCAGGCTGTCCCCAGGTGCCGGCGCGGTTGTACAAGTAGGATTTGTACTCGTCCAGCTCTTCCAGGATCTGAATGCGCTTCATGATTGTCATCTTGTCGATGGTTTGTTTAGCGTTAGTGAAGTTAGCTGACATGATTGATTGCAGAGTTGCCTCGTTTACCACATCTTCTTCCTGCTTCATTTTCAACAGGTCTTTCAGCGCTTTATCGTCATCTGCTAGTTTAGCGGTAGCGCGGACATACTCATCCCATGTCATGTCTTCATGGAATGTATCCTGCTGTATTCCAGTTCCTTCAAGAGAATGGAAGATTTCTTCCATTGAGGGTTTGTAAGAAGTTGCCATTGTAGTTACCTCCCGGTTGATTTGAATAAGATTTTATCCTATGTTATTATATTATCGGAATCTTTCAGATTTCTTACGGTCTTTCGTTTGCGATCGCGAATGTTCGATACTTAACCGTTGGTGGTTAAGATGACACGAATTTCAACCATGTATTCTTGAACAGTCTCATTTTCGGTATCTAGGGATAGTCCCTCAAAATACCGGGCGTTAGAGGTACCTACTTTACCTAATTTCATTGGATATCCAGAATCCTCAATACGTGCTATGAACATTTTCTTGGAGAAGCAGCGCAGGTTGTCCTTTTCTACAAACATCTCGTAGATACGGTACAAATTGGTAACAGAAATCCTACTACCAACCTCATCCACAGGAGAGGATTTACAGTATGTGTTAAGGAATTGTACGACGTTGTCGTTTGTCCCTCTATATTCCTGTGTGTACTCATTTAGTGCGGCACTGGGAGTGAATCCATCTTGTTCCATTAACCTCTTTAAGCCAGTTAACATCCAATTGAAGATTCCCGACATTTCTTTACGCATGTTTGTTATCATTTCTTCCTTTTTGGTGTTAGAAGCTCTAAAGGTATTGGGAAATTTTACGAAGATCCACCTGTCGTACCATGCAAGTGAGTTATCTGCGGTACGTGGAGTTTCCTGCGCACTGAAAATAATCCTCGCAACGTTGGTAAATGTGAAATGATCCTTGCCCTTAAATTCGGCACTGATTTGTCCTCCGGCAATGAGGTTCTTTGCGATGCCGGTGTCCTTAGCAAATGACACATTAGTATCATCGTAGATATTGACCAGTTTGTCCTTGAGATTGGCAGGGCCAAATCGTTGAAACAGGGCGTCGTAAGACAGCGTGCCGCTTAAATCTCCGAAGAATTCTTGAAGGAATTCAATGAAGATTGATTTGCCGTTACGTCCCTTGCCGTATAGGAACAGAGCTTTACGGAAGTTAGTATTAGGAATAAGGCAATATCCTAAGAATTCTTGGATTACCTTACGTACACTTGCGTCTGGTAGCCATTCGCTCATATAGGTTTCAAACATAGGGCATTCGGCGTCGGGTACATAGTCTACTGGGAAAAATATTGTGGAGTGGTAATTCGGGTCCCAATCTTTCACCTCCCCGGTACGCCAATCCAGCATTCCATCATTGCACACAATGTATTTACTGAGTGCTTCAGTATGTGATCCGAGGTCGAAATCACTTACTTTCTTAAATGGAGATGTGAACATTTCTTCCAGTGCGGCACGAGTTTCTTCAATGCAGGAACGTTTATCCCAGGCGGGATCTCCGTAATGAGTTGAGATGACTACTTCTCGAATCCAGCGGTTGATCAGGGTAAGATTGTGTGTGCAATGCCAAGGACCTTCATTGTCCAACGTATAATAGTACATATGGGTGAATTGATCGTACTGCAGTACAATGCCCTGATTGTTAAGATGCTTAATTACATTCTTAGCCATGACAGATGCTTCAAATGGCGGACGATTGCTCTTACCTTTTGCTGCATATTGTTCATCTTTTGCCGCCTCCATATCGAAGAAGTAGTTGACCTTGTCGATAATAGCTTGGTCTTCTAATGGAGGGTCACAATATTGCTGATTATGTTGTAGGCAGACATTAAGGATCATTTCTTTGCCTAAGCGGCGTAAGTCTCTATTGGCACAATAATGACCAACTATCGCCGTCATAGTATTGTCGCGTTGTCCCTCAGGGATACGCTCTGCAAGCATTTCCTCACTGACTACGATTTTATGGCCCGATTTAGTTTTCTTCTCTTTTGCCGGTGGCGCACCAGTGGGGATATCAAATGACATTGACGTTGCTGGATCTAATGATTCCGCCCAAGGAGTCTCATCTTCTTCAAAGGGTTCGCCAAATTCTTCGGCAAAGTTGAATCCTGTCCGTTCGGGGACAATAAAATTAGTTTTAGGTGCGCTGTTAAGGTTCATTGCCATTGATGATCTAGTAGGTTCATCAAGACGAATTTTGTCTATTAGCCATTTAGGGGCCACTGCACAAGGAATGTCAAATGGGGAATGCCCATCGACCCATTGATAGGTTGCTCCAGATTGATGTTTACTAGGAGGCATGACAGTTTGCTGACCGGTGCATAATAGCGCACATTCTTCATGTGGACCATCACCGGCCTGCTTGAATTTTCTTGTTTTGATTCCGTCTGGAATTTTGTACAATAGTCTGCTGCCGGCCGAAGTTGCAAATTCCCACGTACTTGGAAGATCTCCTCGGGACATCTGCATTAACAGTTGTACACCTGCTTCTCCGTCGACATCGATGCCACAATATCCTGATGCATCACCGAGAGGCATTCCGATATTGAATTCTCCTCTAAACTGGGACATCCAGCTATTTAAGTCAGCTATCGTCGTTCTGTTGCGAGTAGGCCAACCTGCGATTAGAGGGGTTTTTCCTGGACAACGACAACGTTGGATATGCTGGGGAGACATATGAGAATGATCAGCAGGGCAGACAGGAATTATAGGCATACCCAATTCGATTAGGGCTTTTGCCTCTTCAATCATTGTCTTACCTCCTTACACGTTCTCCAGCTCCCACGTACACTCTGTGGCTGTCTTACTCTCATGGAACATTTCAAAACGAGGATGTCTGGGATAACCTGCCTCTGTTTTTTCCATGTATGAGATCTTGACAACCTTACCTACGAAGAGGCTGCGGTTTTTACTGATTGTTGCCTTAAGTCCTTCATCCAGGCCGGAGCAGGTACATACAAAGGTCAGCTGACCATTGACATATGCTCCTAATTCCAGAGCACCAATCCAACCATTGTAGTAGTCCTTGGTGACAGGGCGAAGTTCTCCACGAACTTCTTTCCAATAGGCCCAGGACTCAATGTTCTTACCATTGTACTCAATGGTGGGATCTTTGAATCCTGTGATGATCAGGTCAGCAGTGTCTTTCTGCTTCAGCTTCATCCACTGCCACATAGGCTTCTTGCCCATGACGTACAGGCTATCCAACTTCTTCAGGACAATGCCTTCACGTCCGGAGGCGATGATGTCTTCGAAGAATGCCTTCTTATCCTTGATCCTCATGTCGGTGAGGTGGATGTACTGTTCCATGGAAGATCCTTTGATGAACCTATTATAGAACTGTTCCAGGATGGCACGGCGTTCAGAATATGGGGTGTTGATCAACCAGGTACCTTTCGGAGTACGCAGGATGTCCCACATTGTATAGTGGATGGGGCCGTATTCATTCTGGAATGCTTTAGCCACATCGGGGCTAGATCCAGTAACCCTGGTGCAGAATTGGCTTGTCTTACCGGGGTAGTTGATTTCGCCATCGAGTATCAAGTTGGGAAGATACAGTTTGGCGAAAAATTCCCACAGGTGGGGGTAATTAGCGGTTTTCTCTACGTTATCCGTACTCATGAAGCGTCCACCGTAGCAAAGATAATGACAACCGTCAATTTTTTCTTCCGCCGCGTAGTCATTGGCCAGAAGAATTTTGTCCATTCGGAGCAAATGATTACCGTTGTCCTCATCAATGTGGGCAGGCTTCATAACCTGGATCCGCTTTGTGAATGCTTGAAATTGGTCCATAGTTAAGAATCCTCCTCATCTTTATCGGGTATTAAGTCAAGATACAGCATGATCGCTACTTCCAGTGCCTTTGTAGCGGATTCATGCCGATCTGCCCTGGCCTGCACAAATTTCCAGTACAGATCTTCAGGAATTTGTGCTCCAACAGAGCGCGTAGCTTGTTCTGTATTCGCAGCCATAATTTCTCCTCCTTTCATGGCGGGATTATTTTCATAATCCTATATTATTATAATATTCTAAAAATCTTGATTTCTTACGGGTTAAGATGCCGGATATTGATCTTTATTTTGCGGGACACCCGGAGAGAACCCTTTCAGCAATAAGAGGCATAATTGTACACGGGTAGAGAGGCGGGAGTGGTATTGCTGGGCGCCCAGTCACTGCATGGAAGTTTCTTAACTTCCTCGGCTCTAATAGGGCTGCAAAAAATTTTTATTTTCTCCTTTGACCCCGTCAGAAATCTTTTAATTTCCGATATTATAATAATATACGATAAAGATTCAATCAATATCGTGTAGACGCTCATAGTTATCAATACATTAAAGGAGGAAATTACCATGAACGAAGAGCGAGTTAATTTTACTGAAGAATTCCCTGAGGGGGTTGAGAGTGCCCTCGACATCGAGCTTCCTGAGGGTGCCGAGGTTCCTGC
>JBGVEG010000119.1:0-17516 GCA_045119955.1 Paludibacteraceae bacterium
CTTGACGAAAATGACTGGTGATGAGGGTGTCTGCACCCTCGGAAGAAATGAATTTTACCATAGTTAAAAATTTAGTTAATAGTTAATAATTATAATGTATAAGGTGTACCTCTCAATAGGTACGCACATTACCATTATACACTAAAAAGTGAATTTGTGAATAGTCTGTGAATGACTTGTAAGGCCTCTGTGAATGACTTGTGCGATAATAGGTGCATTTTTTATTTTTCACACATCGTCCTTATTATATATACAATCAAACAGTCAAAAAATTAAGGTTTTTCGCCGACTTGTTGGCTTTTTTTCGCCGACTTTATTTGTTTTTGCTGATTATCAATTGGTTATGGTTGAGCGTTTTCGAATCACGCTGCAAAGATAATCATAAAACCAACTTTTTGTTGCTCAATAATCACCAATAATTTATTTTGTAAAGTCGAAATAGCAAAATAGGAGATAAGGTGTAGAGTGTAGGGTGTAAAGGCGAGAAATAAAAGAGCCACCCGAATGGATGGCTCTTTTGTCGTATTATCATCTAAGGATTACTCCTCGTTTGACCAGTTGGTTTGCAACATACGGAGATATGAGCGATAACGCCACTTAGCATTCTCTTGAGCTGCGGCAAACAATTCTGCTGCCTCTTGTGGATATTGCTTAGCCACAGAAGCGAAACGAACCTCACCCATCAAGTAGTCTTGGAACTTATCCCATTGTGGCTCTTTGCTATCGAGTGAGAATGGGTTCTTACCCTCTGCCTCGAGTGCTGGGTTGTAACGCCACAAGTGCCAGTAACCGCACTCTACTGCCTTCGCCTCCTCAGCTTGAGATTTACCCATACCAGCCTTCAAACCGTGGTTGATACATGGAGCGTAAGCAATCACGAGAGATGGACCTGGATAAGCCTCTGCCTCGCGGATAGCCTTGAGGGTTTGTGCTTGGTCAGCACCCATAGCGATTTGTGCTACATATACATAACCATAAGTGGTAGCGATCATACCCAAGTCTTTCTTGCGTACGCGTTTGCCCGCAGCAGCGAACTTAGCGATAGCGCCGATAGGAGTAGATTTAGATGCTTGACCACCGGTATTAGAGTAAACCTCGGTATCGAGAACCAAGATATTTACATCTTCGCCAGAAGCAATCACGTGGTCGAGACCGCCGTAACCGATATCATAAGAAGCACCGTCGCCACCAACAATCCATTGGCTGCGTTTAACGATATGATCCTTATAAGTGAGGATATCCTTGCATGTATCGCATTGGCAAGCCTCGCAAGCCGCTATGATAGGCTCGTAGAGACGGTTAGTGATAGTAGCATCGTTTTGGTTATCGAGCCACTCTTGGAAGAGCGCCTTCATCTCCTCGGTGCAGCAAGTGCAGGTTTGTGCCTTGGTCATGAGAGCTGCCAAACGCTCGCGGATCTTACGGTGAGCGATTTGCATACCGAGACCATACTCGCAGAAGTCCTCAAAGAGGGAGTTAGACCATGCAGGACCATGACCCTTCTCGTTGGTAGTATAAGGAGTAGATGGTACAGAACCAGAGTAGATAGAGGTACAACCAGTAGCGTTAGCTACGATCTCGCGATCACCAAAGAGTTGAGAGATGAGCTTGAGGTATGGAGTCTCACCACAACCAGAGCAAGCACCAGAGAACTCAAACAATGGAGTAGCGAACTGGCTGTTCTTTACATTAGATTGGATATCAACGAGGTGTTGTTTAGACTTCACGTTATCGGTGCAGTAAGCCCAGTTTTGAGCCTCGATCATTTGTCCCTCTAGTGGAACCATCTCGAGGGCCTTACCAGTCTTAGGATGGCCAGGACATACATCCACGCAGTTGCCGCAACCAAGACAGTCAAGCACACCTACTTGCATACGGAAGTGCATACCCTTCATAGCTGCAGGAGCCTTCATCTCGCGTGTGGTACCTTGGATACCCTTCACCTCCTCTTCGTCCATTACGAATGGGCGAATACATGCGTGAGGACATACATATGCACACTTGTTACACTCGATACAGTTCTCAGCTGTCCATACAGGAACGAAAGCAGATACACCGCGCTTCTCGTACTTAGCAGTACCAGCAGGCCATGTACCATCCTCTACGCCCTTGAATGAAGAAACAGGGAGGAGGTCACCGTCTTGTGCGTTGATTGGGCGAACGACGTTGGTGATGAACTCTGGCTCGCAGCCATAGTCCTTAGCCTCATCAGCACCGAGGTTAGACCATGCAGGATCAATAGCGAGAGTTTGGTACTCACCACCGCGATCAACCGCAGCGTAGTTCTTGTTCACCACATCCTCACCCTTGTTACCATAAGACTTAACGATGAAGTGCTTCATCTCCTCGATAGCTTGCTCTACTGGGATAACCTCAGTAATGCGGAAGAATGCTGATTGGAGGATAGTGTTGGTACGGTTGCCAAGGCCGATCTCGCGAGCGATCTTGGTAGCGTTGATGTAGTAAACAGTAATATTGTTATCAGCGAAGTATTTCTTCACTTTGTTAGGCAAGTTCTTAGCCAACTCCTCGCCCTCCCAGATAGTGTTGAGAAGGAAAGTACCACCCTTTTGAAGACCGCGGGTTACATCGTACATTTGCAAGTATGCTTGTACGTGGCAAGCCACAAAGTTAGGAGTAGTAACGAGGTATGTAGAGCGGATAGGCTCATCACCAAAGCGGAGGTGTGAGCAAGTGAAACCACCAGACTTCTTACTGTCGTAAGAGAAGTATGCTTGGCAGTACTTGTTGGTTGTCTCACCGATGATCTTCACAGAGTTCTTGTTAGCACCTACGGTACCGTCAGCACCCAAACCGTAGAACTTAGCTTGGAACATGCCCTTGCCACCCATAGCAACCTCCTCGCCTACTGGGAGAGAAGTGAAGGTAACATCGTCGATGATACCTACTGTGAAGTGGTTCTTAGGCATTGGCAATGCGAGGTTCTCGTAAACTGCGAGAATTTGTGCTGGAGTGGTATCGTTAGAACCAAGACCATAGCGACCACCTACTACGAGGATATCGCCCATGCCGAGCTCTTGGAGTGCATCCTTAACATCGAGATAGAGAGGTTCGCCGTTAGCGCCTGGCTCTTTGGTGCGGTCAAGCACGCAGATACGTTTCACAGAAGCAGGAAGAGCCTCTTTGAGGTATTTGAGAGAGAATGGACGGTAGAGATGAACATTGATCATACCGAGCTTGTTGCCCTTCTCTGCCTCGTAGTCGATAACTTCCTTGATTGCCTCGCAAGCAGAACCCATACAAATGATAATGTTCTCAGCGTCAGGTGCACCATAGTAGGTGAATGGGCGATAGGTACGGCCAGTGATCTTAGAGATCTCGTCCATATAGTCGCTTACGATGTCAGCCACCTCGTTGTAGTAAGGGTTGCAGCTCTCGCGGTGAGCGAAGAACACATCTGGGTTCTCAGCCATACCACGCATCACAGGACGCATAGGAGAGAGTGCGCGATCACGGAACTCTTGCAATGCCTTCATGTCAACGAGAGGACGCAAGTCTTCCATATCTACTACCTCTACTTTTTGATACTCGTGAGAGGTGCGGAATCCGTCGAAGAAGTTGAGGAATGGTACACGACTCTTGATAGTAGCCAAGTGTGCTACACCAGCGAGGTCCATCACCTCTTGCACGCTACCTTCAGCAAGCATTGCGAAACCTGTTTGGCGGCAAGACATCACGTCTTGGTGGTCGCCGAAGATACACAACGCGTGTGATGCCAATGTACGAGCAGAAACGTGGAATACAGATGGGATGAGCTCACCTGCGATCTTGTACATGTTAGGGATCATCAGGAGAAGACCTTGGCTGGCGGTGAAGGTAGTGGTGAGGGCACCTGCGTTGAGTGCGCCGTGCACAGCACCAGCAGCACCTGCCTCAGATTGCATCTCTTGTACCAACACTGTCTCGCCGAAGAGGTTCTTGCGACCTGCTGCAGCCCATTCGTCCACATTCTCTGCCATGGGCGATGATGGCGTGATAGGATAGATAGCAGCTACCTCGGTGAACATATACGCGATATGCGCCGCAGCAGCGTTACCATCAAGGGTTAAATACTTTTTTTCTTTCATAATCGTTATAGTTTTTTTAATTGTTGATTCGGGGTGTCCGGCTTCCAGTTGGCTAGTTAGACTAGTTGGGCTAGTTGAACTAGTTGGGCTAGTAGGACTAGTGAAACTAGTTAGCCTATCAGGCAAATACCATGCCAAAGGCATTAGTACAGGAAGCCAAAGAGCCAAAGCGGGATATTCTTTAGGCTGCCGACTTCGAGATCGGCTATGGCGCTATAGCGGATACCCGTCTTAGTAGGTGTAGTAGCCAAAGCATCCATATAGTACTTGCCGTCAATAATGAACATCGCACTACGGTCAGTGGCGTTAATCTTATGATTGCCGTGCAAGGTAGCATAGAAGAAAGTCTCAGCTATGGCCTGCGCGTTAGGTTCGCGTGTGCAAGTCGCATAGCAGAGGTTGGTGTTCTGCATATACACCTTGGTAGGCTTATGTGGGAACTGCTTACCCTCGGGGTAAAGCATGTTGAGTATGCGGGCATCCTTGAGGTACTTAATGTAGTTGAGCGTAGTCGAGCGCGAACACTCAATGGCCTCAGAGATACTACTCACATTGAGACTACAAGGCGTGTCTTGCAACATGATATGCAGCAGTTTGCGCAGTTTAGGCAGGCTCGCCACCTCAATCTGCTTAATGAGCAGCACATCCACCTCAAGGATCATATTCATCATCTTCAGCAAAGACTCAGAGAAGTCATGTGGCTCCAAGAAGAGTGGATAATAGCCATGGTGGAGATAGTCCTGGAAGTACTTCAGCGGACTAATCATCTGCGTAATGCGGCGCGCTATATCCACATGGCGTTGCAGGATATCCTCCAAGGTGAACACGGGCAGCTTCAAGCCGAGCGTGATATTGAGATACTCGCGGAAGCTGAAACCACGCAAGTTATAGGGACGAACGATAGTACCTATATCCGTATTGCGCTCCACCAATCGCATGACCGAGGAAGCCGTGAAAATGATATGCAGACTGGGATAACTATAGAAGCATTGGCTCAGTTCGCGCGACCAGTTAGGATACTTGAATGCCTGATCAATGAGCAGCACACGACCACCTCTCGCCACAAACTCGCCCGCAAACTCCACCAAGGAATGCTCGGTAAAGTAGAAGTCGTTGAAGTTCACATACAAGGTATGCTCACTCAACTCGGGATTGGTGCGACGGAGCTCCTTGGCATAATTGAGCAGGAAATCGGTCTTACCTACTCCACGACCACCCTTAAGGGCAATGAGTCGGTCGCTCCAGTCAATCTCGTCCATTAACACACGGCGAGCAGGCACATGCACGTGCTCCACCAAATAGTTATGCGTCTTATAAAATGCTTCTAACATACCTTATAGATTTACGTTTGGCGTTAAACCATTCTTTCCACGGTGCAAAGGTACTACTTTTTTTCCAAATTTGCAATATCTACATTACATTTTTTCAAAAAAAATAAAAAAAAGAGCCCCAAAAGCAGTGCTTAGGGGCTCGAATCAAGCAATTTGCAAAATTATCCTTTGGAAATTGCGCCACTTGGGCAAACATCAGCACAAGTGCCGCACTCTGTGCACAAGTCAGCGTCAATTGTGTAAATGTCACCCTCAGAAATTGCGCCCATTGGGCACTCATCAATACATGTACCACATGCGATACAATCTTGAGAAATTACGTAAGCCATAATTCGATAATTTATAGTTAATAATTAATAATTAATATTTCAATTTGGTTGAAATGCGACTGCAAAGGTACAACAAAAAAATCAAAGTACCAAATATTAGGGATTATTTTTTCAAAAAAATCGTAATTATTTTTTCTTCTTCGCTGTTTGCATAGCTGCCAAGAGGCGTGCATTAGGACCTGTTAACTGCTTATCAACCAGTCCTTTTTGTTTGGCAAAAGTAGTCCAATTCTTGGCACCTTTCTCCAGTTGTGGCATTCCCAATTGTAGGTAGTGGCAATAAGCAATACCGAGCGCATCCGTGGCATCGAGTTTCTTGGGCATCTGCTCATCGGGGATATGCAGGAAGCGCTGGAGCATGTCAGCCACTTGGTGCTTATCGGCATGTCCATTGCCCGTTATGGCCATCTTGACCTTCATAGGCGAGTACTCCTGCACGGGCACGTCCTTGGACAATGCCGCCGCGATAGCCACGCCCTGCGCGTGCACAATCTTAATCATCGTCTGCGGGTTCTTATCCACGTACTGCGACTCAATAGCCAAAACAGTGGGGTGATACTTGTCCATAATATCCTGCAAGAAGAAGAACTCCTTCTGCAAGCGCGCATATTGGTCCTCCAGCTTATGCACATCATAGACACCAAAGTCGAGTATCTCCACCTTCGTACCCACTGTATGCAGCAAGGCATAGCCCATATAGAGCGTACCTGGGTCCACGCCAAGAATGATATGTTCCTTTACAAGTTTGTCAAGCATTGCAGCGCTTCATCTATGAGTTGTTCCTTAGCAAATCGTTGGGAGTCCACCACGATCACATTCTTGCGCAGCAGCAAGGTGTCGTTCGGCACAACCTTCTGCGTCATGGAGAAACCTATGACATCTTGCTTCTCCACCTTAATAGGGCGTTGGGTGACGGGCGAACCGTTCTTGGTCAAGCTGTAGTTCATGGCGCTACACACTTGCATATTGGCTGGCTGGAGCTGCATCCATGTCCAGCAGAGGTCATCGCCTACATAGTTCATGAGCGGATACCACTGCTCTGCATCCTCGCCTGTACTCAGAATGGAGAGAATCGTGATAGGACCAGCATAGTTTAGCGACTGTACCTCGTACTCCAGACGCATGCACTCCTTCTTGTCCATCAGCAGCTGTCGGCGTGCCACTATCTTGAGCGTATGTCCTTTGGGCGAAGTGACCGTGACATGGCGCTCCAAGAGGGGCTGGTTCTTGTGCAAACAGCGGTAGAACTGCTCCACTCGCCATACGTGCAAGTCCAATCGCTCATCAGCAAGGCGAACGGAGATAGCCGACAAGTTCAGAATGGAGGTGTCTATACCTTTAATATATGTACACAGGCGCTGCGCACCCGAGTAATACTCCTCGAAGTGCGCGGTCTGGCAGAGGTAGTCATTGGAGAAGGTGAGTTGCTGTTCAATAGCCAACTCCTCGGCAGGATTCCACTCCTGCTGCTCAATAGTCCATGTATTATACTGTAACATAATCTCTCTAAACTCTAAACAGTAGCGGCAACGCCGCGTCCTCTAAACTCTACAACGTCGTTTCTCTCACAATCAAGTCCGTAGGCACCATCTCAGTCTTAGGGAGTCGGTCGTCGCCATCCAAACGGCTGAGGAGTTTGGTCATGGCGCGTCTGCCGATCTCGGCGCCATGTTGCTGCACCGTGGTGAGCATAGGCATGGTAGCGCGACAGATAGGTGCATCGGAGAAACCGCAGATAGCCAAGTCCTCGGGGATACGCACACCCAAGATCTTCGCCGCATGCAGCACACCCGCAGCACAGTCGTCATTGACGCAAAAGAAAGCATCGGGCTTATTGTCCGACTGCAAGATAAGGGGCGTATCCACAATCGCCTTCATGCGCGTATCGCACTCCACTACCCCTTCCTCGCTCGCAGGCAGACCATAGTGCTGAAGCGCATCGCGCCAACCCTGGTAACGACGGCGCGAGACCTCCAACTGCATGGAGGACGTCAAGCACATCACACGCTTGCAACCCGTCTGGAGCAAGTACTCCACCGCATTATAAGCACCCATATAGTCATCCGACACCACTTGGTCACACTTGAGCGAAGGGCACGGACGGTCGTACAATATGAGCGGAATACCACTATCCAGCACCTCCTTCAAATGCTGCAAATCGCTCGTCTGCTTGCTCACACCCACCAGTATGCCCGCTACACGGGTACTAATCAATGTATGAATAGCCTCTATCTCCTTCTGCACATCTTCGCGCGTCTGGCAAATGACGATATGGTAACCCGCCTCATTAGCGGCCTGCTCTATACCATCCAAGACCGAAGAGAAAAAGTGGTGATTCAGTTCAGGAATGACCACACCAATGGTCGTATTCTTGCAGGTGCGCAGGTTCGAAGCCATGAGATTGGGCTTGTAGTTGAGTTGCTTGGCACATGCTTGCACCAACTCCTTGGTGCGAACACTAATATCAGGGTGATTCTGCAACGCGCGGCTCACCGTCGAGACGGAGATATTGAGCTGACGCGCTATGTCCTTGATTGTTATGGGTTTCATATGCGTATAGTATATGCTACGTTATTCCCTATTCCTGACCGCACCGCGAAACACAACCAACACGGCACCTGCCACCAACACATAGTCCGAGTACTGCCATTTCATCACGCTCAACACGGCACCCGCCAAGAGCACCACTAGACCGGCTATCAATAATATATTACTCCATTTCATAACTTATCACTCTTACCTTATCACTCCACTATGAACACATCCTCGTTGGGGGCATGCATGCGATACTGCTCGCGCGCAAAGCGCTCCAAACTATCCACGTTATCCAGCACACGCATTACGGCCTCCGCCTGCTCTATATCCTGCTGCGTCTGCACCAACTCTGCCTCCAGAGCACGCATCTTCTTCGCACGCTTGAGGTACTGAATCAGACTGTGATCACCAAAAAACATAAACAACAATGCAAACACTAACAGCGCGATTGCATACTTGTTTATCAACACCTTACGGATTTTTTGCCAATAATTATTCGTTTCCATAGTTATGTATGATTTATTATTCCCGCAAATTTTCTGCAAAGATAATGCAAATTTTCGAAATACACAAAAAAATCATGCGTTTTTCTATGCAAACAACAAAAATGTACGATATATTTGCACAAATCAAATCTTTTTTGTACTTTTGCAGGTTATTTAACAACAACACCCACAACATACGACATAAACACATGCGACACATACTCTGTATCATCATCACTTTTTGCGCAATAGCTCTCCCTGGGCTTTCGCAAACCACAGTCACCATTAATGATCCGCAGCAGTGGACATATGCCGAATTGAAACCCTATGTAGGGCAGACTATTCGGTTCGCCACTCCTATGTATGTCACCAATAACTACAATAGCGGTTCGCTCACCATTGCGCCACGGCTTATCTTCACGCCTACGAATCAGGTGTACCCTATGAGTCAGGAGTACAATGCCCTCTTGATTGCCAACGCCATGGGCAGTATCACGCTGACGGGTGTCAGCGACTACCATCGCATAGGCGAGCGCATGCACGAGTTGACCGTGAAAGTGAATAGCACCAGTAGTGTCAGTCTTATCTCCTGCAAGTGGGCAGGCGAAACCCGCAGTGAACTGGAGAAAGGTTACGACATGAACATCGTGGCACAGCGCGGTGAACCCTCTATTATTGTCTGCTGTATGAACCTGGAGTACTACCTCGTGGAGAACCTCGGCGGCGATATGGGTGCCAGCAACTACAGCGAGCACCAGAAGCAACGCGCCAAGGTGAGCAAGGCCTTAGCCAAGATCAACGCCGACTTGTACGGCTTCGTCGAGATTGAGCAAGGACAAAGCGCTTTGGCTGAGATTGCCAGCGACCTGAGCCGCAACACAGGCAGACGCTTCAGTTACATCAACGATGGCGGCTCTGCCAGCGGCACATACACCAAGTCGGGCTTCGTGTATTGCAGCGACGTGCTGGAACCCCACGGCAGCCTGCGCAACAATAATACCGGCGTACAAAACCGCAAGAAGACACAAGCCTTCGTGGAGAAAAGCACAGGCGAGAAGTTCCTCTTCTCCGTCAATCACTTCAAAGCCAAGAGCGGCAAGGGCAGCGGTGCCAACGCCGACCAAGGAGATGGACAAGGCAGTTACAACGCCGACCGCGTGAAAGAAGCCAAGAGTCTATTGGACAACTACACCCGAGACTGCGTTTTCTACGGCGATAGCGATATACTGGTCATGGGCGACCTCAATGCCTACGCCATGGAAGACCCTATCACCGTGCTCCGAGATGGAGGTTGGAAAGACCTACACCGCACGTTCCATGCCGACAGTAGTTACAGTTATGTCTATCGCGGACAAGTAGGATACCTGGACCATGCGCTCTGCAATAGCACCCTCTATCCACAGGTGACTGGTATGGTGGCATACCATATCAACTCCAGCGAGAGCGACCGCTACACCTACGACAAGTCCAACGACCAGACCATGTTCCGCTGTAGCGACCACGACCCTATCATCGTGGGACTAAGACTGGATAGCACCGCCACCTTTATACCCGAAGTGCTTAATCCTCAGGTAGAGATCTATTACGCCGATCGTTGTCCGCATATCCGCAACGCCGAAGGCGGATACTATATCATTTATCAATGGGACGGACAAGTCGTCCAACAGTCCGCTATCCATAGCAACGAAACAGCAATCACGGGCTTGAGACAAGGACTATACATCATCAATGTCTATGGACAAGGCACATGCTTGAGGACCAAGATACTTGTGCCGTAGGGTTCTGTTTAGTATTTAGAGTTTAGAGATATGGATTTGTTTTCACAGATAGATACTACCGAGCGCGAGGAGATATTGGCGCTGCGCAAAGAACTGGAAGAGGCCAATCACCAGTACTATGTACTGAATAGCCCCACTATGTCAGACTATGACTTTGACATCAAACTTCGCCGTTTGCAAGACCTGGAGGCGCAATACCCCGACATGTTCGACCCTAACTCCCCTACCCAACATGTAGGATCCGACCTGAGAGAGGCGAGAGGCGAGAGGCGAGAGGAGAAAGGCAGGGGTAAAGGCTTCGCCCAAGTAGCGCACCGCTATCCTATGCTGTCGTTGAGCAATAGTTACTCGCAGGAGGAGATCGCCGATTGGATTAGCAAACTGCCCTCGAACGTGGAGATTGTGTGCGAGCTGAAGTACGACGGCCTCAGTATTTCCCTCTGGTACGAGCATGGCATACTCACCAAAGCCCTCACTCGTGGCGATGGCACCAAGGGCGACAACGTCATTGATAATATCCGCACCATCGCCTCTATCCCACAACGCCTCCCAATAACCAATACCCAATCGCCAATAGCCAACAATTTCCTCGAACTCCGTGGCGAGATACTCCTCCCTTGGGCTGCGTTTGAGCGCCTCAACAAGGAGCGCGAGGCGGCAGAGGAACCACTCTTTGCCAACCCACGCAACGCCGCCTCTGGCACACTCAAGTTGCAAGACCCCAACGAGGTTGCACGCCGCGGATTGGACTGCTACCTATATTATATGTTAGGCGAGGAGTTGCCTGCTAACACGCATTACGACCGCCTACAGATAGCCAAGCAATGGGGCTTCCCCATTAGCGATACCGTTAAAGTCTGCCACTCGCTGGAGGAGGTAATGGCATATATCCACTATTGGGACACCGAGCGCAAGAACCTGCCTGTAGCGACAGATGGCATTGTATTGAAAGTGAATGACTTGTCCGTACAAGAGGAATTGGGTTTCACCGCCAAATCGCCTCGCTGGGCAATAGCGTATAAGTTCCCTGCGGAGAAGCAACTCACGCGCCTCAATGCGATCACGTATCAGGTAGGGCGCACGGGCGTAGTGACACCAGTCGCCAATCTGGAACCCGTACAACTCTCTGGCACTACGGTGCAACGCGCCACGCTGCACAATGAGGACTTCATCCGCCAACTCGACATCCGCGAAGGCGACATGGTCTGGGTAGAAAAAGGCGGCGAGATTATTCCGAAAGTCGTTGGACGAGAGGAGAAAGGCGAGAGGCGAGAGGCGAAAGGCAAGGTATATACATTCCCGACGAATTGTCCGGAATGTGGAGCGAAGTTGGTACGTGTGGAAGGTGAAGCTGCTTGGCGTTGTCCGAATGAAGCGGAATGCCCACCACAGATCAAGGGTAAGATGGAGCACTTCGTTTCGCGCAAAGCCATGAATATCGATGGCTTGGGTAGCGAGACCATTGACCTACTCTACTCACAAGGCCTACTCCACAATATCGCCGACATTTATACCCTCACACAGGAGGACATAGCTCGCCAAGAGCGCCTCGGCGAGAAGTCGGCACAGAACATGTTGGCAGGTATTGAGCAGAGCAAGCAAGTGCCTTGGGCACGCGTGCTGTTTGCCCTCGGCATACGCATGGTGGGTGAGACGACAGCCAAGAAGATTGCCCGCCGTTTCCCCAGCATTGACCAACTGCAATGGGCAACCATGGAGCAGCTGACTGCCATAGAGGATGTGGGCGAACAGATAGCCAAGAACATCATTGCCTACTTCAACGACCTGAGCAATCTCGAGATTATCAACCGACTACGCGAAGCTGGCGTGCAAATGGAGAGCCAAGAGGAGGAACAAACGCCTCAGTCGGATATACTCCAAGGCAAGAGCATTGTCGTTTCGGGTGTGTTTGCGCAGCACTCGCGCGACGAGTATAAGGCTATGATTGAAGCACATGGTGGCAAGAATGTAGGTTCGGTCAGCAAGAAGACCAGTTTTATTTTGGCGGGAGAGAACATGGGTCCCGAGAAGCGCAAGAAAGCTGAGACCTTAGGCGTAGAGATACTCACCGAGGAGCAGTTTTTGGTATTAATTAGTCATTAAACAACCATCTGTCAACCCCAAAAAAGTCTAACCTCTAACAGCGAAGCGGTCTAACAGCGAAGCGGTCTAACAGCGAAGCGGTCTAACAGCGAAGCGGTCTAACAGTAAAGCGGTCTAACAGTAAAGCGGTCTAACAGCGAAGCGGTCTAACAGTAAAGCGGTCTAACAGTAAAACGGTCTAACAGCGAAGCGATCTAACAGTAAATCGGTCTAACAGCGAAGCGGTCTAACAGTAAAGCGGTCTAACAGCGAAGCGGTCTAACAGCAAAGCGGTCCATATAAACAATTATGAATGAATTTAGACAAAAGATATTCGATTGGCATTTGCGCCATCAAGCTGCTCGGCAGGTAGTCATGTATCCTTGGCAGGATATTCGTTCGGTGCTTATTTTGCACGAGGGTTTGGAGGTAGAGCATATTGCGCAGCAGTTGCGTAGTATGGGCAAAGAGGTGCAGGTTTGCGCTATGCCTGACAAGAAGGAGATTTCTTGGCTGACGGGCATGCCTAAGAAGGAGGTGCGTGAGCATCTTCAATCGCGCCATTATGATATGTTGATGGACCTCACGCAGCAAACCAATATCACGATGCAATACTTGGCGCTGTACACGAGGGCGGGCATCAAGACGGGCAGGGATATAGGTAAGAAACTCTATGATTTGAGCATTGATACTCCCGCCCAACCGACACCTGATTTCCTCTTCGAGCAGATTGTGAAGTACATCCAGATGTTCACGCAAAGGTAGCCGGCTACGCAAGTGCGGGTATGGCAGAGCCAAAGATACGCTACCAATTACGGGTTCATAACGGGTTTTTGACGGGTTGATAGTGGCACATCGTAAGCACATCGTAAGCCTATCTGTGGCTTGTGCACACTCCAAACAGCATGAAGCGTTAATCTATTGCTTGACTTGTTCCTCTACTATCTTGCGGATTTTGGGTGTGAGGTTCTTGTACGCCTCATGTGCTGCTTGGTGATAGTTGTGGGTGTGTCCACCTTTCTCCGTGAACATGTTTTCATACACACGTTGCCCTGTGGCAGTCTTGGTGATGGATATAGTAGCATCCACGTATGCGAAATAGGTATTCACATCGCCCATTGTCACGGTATTGTACTCGCGCGCTTGGGCTGAAATGTTGATCACCCAATCTGCCATGCTCGGGTCAGTCACAAAGTTACAACCCAATGGGCTCAATGCGCCTTTCAGTTCCTCTTGTAATGCGGGATAAGCCGTGCTGAATATCTTTGCATCGGCTTTGAGGCAAATGGTAAGGGCGTTTTTTAGTTGCACGACCATAGCCATTAGTCGCTGCTGCAATTGGCGTGTTTCGCTGAGCATAAGCGTTTCTTCGGTGGCATCGGTATCTACTGCCACCAATAGTTTCTGTGCTTCATCCACTTCCGCGAATAGAGGCAATGCTTTTTCTGCTGCGCTGCGTGCTTGCAGTTTTTGACCTGTCGCGATGAGTTGGTCCACTTGGTCGAGCGACATCTCCACTTTGGTGAGGGCTACGGTGATTTGCTTCTCAAATTGGCGGATAAGGGTACTTTTCTTGACATAGGCAAAGGCGTATATGCTTCCTGTCTGTGGGTCGCGCCATGCCTCTACTTGTAATCCAGGAATTTTCATATCCACCGTTGTGGTGGTAGAGGAAGTGAACTCGCGCATAGATTGGCGGAACGTACCTTCGGAGGAGCGAAGTGTTTGGCTGAGGGCATTGTTGGTGGTGTTATTCTTGACATGTATGCGGATAGTGGATAGGGCTTCCACGCGTGCTGCATCTTTGAGGCGTTGGGTAGCAACTTCTTGGCGTTCGCTGCCTGTGGGTGCACCTTCGGCGTAGCCCGTAAAATACTCGCTGTCGGGATAGTCTATGCGTCGCAGGTCATGGTCATACCATGCTGGAGGCATTTGTGCAAATGCTGTAAAGGCAGTCATTGCCCAACAGAAAAGAGAGGTCAAAAGGGTTTTCTTCATATAGTTGGTCCTTTTAGTTTTCGTGGTGAGTTCTTGGATATTGAATATTTCTTACGTTTCTCAGTCTTTTTTGCAAAATACTGCGTAATTCATTTATTTTTAGAACCTTTGCAGCATATCTTCATTGAAAATCGGAAGTACGGCTACATATTTTACACGATTTTCGTGAATAAGAGCAATAGATAGAAATATTCAATATATCAAAGAACGTGGGTGCTTTGGGTAGTTGATTGTAACAGTATATAAGCATATTGCTAATCAGCGAAGAGTAAAAACGCTGATTAGCAATATACTTATGCAATAAACTAAGGGAGAAGAACAACACGGAACCCAAGGATGTAGTTGCGAATGCCTGGAGAGTAGTTGAAACGGTTGGCAACGCGACAGTAGGAAGCAGTTTCGCTCAAGCCACCGCCCCGAACCACGCGGCCGGACCCTGACGAAGGACCTACAGGATTGTTGGTATCGTAGCTCACATACGAACTGGCATACCAGTCTTTGCACCACTCCCATACATTACCCGACATATCATAGATGCCCAAAGCATTCGCGCGCTTCGAGCCCACGATATGCGTGCTGCTACCGCTATTGTCGGTGTACCATGCTACGGCATCAATCATATTGCTGCCTGCGTACTTGGCACCTTCGTTCTTATTGCCTCCACGAGCCGCATATTCCCATTGCGCCTCAGTTGGCAGGGTATAAGTGCGCCCTGTCTTGTTGCTCAACAGGCGACAAAACTCCATCGCCTCGTCCCAACTTACGTAATACATTGGATAGTCAGGACCAACACCATATAGAGAATAATCTGAACCTTTTTTATTTCGTTGTTGAGAGATAGATGTACCTACCACCTTTTCCCATTGCGATTGAGTAACCTCTAACATACCGATATAGAAGCCGTCCACGGTCACGCGACGAACATTCTGCTCATCGCTTTCGCAATCGCTTTGCTCAGAAGTACAACCCATGAGGAAATCGCCTCCTTCTACCCAAATCATCTTCATATTAATATCCCAAGCCGTTTCAGTGAAGTCTTGATTAGCAGCGGGAGCAGGTTGAGAAACATAGCCCGTTTGAGAGTAAGTAGTAGTGGTGGTAGTGCGAGTTGGCATTTTGCCACCTACCAATGTTTGGGAGCAACGGATACACGCTTCTGCCATTTTCGTTGGGTCTTTGGGAGCCACAGCAGGAGGAGTACTACTCATCACACCACCTGTTTCTACATCCAGAATTTTGGCTGCGATGATAATGTTTTGGTCATCGTAGAGGGCTGCTTCCGCAATCAGCACATACGCTGCACCCGTCATCTCACCTACACGCTTGATTTGTTCATCACTCACCATACCCGTGCGTTGGAAACTCTGTTCGCCGGTGATAGCGGTCATATCCACACGGTCGTAACCCTCGTAGCCCGCATGGCTGGAGATAGCAAAAGTGAGACTACTACGCACTTGAAACAATATACCGTATGGCACATTGCCCATTTTGTCCACCGTTTCGAGAATAGCAACTTTCTTTACCTCTGTCTGCGCAAAGACAGAGAGGCACGCGAAAGCAAAAATAAGAGAAAATAAAATTCGTTTCATGATTATTGCATATCTTGTTGCAGGTTTTTGTCAAACTCTTCAGCGAACTTTTGGTAGTCCATATCCAATTGCAGTTCTTCGTCTTCTTGGATACCCTCATAAATGGGCTCTAACAAATCATCTTTGGCTACCTCTACCACCATGTAATGCTTGAAGAGTTTTTCGCCATTGAGTACATGCGAGGTCGTTTTGCGACATGCGATACGATAGCCCGTAGCTTGATCCACTGCGGTCAAAGTCATGCCCTCCATGCGTTGTTTAGACTCGCGAGTGAGGTTAATGCGCATCGTTTTCTTGTAGTTGCTCACAATTGCCTGCACACTGGTGTTGATTTGCGAAGCCATCTCCTCCAATGCAGCCGAACGTGCTAATTCTACAGCCATCTGTTGGTCATAATCTTCGCCTATAC
This sequence comes from Paludibacteraceae bacterium, assembly GCA_045119955.1. Taxonomy (GTDB): domain Bacteria; phylum Bacteroidota; class Bacteroidia; order Bacteroidales; family Paludibacteraceae; genus Colicola. The sequence goes on from JBGVEG010000119.1 coordinate 16,625, forward strand.
CGCGACCGCGAATAAGGGTGGCTGTAGTGTAGAGTTCGCTACATGGCTCACTCACCTCTACCTCTTGCGCTGCTTGCGCTTCTGCACGAGCTTTGGCGCGGGCTGCTGCCTCGGCTGCTTTCTCTTCTTCTACGCGCTTGGCATTGGCGATACTATCCATACGGATTTGGTGACGGAGAGCAGCCTCTTCAGCATCAAACTGCTGCTGTTGCTCCCATTTGGCTTTCTCTGCTGCTTTTTTCTCTTTGCGTGTTTGCGCATTGGCAGGAAGGGCTACAATAGCCAACGCCATAAGGGCGAGAAAAATGGTCTTTTTCATTGTTGTAGTGTTTTAGTAAGTTTGTATTTATGTTATTATCATTCAAACCGTTATACACATACAAAAAAGCGCGGAACTTGCCTTTTGCCAGTTCCACGTTATGAGGCTGTCGCATTGCCTTGGAATTTAGAACCGACAACGCGAAGCCCACGCCGAATATAAAACATACTCTTGTGCTACATAGTTAAGGTACGCGTGTGCGCATACGCATATACGCAAAAGACGTACCAAAATAGGCACAAGAGGGATAATCTTATATCCCGTAGGACATCTATCGTTGCTAAGTCCTGAAATTCCCTGAAACTTGCGACATTTCATAACGTCAGAACAGAGCGCAATAAACGCCTTTTTAATATGTCTGCTAAGCAGTTAATAGTTAATAATTAAGAGTTAATATCTTCTATCAACCACATTGCGAGTGCAAAGGTACTACATTTTTTTGAATTGAGCAAGAAAAATCGCTTTTTAGGGCGATTTTTCTGGTGTAGAGTGTAAAGTGTAAGGTGTAAAGGCAGGGGATTTATTCACGGGAAAATCCACAAGCACTAAATAAATAGAGAGGGGCAATCTTAA
>JBGVEG010000120.1:0-35039 GCA_045119955.1 Paludibacteraceae bacterium
AAAGACCTACCAGGAGGTTTCGTAGGCTTTGTGCATTTGGTTGTGATGCTGAATCTCCCATTGGTAATCGATCGTTCTTTGAGATTGCTGAGCTAACCACTCTTGTGCATTATTTAAATAATCCGTTGCACTCATTAGTACGTCATCCTTATTTTCGCTGCAAAGGTACAATAAATTTTTGAGATTTGAAAATTATTGTGCAAAAATTATGCAATTTAGTACCATTTAAGATGTTTTTCGTATAATCATGTGAGAATTAAACACAACCAACCGCCCTTGTGAGGCGGTTTCGAAGTTGTTTTGTAGTTGATTGTTAGAGCTTTTGTCCTTCGGCGCTGTATATAACGCTATCAATACAGATGAGGAGCTGACCATCTTTGATGGTCTTGAACACATTCTTGTTGGTTGTGATTTGTTCAAGAGCCGTAGTAGCCGCTGTGCCAGTGATTGTCATTGCATAAATGGCTGTCTCTTGAGCGTGAATAAACTCACCTGTAAGTGTAAATTCACTATCTGTAGTGCTGAAGGTTACTGCGGTAGAAGTAGCTGAGATGTCACCTGCTTGTAACTCTGCCTCTTCATAGACGATATGATCCGAAGTGGCTGCAGCATACAATGTGATTGTGAAGTTGGTATTATCATCCCAAGCGCCCGTTACTATCACATTACCATCGAGTTCGGTATAGTGAGCATTAACAATATTGACTGGCGTCTTTTTGAGTTGAGAAGCTGTCATAGAGACAGTATAAGTATTACCAATGGCGTCTTGGAATGTACCAGATAGAGTGTATTTGCCTAAACCTGACACATTCACCGTTTCTGCCAGTATGTCTGTTTCGCCATACATACCCAATACATCAGCATTATCACCATTGACCATGTTCTCTATGATGATTCTTAGTATAGTACCATTAACCTCGCCAACAAATATTGTTTCCTTTGAGTCTGGCTTATAATAGTGTGCGTTATTGCAAGTCAATTCTATGGTCTTTAGTGATTCCAAAGTAGCTGTTACTTGGTATGTAATGGATGTGTTTTCCTCTTCTTGGAGCGTAGCCGTAAGCGTTTCTACGCCATCAACAACAGCCCAAGTGCCTGTACCTTCAACACTAACATTGTACTCTGCCAGGTAACCAAATACGCTAAAGTCGCCATAGGCGTCCTCTTTACCATTATAGATAGAGAGTTGATTGCCAGCGGCATCTTCTAATAACAAGAAGCGATAACTGCCCATACGGGTAACTGGTGTTTTGACCATACCAGAGAGGAAGACGTTGATTACTTGTTGCTCTTGTGCGTGGAGAGATAACACAATAGCAAAGATTGCAAAGATTGTAAATGTTCGTTTCATAATAAATGCGTTTGTTTATTTGTTGCTACAAAAGTACTATTTTTAATACTACGAAGTTGATCTAAAGTTACTTAGAAGTCAATGTGTACTTTAGAAATTCTACACCTTTTTCTGTTATTTCATATTTTTGATTAGGACTTGTTGGCTTATCAAAGATTGTTGGCGTAATAAATCCTTTTTTAAGCAATGGCAGTAGGTAATTATTTCTAAACTTGGATGTATTTTTATAACCGAGTTGTTCCATTAAAGTCTTTCTGTTACAACTATATTTATTTAAAATAGATAATATTTTTATAGTCGTATCAGCATATCTAACTTGGTCCCTAACTTGGTCCCTAACTTGATCTTCGAGTTTATAATATGCATCAGATAGTCTAATAGATTCATTTGTTTTTACCAGCAGCCCATCTGATAGGAGTTCTTGAACGATCAATTTGTTTAAGTCATTTAATTCATTGTTTTTTATTCGGTAAAGCGTCAATAAGTGGAATACACTTAATTTGTTATTGTCTGTTCTTTTTTCTTGCTCTTCTTTCACGAATAAGTGGAATGCAGGACTTTCTATATTTGCTTTGAGAAGTAAATCCACCTGATAATTATCTGAAGCAGAATAGTCTGGCAATGCTTTACCTTCCAACAAGCAATAATAATATATCTTATCAACTCCCTGCCCCGACCGCTCTATCAAGCCAGTCTTTTGCAGCACCTCGCAGAGCAATTTAGATCGTGGAACACTTATCGTAGTTAAAATATTATCTTTATCCACGCCTATAGGAAAACCTCCCGCATTCGTAATTCTAATACTTTTAGGACTTTGTTTAATAACTACGGAACTTTTTATTTGCATAGATCTATGCACTACAGCATTTAAAATAGCTTCACGAATAACAATTTCATTATAAGAAGGAATATCTAATATATAAGGGCCTTTATTAATGTGTTGCTGTGGATTACTTGCAGGTTGATTGATATAATCCCATACTTTGTTTATTCCTGTAATCAATGATTCTTGAAACTCTTGGCGCGCAGTATATTGTATAGATGCCTCATCAAGTCTATACTCAATAATTATTTCATTTTGCGGTAAAAATTTACGAATAGCATCTTTACTGCCTAATAATATTAAAGCTGCATAGTTGAACTTACCAATAGCATCTACTAATTCAAGGTCCTTTAGTATTTGCTCCGTTGGAATCGTGAGAAAAGTAGGATTATTTTGTTTTTCGGCATATCTTTTCTTTAGTATTTGAATAGCCTTTTCATCCAACAACTCGTAAGTTAAGCCTTCGCATATTTTTGCAGAGAAATCAGGTTCTTGTTCGGATAATATGGCAAACATTTCATTATCCGACATTTCTCGCAAACTTTCACCCACACGCATCAATGCTACACCTTCAAACTTTAGTAGTCTTCCTATTGGGCGAGAAGGGACCTTTAGGACAAGCACCCGTTTGTCGTCCTCATATAACTCGTATGCGTGAACTCTTATCTTTAATGCTTCGTAAATACTATCTGTCAAATCACCTACTTTATTGTTCGCGAAATCACTTCCACACACGCAATGAGGATATTTATCCTCCATTCCTAAGACCATCCAACCGCCACGCTCATTAGCCAAGGCAACAATATATCCTAACAAACAATGTCTGCGGTCGCTTGGATTGGCATGTTTTCCACCATTGTATGGGTAGTTATGCCTTGCACTTTTGAACTCGACATGATCTTCGCTTTCGTGCATTTGTTTTAATAGGTCAAGAGTTAGCATATTTTGTTCTTTTTCTAAATTTGCTGCAAAGTTACACATTTTTTTGCAGATATGCAAATATATGCATATATTTTGTTTCCATAATACAACCAACCGCCCTTTGTGGGGGCGGTTGGTGTGGAATAGTAGCCAAATGGATCGTTGTACGAATGCCAAATGTTGTTAGTACAAATAATTACCGTGAATGGCTGATATGCAAATACAAAGTAGTTAGGATTATTGACCTTGACCGTTGTAACTACCACCACCCATTTCAATGTTTGGATTGGTGAAACCGCCACCAGGGCTTGCCATAAGTACGGTTGATGCAATCAATTCCATTGCCTCAGTGCGAGGCGCTAAATATGCTTTTTTCATGTCAAATACAAATTAATAAGTTAATTAATAACAACTGCTATTCATATTTATTGAAGACAACTTAAACAACAACTGCGCGCGCCCAACATTGGCGCTTGCCGAGGTGTTTATTAGACTTCCTCGCCGCTCGCAATGTTGCGCGAGCGGAAAGGTTGTCTATGTTGTCTTTATTTAATCACTTGTCCTTGTACGTTATACTTAACGCCATCACGGATGATGATGAGTTGACCATTAACGATAGCCTTAACAGCTTGACCCTCAGGAGCAACGATTTGGTCAAGACCAGTAGCTGCGTTCTCGCCCATGCATACGCGACGACGACCTGGGATTTCTGCTTGTGTTGTTGTTGGAACATCCGCTGCGTTGATATATGCACGGTTTGCAGGCAAGGTAGCACTTGTACCAGCAACCCATACTTTGTTATCTGCAATGATGTAATTGCCAACCAAAACACCACCTGCTGCAATATTAGTGAATGTACCAGTCAAACCATTTGTACCTTCTTCTACAGGAGCGGATACTGCTTCGCCAGTGTATGTTACGGTAATCTCTGTAGCAGTAGCATAGAAGATGTATGGTTTACCTGCTACGAGTTGATCACCATCTGCGAGTTGGTCTAACCAAAGACCCTTAGCAGGATCCAAAGAAGAAACCTCGTAGAATGTAGCACCTGTGAAGCTGCTTGATGCGTTAGGCAAGCAGATAGTACCCCATTGATTTTCTGCTACTGCGCGGGTGTAGTCTGGAGTTTCTTCTGCTGAGAGAGTACCAATAACAAACAAATCGTAATTTGTACCAGTCATACCGCTCATAACGGTACCTTCTACCAATACATCGTTACCATCTACTGTGATGGTAGCAGGACCAAATGCAATGATGCTTGCTGTCTCCCAATCGGTACCACCTACATAGAACCAAACTTCGTCACATTCGAATGATTCGCCAGGGAATCCAGGAGCTTGAACATATACATCATCGCCTTCCCATTGACCAGTAATCCACAACTCACCAGCACCATTAACAGAAGCTGTACCGTTCAAAATCTCAACAGGTACGCCAGCAGAACCGCCAGCAGACATTTCTACATTGAGTTGGAAATACATACCCATATAGAAACCGTAAACTTCAGCTGAAGCAGAAGCGAATGTTTCTGTATCAGGAGCAATCGTACCAGTTACATCGGTAAATGACACATCGCCAAAGGTAACTGTACTTGCTGCATCCAATTCGTATACTCCATCATTCTCAGTCGCAAGATCTGGAATCAAATTGAATACAAATTCAGGGCCCATCATGCTATTAGTACCCCTAAATGCCATTGTCTCATCGTCAAATACCATGTCGGTAACCATGAGATCCATTACTTCTGGAGTTAATTCTGGATACACTACGCTGAGGTGCTTAGTTTCCATATTCCAAACAAAGATATAATCACCAGCATGTTCTGTAGTAATTTTAGCATTATTTAAGCCTTCTTCGAACAACCAACCTGTGCAGTTTTCTTTATCCATTGTACCTTCGTTTGACAACCATGTACCTGCGTCTTCAATCTTGAATTCGTAGGTTGTAGCAGCTTCAAGATATACCTCTCTGTAAACTACAGTTCCGTCAACAGTTTCTTTGCGGAACATATCACACCATCCTTCAGTAGCGCACCATTCGTTCATATCACCTTTGAGGTATACGCGTGTATCGAGTAGATCCACGTCAGCGAGACGATCGTACCAAATACCGTTTGCGTAGCAGTAGTACTTGCCAGCTTGCACCTCGAGGTCTTCTGTTTGTGTTGCGCCTTCAGCCTTGTTGTCATTGAAGATACAAGTAGTATTATCGCCTGGGAATGTAACTCTATATACTTTCCATCCTTCTGCTTCGTATGTTTCAGCAGTTAAATCCATTTGTACGCCTGGCCATGTAGAAGCATTTATACCACCCCAATAGTAGCAAGCAACTTCAGCCCATTCGCCAGAGTTGATGAAGTAAACGGTAACAGGCTCAGCAGGTGCTTTCTCGGTCAAGCCTTCGAAGGTGATTTTATCAGTTGCAGCATTGAAGATAACTGTGAGATTGATAGCTTCTTCAGTAACGATTTGGATGTTTCCTTCATTATAACTAACTTCTTCGTATGCAGCACCGAGGGTGGTATGCTCGTGAGTTGCATCACCATCGCTATTCCATTGACCATCAGTAATCTTGAACTCATATGTTTCAGCAGGAAGTTCAGAGAAAGTAGCTTTGTAAACATCACCTTCTTTAGTCATGCCTAATGAAGCTGGATTCCATGCTGCACCAGGCAATGTACCTGCGATATAGTAGTCGTAGGTTACTTTGTCTTGAGAATCCAAACCTTCGAGGGAGATTGAACCTGCTTTGCTATCAAAATGAACAGTAATTGTTTTTGTTTCTGTGAGGTTAATCTTAATATTTTCACCATCATCACCGCTATTTGTAACGCCATCGTATGCTTTATCCAACTTGCTGTATCCCCAGTTAGGATCCCAATCACTATCTTGTGTTACTTTGAATTGATAGTCACCACCAGCATTAAGAGTAAAGGTATGAGAATATATACCATCTCCATCATTATCTTCAATACCAAGACCTACTGGATTCCAATTATGACCAGTCATAGCTTCTGTACCTGCTATATAGTAGTCGTAGGTAACTATAGGAGCGGCTAATTTAGCTTCCGCTTCTTCTTTAGTATACCAACCTACTACTGCACCGTAGTTATAAATGTAATATTTACCATCAGTCCATTGCAAATCACCTGTTTGATTTCCACCATTTTCGTTGAACTTCATTCCACCAAAGGTTGTACCTTTCTCAACAGTATATGAATATACATCAAATCCGCCGATTTGCTCTGCCTCTTTAGTCATTGCAACGCCTGGCCAGCTTTTAACCTCTGGACTCCATGTATAGATATTTACAGCACTCCATTCAACTGTGTTTATAAAGTAAACAGACACATACTCAACAGGACCATTCAGTTTAGCGAGAACAGCAGCTTCATCTGCAAACCACTCGTTTTTGCAAATGTATTGTCCAGCTGTCCAATTCATATCTGCGGTTTGCTTGCCGTTATTGTTAAAAATAACGGTTTCATATTTACCTTTTTCTGCGGTATAGGAATAAACATCATGTCCACCAATTTGATTTGCTTCTTTTTGTGCAACTTCGCCTGGCCATCCTGCATTTTTAGTATTACCACCATCAGCAAATGCGTATGCATAAATAGTGCCTGCCCAATCTTCTGCATTTACAAAGTAAACGGTCTCAGTTTCTGCTGGTTCTGGATCAGGAGTTGGTTCTGGATCTGGTTCAGATACTGCATCGTTTGGCAAGACAGTTGATGCGCAGATTTTTACTTTAGAATCGCTATTGATTGTAGTATTTGGATAGTACACCAAAATGTAGTGAGTAGCACTTGTCCATGTATAGCAGTTATCGCTTCCCCAATCACCGATATCTGTGATGTCGGTATTGTTGAAACCTTTAGACACATAAGAGTGATTGTACGCCCATTGATCGGCAGATGTTCCAATTTTAAATTGGTGTTCTCCTGTTACTGGACCATAATAAGAATAAAAACCATCGGTACTAGCAGTCATTTCTGTTCCTGCCCATCCGTCTTTTCCTCCCGAATAACGGTAGGTTTCTGCATTCGCCGTCATCGCACACAGGATGGCTGCGAAGAATAAAAAGATTGTTTTTTTCATAAATGTTTTTGTTTAAAAAGTTAATATAATTGGTTGATTGTTATTTTAGTGTAAAGTGTAGGGTGTAAAGTGTAAAGGCGGGGGATACTCGGCAAATACGCCGAGGGCTGAACCGCCAACAGTACACACAAAAGCAGATGCCGCAGCTGAAAGCCACGACAACGCGCGATATATCTTGTTTGAGGAATTATCTATGACCGCATGGCAGCCATACCCCCCCCTGTTTTGGAGGGCGCAAATCGAAGATTCTATGTGGGGCTTGCGGGGCATGTAGGAAAGAGTTATTTATTTTCAGCGAAATATTCTTGAGCGATGGCTACTGCTCTTTGTAATTTTTTAGCCAATATATTTTTATCTGGAAGCTGTGTATAGTATTGTGCCACTTTAATAGGGCTGTTTTCTTCTAACATTAAGTATTCAATGTGCTCAGTATTACCTTCCGAGCAGAGTATTAATCCTATAGGTGATTCTTCATTTTCGCGTCTCTCATTTTGATTGAGATAGCGCAAGTACAATCTCATTTGTCCTTCGTACTCTGGTTTGAACTTGCCTAACTTTAAATCAATCGCTACCAATCGCTGCAACCCTCTGTGGTAGAAAAGCAAGTCAATATAATAATCCGTTGCGTCTATCGTTATTCGTTTTTGTCGAGATAGAAAAGCAAAGTCGGTTCCCATCTCGTTGATAAACTCTTGCATCTGCGATAAAATAGCACCCTCTAAGTCTTTTTCTGAAAAATAATCAGGCAACCCTAACGCATCCAAGAAGTAACTACTTCTAAAAACCAAGTCTGGCACCAGTGTTTGCTTCTCTGCATGTTCATCCAGCGTTTGACGAATAACTTCCTCTGGACGGCGACTAATCATGGTTCGCTCGTATAGTTGGCTATCGATTTTTTCTTCCAGCGTGCGTGTACTCCAATGTTCGTATTGGCACATCTGCATGTAAAATTTCCGTGCAAGGGAATCGGAGATACTCATGAGAGTTCTTAAATGGGTCCAACTGAATTGTGTACGCACCGCGTACAGAATTTCTTCCTCAGTAAAAGTGTACGCGGTGCGTACACAATGTTGCAAAGTAGAAAATCCCCATCCTTTGCCATACTTTTCGGTTAGTCTAATAGAAAGGTTTTTAATGATTTGCTTGCCGTATTCTGCCCGCTGGTTATAGAGCACATCCTCTTTGATTCGCTTTCCAATAAGCCAATTCGTATGGCAAATCTCGGAGTTTACATAGACCGCCATACGATTTCTTGTTGCATCAATAATCTGACACACATCATTATAGAGTTGTGTGCTATCCAAATTGTCAATATGTACTTGTTTAGACAAAATTAGTCAAAATTGTTATTGTTTGTTAGCTGTGCCGATTGGGGCTGTAATTTATGGTTCGCGGCGCTCGCCTGCGCGAGGCACGACCATAAAAAACGTGCAAAGGTAATAAAAAAACTATAAACACACAAGTAAGATAGCCGAAAATATGTTGCAAAACATAAAAATTGTTTGTTTTTTATAACGATGGCGAGAAAAGACTATACATAAAGGTAAGGTCTAAGCTTTGGGGTGTGCATCATGCTTCTCTCATAGCTCTCCTTTGGATGGGGTATTCATAGAATATACGCGGGGTATTCACGGGGTATTCACGGGATATACGTATGTATCGGGTATGTGTCGGGTATGTATCGGGTATGTATCGGGTATGTATCGGGAAAGCGTCGAAAGATACAAGGAGCGAAAAGGGTTCCAGGGACACGGAAAGAGGGAAAATATCTCCCACGGATAGCACGGACGAACACGGAAACGCGGAATAACTATCTCCTACGCGCTGAGCGCAGAAATCTAAACTATCTAAACTAAAATTTGAGTGACGACAATAGAGACAATATTGCGCGGCAATCAATGTTCCTGCCGCGCTAAAGGGATATATGTATCAACAATACAAACAATAGCATCCTATGGCGCAAGCGCAGAAATCTAAACTATCTAAACTACAAACGGAGTTTTTATTTACAACAACAATAACAACATAAACCAACAACTATTGCGCGCAAAACAACACATTGCGCGCTAAAGGGATATATGATCAACAATATAGACAATAGTTTAGTTAAAGACAACTTAGACAACTTGGGAGACAATGGAGACAATGGTTAATTAAAGACAACTTAGACAACTTTGGAGACAATGAAGACAATGGTATTCAATAACATAAACAACAAAGAAAAGGAGAAGAGATAATAAGGAAATAACAAGGTGAAGATTTTTTTGGCATATTTCTTGCATATCTCTTGCATATCTCAAAAAAAAGTTGTACCTTTGCGGGCGGAATGGAAACATACAACAAAAACGTATCTTTTCAACACCAAAAACCAACAATATACCACACATACACGACACAACAAACCAACACACCACACATACACGTACAACAATGTACATGTACGCACATAACAAATCATAATACGCACACTAAAACAAAAACATACCATGACATCAAATAACTATTGCGTAATAATGGCTGGAGGCGTAGGAAGCCGATTCTGGCCCTTCAGCAGAAATCAAAAACCAAAACAATTCCTGGACTTCTTCGGCACAGGACGTAGTCTATTGCAAATGACTATCGACCGATTTCGACCCCTCGTCCCCATCGAGAACATACTCATCGTAACCAACGTCCTCTACCGCGATCAAGTACTGGAACAAATACCCGACCTCACACCCGAACAAGTACTCTGCGAACCCGCACGACGCAATACCGCACCCTGCATCGCATACGCTGCGGCACGTATCAAAGCAATGGAAAGAGACCGCTACGCTGTTAGAAGTCAGACCGCTACGCCGTCAGACCGCCCTGCTGGCTGTGAGACAACAAGTAAGGCGAGGATTGTCGTAGCACCAAGCGACCACCTGATACTCCAAGAAGAGACCTTCAGACAAACCATCCAGCAAGGATTTGACTTCATCGACAACCACGATGCCCTACTCACCTTAGGCATGAAACCTACACGACCTGAGACTGGATATGGGTATATACAGATGGGAGAGAACGCTCGCGAGGCGAGCTACAGTTTAGAGGACGCTCGCGAGGCGAGCTGTAGTTTAGAGAACGCTCGCGAGGCGAGCTGTAGTTTAGAGGCGAAAGGAAAGGGTATTTGCAAAGTGAAAGCATTCACAGAGAAGCCAAACTTGGAACTTGCGAAAGTGTTCCTGCAAAGTGGCGACTTCCTGTGGAACTCGGGTATATTTATCTGGAGCTTGGACTCTATCCTCAATGCATTCCAAGAGTTCCTGCCCGAAATGGCAAACAAATTTGCCGAAGGCGACACACTCATGGGTACACCAGAAGAAGATGCCTTCATCCAACAAATATTCCCCACCTGCCCCAGCATATCCATTGACTACGGCGTAATGGAAAAAGCTAAAAACGTACACGTCATACCAAGCGACTTCGGCTGGAGCGACCTCGGCACTTGGGGCTCACTATACGACCTCAGCGACAAAGATGAGAACGAAAACGTCAGCCTACACTCCGATGCCATCTACTACGATAGCCACGGCAATATAGTTACCCTGCCCAAAGGACACCTCGCCGTCGTACAAGGACTACAAGACTGCATCGTAGCCGAATCAAATGGCGTACTGCTCATCTGCAAACGCGATGCCGAACAACAGATACGACAGTTCTTCATGGACGCAGATGTGAAGTTCGAAGGGAAGTTTAGTTAAAGCCTACCCCCAGCCCCTCCCTAAAGGGAAGGGAAAAAGCCTACCCCCGACCCCTCCCTAAAGGGAAGGGAGTAGAGGCGAAAGGCAAGAGGATAAAGGCGAAAGGCAAGATATATAAAGTTTAAAGGCAAGATTTATATGAGTTATCTGAATTTTGACAAAGCCTTGCTCATTAACTTGGAACGGAGTTTGAGCAAAGAGATGATACGCACCAACCGTGCGGGCGCATACAACTCAACCACACTGATTGATTGTAATACGCGCAAATACCACGGACAACTGGTGCTACCACTCGCAGGCGAACTGCCTGAAGATAATTATGTACTATTGGGCAGCTTGGATGAGACCGTGATCCAACACGGCGCAGAGTTTAACTTGGGATTGCACAAGTATGGTTGGAATAACTTCTCACCCAACGGACACAAGTACATCCGCGAGTTCGACTGCGAAGTAATCAGTAAAACCACCTACCGCGTAGGCGGCGTAGTATTAACCAAAGAGCGATTGCTAGTGAGCTTCGAGCCACGCGTGCTGATTCGCTACACATTGGTAGAGGCACACTCGCCTACTACCCTGCGACTGAAGCCATACCTCGCATTCCGCAGCGTGCACGAACTGGCAAAAGAGAACGCGGATGCCAACAGCGACATGCGCGAAGTAGAGAACGGACGCGCAAACCGCATGTACAGCGCCTTCCCCGAGCTCTATATGCAATGCTCTAAGAAAGCCGAATACGTACACGCTCCTGCATGGTACAAGAACATCGAATACTACAAAGAGCAAGAACGCGGCTTTGACTACAAAGAAGACCAACTGGTGCCTGGCTACTTCGAGATGCCGATGAAGAAAGGCGAGAGCGTCATCTTCTCCGCAGGTATCAGCGAAGTGAATACCAAGACACTGAAAAACCTATGGAAGAAAGAACTGGAGCGCCGCGCAGCACGTTCCGATATGTTCAACAGTCTCAAGATAGCGGCACAACAATTCTACAAACGCGAGGATGACAAATGCTACCTGCTGGCCGGTTACCCTTGGTTCAAAGCTTCCGCACGCGAGGAGTTCATGGCAATGACCAGTTGCACATTAGGCATCGGTCGCCCTGAATACTGGGATGCTATCGTGAACAAGACTGCCGTCGAGGAAGTGCGCGCATTCATGGAAGGCAGACCACACAAGTTGGTCGGCATGGACGAGCCCGATGTACTGCTGTGGTTCATCCACGCTATACAGAAATATGCGGCATACACCTCCCTGGAGGAAGCCACCCGCCTATACGGACAACTGGTGATAGACATCATGCTCTATATCCGTAGGCAACAACACCCACGTCTGTTCCTGCACAACAACGGATTGCTGTGGGTGGATGGCAAAGAGCGTCCTGCCACATGGATGAACGCCGTGGAGAACGGTCGTCCGATCACCCCACGTACAGGTTACGTAGTCGAAATAAACGCGTTATGGTACAACGCACGCCTCTTCACCGCTGACATCCAACGTCAATTGGGCAAAGAGCAGATAGCTGACCTCATGGAGTATCAAGCAGAGATCACAAAAGACAGCTTCATCAAGACCTTCTGGAACGGCATGTATCTGGATGACTACGTAGATGGCGACTACCACAACAAAGAGGTTCGCCCGAACCAAATCATAGCAGCCAGTCTGCCATACTCACCACTCGACAGACGCCAATCAAAAGCCGTTGTGGACATCTGCACCAAGGAGCTATACACCCCAAAAGGTCTCCGCACCATATCGCCTAAGAGCGGCGACTATCGCCCAGTCTATATAGGCGGACAGTTGGAGCGCGACAGAAACTTCCACAACGGTCCTGTATGGCCATGGACCATAGCCGCATACGCCATCGCATACCTCAAAGTATATCAACACTCCGGCGAGAACTTCATTCGCCGACTGCTGATGGGCTACGAGGCAGAGATGAGCGAACTGTGTATCGGCACACTCAACGAGCTGTACGATGGCAACCCACCATTCCGCGGACACGGCGGCATGAGCTATGCACCAAGCGTGGCAAGCGTGATAGAGGTATGTAATACGTTGGATAAGTTAGAGGTTAAAGGTTAAAGGCAAGGATATATGAAAGCATTAATGTTTGGTTGGGAGTTCCCCCCACATATCTTGGGCGGACTCGGAACAGCAAGCTACGGTCTGACACGCGGCATGGCACAACAAGAGGACATGGAGATAACCTTCGTGATCCCTAAGCCATGGGGCGATGAAGACCAATCATTCTTGAAGATTATAGGAGCGAACAGCGTACCTATCGTATGGAAAGACAACGACTATGACTACGTTCGCCATCGCATGGAGGGCAAGATGTCACCAGAGGAGTACTATCACCTGCGCAATAATATCCACTACGATTATTCGCGCATCGGCACGGATGACTTGGGTTGCGTAGGATTCTCGGGTCGCTATCCCGACAACCTGCTGGAGGAGATAGGCAACTACGAGGCAGTAGCCAGCGTACTCGCACACGCACTCGACTTCGACATCATCCACAGCCACGACTGGCTGACCTATCCATCGGGTGTGTTTGCGAAGCAAATATCAGGCAAGCCCCTCGTGATACACGTGCATGCTACGGACTTCGACCGCAGCCGTGGCAATGTCAATCCTACCGTATATTCCATCGAGAAACGCGGTATGGACGAGGCAGACCACATCATGTGCGTGAGCGAACTGACACGCCGCACCGTGATTGAGAAATACGGTCAGCCCCCTCACAAAGTGAGCACCGTGCACAATGCCGTAGAGCCACTGGCTAACCCCGAGGAGTTTGTGAAGCATGAGCGCAAAGACAAGCTGGTGACCTTCCTCGGTCGTATCACCATGCAGAAAGGTCCAGAGTACTTCGTGGAGGCCGCAGCACGCGTATTGGCAAAGACAGATGGCGTGCGCTTCGTGATGGCAGGTAGCGGCGATATGATGAACAAGATGATTGACCTCGTGGCACAACGCGGCATAGCGGATAAGTTCCACTTCCCAGGTTTCATGCGCGGGCGACAAGTACAAGAGGTGTTGGCTGACTCGGATGTGTATATCATGCCAAGCGTGAGCGAGCCATTCGGTATATCGCCATTGGAGGCCATGCAAGTGGGCTGCCCATCCATCATCTCCCATCAGTCTGGCTGCGCGGAGATCCTCTCGCATGCCATCAAGACCGACTACTGGGACATAGATGCTATGGCAGATGCCATCTACGCTATCGTAAAGTATCCCGCTATGTACAAATCGCTACGCGAACTCGGACGCGATGAGGTGAACAACATCAAGTGGTATGACGCGGGATTGAAAGTGCGCCGTATCTATGATTTGGTCATCAATGGGTATTGAGGCTAAAGGTTAAAGGCTAAAGGTTAAAGGCTAGAATTATTAATATCGTAATATAAATAAAGTCATGAAAAATATTTGTTTTTGCTTTCAAATGCATGCGCCATACAGTTTGAAGCGCTATCGTTTTTTTGAGATTGGTCAAGACCATTACTACTATGATGACATGCAGAC
Organism: Paludibacteraceae bacterium; assembly: GCA_045119955.1. Taxonomy (GTDB): domain Bacteria; phylum Bacteroidota; class Bacteroidia; order Bacteroidales; family Paludibacteraceae; genus Colicola. The sequence goes on from JBGVEG010000120.1 coordinate 14,446, forward strand.
AGAAGATCATGTTGCATCGCTCATCAACACATCGTATATGCCACTGTGCAAGACTATAGCAGAGATGATTCGCCTCTCCAGAGGACGCTTCCACTGCGCATTGAGCGTGTCGGGTATCATGCTGGAAATGTTCGAGCAATACGACCCAGAGATGATTGATATGCTCAAGGAGTTGGCAGACACAGGATGCGTGGAGTTCGTAGTCACCCCATACTCCTACTCGCTCGCCAGCGTATATAGCGACACCGAGGCCGTAGCACAACTCCAAGCACAACAGGCACAAGTGAAACAACTGCTGGGCGTAGAGTCCACCACCGCTTGCCTCTCAGAGTTGCTCTATAGCGACGAGATAGCTATTCAATTGCACAAGATGGGCTTCAAAGCTGTGATGACAGAGGGCGCTAAGCATATCCTCAGCTGGAAGAGCCCTAACTACGTATATAGCAGCAGCGCTGCACCTAAACTCAAAGTGCTGCTCCGCAACACCCACCTCAGCGATGAGTTGGCGTTCCACTTCTCTGACCCTGCATGGCATAACTACCCATTCGATGGCGAGCAATACGCTATGTCCCTCGCTGGGCTGCCAGAGGAGGAGCAAGTAGCGAACATCTGGGTAGGCGCCGAGACCTTCGGCATGCGCCAACCAGCCATGACGGGTATCTTTGACTTCCTCAAAGCATTGCCATACTTCGCCCTCGAACAAGGCATTGGCTTCATGACCCCAGGCGAGGTAGCCAAGAAATGTGCTGCTAATGACGCAGTCGTAGTGCCTTACCCATTGACATGGGCAGGCGAGGCGAAAGACCTCAGCACATACAACGGCAATGACCTCCAACAAGAGGCACTCCAAAAACTCTATGCCGTGGCTGAGCGCGTACACCTCTGCCAAGACAAACAACTCAAACACGACTGGCTCATACTGCAAGATGTGAACTACTTGCACTATATGAACCACATTGACCAAGGTGCTACCCAGTTTGAGTCGGCATACGATGCGTTCATCAACTATATGAATATCCTCTCTGACTTCCTCCAACGCGTAGAGGAGCAATATCCTACTACCATTGAGAATGAAGAGCTCAACGAGCTGCTCAAGACCATCCAAAACCAAGAGAAAGAGATTGAGCGCCTCGAGAAACAACTCAAAGAGGCGAAAAAGGAAGCAAAGAAAGACGCTCCTAAGAAAACATGCGCTAAGAAAACTACAAAATAAGATTGCGTAGTTACCATATTCTATCGCCATTTATGCGGCAAAAACGCATAAATGGCGATAGTTGTTTGAGTACGGACTATTTGCGGGCTACGCCCTCACATAGTACGGCATGGTTGTACCTTCGGACGCCGCCTGCGTATGGGGCATTCTTATTTCTGCGCCCTCGCATTAAGCGACACGGTTGTACCTTCGAGGACACCTCCCGCTACTGCGGGCCCCTCCTCGAAAGTACGGTCGCTCAATGCAGCCCAAAAATAAGAAAAACTCACATAAAAGTAAACTTTTGCTCGTTTTTCTTGTTTTTGTGCATTTTTTGTTGTACCTTTGCACCCCAATTATAAATTGGGGGAATATCGGTATGCGTCATCACATTGCCCACATAGTGCGTCGTAGTTGCCTCTGCATAGTTATTATATGCAGTCTCTTCGGCGTGCCAGCCACAGCGCAGACCACGCAGAACGTGAAAACCATCATGCACGCATGGCAGTTAGACCCATGGACCGGCATCGCCGACACCGTGGCTATCGTGGATACCTCCTATATGCACCTGCCTATGCGCGATGTGCTCAATGACTACTCCATCTCCAATATCACCAACGCCAACCTTATCTCCCCCACCCAATCGCGTATATACTTTGACCGCAGGCGCAAAGCCGACTTTATCTTTGCCGATGCCTACGCTCCCTATATCATCGCCCCAAGCGATGTCAAGTTCTACCATACCACTACCCCCTACTCCTCCGTGGGATACAAGAAGGGCTTCGTGACGGATATGGATCAGAACGAGATAAACTTCATGTTCACGGGCAATGTGAGCCGTCGCGTCAATTTAGGTATGAGCATAGACTACCTCAATGCCTACGGACGCTTCACCTCACAAGAGGGTAAAACGGTCTTTGGCTCCGTGTTCGGCAGTTACAACGGCGACCAGTACTCGCTGCATGGGGCATTCACGTGGAACACCCTGAGCAACTTCGAGAACGGCGGTCTCAAGACCCCCAGCGATCTGCAAGGCAATCTCAAGCCACAAGATATGCCCGTCAGGATGCAAGGTATGTCCGCCCTGCGCTACCTATCGGGCTACCTCAACCACTACTACAGCATCTGTGTAGAGCGCGAACGCAAAGTCAACTACCGCGAACGCGATGAGGAAGGCAAATGGGTGAAGAAAGACTCCATCAAAATAGAGTACGTGCCTGTCACCACCTTCCGCCATGTCTTTGAGACCGTGGATGCTGCCAAACGTTACGTGGAGAAAAAAGCCGACCAAGGCTTCTACCCCAATATGTACCGCAACCTCACAGCGACCAATGACTCTGCTGCCTGTCTGAGCATCAGGAACACCCTCTCCGTGACCTTTGAGGAAGAGTTCAACACCTGGCTCAAGTTCGGTGCCACCGTATATGCCATGCACGAGGTACAACGCCATATATCGCCCATCGGACAAGCTCTATCCTTACCCGATATAGGCGATAACCCACTTGGCGGTCTCGCGATTCCCTTCCCAGGCACATATTTTAACGCCGTGCCCGACACACTCTACGGGCAACAATGGAGCAACAACACATACGTAGGTGCCGCCCTCTACAAGAACCAAGGTAAACATATCCACTACGGTTTTGATGGTAATATCTGCCTATTAGGACAGAAATTAGGTGAGTTCCAAGTGAACGGACATATGGATGCCGGTTTCCGCTTGGGTAAAGACTCTATGACACTCGCTGCTAATGCATACATCAAGAACGAGACACCCGACTACTACCTCCAGCACTACCGCAGCAACCACTACCAGTGGGATAATGACTTCAAGAGGACCTTCCGCTTCTACGTAGGCGGCGAGGTGGCATATCCGACCAAGTGGGTGAAACCCAAACTGAACGTCTCGTTTGAGAACCTCACCAACCACATCTACTTCGACAACAACGGTCTGCCACAGCAATCGGGAGAGAACATCCAAGTGCTGGCAGCCGACCTGCAACTCAATATCACCACCCCATGGGTGAACCTCGAGAATAGCATCATTTATCAACTATCCTCCTCTGCTCACCTGCCACTGCCTGTCCTCACCACCTACAACAACCTATACTACTACGACACGTGGGTCAAAGCATTGGATGTACAGATAGGAGTGGACATGCGCTTCTTCACGAAGTACTACGCCCCCGTACTCAATCCCGCACTGGGACAATTCTGCATACAAGACAAAGAACAAGTAGGCAACTACCCCGTCATGAACGTATATGCCAACTTCTACGTCAAGCATATCCGTCTCAAGTTCTTTGCGCAGTATCAGCACTTTAATGCTTCGTTCATGAGCAAACAATACTTTGCCATGCCTGGTTACCCTATGGCGCCCGACATGTTCCGCGCTGGACTATCATGGCACTTTTATAAATAACCCAAGCCATTAAACTATAAGCTTTTAACTATAAACAAACGTATGCAACAGACACCTAACTTACATAGCATATTCAGTTACGCCTGCGAAGAAGCAGGTCGTTTGGGTAATGCAGAGATTATGCCCGATCACTTGCTATTGGGCATTATACGCCTGGGCGCAGGCAAGGCCTTCGAGCTTCTCATGCAAGCAGGCATGGATCCTGTGGAATGCAAGCGCAAGATAGATGAACGCTTGCGCCAAGCCGAATCCACCCAAACGCAAAAACTATCACGCGCCAGCGAGCGCATCGTCCGCCTAACAGGCATTGAGGCACGCAACTACCAAGCTGAGACCTGCGGCTCTGTGCACCTACTGATGGCGCTACTACGTGACCGCATTAACTTCCCAGCCAAGTACCTGGAGCAGCAACATGGCATAGACTATGAGTGCATTGAGCGCCTCTACCCCAAGCCAGACCCGCTGCCACAAGGCGAGCTGACCATGGATGAGCAACCTCGTGAGCGCGAGACAACGATTCACATTTTCGGAACCGACACAGGCAGCAGCAAAAAGCAGAAAGGCAAAACGGACACGCCTGCCCTCACCAAGTATGGACGCGACCTCACCGCACAAGCCAAGAACGGTGAACTGGACCCCGTCATTGGCCGCCAGATAGAGATTGACCGCGTGATACAGATTCTCTCACGTCGCAAGAAGAATAACCCAATTCTCATTGGCGAACCCGGTGTGGGCAAGTCCGCCATCGTAGAGGGATTGGCGCTGCGTATTGTAGCCAAAGAGATACCTGCCTTAGATGGTAAACGCATTATCTCTCTGGACATTGCCTCCATGGTAGCAGGTACCACCTACCGTGGTCAGTTCGAGGAACGCATTAAGACTGTCATTAAGGAGCTGAACGACCACCCAGAGATTATCCTCTTCATAGATGAGATACACACCCTCATGGGCGCAGGTAACGCACAGGGCTCACTGGATGCTGCCAATATCCTCAAGCCAGCATTGGCACGCGGCGAGGTACAATGCATAGGTGCTACCACCATCAACGAATACCGCACCAGCATTGAGAAGGATGGAGCACTCGAACGCCGTTTCCAGAAAGTGACCGTACAACCCACCAGCAAGGATGAGACATACACCATTCTCACACGCCTGAGCGATACCTATGGACAGTTCCACCATGTGCAATATACACAGGAAGCTCTGCGCGCGTGCGTGAACCTTACTGATAGATATATCACCGATCGCCAGTTCCCCGACAAAGCCATAGATGCCATGGACGAAGTGGGAGCTTGTGTAGGCGACAGGCAAGAGGCGACAGGCGAGAGGCAAGAGATTACCGAGGCGGATGTGGCACGTGTGGTCAGTCAGATGTCTGGCGTGCCCGTCCAACGCGTAGCACAAGCCGAAGGCGAACAACTGCGCCAGATGGGTGCCACCCTCAGCCAACGCGTGATAGGTCAAGATGAAGCCGTACACAAAGTGGTCAAAGCCATCCAACGTTCACGCATGGGACTGCGTGACCCACGCAAGCCCATTGGCACATTCTTCCTGCTCGGCCCCACAGGCGTAGGCAAGACGCACTTGGCACAATGCCTCGCCGAGGAGATGTTCGGTAGCCGCAATGCCATCATCCGTTTCGACATGTCAGAGTATATGGAGAAACATACTGTCAGCTTGCTCGTAGGTGCACCTCCGGGCTATATCGCACACGAGGATGGCGGCAAACTCACCGAAGCAGTACGCCGCAAACCTTACTCCATTGTCCTCTTTGATGAGATAGAGAAGGCACACCCTGACATCTTCAATGTACTATTGCAAGTCATGGACGAAGGACGACTGACAGATCGTCAGGGACACATAGTGGACTTCAAGAACACAATTATCATCCTCACCAGCAACGTGGGCACACGCCAACTCAGCGAGTTTGGTGCGGGCATTGGCTTTGGTGCTGATAATCTGGATGATAAGGCAACCGAGCGTATGCTCACCAAGGCGCTGCAACGCACTTTCCCTCCCGAGTTCGTCAACCGACTGGATGACATTATCGTTTTTCATCCGCTCAACGACGAGGCTTTGGCACAGATATTGTGGCTCGAAATGCGCCCCTTACAAGCACGCCTGGAGGCAATGGGCTACCACTTAGAACTCAGCGAGGAGACACGCAACGAGATACTGCGCCTCGCACGAGACAAACAATTTGGCGCGCGACCACTCAAACGCGCTATACAGACATTGATTGAAGACCCTCTGACCGACAAGATGTTAGCGGGCGAAATAGAAAATAAAACGATAAAAATATAAGACTATGGCAAAAGAGATTACAGATGCTAACTTCCAAGAGTTGTTGGCAGAGGGTAAACCCCTCGTAGTAGATTTTTGGGCACCTTGGTGTGGTCCATGTAAGATGATTTCTCCTATCTTTGACGAGTTGGCAGCAGAGTATGAAGGTCGCATCATCGCAGGCAAAGTGAATGTAGATGACAACGATGAGACTTGCGCTGCATACGGCATTATGAACATTCCAACCATCTTGTTCTTCAAGAATGGCGAGTTGGTTCATCGTCAAGTAGGCGCTATCCGCAAACCTGACTTGCAAAAGCTTTTTGAAGAACTTTTGTAATATTTTTGCAGATTTTTGCGAAAATATTTGCATAAGTCAAAAAAAAGCAGTACTTTTGCACCCAAATTGCCTTTGTAGGCACAATTTCGTGTGCCTACATGGGTAATTTATCGTGTGTAAACATTGAAAACAATGCAAAACACTAACCCAAACTTCGTGAGTTTGGGTTAAGAGCGGAGGCACAAGTCGCCCAATGTCGCATAGCGACAGTCATAGCGCGAGATTGCCGAACGCGAGGGTCTGGTAGCTCAGCTGGATAGAGCAACAGCCTTCTAAGCTGTGGGTCTCGGGTTCGAATCCCGACCGGATCACAAGGCAATGAGAAACACGCATTGCCTTTCAATATTAACTACTAACTATTAATCATTAACTGTACACATGCGTCAGTTAAAAATCACAAAATCTATCACTAATCGTGAATCGGCCTCGCTGGACAAGTATTTGCAGGAGATTGGTCGCGAACCGCTGATTCCCGTAGATGAAGAGGTAGAGTTGGCACGCATGATCCGTAATGGAGATCGTGCAGCATTGGAGAAATTAGTAAGAGCCAATCTGCGTTTCGTGGTTTCAGTAGCAAAACAGTATCAAAATCAAGGTCTTAGCCTCCCTGACCTCATTGATGAAGGCAACCTTGGGCTTATCAAAGCAGCAGAAAAGTTTGACGAAACACGCGGATTCAAATTCATCTCCTACGCCGTATGGTGGATACGCCAATCTATCCTTCAAGCCCTGGCAGAGCAGTCGCGTATTGTACGCCTTCCGCTCAACCAAGTGGGCTCACTCAACAAGATCAACAAGGCTTACCAGCGTTTTGAGCAAGAGCACGAACGCAAGCCAAGCGCAGAGGAGTTGGCAGAGTTGCTGGACATTCCAGTGGACAAGATTGCCGACACACTGAAAATGTCGGGTCGCCAAGTGAGCGTGGATGCTCCTTTTGTAGAGGGAGAAGACAACAGTCTCATCGATGTGATGGTCAACGAGGACTCACCTAATGCCGACCACTCGCTCATTAACGAATCACTCTCTCGCGAGATTGACCGGGCACTCGCCACATTACCAGCCAGAGAAGCGGATATTATCCGCAAGTTCTTTGGTATTGGCGTGCCAGAGAAGACATTGGAGGAGATAGGCATTGAGTTCCACCTTACCCGCGAGCGCGTTCGCCAAATTAAGGAGAAGGCCATCCGCCATCTCAAATCCAGTTCCAGAAGCCGTATCCTCAAGACCTATTTAGGATAAAGCAAAGAGAAAAGACATACCTGCAATATTGTAAAGGACTGCCCGCGGGCAGTCCTTTTTGTATGCACAAAGAGGCAAAAAAATGGCTTAAAATTATTTTTTTATACGATTTGTTTGCATATTTGCATTTTTTGTTGTACCTTTGCAGTCGATTTCGAGCCGCGATGGTGGAATCGGTAGACACGAAGGACTTAAAATCCTTTGGCCAGTGATGGCTGTGCGGGTTCAAGTCCCGCTCGCGGTACTGAAAGACAACATGGGAGCACTTAAGTTTACTTAAAGTGCTGACAAGTTGGCTTTTGCAAGTGGTGCGCAAGGACTTACGTAGAAAGTCCCGCTCGCGGTACTGAAAGGAAAACTCAAAAGCACACCTGAATGTGTTTTTGGGTTTTTCTTTTACAAGTGACGCAAGGGACTTACGCAGAAAGTCCCGCTCGCGGTACTGAAAAAAAATATTGCACGCGCGCTTGCGTATGTGCAATATTTTTTGTACCTTTGCACCCAAATTGACTAAAACGAATTTTATGTATTACACTTACAGTGTACCATAGCGAAAAAAGAAATGCAAAAATCGGATTTTATCATTGAGGTGAACCACGTTTCCAAGCAGTTTGAGGACGGTAAATTCGCCTTGAACGATGTGAGCCTACAGATTAAGAAAGGCGAGTTCGTAACCATTTTAGGCCCTTCGGGTTGCGGTAAGACTACCCTACTGCGTTGCATAGCAGGTTTTCAGGTAGCCACCGAGGGCGATATCTTGCTCAACGGCGAGGATGTAACCACCATGCCTCCGCACCAGCGCGATGTAAACACCGTATTTCAGAAGTACGCGCTATTCCCCCATTTGAACGTATTTGACAATGTAGCTTTCGGTCTTAAGCTCAAGAAGATGGACAAGAAAGTCATTGAGAAGAAAGTGAAGCAGGCGCTCAAGACCGTCGGCATGACGGACTATGAATATCGCGATGTGGATAGTCTGAGTGGTGGTCAGCAACAACGTGTGGCTATTGCGCGTGCTATCATTAACGAGCCCGAGGTATTGCTGCTGGATGAGCCATTGGCTGCGCTCGACCTCAAGATGCGCAAAGACATGCAGATGGAGCTCCGCGAGATGCACAAGAAACTGGGTATCACATTTATCTATGTGACCCACGATCAAGAAGAAGCCCTCACATTGAGCGACCGCGTGGTGGTGATGAGCGAAGGTAAAATCCAACAGATTGGTACCCCAATGGACGTCTATAACGAGCCACAGAACTGCTTTGTGGCTGATTTCATTGGAGAAAGTAATATCCTGGATGCCACCATGGTCAAAGATGGTGTGGTGAACTTCTGCGAGAATGACTTTGAGTGCGTAGACAAGGGTTTCGGAGAAGACCAAGAGGTGGATGTAGTAGTGCGTCCAGAGGATATTTACATAGGCGAAAGGCGATTAGGCGATGAGGCGAAAGGCAAGGATAGCCCATGGCAATTGCACGGCGAGGTACAAAGTTGTATCTTCAAGGGTGTGCACTATGAGATGACCGTACTGACAGACAACGGATACGAACTGATGATTCAGGACTACCACGCCTTTGAGCCAGGCACCAAAGTGGGACTTTTGGTTAAACCCGAGGATATTCAGGTCATGAAGAAAGAGCGCCTCTGCAACTGCTTCGATGGCGAGGTGCTGGAAGATAACCGCGTTCGTTTCTTGGATGAAGAATGGGATATCCCTGAGCGCGTAGCCGAACGCTTTGAGGTAGGCGAAGAGGTCAATGTAGAGGTGGACTTCAACCGCGTGAACCTACAAGACGATGAGGAAGATGGTATCCTCTGTGGCGAGGTGTACTTCATTCTCTACAAAGGCGACCACTACCACCTGACCGTGCGCACGGATGATGGCGATGACATTTTTGTGGACACCAACGATGTGTGGGACGATGGCGACCGCGTCGGTATTCGCGTGGCACCAAGTTATATAAGATTGTATAAGAAGACCGCGCCTGCGGCGCTGAGAGAAGAGTGACCGTTAACAGCACCCCATGAACCCACGAGGTTCATCGGGGACCCGCAACACTGTTAGACCGCCCTTCGGGCTGAGAGATACGAGAATCTAACAACGAAGTGGTCTGACAGCGAAGCGATCTAACTTCTAACAACAAAGTGATCTAAGATGAAAAGTAATAAATTAAGAATGGTGTTTCAGTCGCGTTCTACCTGGGCATGGCCCTACGCGCTGTTTATGCTGTGTTTGGTGATATTGCCCTTGCTTTTGATTGGTGTATATGCCTTCACGGATGCCAGTGGAAGCTTCACGATACAGAACTTCGTGAGTTTCTTCACCAAGTCAGAGGCCATTAACACCTTTATTTATTCATTAGCTATTGCCTTGATAACCACGATCATATGCCTCGTTTTAGGTTACCCCGCGGCTTATATCATGGCGATGGCAGACTTCAAGACCCCACAGGTGATGGCAATGTTGTTCATTCTGCCCATGTGGATCAACTTCCTGCTGCGTACCATTGCGACGGTGGAACTCTTCCGCATGTTCGGTCTGCCTTTGGGCGAAGGGGCATTGCTATTTGGTATGGTCTATGACTTCCTGCCGTTTATGATTTACCCTATCTACAACACCTTGCAGAAGATGGACACCAGTCTCATTGAGGCAGCACACGACTTGGGTGCGAAGCGTCACCAGGTGTTCCTCAAAGTCACCCTACCCCTCTCTGTACCAGGTATTTATTCGGGTATCGTCATGGTGTTTATGCCTACCGTTTCTACTTTTGCAATCGCAGAACTCTTGACCCACAACAAGGTGACACTATTCGGTTCGCTTATCCAACGTTGCTTCGGTGAAGGTGGTATAGCGATGTGGAACTACGGTGCTGCATTGTCGCTAATCATGCTCATAATCATAGGATTGACCAGTTTCTTCGGAGGCGATAAGGAGGATATAAATAGATAATATCTACTCCGGGCTCCGGCTTCCGGTATCCGGAAATATAGAATCAATAAGATCATGTTTGAAAATTATAAGAAATCAAAGATCGAGCAGCGCGGATTGGCATCGCGCGTCGCAGCACAAGCATACTTGTGGCTACTGTTGGTGGTACTATACGCCCCTATCCTGCTGATTATCATATTCTCATTCACCCAGAGTAAGGTATTTGGTAACTGGACAGGATTCACCTTCGGTCTGTATGAAAACCTCTTCACGGGCTATGATGCTGTAGCGCAAGTGAAAGTGGACCCGAACCTCTACCGCGCCATTTTCTTCACAGTCGTGATAGCCCTCTCTTCGGCTCTAATATCTACCGTATTAGGTACATTGGCGGCTATTGGCATTTACCACATGCGCAATCGCGACCGCAAGATTCTCACCTTCATGAATAGTATTCCGATGATTAACCCCGATATTCTGACGGGTATCAGTTTGTTCTTACTATTTGTCTTCTTGGGTATCAGTCGCGGACTGGGTACTGTGATTGCCGCACACGTGGTGTTCTGTACGCCGTATGTCGTGCTGAGTGTGATGCCTCGCCTCACCAAGATGAATCCCAATATTTACGAAGCCGCATTGGACTTGGGTGCTACCCCATTCCAAGCCCTGCGCAAAGTGATGATACCCGAATTGTGGCCGGGCATGATTAGTGGATTTATCTTGAGTCTAACCCTCAGTATCGATGACTTCGGCGTGACCTATTTCACCAAAGGTAGTAGCGGTCTGGAGACGCTCTCCACCTTTATCTATGCCGATGCGCGCAAGGGCGGTTTGACCCCAGAATTGCGACCACTCTTCTCCTTGATATTCTTGACCATATTGGTCTTGCTAATCATAATGAATATACGAACCCATAAACAACAAAACAAAACGAAATGAAACGCTTCTTTTTTGCTGTAGCCGCTTTGGTGCTACCTTGTGTATTGGTCTCTAACGCTTTTGCTGCTGACCGCGAGCACACACTGAAAGTCTATAACTGGGCTGACTATATTGACATGAATGTGCTCAACGGTTTCCCAGCATGGTATTATGAGCAGACTGGCGAACAAGTAGAGGTGCTCTACCAGACCTTCGACATTAACGAGTCCATGCTCACCGAGATTGAGATTGGCCAAGAGGACTACGACGTGATTTGCCCCTCGGAGTATATCATTGAGCGTATGCTTCGCTACAAACTGCTGCAACCTATCAACAAGGATTTTGGCACCACCCCTGACTATACCCAACTGGTATCGCCTTTTGCGGTGGACAAGTTCCAACAAATGGCACCTGACAGTAGCGTTTGCGTAGCGGACTACACAGTGGGCTATATGTGGGGTACGACTGGTATCCTCTACAACACCGCTTTGGTCAGCAAAGAGGAGATCCTCTCATTGGGCGGGCTGCAAAACCCTAAGTTTGCAGGCAAAGTCTTCATGAAAGATGCCTTCCGTGATATTTATTCTGTAGTCGTACTCTACGCCTACCGCGACGAGATTGCTCGTGGCGAAGTGACACGCGACGAGTTGGTGGCCAATGTGACCGAGGAGCGTATCCAACGCGTAGAAGCATTCCTCACAAGCATGAAGAACAATATCGCTGGTTGGGAAGTGGACTTCGGCAAAGAGGAAATGACCAAGGGCAAAGCGTGGCTCAACCTCAGCTGGTCGGGCGATGCGCAATGGGCTATAGATGAGGCAGCCGAAGTAGGCGTTGACCTCGAGTACTTTGTGCCACAAGAGGGTAGCAACGTGTGGTTTGATGGCTGGTGTATCCCTATCTATGCTAAGAACACCAAGGCAGCCAGCTACTTCATTAACTATATGTGCATGCCCGAGAATGCTATTCTCAATATGGAGGAGATTGGTTACGTAAGTGTTGTGGCGTCGCCAGAAGTACTGGATTGGGCTAACAATGAGGAGGTAGAGGCGACTTCTAACCTGACCTATTTCTTTGGCGAGGGTGCAGACTCTGTGCACGCTAACCATGTGTTCTATCCCGATCAAGCAGTCATTGAGCGTTGCGCACTGATGCACGACTGCGGTGATCAAACCGAGGAGATGTTGGCCATGTGGTCACGCGTTAAGGGTGACAACTTGAGCAGCGGACTGGTTATCTTCATAGTGGTAGTCTTGGTACTCGTGGTAGTAGCAGTTGTGATCCGTGCTATCAACAATAAACGCCAACGCGAGTTGCAACGCAAAAAACGCAACCGCAGAAGATAAGTTGCCCCAAAATTGGCTATCCGCACCACACAATAACCACACAATAACCATACAATAACCATACAATAACCACACAATTCGAATCCCCCATAGAATGAAACGATTACTCATATATATCATTGGTTTCGTTCTCACTACTGCTGTGGCCAGCGCGCAAGACTACGAAACGGCTTATCGCGCACTACAACAGCAGTTTGAGGAGCGCTCAGCGAACACACCAGCTCTCATTAAGACCTATCTCAATCAGTATCCATATACCCCATACAGCGACGAGATTCACTTGATGGAAGGTGTACTACACGCTGAAAAGGAGAAGTACAAACAGGCCATTAAGGCATTTAGCAAGATCAATGCTAAGAACCTCTCACGCGCGACACAACCCATGTTGCATTTCTATTGGGGATATGCGTTACTCAAACAAGAGAACTATGAGAAAGCGCTATCCTATCTCCTCCGTGTGAAGCAAAAGGAGTCTCTCTACACGCCTCATGCACGCTATTATGCAGGTTATTGCTATTATTGTACCAAGGATTTCCAAAACGCCTTGACTGAGTTTCTGTCCGTACAGCACTTGGCTGGTTATCAACAGATTGTACCATACTACCTTATCCAGATTGACTACGCACAAGGTCATTACGAAAAGGTTTACGAAAGAGCGAATCAGTTGTTAGACACTTTCCCAGACAACAAACATAACTACGAGTTGCACCGCATGTTGGGCGAGATGTACTTCCAAGATAGTGCCTATCAGGAGTCTATTCATCACTTGGAAGCATATCACGCATTAACCCTCGAGCAAGAGCGCGAACCCTTGCGCAATGATATCTACCTATTGGGTGTAGCCAACTACAAGGAAGGAAAATACCAAGATGCTATACAGCGACTCAAGGCCGTCAAAGAGCAGAAAGACTCTATTTCCGAAAGCACCTACCTGCACCTGGGTCATAGCTACCTACGCATAGGCGATGAGGAGAGAGCCAAACTCTCCTATGCCGCTGCCATGCGACTCAACATTAATAGCCGAGTGCGCGAGGAAGCCATGTATAACTACGTACAAATCACCTACCTACAGGGATCAGCTTTGGGAGACAACATCACGGCCTTCCAAGATTTCTTGCGCGAATACCCCAATACCAAGTATGCCAGCAATGTATATGCCCTCATGGCTGATATGTACATGAACAGCAAGAACTACAAAGCGGCATACGATGCCCTGGTGGGTATAGAGCGACCTGATGCCAAGTTGCAAGAAACGATACAGTTCCTACGCTATCAATTGGGTGTAGATGCATTCCTACAAGGCAATATGAAGGAAGCTGTCAACTGGATGACACAGGTGATTAAACATGAGAAAAAATCATCTCACTACAAGACTGAAGCGTACTACATGCGCGCAGAAAGTCGCTATCGTATGCTGCAATACCCTGCTTGTATTGAGGACGTAGAGGCATTCATTAAGCAATCCAACGCCACTAAGTCCAAGAATTACGCTACTGCCTTGTATCTCAAAGCGTATGCTTTATTTAACCAGCAGTTGTTCAAGCAGTCGGAGTATGTCTTCCGCCAGTATTTATCACAAGCGGATAGTACACAAAACTTATTCACCGATGCACTCAACCGTTTGGGCGATTGTCTCTTCAGCGACCGTCAGTTTGAGGATGCAGTAGCGACATACGACCGTGCTATTCGCCGTGGTAATTACGCTACTGATTATGCACTCTTTCAACAAGGATACGCACTCGGCTTATTGCATCGTTACCCCGAGAAGATCCAGAAAATGGAGCAACTCTCTTCACGCTATCCTCGTTCGGATTACGCGGATGATGCCCTATACGAAACGGCACGCGCACACCTCCAACTCGACCAAAACGAGAATGCGATTAAGATGTACACACGTATCTTAGGCAAATACCCCAATAGCAACAAAGCCGCAAAATCTGCTTTGGAATTGGGTATGACCCATCGCACCCTCAAGCAATACGACAAAGCCATTGAAGCATACAAAAAGACTATTGAGAAATATGCAGGTACCGAAGAGGCATACGCTGCCCTTGAAGGATTGGAGCAGGTGTATGTAGAGACCAATAACATTAACGATTATCTGGCATACACGAAGACGCTGAACAAAGTCAATATGCAGACGACCAGCCAAGAAGACTCGCTGGTCTATGTCACAGCCGAGTTGCAATACATTATGGGTAACTACAAGGAATCGGCTACGGGCATGACCACATATATCACCTCCTTCTGCCCTGGCGGACGATACTGCGTGACAGCGCTTTACTACGCAGCGAACAGTTTCTACCAACTGCGCCAATATGACGCTGCGCAAGAGCAATACAACGCCTTGGCTGCCATTGAGGGCAATCAGTATATGGAAGAGGCATGTATGCGCTCAGCAGAGATTGCATATGATAAAGAGCAGTATAGTACAGCTGCATATTACTTCCAACAGATGTTGCGTGTAGCATCCTCATCTACCATGCGCACTACGGCACAATTGGGTATCCTACGCTGCCACCAACACGAGGGCAATGCAGAAGCTATCATAACTGCTGCTACCCAGTTGCTGGAGCAAGAACAGCTTAGCGACAATATCCGTCAGGAGGCACTCTATTATCGTGCAAAAGCCCACCTCAGTAACGAGCGATATGGTTTGGCTGTAGTTGATCTCAGTCCTATCTCAAAGGAGGTACGAACGCCGATGGGAGCAGAAGCCAAATATCAGTTGGCTAACGCCTACTTCCAACTGGGTTCAATAGAATTGGCTGAAGAGGAAGTCATGTCCTTTACCCAAATGCAAACCACGCAACAGTACTGGTTGGCTAAGGGACTGATATTGCTGTCTGACATCAATGTGCAACGCGGTGATCTCTTCCAAGCAAAACAATACCTCTTGGCATTGCAAAGCAACTATCACCACCCAGATGACATACCTGCTATTATTACCCAAAAACTACAAGAGATACAGACATTGGAATCTGCCAACGAACAAGAAACTACTGAAACCGAGGAGGATACAACACTATGAGAAAGTCTATCATACTATTCATTGCCATTTGTCAGTTGTCTATACTCAACTGTCACTTGTCCATTGCTCAAAACGACACTACGCTCAAGCGTATTGTCACTGTGGAGCGTGATTTTCAACCTGTGATACAGAGCGTTGGTAAGATTAACCAACGCCCCAATATTCTATCAACGGAAATTCCACTTGCACCCGTGATTTACTCCACCTATACGGACTCACTATCCATTGGCCACACGCTCAATCCATTGCAAGTAGCAGATGCCCGATTTGTCTCACAAGCACCACTCAATGGTATTTTAGAGGCAGCAGGAGGATACCGCAATTCGCACTTCTTATTTGGTTATCAGATTCACCAAAAGAAGAAGATGTCGCTTGATCTTTACGCCAACCACGATGCGTATTGGGGAAAAGATGCCTTGTCTGAGTCCCAATTAGGTATGCAAGTTACTCGTCATTTCTCGGGTACTGATTTCTACTTTGGTATAGAAGGAGATAATCAGGCTTACAGCTATCGCCACGACAATCAAACAGCATATTTCCCTTGGCGTTCACTCTGGAATGCGAAAGCCAATTTAGGCTTACGCTCAACCAGTAAAGCGCCTGTGCAATATCTCATTCAGACGGGCTATAATGCCTTTATAGTAGAGCAATTCGCCGTTGAGCATCAGGTACAATCACACTTTAACCTACACTGGTCAAACAACACGCATAGTGCAGGTGTCAAGGCGTATGTACAAAACAATTTCTACTCATCCTTTGATACAAGCCTTACCTACTCTCCACGACATGCTTTTCGCATAGAGCCATTTTATGCCTATGATGACAAGCATATCCACCTGCATGTGGGTGTTAATCTCAATATGAATATCGGCACAGGTACTCAGCTTAGCACAGTGGAGAACTTGAGCTTTGCGCCATCTCCTAATGTACAGTTCGAATGGAACATGATGGACAATATCTTCCATATCTATGCACATGCTACGGGTCGCTATGCACTTGGCTCATTAGAGGAGTATTTGGGTTATAATCGCTACCTGAATATTGCTCAGGGCTTGGCATGGCGCGAACCACGCGCTTACACACCTGTAGATGCACAACTCGGCTTCAAACTGCGCCCTACGCGCACGCTTCTCATTGACATATATGGCGGCTACGCCTACCTATTGAACGCATATAATATGAAGGCGATATTGGATGCCACAGAAACCGTTACAGACTATCAGATGTGGCTACAAGACATACAACAATGGAAGGTAGGAGCCAATCTTCACTACCACTATCGCGATATTATAGAGGTCAATGTGGGCGGTAATTACTATTTCTATACAACCACAGTCTTTGATCGCCCTAAATGGGACGCATACGCGCGCATTGAGGCGCATATTGACTCTAAGTGGAGCGTTTATTCGGAGAACTATTTTGCAGGTACACGAGAGGCATATATCGCACCTTATATGTCAACTACCCTCCGTCCTGTTGTCTCACTCAATATCGGTGGTCAGTACGCTATCAACCGTTGGTTAGCGGTTTATGCGCAGGTGAATGATTATCTCAATCGCAAACACGATATTTTCTACGGTTACAAATCACAAGGCATACACTTCCTGCTGGGTGTTAAGTGGCAGTTCTAACCCCTGCCCTTAGATCCTGTTCTCACACTGGATACCGGATGCCGGAAGCCAGTTGCTGGATGCCAGAAGCCAGACGCCGGAAGCTATATACCGGAAGCCAGATGCCGGTTGCCAAATAGCGGTTGCCGGACGCCGGAAGCCAGGCACCGAACACCAACGCTAACCCACCATACAAAAACGGCTGTGAATTATCACAGCCGTTTTTTGTATGTATCCTATTCTGGATTATTTCTTGTTATCCCAGTCGAAGTGGAATGTCACCTTCAAACCAGCATCCAAGTAAGACATATTCACAGGACCTGCGTTCATGATAGAGTGCATCTTAGCACCACCTACATTCACTGCATCAGGAGCGGTGATGGTCAAGATCTCGCCAGTAGCATCTTTATAGGTGTTGGTATTGATACCATAGGTAGCATATACACCCAGATCCAATGCATAGTTTGTACCGATCTTGAGTTCATAACCAAGCTCTGCACCCAGACCTACAGTCACATCCCAAGCGTTCTTGTTTTGACCTTTCTCTACTGCATCTTTCACAACACCCATCAATGGATCGTTAGGAGCAATAGTCACACCTTCCTCTACGTGAGTAGCAGTCAGGGTTACGCCAGACATGTCTTGTTTGTAACCAGCGTATGCAGGCAAGATGAGTTTAGGACCAGCGTTCAAGAAGAAGCCCTTAGGAGTTACCATAGAGAACATCACAGGGATCTCCAATTGCACTTGGTTGTTGATAGCATGAGCTTTGTTAATAGCTACAGCATAGTCTACATGACCAGTAGCATCTGCTACGCGAACGGTGTAATTGTTCTTGGTGAGGTTTTGACCATATTGCATATAACCAACGCCTACGCCTGTCATGATACCCAACTTAGGTGACTTGCTTGACTTAACCCAATAGTGCGCATAGCGCAAATCGAGCAATGCAGAGAAGCCGAAAGATGGAACGCTTTGAGCTGCCACGCCACCGCGTACACCGATAGAGAAACGATTAACTTGGTATGGCAGATCAGGCACAACAGTGTCTTTCTCTACGATAGTATCTTCCTCTACGAACTCCTCGAACATTTTAGCACGAGCAGCCTCTTCAGCAGCCGCAGCTGCAGCTGCCTCAGCTGCAATGCGAGCGCGCTCTGCCTCTTCAGCAGCACGGAGAGCATCAAAATACTCTTGTGTCTTATTGTAGTTCATAGGGATCAAACTACCCTGAGCAATCCAAGAGTAGATACCACGGAGCAATACGCCTGTAGGTTTGGTCTTGGTACCCAACTGACGAATAGTATGAGGTACACCATATACCCATGAGGACATGCGCTCACCAGTGATATAGCGCAAGCTATCTTTGTGAATCATCACAGTATCACCGATTTCCATAGCAGCACCTGAGCTATATACAAACTCTACAGCTGGCTTCTGAGCCTCAGTGGTTTGTGCTGAAACGCGGGACAAAGATACCTGTGTGGTGGCAAAAATTGCCACCAACAGGATAACCTTAAACATTTTATTATTCATAATTGTTTTCATTTCATTTCCTCCCATTATTATTTAACAATGTAGCGCAAAGTTGTTTGCTCACCATTGTGTTGAACCTCTACTAAGTAGTAACCAGGCAATGTTTCTGCCTTGAATACAAACTCAGAAGCTTCTTCAGCTTTGTAAACACTCATCAACTCACCGCTCGTATTGTATACGCGAACTTCGGCTACATTAGCTGAGTTCAAGTTCAACAAGTGGAGGTCTTCGCTTGGACGAGCGATAGTTGGCATCAACTTAGGAGCTTGACCAGCAGCATTCAGGTTAAGCTTCTTAGTGCGATACAAGTTACCGCAAGCGCCCTCGTTAGAAGAATCAATGATAGCATAGATTTGACCTGTGAAGCCATTGAGATCCTCAATGTACATGCCAGAACCCAATACCTTATCATCTACAATCTCCCATGAGTTATCCATCTCACCTACAACTTGGTACCATGTTACTTGACCTGCGGCTGGAGTCCAACCGTACTTCTCAGCGAAGCCGTTCAAGTGCAATACTACCATACGGTTACCGTACTTAGCTACAGCCTCTGCGTTACCCAAAGCAGGATTCTCCTCTGGAGTTTCAGCGGTGATAGTCAAGTGGAGTGTTACGATGCTGTCGCAACCAGTAACAACGCTTGTTGTATTGAATGTGTAGTTACCACTCTTTGTATAAGTAACACCATTCCACTCATATGCATAGCAGTCACTTGCGGTTACATCCTCGGTAACTACTGTGTTGATTGTGAGGTGGAGGATCTCTTTGTAGCACTCTGCCTCGTAGGTGTAGTCGCCACTCTCGGTGTAAGTCTCACCATGCCACTCATAGCTTTCGCAAGCAGTTTC
This sequence comes from Paludibacteraceae bacterium, assembly GCA_045119955.1. Taxonomy (GTDB): domain Bacteria; phylum Bacteroidota; class Bacteroidia; order Bacteroidales; family Paludibacteraceae; genus Colicola. The sequence goes on from JBGVEG010000120.1 coordinate 34,137, forward strand.
GGTCAACTCAACTACCTCTGTTTCGTTGATAGTCAAGTGGAGAATCTCCTTGTAGCACTCGTCCTCGAAGGTGTAATCACCACTCTCAGTGTAAGTAACACCACGCCACTCATAGCTTTCGCAAGCAGTTTCGGTCAACTCAACTACCTCTGTTTCGTTGATGGTCAAGTGGAGAATCTCCTTGTAGCACTCAGCCTCGAAGGTGTAGTCACCACTCTCGGTGTAAGTTACGCCATGCCACTCATAGCTATCGCAAGCAGTTACATTAAACTCTTTATCCTCTGCTGGAGTAACATCGAATGTCAATTCAGCTGACCACACGAACTCGCAACCAGAAGTAACGGTCAGAATCATAGTGTGAGACTCAGCGTCGCATGCCAAAGTAGCACCTGCACCAGCTGTCCAAACTACAGTTTCAACATCAGCAATAGCCTCTGTATCATTCATATCGTAGTAGTTCTTGATAGCTTCTACAGTACCTGTTACATCAACCTTCTCACCTGCTACCAATACTGGAGTTGCACCAGGGATAGTAGCCAATACCTCTGCGGTCATTACTACTGGAGCAACGATAGGAGTAATCACGTAGTTGTAAACAGTAACAGTTGTTTCTGTTTCGATAGTTGTAGTCCAAGTCAACAATGCAGGATCAATCAACGAAGATACGATATGTTTCTCACCTTGGAGATCTACATATTCGGTTCCATCGCAGACGAACTCTGTTACATTATTAACAACTGTATCTTTCTCTACTGGTTCTGGAGTTACAGTAATATCGGTAACTTGTACGTAGAGGACAGAAGCATGACCAATCACGTCGGTGAGCTCCTTGTAAGATACCTCACGCTCGCCTACATGACCTTGTACCAATTTCTTGGTTGCCTCACCCATTGCATCTACGTC
>JBGVEG010000121.1:0-2317 GCA_045119955.1 Paludibacteraceae bacterium
TTCGCGACAGAGTCGTTGCATCTAAAATGGGATATGCAGCCGTCGAGCTTCTCAGCAAAGGCGTTGGAAACCGCGTGATTGGATTGAAGGATAATAAAATCGTGGACTACGATATTTTTGAGGCATTAAATATGGTCAAATCCTTTGACCAAGAGACATACAGATTAGCAAATACAATCTCAATCTGAACAATTCATAATCTATGCAGAGTAGACGATCGAGCGTAAAGTGCCATCCGAACGGGGAGTTGTTGGGTGAACGAAGATTTTTCGCGGTTCGATTGTCGCATCCCGCTGCCGAATTCAAGGACTCCCTCCTTACTTTCGGAAATACGGGAATAAGGAGGTAATTTTATGCAAAAAACAAATAACATCAAAATGATCTGTCTTGCCGGAGTGATGGCAGCACTTTACGTTTGCCTTGATTTTCTGGCAGTATCGGTGAGCGCACCCTTTGGAGGCACCATGAAAATTTCTATTAGCGGCTTGCCCGTCATTATCGTCGCGATCTTCTGCGGACCTTGGTGGGGCGCAGCGACAGGCTTTATTGGTGCTTTTATCGGGCAACTCATCACCTACGGTATCAGCGCAACAACGGTTCTTTGGGTATTACCTGCCGTTGTTCGCGGTATCACCATAGGATATTTGTTCCGAGCATTCAAGAAAAGCACAAAACCCGGCATCTTGACAATTGAGACCTGCATCAGCTCGCTGATCGTTACGATGCTGAATACGGGAGCTATGTTGATTGAGCAAAAGCTATACGGCTATTATTCATCGTATCTCGCAATATTCTTTGCGATTCCATCACGCTTGATTGCCGGAATCCTTACAGCAATTGTATTCTCGCTTATGCTCCCAACAATTATCAATACACTCGACAAGCATTTAAAAATTTAATTTTTTGATTGGCATTGACATTCTCATGTAAAAGTACTATAATACATATTTGGTAAAGAGAGCTCAACCATAGAGGATTCTTTTGAGAGCATAGTGAATACCCTCACATCATATCTGAATGATTAACTCCCGTAATCAAAAATCATTTAGAAAGAAGGCGTATTCTATGACTCAAACAACAAGTATCTTTTTGAGTTTGTCCATCGCACTGCTTGCAGGTCTGCTCTTATCAAGACTTGCCAAGCTCGTGAAACTCCCCGCAGTTACCGCATATCTGATCTCCGGCGTTCTGATCGGACCGTTTGTGCTCGGTGCACTCAATATTCCCGGAATCGGTATTATTTCGGAGCAAATTGAGGGCTTCGGATTGATCTCCGATCTCGCACTTGGCTTTATCGCTTTCTCTATGGGCAACGAGTTCAGACTCTCACAACTCAAAAAGATTGGTAAACAAGCAACCGTTATCGGTGTCCTTCAAGCATTGATCACCACCATTGTGGTGGACGTTGCTTTGATTGCATTACACTTTGCTATGCCCGACACACTTTCTATCCCTGCGGCAATCGTTCTCGCATCGGTTGCGACTGCGACGGCTCCCGCCGCTACGCTGATGGTTGTCAAGCAATACAAGGCGAAGGGACCGGTTACAGATGTTCTCCTTCCCGTCGTTGCTCTTGACGATGCGGTTGGTCTTGTGGTGTTCGCAATCTCCTTCGGTATCGCAAGGTCGATGAGCACGGCAGGTGTCAGCCCGCTTGCCATCATCCTTGAGCCCCTGCTTGAGATCGTTCTATCGCTCTTGCTTGGATTCGTGATGGGCTTGCTCTTTACACTTTGCGAAAAGTATTTTCATTCTCGCTCTAAGCGTATGGCGGTTTCGGTCACATTCGTTATGCTGACCGTTGCACTCTCCGGCTTGAAGTTTGAAATTGGCGATATCCATATTGCCTTTTCTTCCTTGCTTGCCTGCATGATGCTTGGAACTGTATTCTGCAACATCTGCGAGGTTTCCGAAGAGCTGATGGACAGAGCCGACAGATGGACGACTCCTGTGCTAATCCTGTTCTTCGTCATCAGCGGCGCGGAGCTGGACCTCTCGGTATTCGCGCAGTGGACAGTCGTAGTTGTTGGTATCATTTACATCATCGCACGCTCTCTCGGAAAATATTACGGTGCAAATATCAGCGCAAGGATTACAAAATCCGATCCCAACATCATCAAATATCTCGGCATCACCTTGCTTCCGCAGGCAGGTGTTGCACTCGGTATGGCGATCAAGGCTATTGAGCTTGGTCCGGATGGTGCTATTGTCCGCAACATTACACTGTTCGCCGTCCTGATCTATGAGATCGTCGGTCCGTTCCTCACCAAGATGGCTCTTACCAAGGCAGGCGACATCAAGGAAGAAGGACGCAAGA
>JBGVEG010000122.1:0-10677 GCA_045119955.1 Paludibacteraceae bacterium
GAGCGTAGCGAGTCGCGTGGGCGCGTAGGCGTGTCCGTCTTGGCAGCGCGCCGCAGCGAAGCGTAGCGGAGCAAGCCGCCCTGCCAAGACGGGCACGCCGAAGCAAGCCCCCATCAGTGCGGTGCTGGGCTTCAGGACATCACGGAGGTGCGAAGCGGATGGGAAAGAAAGCGGCTATAGCCGCTACCGCTCTCCCCTGCGACCTTTAGGGAGCAGGGGGTTGCGAGCGCCGGAGGTTGTGCAAGGGGATGGCTGGAGAGGACACCAGCGGCAGGTGGCGAAGCCACTGGCCGAAGCGCCTGCGGTACGGGCAGACAGCCGACCAAGCGCGAGGGAGCAAGGCGACTGGCGCGGGCGGCAGGCAGCCCGCACGGCAATAAGGCGCGGTGGTGTCCTCTCCAGTGCCCCGTAGCACACTGGAGGCGCGAGCCATCGAGCGGGCTTTTGCCCGCGAGATTACCGAGCGGCTTTGCCGCGAGGGTGTAGCGAGGCTGTGCCGAGCGGAACGAGCGGGCGTTAGCCCGCGAGTGTGTTGCTCAATGATGTGTGGTGTGGTGGTCTTGTGGTGTGATGGTGCGTGAATTGGTGTAGTGTATTGGTGCGCTCGTGTGTGAATTGGTTTAGTGTATTGGTGGTCTTGTGGTGGGCTTATTGTGCGCTCGTGTGTGAATTGGTGTAGTGTATTGGTGGGCTTATGGTGCTCTCGTGTGTGAATTGGTTTAGTGTATTGGTGGGCTTGTGGTGCGCTCGTGTGTGAATTGGTGTAGTGTATTGGTGTGCTTGTGGTGGGCTTATGGTGCGTTCGTGTGTGAATTGGTGTAGTGTATTGGTGGGCTTGTGGTGTGCTGTTGTGTGTGTTGATTTGTGATTGAGTTTGCCAGTTTTCGTTCGTGATTCTAAAAAGGTGCAATCGAACCAGGACTACTTAAAGGCAAATAATTCTAACCGGGTGGCGTGTGGTGCTGTCAATGGTCGTTGATTCGCTCTTCGTTGACTCCATCGTGTGCACCATCCATCCAGTCGCACGGTCGTATTGATTGTTTGGTCGAATTGTGCATCGAACTCGCGATTATAACAATGCACTTTGTAATCGTGCGTACAAAAGTATGCATTCAAACAAGACTTGCAAGTGTGCCCATTGTGACGGTCAAAAGTTATTCTGCTCATTGGTTCTGTATGTGATAAGGTCTATCTATCAAATAACTGCAATTGTACTTGGACAGTACGGTGAATGTATGTGCGCTAGGTGTCATGATGGTGCAAGTGATTCCCAAATGACTCCCAAATGATTCGCAAACCATTCATAATCTGCTGTCGGGTGCGTCGTGCGTTCCATACGTGCGCTTGACTGGCTTTTTTGTTGGCGCTCGTAGGGGTTAGGTACGCGATTCGTCTGTCGATGGTGGCGCGCTGGTGTGCTGTACGGCGGTGGATTCTCGGTCAATTGTCGGTCATTCTCACGCTCCTGCACGTATGTGACGCGAGCGCGCGCGCCTGCCCCTGAGGGAAAATAGGGGGGAAGCCCTATATATAGGGCTTCAGGTCGAACGAATTTTGGAAATTCGACGGCGGTACTACTGTACCGCCTTTTCTGGGCGGTGGATTTCATCAGAATATTGCTGTTTTATCATTGATTCGAAGTAGTTCACGTACCTCATTCAGGAGAATGGCCACGTCCGTATCATTGCCAGCGGCTTTCATGCTGAGGACACGTTGCAAGGCCATGAGGTCAGCCCATGAGAACGGATTGCGTAGGTCTGAGCGTAGTTGGTCACCCTCAATGGCCTTGATAATGACTTGGCAGGCATCTACGATGTCTTCACGGGGCTTGGCTTGCTGGTATTCGCGTAGCTTCTTAATGAGCGTGTCATAAGGTCGCTTTTGCTTGGCACCCTCACCGAGGATTTTCATTACATCGTCACGGCCTACTTTGTAGGTGCGCTGCTGCCCGGACCAATCAAAGAGTTTCTTATCAGGACATCGGTCTTTGCGCTCACCCTCCTGAAAGTACTTGAAATGAAAGTAGTGCTGACAGAGGGATGCAAAGAGCGTCACCAGCTTAGGACGGGAGTCGTACATATCGAGAGTGTTGCGAATGCTTTGATAATGCTTTTCCTCTCCGTTGAGTTCGATGGTGAACCACTTCTTCACGCTCGAACGGATGGAGAACTCCACACGCCATATCTGCGGTGTGTACCATCCATCATCACAGCGCTTCAAGCACTTGTGGAAATCATCTATCATCAGGCATTTCAACCAGGCATAACGAATGTGGGGCTTTCTGTAGGTACCAGTAGCGGCATCGTATAACTCCATCGTCTTGTTATAGAATTTAGTGCCGATAGCTGAGGTAGGGGAGCCCCACGAAACAGAGTTCCATACCTGACCGTTCCATCTGTCTGCACCATGTGCGGTGATGTTGCCTTGATTGATTTTGGAGTAGCGCTTTTTCAAGTATCGCTCTAGGAACTTGGCAGGCTCGTCGCCATAGTCGAACTTCTCGAAGTCCATGCAGATGTCAACACGTGTGATACGTCCGAAGGTGTACCCGTAGGCATCCATGAAGTTCTGCAGGCGCTGCACTGCATCATCATAGTAACATGCTGCATTCACTAATCTGAGGTGGGTTTCTTCAGCTGCGTGAATGCCACCGTAGCCCTGAGAAAATGGATTGCGTCGAACCTCGACAAATGGGTTGCCGACTGGGTCGCATACCGTGAACATTTCACGATACACGCGGGTACCATAGCCACGCTCAGAGACGTCTAAACCCGCACGGCGAAAATAGTTCGCATCGTGCGGATCATTAGACGGCTCATAGGCGTGGACTTCTAGCCAGTCGAGGTTAACGCAACGCTCCATTATACTTGCTCGTAGTGCGTACAAACGTGGTTAGTTAATTGCGAAATGACGCCCCTATCAGGATAGCCATACAAGCGTATCTCGTTGCCGTTGCTCATATGCTTTAGGCGGACGAACCAGAAGTTAGGCAACCGGGTGTCAACACGCTTGCAATAGCCATCCCTGAGGAATGACGCCACGCGTTCGTCATACACTTTAGTAAATCTGGCTGGGGCTTCCATCGGCATTTTGTTGTGATTGGTCAACATTGGCTACACCAGTACCATCAGCAGGCGCGGCCTGCACCTTAGTAATCCAGCCATTATTATCGACGTTGAAACGGTCGCCGCGCTGCGATTGCAGCTGGCATCCTTTCACGTCGGAATAGTAAGCCTTTCGGACATCGTGCATACCTCCTTTGTCGTCATATAGGCGACGGGGCACATCGTCGGTGGCTCCACCAAGCAACTGTACACTCTCGACGCGGATGGATGCGCCTGCGACAATGGCACGCTGTTTCTCGCTGGAGTAGGTGCGTAGGGTAGTGGTACCAACCACAGCGACCTGGGTACCAGCTTTCAGGAACTCCGTAACTTTGGGGTGGCCATTCATGATGCAGTCAACCCAGATTGTGCTGGAGTGCTGTACGCCTGCTTGGTCATTCCAAACCTCATTGTGAGCGACACGGAACGTGACGAACTCACGACCATCTTTGTTTTGTACTTGGGCGTCTGCGCCCACATTGCCGATAATTGTTGATAAGAACATAATGATAAATTATTAGTGAAACAATTGATAGGAAAAATAAATCAAACACCAAACAATGATAAATGTACCATTAATGATACAAGCGCCAATGGCGACTTTTTCTGATTCTGTCATTTTACTTAGGTTTTTTTGCGTGACCGCTTAGCAGATGGAAGAGCCTAACGGCGCTCCTTAGCTGCTCGACGGGAGAGATTAGATGAAATGCGATAGTTGAGATTGAGAGATTTTCGCTGACGATGGGCGCCAGCGAGAGCACCAGCAGCGCACGGAGTGGCTGTCACTTGCCGTAGTTCTCGGCAGAGATCACGGCAAGACAGCCACTCGAGCTGCACATTGAATTGAGCCAGGGAGTGGCGGAGGCGCTTGACGAATTCGTCAGATCGCGACGACACGACCTCGAAGTAGTGGCCATGCTGTAGAGCATGAGCGACCAAAAAGGCATAATCGCGCTGGCACTGCTGAGAGGTGCCGACGGCAACTTTCCAGATGCGCGTCGATTCGTCGCACTGGGCGCCTGCTGAAATGTAATAATAGTAGTGTACCATAACTATAAGAACGCTTCGGGGATGGTACAACGATACACTTTATCAGAATAACCGATGCGGACGACTTCCGTATGGAATGACGGGTGCATGAGTTGTTGACACATGGGAAGTTCCTGAGTGTCTTCGTAGGTGACATTGATTTCGATTTCCTCTGCATCCTGATGGTGAATCAGCTGCGCATCGAAACCACGCTCAGCATAGAAAAGCCACGCGGCCATTGCGAGGGCTTTTTTGTCGGCAGGGAGTAGTCTTTTCATAAGTCTTTATCCTCCTTTCCGTTAATCAGTTCCTCGACCTCGTGAGCCTTGACCCATCCGTCGGCCACATCATCGTCCTCGACCATGTTGTCTTGTGCCAGGTACTCCTGCAGGAGCCGTCTGGCATCCTCGATGTGCTTCCATGCCTCGATGGGGTCATCGTGGGCGTTTAACTGTTGCGCTGCATAAAGGTGGCTTTCTGCTTCGCTGACCTTGGTGTAATCGTGACTGTACTGCTTCATAGAATTGCGGTTTAAATATTAGTTCATCGAGGATATCAACGTAAACCGCTCTTTTCTATTTCAGTGAAGAATACGCAGTATGTTCAATAGAACTGATTTCTGCAGCATCTTATGATAAATAGAAAAGCGCCGACGAGGATTGACTGCGTCGGCGCTTATATCGCATTTCTGCTGAAGCGGTGGTCTTACGTTCATGGGTCGGTCCTCACCGTTGCCCACTATCCTAAACCATTGGCAAAGTTACGAATTATCGAGGATATTTGCAAGAAAATGGGGAAAAAGTTACGTAAATTTTACGTAACGGATGAACCAGGCATAAATAAAGGGCGACCGCTGTCGCCCTGAATCCTTTTTCCATAACACTTAAATAGGAAACAGTGTCTAAATGTAAACTAATTCTATGAAAACATTTCCAAGCCAAAAAAGCATATAAAATCAGGCGAAGCTATAGCCATCACGGATGTGCTGCTCTGATATATGTTGGCCGCACTCGACGAAAATCATTGCATCGACGAGGCGGTACATTTGTTCTTTGTCGTAGTAGTCGAGGGTGGCATCTTGGGGGATGCCTGAAACCTCGCATACGGTGTCTATATATTTGGTGGTGTTGTTCTCGTTGGATGGGGCCCACGCTGCAATAACCTGGGGAATGGTGGTGCGGTGGTAGTGGCGAATGTAGCGGCGCAGTAGAACGAAGCCAGCACGCACGCCATACACCATTGAAGTGAATTGCTCGAAGTCGGGATCTGTCGGGTTGGGCTCTTCGCCTAACCAGACATTCCCGATTCGGATATTCAGGGGATTGTTGTTGCGGATTCCGCGTGGGATGGGCTTGCGTGATGTCATACTATAGCTGCTCTATAAATTCGTCGTATAGTTCTTGGTCGTTTGGAGCCATGAGCACCCAGAGTGATGCATCATTTCCGCAGACGTGTGTCTGACCACATTGGCGCCATGTCTTTTCATTGGCCATTCGCCATGCGTGCCACCAGCATTCTGCATTGCATTGGCCTTGCTGTGCGTTGGATTTATACAGCTGCACATATAAGGGCATACCCTCATACTTGATTTGTCGATAGATACCCGTAGGTGTATAACCCGTAATATCGGCCATGATGGGGTGTATCATGTGGATATATGGGAACTTCGCATAATTGCACCCATGAGCGACGCGGCACGATAAGTAGGTAGATTCGTTGGTAACTTGCTCCCAGTATATGCATTTCTCGCAGGCGTTAAGGTCAACGACGTCATGTGTTGACGGGTCGAAAGTGGGTGCAGGGCGCCCAATCTTGCAGGCCTGAGCCAAGTATTTTATATAGGCCTTGTCTGTGGCTGTACGGGGTACAAATTTCAACATGGGATTGTAATAACGAAAGCGTCACGCTTGCTGTGGCAGATCGTGACGCCGAGTTAGACGATGTACGTAGTAATCTAGGCCGAAAATGGAGCCAGCCAAGAGGAATGCTTGTGCAATATACATGAGGACTCCACCGGCGATGTCCTTTTCATAGACGGTCTGATAAGAAGCGAGTGCAATGCTGCTCACGATAAGCAGCACTGCACAGAACAATTTGACGTTTGTTTCACGCTTCATAGAGAGAAAATCTGAGAAAACAACGTTCGGCTAAATTAGCCTTAAATCTGCTCCTCAGGCCAGTCGGTGGTACCACTTGCAGCCATATATGACTTAATGGCATCAGCCTTTGCGGTTGCCTGAGCAGCCGAGCCAGGATATTCGTCTGCGTCCACCAGTGTAGCGCTGCTACGCAGATGCTCACCATTTGCGCCCTCACGCGAAATGATGCTTGTAAATGCGTAAGCATCGAACGTGGGAGTAGCATACACCAGCAAGTCGGCTGCAGTACTGAAGCCTGCAGGCATGTCAGCTGTAGAGGTAGAGTCAAGCACGAACGATGCAACAGCAGCCTCAGTAGCCGAACCACCGTAGCCAACACCGACCAGCGTAATCTGGTCGCCATCTTTCAGAGATGGATAAGCAGCCAGGATGGCTGTAGAGACGGTACCAATCTTAGGAGTGGAAGAAACCGTCAAACCTTCCACGTTGATTTTGAGGGAACCTGGACCCGCTTCAACAGAGAGAGGATTGCCAAGGCTACCCTTAGTCAAGGGGAGCAATGGTGCGTACGTCATCACCTTTCCTTTCTCAGTCCACATGCCAGCATAGGCAATGATGGCCATACGAAGCCATGCGAGGCGGCTCTTATTGCCATAAGCCTTAGACTCTTGGCCACGGTCGATGACCGGCTTCAGGAGTCGATAGACGGCATTGATAGGAGCCATCTTCGCACGCTGCTCAGCCTGAGCGGCGGTCTTTGGGTTCTTAACGATGGGCTGATACACGCGTACGCCCTGAGTCTGCTTGTTGTTGGAATCCTTGAGGTTGTAGCCAACCATGTTTCCAACCTTACCACGGAAATTGCCAATAAGGCCAATACCTTTTCCCATAATGATTGAAATTTAAAGGGTTAATAACTATTGAAGATAATAAAGCGATTCTACATTGTACCGTAAATGCTGGAGTACTGACGGGCAGGCTGATACGATGCATTGAAGCTAAACGGTATCTGCCCGCTGGGGCCTTGACCGAGTAATATTTGTGCCTTGCCGTCGATTAGAACATTCGCATTGTAGGTCGTTGAATAGACATAGAAGATACCCATTTGTCCGCCTTTGGTAACATATCCGAGGCACTGACGGCCAGTGATGGGCGGTGTAGTGGGTGAAAGCACCATAGAAGAAGTAATATCCACCATACAGAGGTATGCGAGTTGCTGATATTCTGGAGTTGGATCGTCTTCCCAGTCTTCGGGGTCTTCGCCAGTACGATAACTGGCCACAGCATCCTGCACGGCTTCTTCATCGTTGTAGAGATAAACATCAGGATTGCATTCGAGAAAGGCGGTTGAACGTCGGAACGATGTAGTGCCCCACGCTTGCGAACGGATGCAGGCAGCTGCGCATACTACACCATCGTAGCCTGACAATTCAGGACTCAATTCGAGATAGCCATCATTATTGCTGACGTAAACCAAGATGCCCTGAGGATAGGACGTGTCGTTAATATCAAGAATCAGACTTTCGAACTGGTAATGATATTGACCATCATCAAGACGAACGGTAACGAAAGTCAGCTGCTCACCTGGAACCAGTGACGGATTGTTATCCAGCAGGTTCGCAGCGATGGCACCTTTCGTCGGGTTCTGCGCGTGCATGGAGCAATTCAGACTGAAATCTACCTCAATAGCACTGGAGCCACCAGGGAACTCATGCACCGTGATGGGCGAGAGGGAACCTTTACTAATGAGCATCGGACCAGGAGGCACGGTCACTGAGCCTTTAACCATGAATGGCCCGCGAAAGTTCTTAAGATTGTAACTCAGGAACTCGTTCTTTGAGGGGTCGCCGTAGGCGGTACCCTCAAAGCCGCGCTGGACGATAGTCAGCAGCGCACTACATACACGCTGCACGGGACCAACGGGCACACGGGCGAGTGCCTGGGCATAGGTCTGCGGGTTGGCCACAACTGGCTGGTACCCTTTGACGGTCTGCTCATATCGACCTGCACGATTCTTGGAGAGGTAGCCAATAACATTGCCCACTTTCCCCCTGAACTGTGAACCTATACCGGTAGCCTTGCCCATCTTTAAGCCTCCTCTTTCTTGGTGGACTTCTTCGTGGTCTTCTTACTTGCGACCTGCTCAGCAGGTGCGGCGGTAGCCTTGCGAGGCTGACGGGGGTCTAATGCCCAATTCATGTTTCTTCCCATATGCGTACATTAATTAATGAGTGAACCTGAGTAACCAGCCAGGAGGGCTGCAATAAGGCGGAGAATCTCCGCGAGTGTCTGCCAAAACTTTTTGCTCATATCTATAGAGTTTTTAGTGATAGACATATTTCAACGTCGGCAAAGGTACAAATTTTTTCCGAATCGGACAAGCATCGGACCCCCATCGGACTTGCATCGGACTTAGAACGGATTTTTACAATTTTTCTTTACATTTTAACTATATTTTGGTGCGGATGCAATAACTTTATTTAACTTTCGTTAGTAAGATATATGACTTACTTACTACTTATACTGGCAATGGCGGTGGCTCTGGTGGCAGAGCGCTGGACTCGGCGGTGGCAGAAATGACACCGACGCACTAACCATAATGAAAGGAGGTGCCGAGGGGGTACGGGGGGCGCGGCAGCACGCCCCCCGCTTCTTTTTTTGTCCCCATGAGGCACGGCATCCGTGCCCCTTGGGGCGGAGGGGGTAGGCGAGCGTCAGCGAGCCGGCGGCCGTTCAGGGCGCGTGCCCCCGCGCCGTTTGGGGTGAAGTGAGGGTCACGCGATCGCGAGCGAGGGCGGGGGTCGGGCGCGTAGAGCGAGAGGCGAGCGAAAGCGAGACGACGAGTCGCGGGAGACACGAACCCCAAAAGCGCGGGCAGAGCGGGAGCCATCGAGCGAAAATGGCGGGCGCGGCCGACTGGCTTTAGCCACGAGGACGCGGCGGGCGTGAGGTTTTCAGAGGCTGGCTGAAGCGAGGCGGCAGGATGGGCGACTCAGCGCCCTGACGAGCAGGCTGGCGTAAGGGCTGAAAGCGTGGCCGTGCCACGGGCTCCCGAAAGCAAGGGCGGACCGTTTCCGACGGAACGGCGGAATCGCCCGCCCGAGAGCGTCGGCCGCGTGCGGTAGCGGAAGCGTATCTCCGAATTCGAAGCGTAGCGCCGAATGCGGAGATACGCGGGAGCGAAAGCACGCAGCCGACGCGACCTGAGGGAAAGCCCGAAGCACGACCACGCCAGCCCTGAATAGCGCCAGCCGCCGACAGGGCGCTGAGCTGAGGGCGTTCGCCGACCAAAGAAGGCGATCGCCCGAAGCGCAGCCGCCCAGACTGCGGCCGAGAGTGCGCCCCTAAAGGCTGTCGGGATGCTTAGCCACGCAGTAGCGCCAGAGCGCCACGCAGGGGCAGAGCATCCCGAATGCCTGCAGGGATAAGGCGCACGACGAAGCCCGACTCAGGAAACCGAAACGCACGCGGAGCATAGCGACAGCCCGCCATTGTAGCCCGATGGCGTCAGCCGAAAAATACGGCAGGCGTAGCCTGACACCTATGAGCCGAAGCCGCCCGCGCCGTCGGGCGGTGCGAGCGTAGCGAGCAGCCGAAGCGAAGCAGGGGACGGGGGCCCCCGCGAGCCAGGAGGGAGTGGGCGGGGCCCCACGACCGACTCACCGCGCCAGTCGGTGTGTGCCCGCCAGGGCACAGTAAACACAAGCGCTTAAACTAACAAAAACATCCCCGCGCGGGGGCGCCGACCGTAGGGAGGAGCGCGGGGATTATGGCGCTCAGGACGCCCCCCTGAGCGCCATAAGTGACCCACGGCAGGACTAACCCGAAACGACAACGAGAGCAGCCAGAGGAGCCCCGAGCGCCCAGGGGGAGCGCTTCCCGCAGGGAAAGCGCGACAACGGGCGACGGGGCGACCAAAACACGACGGGAAACCCAATAATGCTGGATAACCCCATCACGCTGGACTACCTGAACCTACCTTACTTGCTCTAGCGTAGTGCAGAGGCGCGGCGGCGCAAGGAGCCCGGGCGGCGGCGGTAACGACGCCAGCCGCACGGCGACGCAGCGACGCGGAGGCGGCGACCCCAAGGAGCCGACGGGGCGGGCGACCTCAAGGAGCCCGCCCACGCGCCGTCGCCACACGAAATCCCTTGCGGCTTTGCCGCCGTTTTGGTGGGCTTGTGTGGTGGGCTTGTGTGGTGGGCTTGTGGATTGCTTGTCGGGAGCCCGTAGGTGTAACTATTTTGGTGGGCTTGTGGATTGCTTGTTGGGAGCCCGTAGGTGAGCGAGCGCCGAAGTGATGTCCCAAGCCCAGAGCACCACACCGACGGAGCGCCGAGCGTAGCGAGTCGCGTGGGCGCGTAGGCGTGTCCGTCTTGGCAGCGCGCCGCAGCGAAGCGTAGCGGAGCAAGCCGCCCTGCCAAGACGGGCACGCCGAAGCAAGC
>JBGVEG010000123.1:0-2353 GCA_045119955.1 Paludibacteraceae bacterium
CATTGAACGTGTCTTTGCGGATGCAAAAGAAAAACACGCGATGCGTTATACACCTTACCGCGGCCTCGCCCAAGTCTCCAATTGGGTAAGGCTTAAATTTGTTGCCATGAATCTCAAAAAATTCGCTAAAAGAAAGTGGAAGGATAATGAAACACCTCTTAACCGTCCTCGGCAGTTATATAATTCCCTTAACACATTTTCTGCATATCTTACCAATTCATTTATATATGCACGCAATTTTGCACTGTTTATGTAGTCCTTGACCGTAATATCCGCCCTTTGATTTGAATTTTTGCAATTTGCACCTCGAAAAGCATAATAAGTTTGTTTCCTCGGGCGATTTGGTCCGTATTTATCAAGTATTCCTTTGCCCTCTTTTTTATATAATGCTGCATCAGCCAATGCAACAACTCTCGGAATAGCCTCATTCATAAGCATTTGATGCCCGTCGTTATAAAATTTGCTTCTTACTAATGAATAATCGCACAGTGAATCTATCAGAGCAAATGTCAGCTTTAAAGGTATCTCGCCGCTATGTTTGCTTATAATAACATTTTTTATCTCGGGTTGATACGGTAATGATAAATCCGTCCACCCGGGCATTTCAAAGTCAAGGTTGTAAAGTTGGCAAAAATCAAATATCCACTCAAATAAATATCCGTCCAGCTTGGGATATTCCTTTCTGTAATTTTTCCACAGTTCAAGTAATTGTTTATAGCCGTCATCAGCATTGTTCATACCATATCCGCTTAATAGTTCATATACATGAACAAATATATACGATAGGTCTGTGTCTAAATATATCCCTTTTCGAACTTGACTTCTCCAATAAAAGTACCATTCTTTCTGCTGCTTGTCCATACTGCTGTATGTTGGATAGTATTGCATAAACGGGACTAATTCAGCTTTTTTGCCTTCTTTATGCTCAAACTGTTTCATATCCTTTATAAATGCTCATGTACGGTAAAGTATCACAAGAAAATTATGTCGAATTGACAGCCGCCTCCGCTATACCGAATAAGGAAATAAAGAGTCCTCAAATTTTGCGCTACTAAATGAAGACGAGCGGAAGTAATCTCCCGCTCGTCAGTAAACTTAACTATGCCATATCAATCCCGCTTCTTTCCCGCCACCGGCACTAAGAACAGCGCGGGCAACAGCAGGAAAGCGGTACAGACCAGCCCCCAGGGTATGGACACCTGCTGGGCTACCAGCCCCACAATAGGCCCGCCGATGATCTGCCCGAAAGAGTCCAGCTGTCCGCTGGTGGAAAAGACTGTGGCGCGCATTTTCTCATCCACATGGTCGTTCATCCAGGCGGCCAGCACAGGCTCCTTGATGGTGCGCATAAGCCCCGCCAGCAGGAACACCAACAACATGAACCAAAAGCTCCGCCCCACCGCGAAGAGAACCAGGCACAGGATATACCCGGCGCTGGTGGACATGACCACACTGGTTCGGCTGACAGTCCCTTTTTTCTCCATGCGGGCGATGAGCAACTGAGAAGCCAGAATACCTAAGCCGCTGCCGATAAGACTGATAACACCGAACCAAGTGACGCTGTTCAGCGGCCCGATAACGGGTATTACCGTGTCATCCAGAAAATGAGCGGTGGAGAGCCGGTCAAAGCCTTCACTGGCAAGTCCCCCGCATAGTGTGATTGCTAAGAGCGCCAGCAACACAGGTGCGCCTTTCACAAAGCCCAGGTTGAGCTTGAACAGGCAGACAAAGTCTTTAAGCAAGCCCTGCCGTTCCTCAATAGCAGGGGAGAAGTTGGTTTCTGGCATGATGCGAACCAACACCAGCCCCAACAACAAGCACAAACTGCCCCCCAAGATGACAGGCATTTGCAGGTTTATGTTTCCCAGCAGTGTGCCCAGCACCACGCCCAGAACGCCGCCGATTTGCCCCATTTGACTGCCCCGCAGGAACACCTTGTCTATGGGTTTGTCCTCTTCCTCCGAGGCAATCCACGCCTCCAGAGCGCCGGTGATGAAGGTATCACCGCAACCCCAGACAACCTGGGCCAGCAGAACCGGCGCGAACCACGGTAGCGCACCCTCCATCAGAAAGCCCAGGCCGTAGAGGAACATTCCAATCAGCACCGAGCGCCGACGGCTATACAAATCCGCCACCACACCGGTGGGTATCTCGAACAGAAAGCAGGAGGTCTCCAGAACCGTCCCTACCAGGACAAGCTGGAAAGCATCCAGCTGCACCACCTCCAGGTGGTACACGATGGAAAGCACTGTGGACATAGAAACCGCCAGGGAAAAGACAAATCGGAACAGCAGGTAGACAGAATATGCCTTTGAATTTTTAGCAAACATGAAGTTACATTCTCCTTTACGAA
>JBGVEG010000124.1:0-21598 GCA_045119955.1 Paludibacteraceae bacterium
TAGTTTTTATATACAAACACAAGTCCAATCTGTAAACCTTTATTAATGTTTTGTCCTAATCTTTTATAAAAAGACTATGGATGTAACCTTTGAAGGCAAGTCCTCGACGGGTAAAAATGAATGGCTCACACCGCCACATATCTTGAGGCGGTTGGGGCCATTTGATTTAGACCCTTGTGCTCCCATAAACCGTCCGTGGGACACTGCCGAGCACCATTATACAATCGAGGACGATGGTTTGAAACAACCGTGGTTTGGGCGTGTGTTCTGCAATCCACCGTATGATACCGCACTCATCACGCAGTTTATCAAACGATGTGCGGAGCATAAGAACGCCATTGCGCTGACCTTTGCCCGGACCGATACACGACTGTTTCACGAACTGATATTCCCCAATGCCGACTCAATACTCTTTATCAAAGGGAGATTGAGTTTCTATCACGCATCGGGAGAGCAAGGTGGCACAGCGGGTGCGCCATCGTGCCTGATTTCGTTTGACGCCGCAAACACGGAAATACTAAAAACATGCGGAATCGAAGGAAAATTTATCAAGTTGTAAACCTTTACTCCCAGCTAGCCACTACACTTTAAGTGGATACAACTTACATAGTATAATTCACATAATACGATTTCTTTATGGAAGAGAAAATGCTCACAATGAAACAGGAGTCTGAGATTAAGGAGAAGGCTCAGAAGATTAAGGAGGAGAAGAAACTGCGCAAGATTTACCCTATGGTAGTCTTTGGCGAGGCGGGTGACGAGAAGGAGGTCTATGTGGCCTATATGTCGGAGCCTACTTTCCCTCAGTTCTCGAAGTTTATGGCAGCTTCGAAGAAGGATGAGGTTATGGCTATGCGCACGCTTGCCAAGGATTGCTTCATCGATGGTGACCGCGAACTCGTGGATAATGACTCGATGTTCCTCTTCGGTCTTATGGGTCAGCTCTCGGAGCTTATCACTACTCGTCAGAGTACGCTGGTAAACTTATAGACCGGTGGCGCATTACCGATGAGCAGCGCATTCGCCAGCGAGTGATATATGTGCGCCACTACTTTCCTGGAGTAGACCTTGAGACAATCTCCGATGAGGATTTTGCTATTCTCTCCGAGGATGCTTTGTGGTTGCACGAACAGATGCTCATCAGTCGTATGCCGATACCGGTCTCACTACCCGAAAAGACTCCCTGACAAACCGCTGTAAGCCGTAAGACTTACGGCGGTTATTTTTAATCTCTCACGCCCCCAAAACACTACTCTTATTATAAGATAAAACCCGTCTCGAATGGCACAGGAACAGAATTATCAAGTCAATTACTCCATCAATGTCGATGCCTCACAAGGTACGAAGCAGGTGATGGCCTTCGGTGAGGCCGTCGGCAAACTTGTGCAGGCTAAGGCATCGTTGACTCCTGCGGTCAACAACATCAAGAATATGATGGAGGAGATTGACCGTGTGTTCCGCACCAAGAATGGCAAGAAGCGTAGTTTTGACTACCGCCTCACCATCGACACCAAGAACAGCGAGGCGAAGTTGGAGCGCGTCAAGACACTGCTCACCGAGATTTCTACTCTTGCCAAAGGTATAAACCTCACCATCGCAGCACCGGCCCTCGACACCAAGAGAATCAAGGCAAATGCCAAGAGCCTCTATGAGAAGAAGGCTGCCGAGGCTCGTAAGGCAGAGGTTGAGCGCAGTGCATCCTCTTCGGTAACCACAATGGCAGATGCCCAGAAGCGTATAACCAAGGCTATGGGTAAGATTAACTCGGCACTCTCACATATGGAGCGTGGCCGAGAGTTGACCATTAAGACCGATGTCGCTGAACAGAGATTGCGTAGCATACTCTCAATTCTTAATCGAATAAAGAGTTCTTCGACTATCACGCTGAATATCTCTGGCGGACTACCCGCAGGTGTTGCTGGTGCAGCGGCATCTGGAGCCTCTGCCGTGATGCCATTTGCGTACTCTCCGGGTATGCAGGCTCCTGTGCCTTATGCTCCGGCAGCCTTTGCTATGCCCGAAAAAGAGCAGCAGAGACTTATGCAGCGTCTCTACACCTCTCAGCAGTTGCACCGCCAGCGTATGGCTCACGATGATGAGAAGTTCAATGCCGACCAACGCCGTAAGGCACAGGTGGCAGAGAGCACAGCGGCACAAAGACAGCGTCAGGCAGAGGCACGAGCCCGTGAGCAGGAGCGTCGCCGAGCACAGCGTGAGGCAGAGCGTCAGCGCAGACAGGCAGAACAAGAACGCCGTAGAGCCGATAAGGCAGCACGACAACAACAGCAGCGTAACGCGATGCAGTCGGTGCGTGCTATGCAGAGGCAGAATACCGCAGCAGGCACGCTCTACCGCAGTAAGCGTCGTGCGGCCATCAACCGTATTCAGTATTCCCAGGCACCATCGTTGCGCAACCTTCCGTTCGCATCAATGATTAACGCCTATATGGGTTACAGCCTGGTGCGTAACGAGCTGACAAAGGCTATCGAGTACTCGAACATTATGCAGTCGGCACACTCAATCTTGCGTGTGGCGGACAATGACTTGAGTACCTTTGAGACTCGCTTCGACAATATGGCTCGCCATGTGCGAAAGATTGGTATCGATACGAAGTTTACCGCTGTGGAGATTGCAGGTGCAGTGAAGTACCTCTCTATGGCGGGTATGAATATCGATACTATCAACAAGTCTATCCGACCTATTACCAACCTTGCCCTTATTGGTGATAATGATGTCAGCTATATCGCCGACCTTGCCACCAACATTATGGCGGGCTACGATATCAACAACAATAGTATGGATAGCGTGGCGGATATTATCGCCTCGACCATCTCTCGCTCGAATGTCAATATCGTAGAGGTCGCGGAATCCTATAAAATGGCAGCCGGTTACTTGCGTACTGCAGGCGTGGACTTCACGGAGAGTACCGCAGCCATTGGTTTGCTCGGTAACATGGGTCTGAAAGGAACGCTTGCTGGTACCTCGCTCCGTGCTATGGCCACACGCTTTGCAAAGCCTACAAAGGAGTCGCAGAGGGTGCTTGACCGCTTGGGCGTGAAGTTTACCGAGATGCGCAATATCGAGGGTGTGATGGTCGAGAAACTACGACCATTGGCAGACATCTTCGAGGATCTGAATAAGAAGGGAGCGTCAATGGCCGATATGCAGGCCATCTTCGGTAAGATTGGTGGTAATGCGGCGATGATGCTCGTGAACAACTACGAACAGCTGCGTAACCTCACTGCCCATAACCGAGGTTCTCAGGGTATCTCGGCAGAGTTGGCACTTGTCAAGCAGAACACCACAAAAGGTCTGTGGTCACAGGTTACATCACAGCTTACCGAGGGCTTTATGCAGGCCTATGAGGTACTGGAACCAACTATTCGACAAGTGCTCCGCTCGTTCCTCGACAAGTTCAAGTCTCCGGAATTTACCAAAGGACTTGTCTCTATTGGTAATGCTCTGCTAGACATTATGACCGTTATCGGCAATATCGGAGCGTGGGTGGCCCGTAACTTCCATTGGATAGAGCCACTTGTTTTTACGGGCTTTGTCGCAACAAAACTCTTTAAGGTTGCAGGTGCTCTGACCAATGTTGGTGTTGCTCTTGGCTTTATTGGCAAGCAGTCGGCAGCTATGGCGGGAGCAGATGCCATTACCGGCATTCTCGGTCTTGGCCGAGGTGGTAAACTATCCTTCACGCAGAAGCGAGCCATCGTAACCCAGATGCAGGCGGCTGGTGTTGCCGGTCGTGGTGCTATGACCAAGGCACTGATGGCAGGCGGTGGCGTATGGGGAACAAAGAGTGCGCTGCAATCGCTCTTTGCTACTCAGGTTGCTACGGGTAATGGTATTACGGGTGCTGCGGCATCGCTTAGTGCTATTGGTACAGGTGCAGTAGCCGCCACAGCAGGTATAGCTGCCGTAGTCGGCGCTATGGGCTGGCTTGCCTATAAGACTTGGAAGGTTAAAGAGGCAAAGGATGCCGTCTTGGAGGAGATAGAGGCTAACAAGAAGTACCGTTATCCATCTATCGAGGCTCTTCACTCTTCGCTTAGCGAGACCTACAATATGGCAATCAAGACCAAACGAGCTGTTGAAGAGGTCGTATCGGGTAAGTCTATAGAGGAGGCTTCGGGACAGAAGATAGGAGCTTTTACTCGAAACTGGTGGATATCGACACTGGCAGAAGGTGCTGCAATGTCAAGAGCGGCAAAGAGCGGATATTATTACGACCCGGGCTATTCTACTAACGATGCTCGTCAGGATGATATTCGTAATGCTCTTGTCACCCTTGCCAAGCGAGACAGCCAATCAAAGATTGATGCAGCCTACGCAGAGTTCGGTCAGTTGGGAACAGTGTTGGAGATGGATGCCTTTATCCGCACCATACAGCAACGATTCGGCTATTCGAATGCAGACCTTGACCGTTCACTATTCAGTATGGTCAATGGCAAGGCGGTATATGTTCCTAATATAGGCGAGAAAAATGAGGCTGTGGCTGCACAGACCTACGACTACGCCAAGTATATGAACGAGAACACCGTTCCTGAGATTGTACGAGCAGCCACAACATACCGTAATGCTATCTCGAGTGCTGCAAAAGCGCAGGAGTTGATGCGTAGCGGTGGTTACGACTTCGACCAACTCGCCGCC
This sequence comes from Paludibacteraceae bacterium, assembly GCA_045119955.1. Lineage (GTDB taxonomy): Bacteria > Bacteroidota > Bacteroidia > Bacteroidales > Paludibacteraceae > Colicola. The sequence goes on from JBGVEG010000124.1 coordinate 4,657, forward strand.
TGGGGCTTCTCAATGGATGAGAATGGTCGTTGGGTGCAGAAGGTATTGGGTAAGAATGCTACGGACGAGGAGCGTGTCGAGAATCTTGCCAATCGTAAGTTGGCTCACACCTCTCTTGTAAAGTTCTTCGCTGCACTTCGACAGACCTTCGGTGGTTCGGCAGAGGCTGCAGAGAATATCTTGCGAGTAGCAGGCTTCACTCCGGATATGTACAGCAACGAGCCAGAGTCTAACGATATGCGACCATTTGATAGCAATCCTATCACCAACCAGCATCTATATGATGAAGGCCCGGATGATGGAGGTGCCGGTGGTAACTATTCAGGAACAGGCAGGCTATCCTCTGCCGCACCAAAACAGGTAATAGTAAATATTGAGAGCCTTCTCAGCGTCTCTACCATTGACCTTATGAAGAGCAAGGAGGGACAAACCGAGGAGGTACAAAACTTAAAACAACAATTAGCGCAGGCACTCATAGATGTGGTTCACGACTTTGATGCCTCGTGGAATGCATAAACAGTATGGCACGACTACTACAAATAGCAGCATCAACACTTCTCAGTGGAGGTATTCTTGGCGGTGGTAACTGGATGGGATATATCAGTAATGCCACCCGCCAGGCTATCGGCATGGGACTGGCAGAGCTCTCGGAAGGTCAGGTACATTACTTTTCCAAACACCACGACCTACTGAAGCGTGCCGCCATACAGATCGTATCACAGACGGCATATGGACTGTTGCGTTCATATCCTCGCTACCTGCAATACTGGGAGCAGCGTGTGCGAGATAAATATCTCGAAACTCAGTCGCAGTCGAGCCTTGCCAACAAGACCGGACAATACTACAAACTTATCAGCGAGCAGCAGGCGGTAGCGCAGAAGAAGAACTACACCGATACTATTGTCGGCAGAACGGTGCAAGACTACCTCGAACTCTCCATATCCAAGGAGGGAAAGTACTACGATAATAAGGAGTGCAAGGTTGAGCCAAACACCAAGTATGGCATTGTGACCTTTGTGGATCTTGGACCTCATGTCAGTGTGTCGAGCAAGAACAACATCTTGCTCACACAGGTGCAGGGTCGTGACTACACCCGCAAGGAATTTATCTCGGGTGGCGATATGGAGATTACCATCAACGGAAAGATTACATCGAAGTATCCCGATGTCTATCCTGAAGCGGAGATATCCAAGTTTATTAAGTTGGTGCAGTACAAAGGTGTCATCGACTGCGATAATACCGTGTTGCGTCAGTTTAACATCTCACGCCTGATTATTCAGGGTTATTCATTTCCACATACAGATTGCAGAAATGTACAGCCCTATACGCTAAACTGCGTAGCGGTAGAGCCTTCGGAGGCTGTGGAACTCAAGATTGCAGAGGCCGAAAAGGTTGATGAGGCTATCAAGCATACGAACAAATGGATTAAGTGGGTGAAGTTCGGCGCAGAAGTTATTGACCCTACATCACTGATAAAATTTGCGTGGTTATGATGGATGTCCTTTGCTGCAAGATTACCATTGGCGATGCAAACCCCTCAAATCCTATGGAGATTAAGGATTCCATAGAGATTACCGAGGTGCAGAGCATTGAGATAAACGAGACATACAAGAAGCTTATCGGGACGGCAAAGATAACCCTCCCGAAGGGCTCTGTATGTCGCTCGACAATCATCGGTACGGTAACCGTTGAAGGCAAGGATGCCTCGATATTTACCACCGAGATTATGGAGGATGGTGTTATCATCGAGAAGCAGACAACGCAGCGACTTGTCGATACCACCACTTTTAAGGTCGGTCAGCGTGTAAACATCAAGTTGGGCTACAATGGCATCTTGAAGAATATGTTTGATGGCTATATCACGGGCTACAACTCCGAGAGCAATCTCGAAATAGAGTGCGAGAATATGGCATACAAGCTCAAGCTCAAGAAGGCTCCGCACTTTGAGACTCCTGCCAGCGGAACAACAGTGAATGATGTCTTGGAGGGTGAGTACAATATCCTCAAAGATACGGGTTTTAAGATTCACTCCGACACCAAGAAGTTTGATATTCACATCGGTAAAATTAAGGTTACGGATAACTTCACCGTGGCCGACATACTCTCCGAGTGGTCGAAGTATAAGGTCTATTGCTTCCTGAAATATGATGCCAACAACGAGAGCGCGATGCCCTCGATTGCTGTCGGCAGACCATACTCCTCGAGCAAGGCACAGCCCGTATTCCCAGAGGATGACTCCACAGGGCCATTCAAGATATACTTCAACGAGCATGTGGCACAGTCATCGCTCAAGGTTGTGAAGACCGACCCGAAGTTCTTGGCCGTTACAGGCAAGGCTATGGGCACAGATGAGAAGTTCTTTGAGGTAACAATTCGCCTAAACCCCGAATACGACCCTGCGACCCCGGGCAGCAAGCAGTATCAGACAGTAAATGCCACCCAGATATCGAAGAAGTCGCATAAGGTTACAGGCAACACAACGGCTTCAGGAGCTGAGACCAAAAATAAGGTAGATCTCTCGACCTATACAGTCGTTCCGTATATGTCACCACATATCGGCATCTCCTCAGATGAACTTGTCCAGGAGACAACGGAATACTTCCGCAACTACAACCTTAACGGCATTACTGGAAGTCTCACAATCTTTGGCGATTTCGGGCTTCCACCTGCGGTACAGGTTGAGCTAATCGACCACCGCAACCCCTCAAAGAATGGAATCTATCTCGTCGAAGAGGTAACAACAAACTTTGGGGTTGGTGGATATCGACAGCAACTTTCGATACCGTATAAAATCAAGAAGTAGAAAAAGAACCTATTCTCTAATAAAACTATGTCTGCAGATAAGTCACATCAAATAGTCATTCGTGAGGCGATTCGCAAGATTGCGTTGGGTCGCAGTATGGAGCGTGTCAATATGGCGCCGGGCGGTATGTCGGGCGTGGGTACTGCCCGTATGATTCACGGTTATGTGGCAAAGGTTCACGATGACCCTGCAGACTCGGAGTTTAAGGAGTATGGCGGCACTGTCGATGTGGGCGAATATCCCGATGAAACAGCCTCCACAGAGCCTATAATCCATAAGGGCGTTTTGCTCTCTGCTGCCACGAATAATGAGGGAGGTTTTCTGATTGTGCCGACACTCTTTTCCGATGTTACCATCTTTATGGACGCCGCAACGAAGTATGCCTACATCGTAAACTTCTCGCATGTCAATATCATTAACCTCACGGCTCACACCGAGACAACTATCGGTGTTACCGAAACCGAAGAGTTGGACCCCGACAGCGACTCTTCGCCTGATTATGATGAGTTGGAGCCGACAGGAAATGAGACATCGACAAAGTACACAGCAACTACCGTTACAACCTCTGTTAAGAACGACAAGGATAAGGAGGCTTCGGTTGTGATGGATGCGGAAACGATTACTCAAACCGTCGATAAATCAGAGGTTAAGCAGACGGCAGATAAAGTTGTTCAGAAGGTCAATTCGACCACCATTGCATTGGCGGATAATAAGGTGACACTTGGTGATGAGAACGCCACCGAGCCTCTTGTCTTGGGTAATGAGCTTGCACAGCTGATGCTCGACTTTATGACCGAGTGCAGCAAGATTATGACACCTACTCTGATGGGTACGATGACACCTGTGAACTTTCCAAACTTCATCACACTGTCTACCAAGATTCAGAAGTTTCTCTCCAAAACCAGCTTTACGAAGTAATGAGCGTACAACTACATCCCGATATAGAGCAGCTTGATAGGTCGAGTCTCTGTTACTCGATCTACTCGCAGTTGTACCATAACTTCTTCAATGCCCAGCAGAAGAAGGATGCCGAGCATCCATACGGCGTTGAAGAGGGCGATGAGACGAGTGTACGACTCAAAAACACCGCCTATGGATTTGCCTCTGCCATTGCCGGTGCTGTTACAGGCGAAGGTGGTGAGTCAGGCGGTGGTCTGCTTATAGACTACCTCAAGAAGACAGGCGGAGATATGACCGGTATCTTCCGTGCCAACTATGGTTTTGAGGCAGGTGTCGCCAATACCCGAATCCTTGAAACCTACTCGGAAGATATTACCGATGCTGATGGTGTTGTCTCGGCCATTGAGTACGGCGTAAAGATTACGGGCAACCTTAAACTCGGAGGTGATGCCCTCTATCTTGGTGGTAGAAATATACTGCGATACGACCCATATAAGGCAAAAGCCACCATAGATGCATCGAACATCGACCTCCTCAGTGGTTCTGTTCACTCCACAGGAGAATGGACCATTGGCGATAAGGAGAGCGGCATCTTCATTTCGCCAACATCGTTGCAGGTCGGTGGCAAGGATGTCTACCATAAGGGCAATGCCAACCTTGCGACTATTGATTGGGCAATGCAGAACGGATCGGTACATAAAGACTTTACCGTTCACGGAACAACCTCACTCAATGGTGCATTGTCGGCGAAATATGGTGTGCAGTTGGGCGATAAGGGAAACACGCTTCTTTCGTTCTCGGGCGAAGATGTGGCACTCAGTGGTTACCTCTCGTTCCTTGATAGTTTCGGTATTCGCATAGCAGGTAAATCGGTACTCACTCGCGAGGGTAAGAGTATCCGTTTAGGTAGTATCGGCGGGGATTTGCTTTTGGGTAGCGATGATACTCCCAAGATTCGTCTATTCTCTGGCATCTCGGATATCGACGGCGAATGCCTGATGCTCTCGCCATACGGCAAGGCTTGTTTTCCTGGTTCGCTCACCGTAAGGCATAACTATGGAGCCGACCTCCTGTCATCATATCGTGTAGATAGCAATGATGAGGGAATCATCATCCATAAGAACCTACGCTTTGGCTCGGCTGATGGCATACTTATCAGAGGCGATAAAGAGCATATCTCTCTATCATCTGATGTGGTCTATGAGAAAGATGGCGTACAGACTATCGTCCCTCATAAAACATCATTCAAGCATCGGATTTCCACCAGCAAATATGCTCCGCAGAACAGATACAGCGAAACATTCTTTGTCAGTACAGATGCAGATTTTGTGGTGGCGAATGTTCCCATCGAGGCGGTTGGGCATATAGGAATTGATGGTTCTTTCACCCGTTTGACCGATGGACTCCTATACTTAACAGAGACTCTACGCTTGCAGGCTGTGAGCGATGGCATCAAACACTATGGCAACAGCTACTTTGGAGGGACTCTCTCCTCGGAGTTCTTCTCGGCAGGCTTTGCTGGCAGTGGTTGGGCGATACAGGCAAACCGTACCACAGGCAATGTAACAGCCACCTTTGACGAGGTTGTTGCCCGCAAGAAGTTTAGAGCCTACGAGTTTGAGGTAAAGAAACTCTCGGCGACAAATGGCTCGCTCTGGATTAGCGATAGTTGTTCGGGCGACAGCGTAGAAAGAATAGCATAACAATGGCGGTATATAACTACTCGAAATATAAGATTCGCATAGACTCCGACTCGCAGAAGACACAAGGTCTGCAGGTCGGAGATGTTGTGCGCCGTCAGTATGCTGAGCGAAACCAAAGCATCTACTCGCTGATGGTTGTTGTGGAGACGGGTGTTGATGCCATTGATGGTAAGGAGTCGCCATACTTTATCGGTGCTCTGCTCGATGGCGATGAGCCCAAGAGTGGCGAGCTGCTCGACTTTGTACGCATCACCAGCCTTACGAACACTGACCGCAGCGGAGCGATGTACCTCACCGCCTCTGATAGCGATGCTCCCTATATGGATGTCATTGACGGTATGGCCACAGAACGCTCTCTGTGTTATCCGACAATGGCAGGAGGCACTATCGATATTCCCGACAAAGCGAAGTATGCCGTCTATGGAGAAGCGACCACAGAGTACCGCAGTGAGGACAGCGAGGCAAACCGCATAGTCCGAATTACAGGCACTGGCTCATACGGTATAAAGCAGACTTTGGAGGAGTCTGTTGCTCATCCAGAGAGGTTGTTGGTGTCGTTTAAGGCTCGTGCCTCACAAAATGCAGAGGCTTCAATCTCCTTTGGTTATACCAATGGAGAAAAGATTGATGCTGAGGATACCATCTCGCTATCTACCGAATGGGAGTACAAACTGTGGGTGATCACAGTTGAGTATCCCAAGCAATACAGCCGCAGCCTCACGCTCGACCTTACCAATGCCGGGGAATGGTGCGAGGTTGCTGACCTCAATATCATTCGACTATCATCAGTGGCAGTCTTTACTGATGCAACAAAAGCTCGTGTAGGCAAGGTGTCGGGCGTTATTGATCCGGTATTTGGAGTATTAGAGGGCTATGGAGCGTACTTTCAAACCCTCTATGCCACACGCAATGTCAATATCGCCGGAACACTTACCGCAGGTGATGAGGATGGTTTCGGTGCGACATTCTATGTGGGCAAGATTCATAAGAATGTATTGCTCGACTCTCTGTCGTGCGATTTTGCAGGGGCAAACGAGGTTGCAGCATCTTCACCGGTTGGTATTGGCAAGTGTGTACGCCTAACAGCCGATAGTTACATCCATGCCCAAAGTGCAGATTGGCGTAAAGAACGCATCGGCAACTATTACTGCTTCTCTGTGTGGATTTATACCGAGGAGATTGGCACTGTACGCTTCTATCAAGATGAACACCTGATTGGAGATATTGTCATAGACCAGGCAGAGCGATGGCTGCGACATAAGGTATCATTCCCAGTACGCCAATCCGATGCACCTAATATGAGCCTTGGCATATCGTCAGAAGTGCCACTTATCGTAACTGCTCCACAACTGGAAGCAGGCAAGCAGCCGACACCTTATCAGGCAACAGATGGAACACTCAACTATACGGAGGAGTATGGTGCCTGGTTTAACCGAGGTGGCGTGGGAGGCACGATGCAGAACCCTTTGCTTAAGTTCAACGATGATGGCTCAATATCCTCTCGCGATGGCTCTTTTGTTATCAATCAAGATGGCACGGGACACTTCGCATCGGGGCGCTTCAAATGGTCAAAGGATACTATTGAGCTGCGTGATGTTACCATTCGCTGGGAAGACCTCGATGAGGAGGCGCAGGAACAACTAAAACCTCGCTCAGTATCGCTTACGGGTGGCACAACATTTCATTATGCCAATGCCCTTACAGGTGAGTGTGAACCACAAAGCATCTCTATCATTGCCACAGAATATAACTTCGAGCCCGAATCACGCCGATGGGAATACCTTGCGGCAGATGGTGCTTGGAGAGATACTAACAACAACTCCTCGCTATTTGAGTTGCTCGCCAACTATCACGGTTGGGAGGGGCGCGATGTGCTTACTCTTCGATACACGGCAACGCTAAATGGTGAGGAATTTACTGCAACTCACACCATCTTCAAACTTTATGATGGCGAACCATCCTATACTGTATATGTAGAATCGAAGAATGGCACGACATTCCGTAACGGCATTGTCTCAACAACGCTCGTGGCGAGAGTTTACAGAGGTGGCGAAGAGATAACACATCTTATCCCAGAGGGTAACTTCCTATGGCGACGAACAAGCAAGGACGCAGCCTCGGATGAGATTTGGAACTCGGCAAACCATTACGGCAAGGAGTTGGAGATTACCGAAGAGGATGTGTGGTATAAGGCAGTCTTCGATTGTGAAGTAGAGATATCAACAACATTAGAATAACGAACTATGGCAGTCAAAGTAGCAAGAGGACAGGTCACTATCATCGACCAGAACGATGCAGTAACCCTGCAAGCATTCATCGGCTCATCGCAGCCCTTAACACAGGTATATAACAAGGACACAAACGCCTATGCTCCCTCGTGGGCAGCATCACCGTATCTCATTCTTACTCCTTCGCTCTTTGTGAGTGGCAAGGGCTCTACCGACCAGATTACATCGGTTGGCAATGCCGCATCGCTTACGGCAGGTGTCAAGAGTGGCTCGGCAAAATGGTATAAGAACGGCACGGCAATCACTTCGGGTCAGGATAGTTGCACCATTGGAGCCGCTTCGGCAAAGTATGCACTTACTATCAAGGCTAACCATATGACAGTGTCGGCACCGCAGGTTCGCTATACCTTTGAGGCAACTTACATTGATGCTAACGGCTTGGAGATTCCTTTCCGTGCCGAGATTCAGTTTACACAGCACCTGAACGCCGGTGCTATGATTGCTGCTGTAGCGTATGCTCCTGACGGCATTGTCTTCAAGAATGACGAGGTGGAAACACTCAAAGCACACTGCGACCTCTGGCGTGGAGCAACTATCGATACGGATAATGTGACCTACGCTTGGGGCATCAAGGACTCGGCGGTATTTGCAAACACGACATTGAGTGCAGCAGCAAGCTCGGGTGCAACAACGATCACCGTAGCATCTACAACCAATATGGAGGCAGGCGGTAAGATTACCATCGGCTCGGCACAGTATACCATCTCTTCGGTAAATACCTCGACAAAGGTCGTTACATTGACATCGGGTCTGAGCGCAGCAGCATCTTCGGGTGCTACAGTGTCGTGTCCATACTACAATGCTATGCTCGGAGCTGGTTGGGCGTGCCTCACAACCAATAATCAGCGTGGCGTAACAGCGGGTTGGACAACAAACGAGATTACCATTACCAATGATGCTGTACTCAACTTCGAGACCTTCAAGTGTGCCATCAAGGATACCGATACCTCGGCGGGTAATGCCTCGGCCAATAAGGTAGTCTGTGACATTATCTCCTTTACCGATATGTCAGATCCTATTACCGTTGATATTGTGAGCCAGCAGGGCTTTACGATTAAGAACAATGGTAACGATGTTGATGCAAAAGCGGTTCTATACCGCAATGGCGAGGAGTTGGATGCTGATGGCACGGCATATACCTACACTTGGAAACTCTGGAACTCGGCAGGTACATCCGTTGTCAAGACCTACACAGGCAAGAGTATCACCGTAGCTAAAGCTGATGTAACGGGCAAGGGCGTACTGATGGTTGAAGTATCAAAATAACAACACATACACACATCTTTCTTGCGTCGGCGGTGGGCATTTTGCCTGCCGCTGATTTTGTGTAATGTAAAGATTTATTGATACAAATGCGATTTTTTGTGAAATTTGAATTATTTTTGTGAGGACATCTGTGATTATTGAATGCAGATGCTGACATTTTATAGACGATGATTGACAATACTTCTTCGCTCTAAACTTCGCAACTTTATTGTTTGAATGAGGTAAGTCGATTCAGGCGTCCATGTAGGATGCATATCCGCACACTGCGTTTATGGCGCAGTGATTGTTCGTATATACATCTGGCGTGGGTTGTCTGTATTGCTTATTCATTCAAACGGGCAGCGAAGGCCTTGAGCGTAGGATAAGAAAATACAACAGCCTACGCTTTTTTATGAGTTCGCTCGGAAATACGGATTTGTTGGAGCGACATCTTGTAGCCTTTTTCGCTTCTCGCTCGGTCACACCAGAGGCCGAAAGCAGATGCATTGCTTGGGCAGAATCTATTTGCAATACCGACTCAGTTGTCATCAGCGGTTTCCACTCTCCACTCGAAAAAAAAGTCTTAAATATTCTACTTGAACATAAGCATCCTGTCGTACTCTTCCTTGGTCGTGCAATGTATAAGCGTATCCCTGCCGAATATCAGGAGGCTATCGATGAGGGGCGTATGCTTATTGATACCGTTCGTGATTTTGAACGCCACAGTTGGAACTCAGCTCAAACAAGAAATTGGTATGTTGCAGGTCTTGCAGACGAAATTTATTTTGCTCCTTTTGATGAGACGAGCAAGCTTTCGCCAATGCATTATCACTTCAATAGATACAGCAATGGTAATGTAAAAATTCTTTAGCCAGCAACCATTACAGCCCATTTTGCCCTATACTTTCATAAAGTGGAAGTATGGCACAAACGCTGATTGCCCGTGGTCAGGCAACAATCACAATACAAAAAGATGGTTACACGATAACCCAGTCACTCGGAGAGTACATTTTCCCCGCAGATCAGAGCGGAAAGATACTCTCTGCAGTATCTGTTACATCTACAATCTCAGTAACCCTCGGTGATAGTGCCTTCACCAACTTTACCATAGGCACAATCACCAAGCCAACAGGATTCTCATCCATTACAGTCAATAACACCAACAAGACCGTAACATTTGCTGTTGCGGCTAATACTACCACGCTTGCTGACCACGGCAAGGTAGAGATTCCTATTGTTATATCTGGCACTACCTACAAACTCACTTTCGTATGGTCGAAAGCCAAGAAGGGAGACACAGGTGCGGCGGGTGTAGATGCCAATCTCCTCGACTGGGTTAAGGAGTGGAATACGGGCAAGACGCTTATCAATAGCAATACTGTTATTACTCCCAAACTCTTTGCAGGAGCCAAGAATACCGATGGTACGATTTCGGGTATCGCCATCGGCTCGTTTGCATTAAGCACCAAGACCTCTTCGGGAACTATTACCACCGAGACAGTAAATGGCATCTATGGCTTCAAGGATGGCTATAAGACCTTCTATGTGGACAATAGTGGCAATGCTCAGTTGGGCTATGGCAATGAGTATATCAAGTATAACGCATCTACGGGCAAGATTGAGTTCGGCTCGGCAGTGAGTATGCAATGGGTAGGTGCAACCTATATTGACAAGGATGGTATCTTCACAGGTACGCTCTCTGCCGATACTGTCAGTGCTATCGACATTGCTGCATCTCAGATTACTTCGGGTAAGATTTCAGCAACATATATCAATACCGATGAGTTAAAATCGACACTTATCACAGCATCGAATATCAATGCTCTGACGCTCACAACTACAAAGGGAACGATTGGAGGTTGGAAGATTGACAGCGATAGCATCTATCGTGGTACAAAGAAGAATACCGCCGCTACCTACACTGCTGCAACAGGCTCGATGACTATTGGCTCTACGGGTATTCGTGGCTATAAGTGGCGTTTGGAGGCTACGGGTGCAGGAGCTGTGGCAGGGGGTAACATCTCGTGGGATGCAAGTGGCAATGTAACATTTGCAAACTCTGTATCGCTCAACTGGACCGAGCCTATCGGTGAGATTACCGATGCTTTGGGTGGCGATGAGTTCCCCAAACTGACGAAGATTACCGCAGATGGTATCTATACTGGCAGTATTACAGCTTCACAGATTACCGCAGGTACTATCTCCGCAGACCGTATTGCTGCAGGGAGTATCACTGCCGCCAAACTTGACGCAGCCAGCATTAAGAGCGATATCATCAATACGACCTACATCAATGGTTTGGAGTGTACATTCACAAAGGGTAAGATTGGCAACTGGACAATCACCTCGAATAAAATCTACAACTCCCAGATTTCGCTTGATGCAGGAAATAAGCGTATCGTAGTCTATGCATCAACGGCTACTGCAACAAGCGGTCATCGAGTACAACTATACTACAATAGTAACTCTGACTTCGGCTTCTGGGCAACAGACTCTGCAGGAACTTGTGTTGTATCGCTTGGATCATCTAACAAGATTGCGGGTTGGGCTATCACATCCACCTCTATCAGCAAAGGTAATGTGTCGCTCGGCAGTGATGGCTCTATCACAAATGGGACAAAGTGGAAACTCAATAATGATGGCTCAGGGCAAATAGCTTCGGGCAATATATCGTGGGATGCGAGTGGTAATGTAACTTTTGCCAATGCAGTTTCCGTTGCTTGGACCGAGGATATTGATGCCATCACCGAGGCTTTGGGAGGCGATGACTATCCTAAACTTACTAAGATATCCTCGACGGGAGTTTATACAGGTACATTGACAGCCTCGCAGGTAAATGCCGTAGCTATCAATGCATCAAGCATTACCACTGGTACGCTATCGGCAGACCGTATTGCTGCTAGCAGTATCACCGCCGCGAAACTTGATGCATCGAGCATTAAGAGCGATATCATTAATACTACTTACATCAATGGTTTGGAGTGTACATTCACCAAGGGTACTATTGGCGGTTGGACGATTGCTTCTAACAAAATCAGTAACTCGCAGATTTCTATGGATGCGGCCAATAAGCGTTTTGTTGTGTACAGCACTACCGCAACACCAACAAGCGGACAGCGAGTACAGTTGTACTACAACAACAATAACGATTTTGGATTTCTCGCTGTCAGTAGCACAGGTGCGACTCTTGTGTCGTTAGGTTCGTACAATATTATTGCTGGCTGGGCTATTACACCTACAACTATCAGCAAGGGGAATGTATCACTTGGCAGTGATGGTTCTATTGCTAATGGGGCAAAATGGAAACTCAATAACGATGGTTCTGGTCAGATAGCATCGGGCAATATCTCGTGGAACGCTGCCGGTACGGTAACATTTGGTGCCTCTGTAACCGCTCAGTGGACTACGGGTATATCTACCGCCAAGGAACTTGCCTCGGCAATGGCATTTGGAAAGATGCTCTATCGCGATCCGACTTTCACGAAGGGTAACAACTCTATGGGTATCTATAATAACTCCAGCAGTGGTATGGTTACTCATACGCGAATTGCGGACTCAACCGCACCAAATGATAGCGGCTATGTTATCCAAATAAAAACCACAGGTACTGCAACACCCAATAATGGAGGCTTCTATTTTGGCACTATGTGCAGTAATCGTAAGGTCTTTATTGCCCGTATCATTGCCAAGATACCTGTTGGACATAATCTACTGTTTGGTTCTAATAGCATCGGAACGGGAGGTAGCAGCCGCTGGCTGACGGCAAATGCAGGAATAGGAGATTGGTGTGAGTACATCTACAAGGTAGTTTGTGGTACCGCTGACTTCTCGACTACTCATTACTACTACCTCGATGGTACGCAAGGAACATCCGATGCGCCCGTGGTTTGGCAGGTAGCCTACGCTACAGTGTTTGACCTTACTTCCACTGAAAAGTACACAACAACCATTGATGCCAATGGTGTCTATACCGGTACTGTTAAGGCAAACCAGGTTATCATCGATAGCGCTTTGGTTGTGGGTGGCAGCTCGTATAATGGGAGTATCTCGGTACGAGATGCTAGCAATAGTGTTAAAGTAACTCTCGATCGCACTGGAATTACGGCTACCGCAGGTAAAATCGGAGGATGGACTCTCGGAACAAGTTCCTTGACAGCATCTGCTCCGAGTTCGGGACATCGTATCGTAATGACCAGCTCCGGATATATCTACCACGATAATCCGAATACTGCTGTGGACTATTGGGGACTCAAATCCGACGGCTCGGCTACTTTCGGTACTGGTAAGATTTCATTTGCAGCAGGTGGTTCTGGTTTCGTAGCAGGAGGCAACTTCTCGTGGGATGCAGACGGAAATATTACTGCCCAAAAGGGAACGTTCAAAGATGTTGAGGTTATCGGAACGGTCAGAAATCCATTTATCCTCAATGATAGCAGTATCTACATCGGTGGCGAAGACCCTCAGATGAACTTCAATAAGTACGACCATGTAGTTGCTATTCGAGGCTCGTGGGATGAAGATATTCCTTTGCCTTGGACTTTGGAGCATAGTGGCCGCCGAGTCTGTCTTGTGAACTACAAATGGGGCTCAAATACTACCGTGGGAGTTATGAGCATCACAGCACCCAGCGGAAAGTACTTCTATGAGGATGGTATCTCGAAATCAAGCATATCATTCTCTCGTGAGCTTGTTGAGTTGCTTGGCTATGGTGATAATACAACCTTCTTCGGCTGGATTGTAGTGAATCGCCTTGACTTGATGACATCGAAAAAGTATGGCAAGAATATGAAGTTCTTGGCGCAGGGAACGGTTACGGTGTCATCGACCTCGAGTTACTCGGTCAAGTATCAGACTTTCGATGGTAGTACAGTTACAGTTTCTCGACTTGGTAAGGGACAGTACCGCGTTTACCTATCGAGTTCGTGGAATATGTCAGGATATTACCAGGTTTTCCTAAGCGGTATCTACTCGGCTGTGGAGAGCACTCCGATTTACGCCACATTGAAGGCTTTATATAGCTACTATTTCGATGTCTACACTGCCGATGACAGCAGTACAAACGATGGTTCATTCAACTTTTTGGTGGTTTCTACGGGAGATTGGAAATAATTTTCACTCTCCCGCAACCCTAAACCTTAAACCCTCTCTATACTTTAAGAAACAGCAGATATGAAAGTAACAAGTACAATCATTACAAAGGTGGCCGAGGCTACCACAGAGAATGGCTCCTATAATTTGGAGTACAGTATTACAGATGGCGTGTTGGAGCGTGTCCAAACAACTGCTTTCAAACCGTCCACGAATGAACACCGCATCGCAGTAGGTAGTATCTATTACGACCGTGGCAGCGTAACCATCAATATGCCATTCGGAAAGGATATTGCCAAATATGTTGCCGATGCCGTTGGGCAGATTGAGAATATCCTCTCTGAGGTCGCAACCATTGCAGCAGAAGTTGAGTAATCACATTAAACAATAACGATATGGAACTTTCGATTAAAGACAGACTTTACCTGCCAACATTCTTGCCTGCGAAAGGCAATTTCAAAGATTTCAACCTCAAAAAGGAGATTCTTCGTAAGATCGCTATCAGTGAAGAGGAGCGCAAAGAGATTAACTTCCGTGAGAACCAGGAGGACAACCGCCTTGAGTGGGATGTAGAGAAGGAGACTCCTTTGATTGTAGACTTCTCAAAAGACGAGATGGAATACCTACGCAAAGCGTGCGAGAAGATTTCCGACGAGGAGTTGCCTGACGATATGTGGGCAACAGTTGAAGCAGTTTATAATGTAACGAATAGTGTTGAATAGTACTATTTTAGCACAAACATAATGGCGACCATTTCGTGTATGAAGTGGTCGCCATTATCACATTTTTATTATGTTATTTTACATCAACATCTAATTCTATGCAACTCTGTTCGCTCAGCTTATCTACTATCAAAGCTTTAGTCCAAACGGGTGCTTCATCGGTCATATTTGTTGTTATCGCAATGTCTAATGCCAACTCTGTGGCTGATGTTTGTACAAAATTAGTTATGTTAATACTAGTGATTCCGTTTCTGCAACCGCCATACGCTACAACCAAAGAGTGCTTCGTAAAATCCACGCTGGGATAGATACAGCCCTCATCGCACACAAGATGTGTAATTAGGTTGCTCAGTTCCTCATCACTGTTTATAATAATAACATCGCCCTCCTCTTTTACAGAACCCCAAGAAAAATCCCAATCACAGGTATCAAGTGTGTACTCTGTATATGAAACAGAACTGCCACCATTAGTTCTACCTGCCTGCCTGCCTCGCCAGACTATCTGCCACTCATCCCAATACTCCTCGGAAGCGTCAGCATTGTCGCATACACCAGAATCAAGATATTTGCCATCATCAGATAGATGGAACTCTTTCGCTTTGGATATTTCAAGCACTACATCGCGCTCTCCATTACTCTCATTAGCTGGCACTATAAACTTTAACGAATAGCCTTGATCAGAGTGTAAACTATCTCCTATGTTGTCGCCCAAAACTAAACGATAACGGTAACATTTAAATATTTCACCCGGGTCATAGACTCTGGTTGTGCCAACTTGCTCGTACTCAAACTCTGAAAAATAGTATGTTCCTCCTTGTTGTGGTATCTGTACTATTTCACTTTGGGGCGTAACCTCCCAGTCAAGTAAATATTCAAAGCAAGAGGTAAATGATGTTGCTGCAAAAAACATTACGGCAATCTTCATTAAGCAATTTGAAATTTTCATAAAGTTTCGTTCTAAGTTATTTTTTACACTACAAATTTACCCCCCCCCACGAATTTTCCAAATTTTCGGACGAGAAAGTGGAACGTGATGCAGTATTTATTTACACCACTTTGATAATGTGTCAATATCTCTGACATCAACTATGCGACGGAAATAACCGCACTTCACGCAACTTATCATTGCCTTGGCGACCTCCTCGATAGTATTTGAGAACCCCGGTATCCAAGTGAAGAGCCAATGATACTTGCCCCAGCCTTGCAGTCGCTTTTGACCTTTGTATGGTTTCATACCTGCAGGACGAAAACCGTATGCCGCCTTGAATGGCAAGGCTCTTAAATCTCGTTCTGTCTTTGCCTTTGTCTGCGACCAGAACTGACGAGATGTTTCACTTGTTCCAGCACCGCTGACATAGATAAAGACAAACTCTCGCTTTGGACCAATAGCCGCAGCAAAGTGCATCGTAATCTCGTATGAGAGGTGGTAGTAATCCTCTTTCGACATTCCGATATTACTCTTGCCTGCGCAGAAGAAGCAAGCGTCATAACCCTGCAACTTCGGATCGTCTACGGGCAAGGTCATAAAGTCTTCTACGATATACTCTTCGAGCTTGGGGTGCGAAATCTCACACGGACGACGGCTTACGCTCAGCACCTTCTCGACCTCCGGTCTATCAAGGCACGCAAGCAATATACCTTCGCCAACAAATCCCGTAGCTCCTGTAAGTATAATCTTCATATTGATCCTATTCGTAACACAAAAATATACAAAATATCTCAAATGGAATTATGATTTCTCAATAATGTGTAAACCTCCACAACGAAACATCGCTACTCTTACATAAAGAATATAGCAGTGGCAAGACAAGATATAACAATGGATGCCGAGTATGGCGAGGTGGAGACTTCCGGTAATATTGCCGGCAAGACCTTCTACGAGTGCCGTCTGCTCGACAGTGTTGAGGGCGCAGACAACGACAACTATCGCTATTGTGAGATTATCGTTCCTGCAGGCTTTATGCAGTCGTACAGCGACAGCAAGGGCATCCATATTGTTTTGCCTTATACACCAGATAGGCGCTTTCTTTCCATCGTTATAGTTAAGCCTTTAGGTTCGGGCGGCACGGAGTTCCTACGTAACAGCGTATCTGGTTCAATATGGTTCCCGGTCATGGTGGAATCGACTTCGGGGAACTCCGCTGTCACCCTTGCCGAACTCTATTCGCTCAATGAAGATGGCATCTTTAACCT
>JBGVEG010000125.1:0-2009 GCA_045119955.1 Paludibacteraceae bacterium
CGGCGTATCCTTGCAGGAGCAGGGTCTCTTCGATATTTACCCGAAAGAAAAGAGTCGTTATTACGTGAAGGCACCCGCATTCTCATTCTCCAAGCTTCGCGGCATGGACGCATACCTCTCTCCCGAAATGAAATCCACGGGAGAGGCAATCGGCTACGACGAAAAGCTGCATCGCGCCATGTATAAGGCGATGATCGCATCGGGTCTGACGCTCCGCAATTACGGTACGGTGGTTGTCAGTGTGGCAGACGAGGATAAGGCTGAGACTTTACCGCTTATAAAGAGATTTTATAATATGGGCTTTAATATCGAAGCTACCACGCTTACAGGACAGTACCTGAAGGATCACGGTATCCGTACAAGAATCCGTCACAAGCCGAGCGAAGGTAGCGAGGAGGTTCTTGACTCTATCAGACAGGGATATGTTAGCTACGTCATTAACACCCGTGCAATCTTGTCGGGTAAGCATTTTGGAGACGGTGCCCGCATTCGTCGCTGTGCGGCGCAGAACAACATTACGATGTTGACATCCCTCGATACCGTCAGAATGCTGCTTGACGTTCTTGAAGAGGTTACGATGGGTATTTCTACAATCAATGCAGAATAAAAAGGAAGTGATCAAATGCATTTTACGAAAATGCACGGACTCGGAAACGATTATCTGTATGTGTATGGTGAGGTTCCGAGCAATATTGAAGAATTATCAACCAAGCTTTCCGAGCGGCATTTCGGTGCCGGCTCGGACGGAATGATCTACATATCACCCTCTGCCGTCGCGGATTTCAAAATGCGTATTTTCAACGCAGACGGAAGTGAAGCCAAAATGTGCGGAAACGGTATTCGCTGTGTCGGTAAATACGTTTACGATAAAGGCTATACCGATAAAAAGAGTTTGACGGTTGAGACACTTTCAGGAATCAAGACATTGGAGCTTGGTGTCAGCTTCGGTAAGGTCAAAAGCGTGACCGTGGATATGGGACAAGCTGTTCCTGCCGAAGATATGACGTTAAATATTGATGGTGAAACGGTCGTTTTGACTCCCGTATCTGTCGGTAATCCTCATGCGGTTATCTTTGTTGATGATATCGAAAAAGCACCTCTCACCACACTTGGACCGAAGATCGAGCATCACGAGGCGTTTGCGGACGGAGTGAACGTAGAATTTGTTCAGGTGCTTGGGAATAGCGAGCTTCGTATGAAAGTATGGGAGAGGGGAAGCGGCGTGACGATGGCTTGCGGAACGGGTGCGTGTGCCTCTGCTACGGCTGCGGTCAAGAAAAAATGTTGCGCATCTTGTGAGCCGATTTCGGTTCATCTTGACGGCGGTACCTTGAAAATCACTGTCACGCCTGATAACAAGGTGACTATGACAGGCCCCGCAGAATTTGTTTATGAAGGAGAGACGATGGAATGATTACACCTAATATGCACTATAGAGACCTTAAAGAATCCTATCTGTTCGCCGGTATCGCGCAGAAGGTAAAGAAATATCAGATGGAGCATCCCGAAAAGCATATTTACCGTATGGGCATCGGTGATGTATCTCTGCCTCTTTGTGATGCAGTTATTGCGGCACTTCACGAGGGCGTAGCCGATCAAGCGAACAAGGAGACCTTCCACGGTTATATGCCTGAATGCGGAGCACAGTTTTTGCGTGAGACCGTTGCCAAGCACTACGCTGAGCGTGGCGTGATACTGGATACCGACGAGGTGTTCGTATCGAGTGGAGCAAGTGATGAGCTGGGGGATATTCTTGATCTCTTTGACAGACGTAGCTCGGCACTCGTCATTGAACCCGCATATCCCGCCTACGTAGATGCCAATGTGATTGCGGGTAGAGAGATCGTTCATCTTGCATCAGGAAAGGAAGATGGATTTTTACCCGAGCCGAGAGAGGATTTTAAGGCTGATATTCTCTATATTTGTTCTCCCAACAATCCTACGGGGGCAGTGTTTAGCAGAAATCAGCTTCAGGCTTGGGTGGACTTTGCCAACGAAAACGGCGCGAT
>JBGVEG010000126.1:0-2187 GCA_045119955.1 Paludibacteraceae bacterium
AAGACTGATGCAAATAGCCCTAGATCATAACCTAGAGGCAAAAGATGTTGTGGCAATGTCAGAGCAAAAGCTAGTTGAGGTGTTTTATAGTAAAGGTCATAGAAAGGAGTTTGTAGCTCCTGATTATAAAGGTGTTCATGAGTTTTTAAATCCACCTCGAACCTACAAGAATAAACCAAGTTTAGAGCAAGCTTGGCTTGAGTTGTATGTGCATCCTAACTTTAAAGTAGAGGCTGATAAACTTAATGTAAATTACCTGCGACTTGGTGCTCTGCCACAAAAGTGCATGAGCTTGACCACCTTTAAACGAGGTTACAAAGCCTACCTTTGTAGCCTTCAAAAGCAGTATCTGCATTTGAGTAATACCGCCACCATTGGTGAAAGCTCACCTGGAGCTGTATGTGAGATTGATGGCGTTGGTGATGCTCTAAATTACGTGGCAACAGATGGTGCTGCTATGCAAGCTCGAGTATTCTGCGCTACTTTAAAATACTCAGGCTTACTATTTGCTTATGCTTGCTCTAAGGCAAGAACCGTAGATTGGGCTGAGTTCATTGTAGCTGCCTTTAGATACTTCGGTGGAGTTCCTGCCTGTATAAAGTCTGACAATGATGTGGCTTTAACCAGACGCGAGTTTGTAACCACACGCAAAGGTAAGAGCTTTTATACCATTAAACCGAATCCAACCATGAAGTATCTAGCAGATGCTTATAGTACTGATTTTATCCTTACTAACTGCGCTTCACCAAGAGAAAAAGGTTTGGTCGAACGCAATGTTTTAACTATTGAACGTGAAATTAAAAATTGCAGTAAATTTAAATCACAGCGTTTTGAATCGCTAGCTGCGGTTAATGCACTCTTAAAAAGCTTGTGCGATGACTTTAACAATAAGATTGTAGCCACCTGTAAATACTCACACCGTGCGTTCTTTGAACTATATGAGAAGGAGCATCTATCACCACTACCTATTATTGAGCCATGCTTTAATCAAATGAAGTCTAACACCGTATCACAACGAGGTTACGTAAGATATTTGGGGCATGATTACTTCGTTGGTACCGAGCGTATTGGTACTACTGTATACTGCATTGAAAAGGAGAATGATAAGCTTGAGATCTTAGAGTATTTGACTCTTAACACGATTGTTACCTATACCATCGATAAAACACCTTGTATTAGAGTAAAAAGAATTAAAGCCCCTCAGTTTTTAACTGAAAAAGAGCGTGCTGTTTCAAGAACTCTAGATGAGTACGTTGAGATTGCACGAACTGAGCATCCTACAGTAGCTTTTAGTTTGACTAACCTCATTAGGCACATATTCAGCAATCTAAACTTAAATGACGTTGATAGAAATCAGCTTTGCAATAGGATCTTACAGCACTGCAAACGCCATGTACTAGAAAGTGAGTCTCTCACTAATTGCATGTGTTACATCATTTCCAACCAAATCAGTACTAGTCATAAGATCTTAGAGCTACTAAATCAAGCTGTTAGTGCTAACCGTAAGACAGTTCAAATCACCCCAAAGCAAGATTTAAAACAAGAAATAGCTAAGCGTGACGATCTCGACCATCAATCTAGTAATGTACGTGGTAGTGAGTACTACGAACAACGTCTGTCTAGTTTAAGCTTAAATTTAAATCAAGGAGGCGATTATGAGCTTGATTAACAATAGTTCTCATACCCTTGAGGATGTTGAAAAGCTTTATAAAGAGCTTAGATTAACCTCTTTATACCATGCAATTTCAAAGTTAAATAACGATCAGGATTTCCAGGATTTAACATTTATTGAAAAGTGTTACCAAGTAGGTGTTGTTTGCAAGCAGAAACGCCTTGAAAACAAGTATGAAAGCTTGAAAAGAAAATCTAATATAGCAGATACCGCTGTTTTGCCTGAATCCCAGGATTTAGCCAAAAGCAACGGTATTACAATCGATAAGTTGGATTATATCATTAGCCGTATTACGGGTAAAGAAAACAGGATCGTTGTTCTGACAGGTCCTACAGGTGTTGGTAAATCCACCTTTGGTATGAGTATCATGGATCGAGCTTTAAGATTAGGTCATAAAGCCTTATTTAATGATTATTCTCTGCAAGCTTACATGCTCAACTCTCTTTACTTAGATAGAGTTTCTTACTCTGAGCGTATTGCTAATTTAACCTCTCAAACAGTAGTAATGTTTGATG
>JBGVEG010000127.1:0-36777 GCA_045119955.1 Paludibacteraceae bacterium
CGGCAATGATAAAATACTCTGCTGGAGCCACAGGCAACTTACGCAAATCCACAGTCACAATGCGTTGTCCCTTACGATTTTGAATACCTTCGATAATCGTCTCTACTAATTTCTTGGTTGATACTTCTTTTTTCATTATATTATTTATTTCAATTTCTAATCTTTATGCAAACACTAAACAGTAGCGAAGCGTCCTCTAAACAAATACATATCTACAAATTCCCTGCCAAACCGTTTTCTACTGCCATTTTGGCATATTTCTGCATTGTATAAAAATCCGTGCAAAGGTACAAAAAAAAACGCACTTCTGCAAGAGATATGCGTTTTTTCTATTATTTTCCACTTCGAGTGTTCACTTTTCAGTTTCAGTCTTCATTTTTCAATTCCTCTTTCTCCTCGTCTAATTCGGACATTTCTTCAATCTGGTTGATATATTCTTCCCATTCTGTAGTGCGTTTTTTTCTTCCTGTTTTTTTATTTATCCATTCACCTAGTTTCCGTTGCCATTCGGGGAAGAATAAGTTTAATAAAGTTAGCACCAGCAGCAAAACAAAAATGACTTTTTCATATAATTCAAACTCAAACCGACCATTATTATAGTTATCCACCAATAATAGAACTATAACCATAATACAAAATACTCCATATACGATTCTATATTTCCTTTCTACCATAGGAGTATTCATTTTACGTATTTGCTCTTTTACCGTTTGCAAATTCCCAGAGCGAATATCTCTTAGTTTTATGATTGAAATCCCTATTATTAACATAGTTAGCATGATTGCTGTTGTTATAGTTCCCCATATCAGTTGAAAGTCAGTATGTGTTCCTTCAAACCATGCAAAGTTCATTATCCATAGTGCAACCGTTGGAGTCGCAATGAATAAAATTCCTACCCACATAAAGACTTTAAAGCGCAATGCTTTCCGAAACATCAATTTCCGCAAGTTCTTTTCATTGACTATCTCCTGCTTACTCAATTTCTCTTTCAGCGCAGCCAGTTGCTCGCGCATTTCTTGCAATTCATCCATATTATTTATTCGTTAAAGGTTAATGGTTACTGTTTCTTCAATTCTTCACGAATACGCACCAGTCGCACCGACACATTTTTCGCGCTAATGCCCACAATTTCCCCGATTTCATCGTAACTTAGGTTCTCCAACCAAAGCATGATTATCGCTCTGTCAAACAGCCCTAACTTCTGAATCCGCTTGTAGAGCATCTGCACTTGCTCCATATCTTTGTCGTTTTCATCGAACAAATCAATATCCACCGCCAACGGAATACGCTCGCCGCGGCGTTTCTCTTTTCTGTCCATGGAGATACACGTGTTCATCGTCACGCGATATACCCATGTCTCAATCTTACTCTCATTTCTGAATTTTGAAAAGCCCTGCCATAGATGGATTAATGTCTCTTGGAAGAGATCATCTATCTCATCTTTGTCCTTGGAGAACATATAGCAGATACTATATATCGTGCTTTTCTGCTCCTTGACCAGGGCTGCAAATTCTTTTTCGGTTTGTTTCATATCTCTCGTTTGTTTTTTATGCTACCTTGCAGCGAACTTTTTACTAATGTTTACCCATTAGACGTACTGTCTGTCCTATTTACTACAACTTTTTTTACTTTTTTCAGTTTTTTATTTCCGATTCCGCCTTATCATTTTTCTCGTTTAAATCGGACATTTCTTCAATTTGTTCCAGTTCCTTCTCCCATCTATTTCTATAAAAACTCTTACCCCGTGACCTACGAACTATACCGATAATAAATATAGTTAACAAACATACAATAGACATACAAACTCCTACCCAATCCACTTTTCCGCCATGGAACGTTGAAGGTGTAAAATCAAAAACAAGTCCCAATATCATTAATAAAATCCATAGCTTATGCCCTTGACCATTTATATATGCATGTGATCGCTTCATTTGTTTTGCTACGTCCAATAATTGACCAGAACGAATATCTTTCATCTTAATCATAAAAACGGGTGTTATTACGCTTACAAGCGCTAAGACAGACGCGATAGTCAGATAACCTATTTGCCACCAATCCGCATCTATCTCTGGCACACAAAGTTTCAGCGTCCATATAAGAGCAATCGTACTACCCAAGAAGATCAGCAAAACCCATGAGCCTATTACATCTTTTCTTTGTTTTTTCACCAATACATCTCGCATAAGTCTTTCATTGACAATCTCCTGCTTATTCAATTTCTCTTTCAGCGCAGCCAGTTGCTCGCGCATTTCTTGCAATTCATCCATAATATATATCGTTTATAAGGTTTATAGTTCTCAACGAAATATTAACTATTAATTATTAACTATTAATTTTCCTAAGTTGTTCACGGATACGCACCAATCGCACCGACACATTTTTTGCGCTGATACCCACAATTTCTCCGATTTCATCGTAACTTAGGTTCTCCAACCAAAGCATAATAATCGCTCTGTCAAACAACCCAAGTTTCTGAATCCGCTTGTACAGCATCTGCACTTGCTCCATATCTTTGTCGTTTTCATCGAACAAGTCAATATCCACCGCCAACGGAATACGCTCGCCGCGGCGTTTCTCTTTTCTGTCCATCGAGATACAGGTATTCATCGTTACACGATACACCCATGTCTCAATCTTACTCTCGTTGCGAAATTTCTCAAAGCCCTGCCACAGATGGATCAATGTCTCTTGGAAGAGATCATCTATCTCATCCTTGTCTTTGGAGAACATATAGCAGATACTGTATATCGTGCTCTTCTGCTCCTTGACCAGGGCTGCAAATTCTTTTTCGGTTTGTTTCATATCTCTCGTTTGTTTTTTATGCTACCTTGCAGCGAACTTTTTACTAATGTTTACCCATTAGACGTACTACCTGTCCGATTTACTACAACATTTTTTACTTTTTTCAAATATTTTGCAAAGATACACTAAAATTTGCGTATATGCAAAAAAAATAGTACCTTTGCACCCGATAATCCGTAGAACGGTCTTAATTCTTAATTCAAAATTCATAATTGTCTATGTTCATCATCGGCATTGCGGGCGGTACCGGCTCAGGAAAAACAACCGTGGTACGCAAACTCATTGAGCGCCTTCCAAAGGGCGAAGTAGTCGTTATTCCTCAAGACTCCTACTATAACGATAGTAGTCATGTGCCTTTCGAGGAGCGTCAGAACATTAATTTCGACCACCCAGACGCCTTCGACTGGGCTCTCTTTGCCAAACATATCGAATTGCTCAAAAACGGCGAATCCATCGAGCAACCCATTTACGATTACATCACCTCTTCGCGCCAAGCAGAGACCGTTCATGTGGACCCTCGCGAGATTATCATCGTGGAAGGAATTATGGCATTGCACGACCCTGTTCTCCGCCAACAAATGGACCTCAAGATTTTCGTGGACGCGGACGCAGACGACCGTCTTATCCGCGTGGCACAACGCGACATTGTAGAGCGCGGACGCACCATAGAGGCAGTCATGGATCGCTACCAACGTGTACTCAAACCCATGCACGAGCAGTTCATCGAGACCTGCAAACGTTATGCGGACGTCATCATTCCCCAAGGTGGACACAACAACGCCGCCATCAACATGCTCGTGAAGTTCATCAAACAAGAACTCAAAGAAAAGAAATAAGACCGCCCTTGCGGGCTGAGAGAACACTTTGTTGTTAGACCGCTCTGTGAACTGAGAGAAGTTAGATTTCCAGTATCTAACAGCGACAAAGTCGCGGTCTAACAGTGCAACGGTCTAACATCTAACAGCGCAGCGATCCAACCATGCTCTACCTCCAACTCTTCTGGACATACCTCAAGATCGGCACCTTCACCATCGGAGGTGGCTATGTCATGCTCTCTATGATTGAGCGCGAGATTGTCGATCGCAAGGGATGGATTGACCGCGAGGAGTTTATGAATATGATTGCCCTGGCGCAAGCAGCCCCTGGACTTATTGCGGTGAACTCAGCCATCTTTATCGGTTGGCGCATTGGCGGTTGGCGCGGCGTGATTGCTACCGTATTAGGTGCAGTATTGCCCTCCTTCCTTATTATATTGGCAATAGCTATGGTCTTTCAAAGTTATAAAGACTTGCCTGCCGTAGAAGCTGTCTTCAAGGGTATTCGCCCTGCGGTAGTTGCCTTGATTGCGGCTCCCCTCTGCCGCATGGCAGCCAGCGCTAAGATTACTTGGGCAACCGCCATTATCCCTATCGCAGGTGCCCTACTGATTTGGCTCGGCGGTCTCTCCCCCGTATGGATCATCTTCGTTACCGTCGTAGCAACTCTACTCTACACTTATCTCAAAGAGAAAAAGAATCTGACAGCGAAGCGGTCTGACAGCGAGCAGCGTGAGCGGTCTAACAGTAAAATGGTCTAACAGCGTAGCGATCTAATCTATGATATACCTGCAATTATTTCTCAGTTTCCTCAAGATCGGCCTCTTCGGTTTCGGTGGTGGATTGGCGATTTTCTCGCTCATCCAACACGAGGTAGAGCAGTATGGCTGGATGACCCAAGAGGAGTTTGTGGACATCTTGGCTATCAGCCAAGTCACCCCTGGGCCTATCGGCATCAACTGTGCCACCTACGTCGGCTACACCGCTACGGGCAATGTCTGGGGCAGCCTGCTGGCGACAACTGCGATTGTCATTCCCAGTTTGGTGATTATGCTCAGTATTTGCAAGGTGTATTTCGTCATCAGCAGCCGCTTTCAGCACAACATTTACTTCACCCGCACCATGCACATGTTGCGTTTGTCGGTCTTGGGTCTGATTGGTGCCGCAGCGCTCCTGCTCATGAAGCCCGTCGGTCAACCTTCGGTTAGTTTTATTGACGGCAGCAGTTGGCTCATCTTCGCCGTCACCTGTATCCTGACGATCGCACCTATGTTCATAAAAAAGAGTGCCAACCCTCTCAAGTCAGCACTCAACATTCTCTCCCACCCTATCCTACTGATTATCTTGGCAGGGGTGGCTGGGTATTGTATTTACTCCTAAATCAATCGCTACAAATCTCCCACAAGGATATTATCCGAGGTATTGGCTTCGCACATCTGCAAATAGCGTTGCCAAAAGGCTTGCATCTCGGGTGGTGTATGTTGCAGAAATGCCTCCGTTCCATGCGCGGCAACACGCCCCAACACTTTCTCCACTGTGATTTGGTGGATATCCATCGCTGGCACAAAAGCAGGGTCTTCCTCCTGCTCGGATAGCACTCGGCGAACGATATTCGTCTCCTCCAAACGCGAGAGCAACTGCTGCACCAATCGGATTGGCAACTGATTAGCCGTCGCCATCTCATGAGCCGTCTCGGGCTGCTCGCCTTGCTCAAAACGGCGAATAATCTCCGACAACAGGTAGAGCATCACATAATCCTTATAGCGGCGCGAGATAGCCTCCAAGTCGCGCTCGTAAGCAAAAAGTTCGTTATTCTGAATAGCAAATGCCAGTTCGGCGCCTATGAGCAACAGCCAACAGGTGATATGCAACCATATCAGCACCAACGGAATAGCCGAGAAGGCACCATACACGATACTCATACGCGTGAACAACACCACGAGGAACATACTCAGCGCCTGTACCACCTGATAGAGGAAACCCATCAATACGCCCGGAATAATAGCGGAAGAGAACTTAACCTGCGTGCTGGGTATGGCCATAAAAATCCACGTAAAGACCGCCGAGGTCGCCACGAACGGTATAAAACGCAACATAAACTTGCGCAGAGGCTCTATCGCACTCAGTACGCTGGCAAGAATCTCAGTCGAGTTCAAGAAGATCGAGATACCCGAGGTCACCACCACCAATATAGGCACCAGCAGCAGGGTCATCACGTAGTTAGTCATGCGGCGAGCGAAAGAGCGCGTCTTCTTGACATTCCAAATACTATTGAACGAGTTCTCCAGCATATTAAAGAAGGCATACACTGCCCATATCAGCACCACCAATCCGATACCCACGAACAATCCTCCGCGTGCCGTCTCCAGGTAGCGTTCCACCCATTCCAAGAGCACTGGCGCCACATTCGCCTCTGCCAAGAAACTGCCTGCCAACTGCTCGCTGACCATCTCCTCAAAGCCAAATCCTCTGGCAATAGCATAAATCATTGCCAACATAGGTATAAAAGCAAAGAGCAAGGCAAACGACAAGGAATTGGCACGCACCACCAAGGCCTGGTTCTTAAAACCACGTGCTACCAAAATCACCGTTTGTAGTATACGGTACCACAGACGCTTCTTTGGGTCTTGGGTCTTCACATGAGGGTGACGCCAAAGATCGTATTGGACAAATTCACGGAAATGCTGAAATCGTTGCTTCATTACTTACTCAATTCTTCTACGGCTTTTATGGTTACATCATCATCGCGCTCAAAGAGCGGGAAGAATCCTTCATCATTCAGTATATTGCGCACAATATACGCATTAATCAGTCTCACCAACAGCGGCTTGGACTTCTCCAACTGCTCTGCATTGGGCTCCACGCCTTTCTCCTTAGCAAACGCCACGAACTCGGGCACCCAATCTGCCTGCAACAGGTGCTTCTCCAGCGATTGCCAGTCCTTGTAGCGGCTCAGCTCCTTGCGATGGCGGTCGGTGTATTGGTAGGCAAACTGATAGGTGTACGCACGATTGACTACGATATTGAAGTATGGTGTATAGAGTGTCGTATCACGACCGACAAACACATCAGGCATAATACCGCCACCACCGCGTACTACGCGACCATTCTTGGTCAAATACACCGTCGAATCGGCTATCTGCACACTATCTGCTGAGTAGAACTCACCATGCTCAAAGCGATTAATGAGGTCCATAGCGTAGTCCTCGCCCTCGCCCATCTTATAGGGTTTCTGTATCGAACGCCCCGAAGGCGTATAGTAGCGCGCCACCGTCAGGCGCACCGCACTACCATCCGCAAAAGGTATCTGCTGTTGTACCAATCCCTTACCAAACGAACGGCGACCGATAATCGTGGCACGGTCATTATCTTGCATTGCGCCTGCGAAAATCTCACTCGCAGAAGCTGAGAAATTGTCAATCAGCACCACCAACTTCTCGCGTTGGAATCGACCCGAACCGTTGGCTCTGGCATCAAAACGAGGATAAGCACGACCTTCGGAATACACAATCAAATCCCCCTTTGCCAAAAACTCATTCGCCATCTGAATGGCCTGGTCCATATATCCGCCCGAGTTCTCGCGCAGGTCCACGATATACGCAGTAGCGCCCTGACCCTTCAGCGACGCCATAGCAGCGATAAACTCGTCATACGTATTCTCACCAAAGCGATTCACCCGCACAAAACCAATCTTCATCGCCTCAGCGGGGTCCCCGACGGAACTCGTGGTTCCGTGGGGTGCTTTTTTCGCCTCAATGATAAACTTCGCATCCACCGAGTGCACAGGTATCTCACCACGGGTAATAGTGAACTCATACACCTCGCTGGAGCCGCTACGCATCACGCCTATCTTGACCTCTGTGCCTTTAGGACCACGCAAGGCATGCATCACTTTCTCGTTGGTAATCGTTTTGCCCGTGAAGTTGGAGTCATTGACCATCACAATCTTATCACCAGCCAGCACGCCCATACCTTCTGAAGGGCCACCCGAGATAACGGCAACCACTTGCACGGTATCATTCTGAATAGAGAACTGCACGCCTATACCCGAGAAGGAGGCAGACAGTTCGGAGTTCACCATCTCCAGATCCTCTTTGGGGATATACGCCGAGTGTGGGTCCAGGCGTTTGACGAGCTCCATCATCACTTCATCTGTGATACTATCCACATTGATCTCATCCACATACGCTTGGTCCATCAACTGCAGCAGCTGATCGACCTTCGACTCAGGTTGTTGGAAGAGTTGTCCGTTTTGGATGTAAAAGCGCTGTGCGTTCACTTTGTTAGACACAGCATTACCAATCAGAAAGCCCAACAATAGGCAAACGATGGTCAGAGTGGGAAATACATACTTTTTCATACAAATTTAGGTTAAAGGTTAGAGGTTAAAGGTTAGAGGCAGGGGTATCTGGCATAAAGTCCACTTGTACGCCTGCGCGCTCCAGCAGTTCCACACCATCCATGATGCGGTATTTCTCACCATACACTACGCGTTTGATGCCCGACTGTATGATGAGCTTTGCACACTCCATACATGGCGAAGCAGTCACATATAGGGTAGCACCATCGCTGCTATTATGGCTGCGTGCTACTTTGGTGAGCGCATTGGCCTCAGCGTGCAACACGTAGGGTTTGGATACATTATTCTCGTCCTCGCACACGTTCTCGAATCCGCTGGGGGTACCATTGTAGCCATCGGAGATAATCATCTGGTCTTTGACTAATACGGCACCCACTTTGCGGCGCACGCAGTAGCTATTTTCTGACCAAGTGCGCGCCATGCGCATATAGAGGTAATCACGTTGTGTTTGTTTGTCCATAGGGTATAGTGGAGTATTGTTTAATACTGTTTAATACTGTTGCGCATAAGTTATGAACTATAAGTAAAAGGTTTTATTGGTGTTCTTGAATAATTTGCAACATCTCGGCTGGAGTAACAACAATAGGTGACTTGGGAAAATGTCTGGTATTACCCGTTACAACATAACCATCTTCCTTTGAGAGGGCTACTTCATAAAATACCCTATCATCTTCGTCCGCAAATGTCTCTTGACTTGCCGTAGGATGAAGTTGTATTCCTGTTTTTATCAAATCTAACAAAGCAGTGATCTGTTCATCGTCGAAGTGGAACTTATCACGATGCAATACATCTTTATACTCGTTGATAATATCTTCATTATACAACAAAACGATGCGCCCATCGAGCACATAATCCAACAGCAATACAGTAGGAGAGTCTGCATGCTTGGACATCAATGCTGACACCAACACATTCGTATCAAAAACAGCATAGAAAGTTCTCATTGGGCTGTTGTTTTCCTTTCGAGTCTCACTTGTTGGATTTCGGTATTAATGTCTTGAAGCGACATTTCTGCATTGCCATTGAGTTCGCTTTGACGACGCATAGCAGCAATGGCTGCGCGAGCGCTACGGCGAACCGTTTGTTGAGATGTATTGTATTCTATCATCAACGCCTCGACTTGCCTTTGTAGCCAAGCCTTCATATCTGCATCATTAGCAAACGATTGACGAGTGCGTCTAACGAGTTCATCATTTAATGCAAGATTGTACATACACATAGTTTTATCTCCTTTTTCAAACTTTGCGTGCAAAGTTAGTGTTTTTTTTTGAAATACACAAGTTATAGGTTATAAGAAGTGTATTTTTTTGTATTTTTTCTTCAAATAGGCAAATGTATGTGTAAAAAGTGCCATTTTCTGGAGCTTGCACATCATTTTATGGCTCTATACGCATAATCCAGGCAAAATCTGTGCCAAAAGAATAAATGTAGTTGGCTGTATGTATGATTACTCGAATAGATTCAAATAATTGATATGTCCATGCAGTGAATCGCGATTATCGTTCTCACCTTTGTTCTACTACACATGATTGAACAAATCTAAAGTAGTACTTAATTTTTGGACAAAGGCACAATAATTATCTGATATACACAAGTATATATTACAAAAAAGTGTATTTTCTGTATTGTTTCTTTAATTGGCATGAAAAATGGTGTAATAGATACCTTATTTGCGGGCTAAAGTAGGTTGGCGTTATCTTCGCTTACTATTTATAAACTTGGCTGCGCAAATATGCGGCATGCATGCCAGTATGGTTCGTTGCCATATCCAATGTAAAGTCTTTATCCCAACCTTTCTTAGCCATTATCTCTTGGATATTATTTTCTATCTTTTGATGGATAGCATAGAGTTCTTCTATGGCAATATCGTAATTATACCCCTCAAATGGTATGGTTATCGTTTCTTGCTGTAGGCTATCCATTCCTACTGTTACGATTTGCTTCAGTACATACTCTTCCATTATGGTTGGAGTAAGTTCATTTTGTATCGTTGACTGATGCACCCAATATTCCAGTATAATGTCATCAGCAGTTGGATAAACATACACCATCGAATGAATATGCGAGTGTTTAGCCCAGTTAAGTAAGCGATATTTTGAGCGATTAACCACCACTCTCGCGGTATAAGATGATGTTTTGCTTTGCAAATCTAGACCCAACGCACTCATACGCAGTAGTCCTTCTGCCACGAGCTGCGGAGTGCGTTTGCTTTTTGCTTCACGGCGATACTCCACGCGATTGGAAGGAGTAAATGGATAAAAACGGTCAGGCTGAACGACAGCAAAACATGCGATAGTACTTCTCTCGCCATGCAAGAGAAATCGATGTTCAAATGATACTATTCTATGTTTTAAGATTTCGTTCATACTTTTTGCTACAAATATACCTTACATGTTACCTTTGTGGCTGTTCGAATTTGCTCTTCAGTGAAGGGCATACCCAAACAAATGAAATCGCGATCTACAGTTTTTGGCATTCCATCCAACGAAGTGAGTTGTGAGAAACTGCAGTCAAAGGTACGACCTACCATGCGTGGAAATCCTTTTGTACTAGTCAGTTTGCTATATGCACAAAGGAAATTACCTGCAACAATATCACCAAACTGAATATAATCTGGTAATTGTTCATAACGATAGTCATTGAGGTTTACATCTCGATTGTGGACATCAATAGCATAGTATGGTTTACCATTATCTGAAATCCATCTCAGTTCATAATCATATTCTGAGAGGTTTAGTTCCTTCTCTATCCACTTTTCTATTTCTGCTTCGAAAAATGCCTTACCTGATTTGGTAGAATCTAAAATACTCATAGATAGTTTTTAAATTATTGTCTACTCTTCATCGGATTTTCGACTTTCTCCGTTTATTAATTCACTTATATTGATCAATTCATATTCCGAATCGAGATATGCACGCGCTTGGTTCATACTACGGTGATATGTACCTAATTGGGTCATTATGTCATCGTCTTTAGATACCGTTACGGCGCAAAGACTATTTGTTTCTTCAAAAGCAGCTACCCATTTAGCATACAGAGGGGAACTTGTATCCGCATTGCGTAAGATGCAGAACGCATTTCTGACATAGGAGTTATCGGGATTATTCGCAAATTCGGTACTATTCTTGAGCAACCAATTAAACAGTTTTACGCTTCCATAGTTGAATGCCAAAGTTAATTTAATCCCATCTTCGCTATCTTCAAAGACCAGGAATGGATCAATGAGAATTTTCTTGGTTGTCTTTGGCAATTCAAAGAGAAGTACCGATGCCAACAAATGTTTGGCAACAATCACATCAGGTTGATATTGCTTTATTAATTTCTTGATTTGACTCACAGTATTTAGAACACCACCTACTTTGATAGTCGCGAAGATTACTACATCGTTTTCCTGCGAGAAAGCACGTTGGATAGCATATTCCATCCAGTCGAGTTTGTGCGATTTGGTTTTATTTAACACGAGAACTTTCATACTACAAACCTAATGTGTCAAACTCACGATTAATACTTTTGTTCCACTCGTATTCATCTTTCAATGCTTTGAGTTGCTCAAGGACGGCATTGTATTGCGTTTGTAGTTGGTGTGCTTCTTTCTTCTTTGCTTCAATTTCAGCAGGATCGGTAAGTGTAGCGCGACTGGCATTGAGCGCTTTTAGTTCGCGGCGCAGGCGATTCGCCTCTTCGTGGCATTGTTGCCATTGTGTTTGTTGGTCGGTCATAATATTTGTGTTTTATTGTTCTACAATATAACATAGCAAATAGTTTAGGAATATTAACATGGAAATAGAACAATAAGAGGAGTGGAAGTCTGCACTCCTCCTATTTTGGGTTATAGATTAAGTCGCTTCTTGACCTCTTCTCCTAATTTTCTCAGTGTATCTTTGCTATGGAAGCAGAAACTACCCATATTGACACTTGTGGCAATGATTGGTGGCACATTTTCAACTTTGTTTGCATACCAGATAGTAATGCTCTTTTCGTTTGGAGCCAATTCTACTGGGTTGTAACTTGCTGTATAGGGTTGTGTGTTCAAATCAATGCATTGGTTGAAGTAAGTAAAGTTGCTACTGCCGTTTATAATGATTAATTTGGGGTTAATCAATTCAATCATTTTGCGCAGGTGCTGATTAATCCATTGTGGTACACCTCCTATTGCCATTATCTGGTTATCAATAGTAGTGAATGTACTCTCAGTAGAGAAAGGTAGGAGATCAATATGAATCGCTTGATAAGACATTTCCTTGTATATGCTTTGATAGAAACTCGCTCCTAATCCATTGAGAAAGTCCTCAATACGCCCTTTGGAATTGCTGGGATTACCTCCAAACCATTGTTTGTATGGATTATTCACGAAGTAGTTGTTATAATCCTTCATTAACTCCTCTACTTTGACAAGTTCTGTATTCCATTTTTCACTATAAGGAATACGAGGATTATTCTTAGGTTGTTCAGGGCGACTTGGATTGGCACTAATCACGAGTACTCTCCCTTTTAGTGGTGTCTGCTTCTCGTTTAGATTTCCAAACCAAAGTACTGGTGGCACATCCCGAAACTCATCTTTCCAAATACCTTGCAAACGCTTTAACTCATCTATTGTATCTAAGATGAGTGTTGTTAAATTTGTGGCATTAATCTCCATAAAACCTATTTTATCCTAAGTCTATATCTGTTTCGTATTCGTAATGCAAATCCATACTATCATTGAAATAGCACAAATCACTTTCTTCATATAGACTAAAGTCGTCTATTTCGTAACCATGGAGAAAGACAAACCGCATGCTTTAGTGTTTCTTCTATGTTACTTAACTCGAAATCAGGATCAAAGTATTCTCGTGCCCTGCCTATCACATGCTGACAATGTCCCAATAATTCGGATTTCTCTTTCTCATTTTCATTCGCCAAGAAAAAATTCTTTGGTCTTTTTTCTTGCTTTGCCTTACTATAACGAACTACCAACTTGGTGAAGTCAGCAGGAACCCAATCCTGCTGCCCCTAAAGATTGGTTATTGTTACGAAAATTTAATCAAAGTAGTGTACGATTACTTTTTCGTAAACCATCTTATCTCCGACATATACACTTAATGTATATTTTCCGTCTTCGGAGGCAAATTCAGGGTACTGCCCAACTTCCACTTCCATAGAATCTAACTTCTTTTCGCCGAGTTTCTCCAAGAACTCATCAAAGTCACTGTATGAATCAAGCTCATCCACATAATCAGGATTGTTATAACAGTTATAGGCATCAAAATCCGCCTCATCCGCAGGCCCTGGTACATCCCAGTTTTCATCCACCCAATAGAGTTTTCGGTTGCAAATAAGGTACCCATACGCATATTCCGGTCCTTCTTCGCTAGTGAAAGAGAAATAAACAGCAGCATTTTTGAGTTGTTCAAAGGTAATTTCATCACATTCTTCATTCGTTTCTGGCTCATTCTGGTTTGCAAGCGCAGCCTCAACGGCATTAATCACATTACTGCCTAATTGTGATGTACGCCAATCAGGATTTACTTCTAGACCTACTTCTTCTGCAATCTCACGCAATACAGGTGCAGATTTTGGGCACAACTCTCCGTTTTTGTACACCTCCATTTTGGAGTCGTCATGGCGAACGATTCTCCAATCGCCATAAGTTACATCTTTCTTAATCATAATGTTAGATTTTTTAATTGGTTGCCTACTCTTTGTCGGATTTTCGGCTTGCTCCTTTATATTTTAATTCAAAATATTTGTAATATACCAAATCGTTATCAAAAATTAATCGAGATTAGTATTTTTTTATTTATTTTCTCCAAACCATATAAATGAGTAACTCCTCCCCATACCCTGAGGTCCTGAGAATACCCTGTACGTCCAAAGAGAAGTTACTCATGGATAATGGGAGGCATACAAAAAAGCGGTCACCTGCTAAATAGTGTTCCGCTTCCATACAAACGCACAGCAATTGTATAAAAAAAGCGGGACTGCACTGTTGCTGTTCCGCTATTCGAGGCTCTCGCATTGCCTATCATTCCGAACAAGCAACACCGAAGCCCACGCCGATATGTACGATAATGCACACGCCTTGCTATAGCATGTGCAGATACGAATATACATATCCCGAGGACATCAAAATGCTGCAATGTCTTGGAATGATTCTTGAATTTGCGAGATTCCGAATAGCCAAGCACAAAGCGCGTTGGACACCCCATAAAACGAGTTTTATCGGGGACCCCGTTTTGACGCCTTATTATGTCTGCAATGCCCACCCGAAAGACATAATCCCAAGGCGTGGGCTAATTACGGGTGCAAAGGTACAATATTTTTTTTGATTGAGCAAGAAAAATCGCTTTTTAGGGCGATTTTTTTGGTGTAGGGTGTAAGGTGTAGAGGCTGGGATTTCTCGCGAAGGGAATCGCGAGAGCAAGACAGGTGGAGGGAAGACGAGGATACCCGAATGATATTCGGGACAATAAACAAAGAAAGGTGCAAAGCCCAGCTTAGAGCTTATAAAAAATGCCATTTATGCGGATTTTGCATAAATGGCAGAGGAATCACATCCGATTGGACATAAATCGGATGCGGTGTAATTACTTGTTTGTCAAACGGTTACAAAATTAACTTCCGATAATGCCTGCAAAGTATGGAAAAAACGCGTTTTTGTAGTACCTTTGCACTCGATTTCGAAAGCTAACTTCCTGCTCCCGTTGGTCGCGAAATCTAAACTATCTAAACTAAAACGGAGAATATATTACCAACCACGGATGAGCACGGAAACACAGAAACAAGAAAGATACTAAAAACAAAAATTACTCAAAATTAGACCAAAATTATCAAAAATATAATGAAAAACTGTCAAAATTATAGTATATTGAAAAAAAATAAGCAAAATCATCATTTTTTTATTCACAGACTATTCACAAATTTCGCTTTTTAGTGTATAATGGTAATGTCGTACCTATTGAGAGGTACACCTATATATAATATATAAACTTTAACTTATTAAATTTATGACCAACACAATTCTTTCCGAGGGTGCAGACACCCTCATCACCAGTCATTTTCGTCAAGGTCAATTGCCTTGGCAAGTTGAGAAAGCTATTAGCATTGCCCCAGAGGGCGAGATGCGCGACATGCTATTGCTTTCGTTATTAACCAATTACGCCTACGCCCTGCCCGCTATGCGTATGTATCACGGCTTTCCGCACCATGTCTATGGTCCCGAACTCATGACCATGGTATTGGCTCCTGCTGCCTCGGGCAAAGGTATCATGAACTACGCCAAGCAACTGCTGCAAGGCATTGAGAACGAGCATGGTGAGTTTATCTTCTTGCCTGCCAACACCTCCTCGGCTGCCCTCATGAGCTACCTGCAAATGCTCAAGGGGCGAGGCATCATGATGGCGACGGAGATTGATACGCTGAGCAAGGCACTGGGTAGCAGTACGGGCGGTTTCTCCGATGTGCTTCGCTGTATGTTTGAGCATGAGACTATTAGCAAACTTCGCAAGAACCATGAGGAGTTTATTGAGATTCCTGACCCACACTTTGCAGTCTTAATCTCGGGTACTTACAACCAACTCAAACCGCTGATTAAGAGCCGCGAGAATGGTCTGATGAGCCGTTTCGCCTGCTATGTGGTCAAGCAGACACAAGACTTTGATGACCGCGTTTGGCTGGATGCAGAGGAGGACGCTGTTCCTCAAGACATTGCCCTCTATGAGCAGTTGGGTCACGAACTGAGTCTGCGTTATGGTTGGATGAGAAGCGCGAAACACAATTGCTACTTCTACCTGACGGATGCACAGCGCAAGACTATCACTCGTATGTTCCGAGCCATGTATGACATCTACCGCAAGTCCTTTGGTAATGAGTTTGACTCTATTCTCAAGCGTATGCCTGTCATTATGAAGCGTATCGGTATGATTCTCACGGGACTGAGAATGGACATGACAAAAGCTTTGCCTGAGCGTATGGTCTGTTCGGAGGATGACTTTGAGACGATGATCTTGATTGGTCACAAGTTGCTGATGCATTCCGCAATGATGTTCCAAATGTTGCCCGAGAACAAGGACGCTGTTCCTGGAGAAATTGGTCATACGCTGATCCAAAGACAGTTCTTTGATATGCTTCCTGCGGACTTCACGAAGCAGGACGCCGTGAAGCAGGCGGAAGTCCTTGGAGTAAGCGTAAGGACGATGGAGAAATGGATTGACAAGTATGTTCAATCAACTGAAATTGTGCGTGTTGCACAAGGAACATACAATAAGAGAGGTGCAAAAATTGCGTAAGGGTAAAGTGGGTATTTAGGGTAAAATGGGTAAAAACGAAATACCCAAAATACCCTATTTACCCAAAATACCCAAACAGCATTTTGATAGTAAATAGACGTTATAGATGTTATAGATATTATAGATACTATAGCGTAATAATAGGATATAGATGTGCTACGGATAGGATAGTGATGTCTTATTATGAACCCGTCAAGAACCCGTTATGAACCCGTAATTTCGTCGGAATCTGCTGGTCGCAATAAATGCCGCATGCGGCATTGGGCGACCGCGTTTCCTCCTCTTACCTCGAAGCCACGAGCTTCTCGGTAGGTTCTAAATGTTTCAAAATTATATGACGACAATATCGACAACTTAGGAGACAATTATAAATAATTATAGTATATTAACCAAAATTATTTTATTAACTTAGACAACATAAACGATGGCACGATTACAATTAATTGCAATGCTTGTAAAAGCAACTGGAAAAGTGTTTGGTCGCAATTGTGACATGTGGCTCATGGAGCGCTATGGTACCAAATATACCGCTCGCAGTACCCATCCACGTGATTACAAGAAAAATCCGCAGTCTCAAGCGGAAAAAGAATGCACCTTGCGTATGGGAGCAGCCTCGAAGGCATACAACCAATTAGTTAAAGGTTCAGCCGAGTGGGTCGCATTGGAAGAAGCTTGGCGCGAACAGAAGGATAAGCCAGGAGGCAAACGCTCAATCCGTGGGTACTTTATCTCGCAACACATGAAACAGGCGAATACCCCGTAAAGCGAAGCTCCTCAATATAAACAGAGGGAGTGTCAAAATGCTGACACACCCTCTATTTTGTTAGTTTATCTAAAAACTGATATATCGTTTGTCTAAAAACTGAGCAACGTTTATCTCAAACCTGAGTTGTGATTATTGGTACAAGATAGCAGCTGACTGAGGAGCCACGCGGATAGTACCAGAAACAGCTGCATCGCATTCAGCAGGGCACTTGCCGTCCACACATGCATAGCGGAACTCACCCGCTGGCAATGCTACCTTAGCGGCTTTCTCTTGACCATTCAGTACCACAACTATCGTCTTCCAGCTATCGCCTACTGCCTCACCATTCAACTGATATGCCACCACACCCTCGGCTACAGGCAAGAAATGTACGTTCTGACGCACCAAGTCCGCATCACCCATATGGAAAGCAGGGTGTGCCTTGCGCAGTGCAATCAGACCTTGATAGTAGCGGAAGAGGTCGAGGTTCTTCTCTTTGAGCGACCAATCAATAGCATTAATCTCATCAGGACTGCAATAGGAATTATGCACACCTTTCTTATCGCGCGCAATCTCCTCGCCACACCAGAGGAATGGCATACCTTGTGAAGTCAAGACCGCTGTTTGTGCCAACTTGCTGAGACGTTGCAACTCGCCCGCACGCAGTTTCTTATTGGCTTTGAGGCGGTCAGTGAGCATCATATCATCGTGGCAAGACACATAACTGATACATTGAGTAGGTTGAGCAGTCCAAGCTTGCTTGGAGTAGTTCACCTTCTCCATATCCACCTCTGGGTGAGCAATACAACCTACCAAACCGAACTTAATACTCTCCTCATGTCCTTTCTCGCCCACAAGGAACGCACCGCGGTTATTGTCAGAGAAGGGACCACGCAGCGCATCACGCATATCGTCACAGAAAGCGCCGATATTAGGCAATTTCTGCATATTGGCCTTCATTGCCAACTCATCACCAGGATACAGCGGACCACCCGCAGCCCAACCCTCGCCATAGAGCAACAAGCTTGGGTCAATGCTATCCATCATAGCGCGCACTTGGTTCATGGTCTCTACATCATGGATACCCATGAGGTCGAAACGGAAACCGTCCATATGATACTCCTCAATCCAGTAACGGCAAGACTCCACAATGAACTTACGCATCATAGCACGCTCGCTGGCTGTCTCATTGCCACAACCAGAAGCGTTACCCAAGTCGCCATTCTCGTGAAGACGATAGAAATAGTCAGGGCAAGTCTGGGTGAAGTTGCTGTTCTCCACATTGAAGGTATGGTTATACACCACGTCTAAGATAACACGGATGCCTGCTTTGTGCAAAGCTTGAATCATCTGCTTCATCTCGCGAACACGTGTAGCAGGATCATAAGGATTGGTGCTATAGCCACCATCAGGTACATTGTAGTTGACTGGGTCATAACCCCAGTTGTAGCGATTATCGCCGAGACGCGTCTCATCTACTGATCCATAGTCGTAGGAAGGCAGGATTTGCACGTGTGTAACACCCAACTCCACGAGGTGGTCAATACCCGTAGAGAGGCCCTCAGCCGTCTTGGTACCATGCTCGGTCCATTGTACAAACTTACCCTTGTTCTCCACACCTGAAGTAGCATGGATAGACATATCGCGGTGGTGCATCTCATATACGATAGCATCTTTAGCCGCTGCAAAAGCAGGGCGCATATCCTCACTCCATCCCTCTGGGTTGGTCGCAGCAAGGTCAATAACCGCAGCACGGCGACCATTCACACCTACTGCCTTAGCGAAGATACCTGGGGTCTCGTGGAGTGTCCAACGAGAACTTGGCTCTACGATTTGGAAAGTATAGAACTGACCATTGAGATCGCCCTTCACGGTCTTTGTCCAACTGCCATCTTCCTGACGGCACATGGTCAAACGCTCCAATGGCTCAACCGTAGTGGCATCTGCATAGAGATTCAGATACACCGTATCCGCATTAGGACTCCATACAGAGAAGGTTGTCTGCTTAGGTGAATAGGTCATCTCAGCGAGCGAACCTTGTTTCACAGGATATTCGTCCACACTCTCGTAGTGTGGTTTCTTGGCACAGCAGCCAATGAGGGTGGCTGCAATAGTCATCATAATAATTGCTTTTTTCATGTTTATTGTTTTTATGTAAAGTGTAAAATGTAAGGTGTAAAGACAGGAATCACTATTCCCCACTCATGGCGAGTGTATTTAAATTGGCTTTCTCTATGCGTTGTGCCGCATACTCCTTTGTCACCTCAAAGGTCTTCTTGCGACTCTTAGAAGTAGGCAAATCGTACATCACATCGATCATGACCGTCTCCATCAAGCCGCGCAGGCCACGCGCACCCAACTTATACTCAATCGCCTTATCCACGATATAATCGAGCATATCGGGCGCAAAAGTGAGCGCAATGCCGTCCATGGACAAGAGTTTCTGGTATTGCTTCACCAGCGCATTATTTGGCTCAGTGAGGATATTGCGCAACGCTGCCTTATCCAGCGGTTTGAGGTAGGTGAGGACAGGCAAACGACCAATGATCTCAGGTATCAAACCAAAGGACTTCAAATCTTGTGGCGCGATATACTGCAAGAGGTCACTCTTGTCAATAGTCTGTGCCTTCTTAGCCGCATCAAAACCAACGACCTGCGTATTCATACGCTGCGCAATCTTGCGCTCAATTCCATCGAAAGCACCACCGCAAATAAAGAGGATATTTTGTGTATTGACATGGATAAACTCCTGCTCTGGGTGCTTGCGACCACCTTGAGGTGGCACATTCACTACGGAACCCTCCAGCAGTTTCAGAAGTCCCTGTTGTACGCCCTCGCCCGACACGTCACGGGTGATACTTGGATTATCAGACTTGCGCGCAATCTTATCGATCTCGTCAATGAAAACAATGCCTTTCTCGGCTTTCTTGACATTATAATCCGACTCCTGCAAGAGACGTGTGAGCAGACTCTCCACATCCTCGCCCACATAACCTGCCTCCGTCAGCACCGTAGCGTCCACAATGGTGAAAGGCACTTTGAGCAGTTTGGCAATCGTGCGAGCCAGCAATGTCTTGCCCGTACCCGTGGAACCTACAAGAATAATATTGCTCTTCTCAATCTCCACGCCACCCTCTTCGCGGGGCTGCAAGACACGTTTGTAGTGGTTATATACAGCCACAGACAAATAGCGTTTGGCATCATCTTGACCAATGACATATTGGTCAAGAAAGGCCTTAATCTCTGCGGGCTTAGGCAGGGTACTGAGTTCCAGACCTTTAATGTCAGTTTCAGTCTCCATATACTGCTTCATCTCGCGAATCATCTTATGACCCGCCTCAATGCAGTCGTGGCAAATCAGGCTACCATCATCGCCACGGAACATATGCGGCATCTCGCGACCGCAAAACGAACATTGTTCTTTCTTCTTAGCCATAGTCCAGAAGCTTATTTATTCTCGCGACGATACACCTTATCAATCATACCATACTGGAGTGCCTCCTCAGCGGTCATCCAATAATCGCGGTCTGCATCCTGACGAATCTTCTCCATCGTTTGACCCGAGTGGTCGGAGATAATCTGATAGAGTTCATCCTTGAGTTTGAGTATCTCGCGCGCAGTAATCTCAATATCAGAGGCCTGACCTTGGATACCACCCAATGGTTGGTGAATCATCACGCGGCTATGAGGCAATGCGGCACGCATACCCTTCTCGCCTGCCACCAGCAATACAGCACCCATGCTGGCCGCCATACCCGTACAAATAGTGGCTACACGCGAACGGACAAACTGCATCGTATCATAAATGCCCAAGCCAGCATATACAGAACCGCCAGGGGT
Source organism: Paludibacteraceae bacterium (assembly GCA_045119955.1). Classification (GTDB taxonomy): domain Bacteria; phylum Bacteroidota; class Bacteroidia; order Bacteroidales; family Paludibacteraceae; genus Colicola. Next base: position 20,830 of record JBGVEG010000127.1, read on the forward strand.
ATTAAGGTAGATACTAATATCGCGGTCAGAGTCCACAGAGTCGAGATAAAGCAACTGCGCTTGAATCACATTGGCAGTATAGTCATTCACCTCTGTGCCGAGGAAAATGATACGGTCCATCATTAGACGCGAGAACACGTCCATCTGCGTCACGTTGAGCTGGCGTTCCTCCAGAATAGAAGGACTAATGTAGCTGGCAGAAGCGTTCATGGCATTCTCTACGTGCATCGAGTTCATACCGTTAGAGACGGCAAATTTCAAAAAATCATTCATTTTTGTTCGTTTAGTGTTTAGTGTTTAGTGTTTAATGTTTTATTGAGATACTGCCCGACGCGTATGCCGGGCAGTACCTTATAGATTATCGTGCATACGCGTACATACGCGCAGGACACGCATTATTTCTTCAATTCAGCTTTCTTAGCCTTGCGGCGCTCCATAGCCTCTTGAATGTCGTAAGCCAAAGGAGTAGCCACGCAGAGTGAAGAGTAAGTACCTACAACCACACCAATGAGCAATGCGAATACGAATCCGCGGATAGTCTCACCACCGAAGCAGAAGATAGCAATCAATACTACGAGGGTTGACATCGAAGTAGAGAAAGTACGACTGAGGGTGTGATTCAATGCGTCGTTGATGTTTTGCTTGCGGTCACGTTTTGGATACAAACCAGTATATTCACGTACACGGTCGAAGATAACCACGGTATCGTTGATAGAGTAACCGATAACGGTCAAGATAGCAGCGATAAACGCTTGGTCAATCTCCATAGAGAATGGCATCACCTTCCACAGAAGCGCATATGCACCGAGTACAATGAGGGTGTTGTGTGCCAAACCTGTCAACGCACCTACAGAGAATGCGAAGTTGCGGAAACGTGCCAACACGTAGAGGAAGATACCTACCAACGCAGCCAACACAGCCCAAATAGCAGATTGGGTAATATCGTCAGCGATAGCAGGACCTACCTTTTGTGATTGCATGATACCTACGGTTGGGTTAATCTCGGTAGATTTGAACTCATCCAAGGTAACACCTTCTGGCAAGAACTGTTGGCAACCAGCATAGAGCAATGCCTCAATCTCGTCGTCCAATGTCTCAGAGTTGTCGTTGATACGATAGTTGGTAGAGATACGTACTTGGTTAGCGTCACCAATAGTGATAACGTTGAGTGCGAAAGTCTCCTCGTCGCCTGCTTGGGTTTTAGCCTCCATGAAGACATTGTCCAAAGCAGCATTTACCTCCTCAGTATTAACTGGCTCAGCGAAGCGAACGATATAGTTGCGACCACCAGAGAAGTCAATACCGAGGTTGAGTTTACCCATGATATGTGGGTTCACACCCAAGATACCGATAAGAACCAATACACCCGATACGATATAAGTCACCTTGCGCGCACCAATGAAGTTAGCCTTGGTGTTTTGCAAGAAGTTTTGCATGAGTTTAGTGGTGAAGTTGAGCTCCTTAGCATTCTCTCTCTTAGCATACGCCTCGAGCAACAGACGGCAAACGAATACAGCGGTCAAGAAAGAAGAAATGATACCAATCATATAGGTAACAGCGAAGCCCTTGATAGGACCAGTACCGAAGATTGCCAAGATAGCACCAGTAAGGAATGATGTTACGTTAGAGTCCACAATCGCAGAGATAGCGTTGCTGAAACCGTCCTCGATAGCTTTGCGCAAGTTCTTACCAGCACGACGCTCCTCGCGGATACGCTCGTAGATAAGCACGTTAGCATCCACCGCCATACCCATGGTGAGCACGATACCAGCGATACCAGGCAAGGTCAATACAGCAGAGAAAGATGACAAGATACCTGCGAGCAAGAATACGTTGCAGAGCAATGCGAAGTCTGCAATCAAACCTGCGGTCAAGCCATAGTACATAATCATGTAAACGAGAATCAAGATGAAACCAATCACGAAGCTCCAAAGACCATCGTGAATAGCCTCTTGACCGAGGGATGGACCCACTACATCCTCTTGGATAATGCGTGCAGGTGCAGGCATCTTACCAGAGTTCAATGTGTTAGCCAAGTCCTTAGCCTCTTCTACGGTGAAGTTACCAGTGATTTGTGAGCTACCACCAGCGATCTCGTTTTGTACAGTTGGGAAGCTATATACATAGCCATCGAGTACGATAGCGATAGACTTGCCGATATTGTCACGTGTGATACGTTGCCAGTCGCGAGCACCCTCAGCGTTCATGGTCATGCTTACGTTAGCATAAGCAGATGTTTGACCGAAGTCAGCGCGAGCATCGGTGATCACGTCACCCTCGAGAGAAGGACGACCACTGGTTTGAGACTTCAATGCTACCAATTGGTAGTATGCCTCTGCCTCGTCAATAGCCTTAACGGTCCAGCACAAGTGCAACTCGCGTGGCAGCAATGACTTAGCTACTTGAGAGTTGAGCATAGCCATCACCTTAGCGGTGTCAGTATAGTGTGCAGTACCTACTACAGGACCTTGGTATGGTTGACCTGCTGGACTAACAGAAGGTTGCAACGCAGCGAACAATGGGTTAGCCTTCTTATACTCCTCGTATGCAGCCTCTTGGTCTGCCTCAGCTTGTGCCAAGCTGTCAGCAGCCTCAACCAATGCATCCAATTCGTCTGTTGTCTCTGCCTTTACTTCCTCTTTAGCAGGAGCAGCCTCAGCTTGAGCTGCCTCGGTGCTTGCGTTTTGAGCAGCAAACTCGTTGTTGATTTGAGAGAGTTGTGGCAGGATTTCAGCCAAGTCGTAGGTCTCCCAGAACTCCAAGTTAGCAGAACCTTGGAGGAGTTTACGAACGCGCTCTGGCTCTTTGATACCTGGCAACTCAATCAAGATACGACCTGTTTGGCTGAGCTTTTGGATATTAGGTTGTACCACACCAAAGCGGTCAATACGAGTACGCAATACGTTGAATGAGTTATCAATAGCGCCTTGTACCTCCTCGGTCACGACTTTCTCCACCTCTTGGTTGGTAGAAGTCAAGCTCACTTTCTCGCGGAGCTCGAAAGTAGAGAATACCGATGCCAATTGAGCATTAGGGTCAATCTCGTAGAATGATTCGAAGAAGAGGGTCAAGAAATCTGCACCCGATGATTTTTGTTTCTCTTGTGCCAAAGCGATGGCGTTGTTGAAGTTCTCGGTAGTGTTGTAACCGCTGAGTGCGCGGATAATCTCTGGAACCGATACCTCCATTGTTACGTTCATACCACCCTTGAGGTCAAGACCGAGGTTGATCTCTTTCTCGCGGCACTCTTTCAATGTGTAGCCAAACCACACTTTCTCACCAGCAATAGAGTCCAAGTATTGGTACTCTTTTGCATCATCACCTTGAGCATACTCTGCTGCTTTGTTGTCGTAGTGATTTGTCACCACAGAGAATGACAAATAGAACGCACTCACCAAAGCCAAGCACACTGCCAAGGTAATAACAAGTCCTTTGTTTTGCATAATTTTAATTTAGTTTTATTGTTATTATTTTATTCTGCAATCACATTTCGCGCACGCGTGACATACCCATGCACAAAATAGGGCGCAAAATTACTAAAAAAAACGCACATACGCAAGAAAATACACAAAAATATCACTTTTTTCGTTAAAAATCCTCAAAATATTTGGTCATGTCAAAAAAAAGCAGTACCTTTGCAGCGCATTTCGATAAGAAGTGATATATCGCGGAGTAGAGCAGTGGTAGCTCGTCAGGCTCATAACCTGAAGGTCGGTGGTTCGATCCCGCCCTCCGCAACAAGAGAGAAAGCCGCTTGGTAGAGCGGCTTTTTTGTTTCTCTATCATAATCCTACCCCTCGCAACACACTCCACTGATTAATCATAAAAAACAGAAAACGCTACACATCCATTGCGTAGCGTTTTCATTATCGTATTGTATTCAATTAACGAACTTGGCGTCCTGAAATATCATACACATCGCCATTTGGCATCACGAGGTAAAGGGATTGGTTGATGAGTACCTTACGAGCTACTGGCTTCTGTACCTCAACGTCCTCTACATCGGTTGCTATAGGGCAATCTACTACAGTGTAAGTTGCCTTAGCATTGCCTGATTGAGAAAGTTGAATACATGTATTGGCAGTAAACTTCATATCTTCGGTTTGGTTTGGATTACCATTCCAATCTGTACCATTGCGGAAAATGATATTCAACACCTCAGTATCTTCAGTCACTACATACCAATCACCATCCTTGCTTGGAGTTACCACACGACCATCTCCACCTTCAGGCCATACCCAAGCTGTGATAGTCTCTGTCCAATGTGCAGGCATCAATGCCTTCACGGTAATACCCTCCTTTGGATCTTCTGGTTTTGGATCCTCTGGGTTAGGATCAACAGGAACGTCGCCACCCTCGCACAATGCTGTTACGGTACCATTGCAACCGCTGAAGTTGTAAATACCATGCATTGTAAAGGCAAGATCTGCAGTTTGCTTGCCATTACCATTCCAGATAATCATCCATGTAGAAGGATCGCCCGTAGCACTTGCAGGAACCACAAATTTGAACTTACCATCACCCAAGTGAGTTGCAGCAGTACCTGGCCATGAACCTGCAAGAGCAGTCTCCGTGCCCTTAATCCACATATATACATTAGCAGCAGTACCAAAGTCAGAGCCTTGGAAGAACACTGCACGCTCATCCGCAGAGTTCAAACACATTTCACTTGGGGTTGGTTCTGGGTCAGGAGTTGGATCTGGTTTAGGATCCTCTGGTGTCTCGCCAGTATCACCACCCTCGCAAAGTTTGGTCACAAGACTTTGATAACCATCTTTGGTATAAAGTCCACGCATAGTAAACTTCAAGTCTGCCGTCTGCTTACCATTGCCATTGTTGTTCCATATGATTTGCCAATCAGATCCACTAACATCAACGCCTTCAGGAATTACATATTTGAATGTGCCACCACCGAGATGCTCTGCGCGTTGTCCAGGCCAACCAGCGATATTACCTGCGCCATTCCACATATATACAGCGACAGAAGTTCCCCAATCCTGCTCGCCCTTGAAGAATACAGCACGCTCATCAGCAGATGCCAAACATGGCTCTACTGGCTCACCCCAGTTAGTATTACCACCTGCACCGAAGCGATCATCCAACTCCTCTTGTGTACCGTCCCACTGAGGATAGTTGCCAGCGTTCTTTGAACCATATACATATTTGCCATCTTCGCCAATCTTGCCAGGAGCAGGAGTTTTTGTAGTGCTGAGCACATATACGCGCAAGTTACCTTTGCCAGAGCATGAAACCGTAAGCGAACCATTGGTAACGGTCTTTTTATCACCGGTCACACAATCCACGTATGTACCATTCTCAATACCTGAGAAGGTTGCGCCACCAGAAATGGTTACCAAAGCGTATGAGTCAGTAGTAGCATCGGTATAACGACGTTTGAATGCAAACGAGCCATTGCAACCCTGAGTACTATATTGTCCTTTACGCAAAGCAGGAACTGCCATACGAATCTTAGCCAAACGTTGGATATGCAAAGCCAATGGGTGTTTCAGTGTTTGTGCAATATTGCCTGTTGCATTGCTGTACTCAGCAAAGTCGGTGACATTAGCCTCACCCTTGATATAACCACCAAAGTACGCACGACCAGTCTCTTTCAATGCGATATTGGGACCCTTGTCAATTACACAACCTTTCTTGAATTGAATCTCGGAACCATAATATACGCAAGGGATACCACGGAAAGTAAACATCAATGCCAAGTTCTCTGCCCAAGTGTCTTCACTTTGGTCAAAACGTGTACCTTCTGGTGCACCGTCAGGAGCGTAGTCGTGAGAATCTACATATACTACGTTCCATGTAGCATCGTTGTAGCGGTTGTCGTTACCTCTCACGCCCCATGCCTCATTAGCACTACGGAAGTTCCAGTGCATAGGGAAGTCAATCACACTCAAACCAGAGTATTGGCTATAATCAGGAGTATGATAGGTATTACCATTGAGCAATGCGTTGTTCGATGTACGACCGTCGCTGTATTGACCTACGTAATCAGCAGCGTGTTGATCTACAGAAGTCACGTTAGTGTGGCTACCTTTGCCACCTTCCATAACGACTATACTGTTCCAAGAAGTCTCGCTATTATCCCATGCGTAGTTCTTTTTCTCCGTCCATGTGTAGAAGTATGGGCTCAAACGGTCTTGACCACGATAGGTCACATTGCGATCACGTGAGCACACCTCAGCAAACATAAAGAAGTCGCCACCATTACGTGCATCCTTGTGTTGTTCTGCCAAAGCAGTAAACTGAGGAATGAAGTTCTTGTTGAAAGTCAAACGAGAGATGTGACCGCCCGTATCGATACGGAAACCGTCCACACCCATTTTGATAAACTCGCCGTAGCATTTCACGAGGTAGTTAGCCACGTATGCATTCTCGGTGTTGAGGTCCACACAGTCACCTGCGATTTGTGCCCACCAACGGGTGTCATCGTCCCAGTTAAAGTTACCATAGTGGTGCCAATAGTTGTTTTTATCGTGGTTTTGTCCATCGGTGTTCTTCATTTCTGCCAAGCGTTTAGCATATTGCTCGCCACCAGGGATAGACAAATAGTTATCAGGCAATTTACCACCATCTTTTTTGGTGTAAGGAACCATACATGCATCAATATTGCTTTGGTCTGCCTCCCAATCGCGGGTAAAGAGTTTGCAGAGGTTCTCCTCGCCGAAGTTACCCGTGTGGTTCAACACAATATCCAAGATGATCTTCATGCCCTTTGCGTGAGCGGCATCAATCAGATCTTGGAATTTCACATCCTCACTCTCATAGCGTTGATCTACTTTTGAGAAGTTACGAGCGTGATAACCGTGATAGTCATAACCAGAAGCATTCTCCACGATAGGAGTAATCCATACTGCGGTAAAACCGAGGGCTTTGATGTAGTCTAATTTCTCAATCAGACCTTTGAAGTCACCACGCCATGCAGGGTCACCTACGTTGTAGTTCTGAGCGTCCCAACATTGGGTGTCGTTCTCAGGGTCACCGTTGTAGAAACGGGTGGTCATTACAAAATAGATTTGCTCATCGCGAAAGTCTGTACGCGATGGAAAGAGCGTTGCTGCATTCATCGCAACACTCATGATGCACATAAATAGTGCAAGTAAACTTTTTTTCATGACAAATGTTTTATTGTTTTTAGATTATTTTCGTTCTGTTTATCCCACCGATCCTTCCAGACTCACCTGTAGCAATTTCTGCGCCTCCACTGCAAACTCCATTGGCAGTTTATCCATCACCTCTTTGGCATAACCATTCACAATCAATCCTACTGCATCCTCCACACCTATACCACGTTGTTGGCAGTAGAAGAGTTGGTCTTCACTAATCTTGCTTGTTGTTGCTTCATGCTCGATAATCGCAGTTGGATTCTGTATGCGCATGGTAGGGAAAGTATGTGCACCGCACTTGTCGCCCAAAAGCAAGCTATCACACTGACTATAGTTGCGCACATTCTCTGCATTAGGCATCACACGCACCAATCCACGATAGGCGTTCTGACTTTTGCCTGCCGATATACCTTTGCTTATTATGCGCGAGCGTGTGTTCTTTCCTATGTGAATCATCTTTGTTCCCGTGTCCGCTTGTTGGTAGTTGTTGGTCACAGCCACCGAATAGAACTCTGCACTGGAGTTATCGCCCTTCAATATACAGCTCGGATACTTCCACGTAATAGCTGATCCCGTCTCTACTTGTGTCCAACTCAGTCGCGCATTCTCGTGCGTGATACCACGTTTCGTCACGAAGTTATAGATGCCACCCTTGCCTTCTTTATCGCCGGGATACCAGTTCTGCACTGTCGAATACTTCACTTCAGCATCCTTATGTACCACAATCTCCACGATGGCTGCGTGCAATTGATTCTCATCGCGCATAGGCGCAGTACAACCCTCCAGATAACTCAAATATGCCCCCTCATCTGCAACCAACAAGGTACGCTCAAACTGACCCGTGTTACCTGCATTGATACGGAAATACGTACTGAGTTCCATCGGACAACGCACACCCTTTGGTATATATACAAATGAACCATCCGAGAACACCGCCGAGTTCAATGCGGCATAGAAATTATCGTTTGCAGGAACCACCGAGCCCAAGTACTTCTGCACTAGCTCTGGGTACTCTTGCACCGCTTCCGAAATAGAACAGAAGATTATCCCCTTCTCCGCCAATGTCTCACGGAAAGTCGTTTTTACCGACACCGAGTCCATCACCGCATCTACTGCCATATTTCCTGCCAATGCTGCACGCTCTTCCAATGGGATACCCAACTTATCAAAGGTCTTCATCAGTTCAGGATCAATCTCCTTCTTCTCATCCCCCGTATGTGTCTTAGGCGCCGCATAATACGAAATTGCTTGAAAATCGATTTCAGGTATATCCAAATGTGCCCATCTTGGGTGTTCCATCGTCAGCCACTTGCGGTACGCCTTCAATCGGAACTCCAACAACCATTCGGGTTCATTTTTCTTCGACGAAATCAGTCGAACGACATCCTCGCTCAACCCCATAGGAATAACCTCGGTCTCCACATCCGTTGTGAAACCGTACTTATACTCCTGACTGGTTATTTCTTCTATTTCTTTCATGACTATATTCCTATTATCAGACACTTACTTCACACACAACCAACCGCCCTTCCTTTTGAGGAGGGGTTGAGGGCAAAGTAAAAAAAAGAGCCACTCTCTTGAGCGGCTCTTTCTTTGAGGTACCTGGCGGATTCGAACCGCCGTCCCCGGTTTTGCAGACCGATCCCTAACCGCTCGGGCAAGGTACCATTTCGAAATCGGGTGCAAAGGTACAACAAAAAATGCATATGTGCAAATTTTTTTCAAGAAAAATGAGTTTTTACCCCAAAAAAGTGCACACCTTTCGCATTTTCCAACCCAGACTTCGAATTTACGTCATCCAAAGTGCCGTATTTTTGTATTTCAATGATCGCAACCGATATTGCTAATCTCAATCAACTGATCAACGCGTTATTAATAGCCACAAAGAAAGCCACCAAGAGTATCCCAAGGAATACCAGCAGACAGATGAACACATAAATCAAACTTGTAAGCAGTGCCTTGAAAGCGGCTCCCACCCAGCTGCGAGTTCCATAAACCTTGCGGAAAGCAATGGTGAGATACAAGCATGAACCTATAACCATACCACATTCCAAGAGCCACATAGGTGGTGATACCGTTAGATGGAGCAGGAAAATGCATATCATTATCACTTCAAGGAAGGCTGTGTAATGCAGGGCGAAAATGAAATGATGGATGCGTGGTAGGCGGTTCTTGCGTTGCACAAATCGCAGCGATATTGCTAGGAATGGAGCCGTGAACAACACAAGCAATGGGAAGTATCGAGCAATGAGATCAACTAGTTCTTGTGCAATGGAATTTACTAACATCAATTCGTTTTGGGCTGTTTTCAATTCTTGGTTTATACGATAGCAACCGCTTTCGTACTCCACCATAATGCTATCCTCAATGAATGTATGCGGAATAACCGCTATCCATTTGTCAAGACCTTTGTCATTCGTGTATTCTAATGTATCTATGCAACGGATGAATCCTGGATACTGATTAGCGAAGAACAGAGGTGCTAACAACTGAACAGTATCTTGTGGGCTTAACAGTGTGGTATCTAGTTCTCCGCGATCAATCATAAATTCAAGTTGAAGGCCAGCAAGCACAGCTTCGTTGTGGGTTATATTATGTACCGAATTGTTCACCTTTTCAGTACCCGCAAAAAACACGAATAGCGTGATGAGTACAAATAGCAAGAACATATTCAGTTTAAGGGGATGTTCATGCGATGCAAACTTGCCTGCAATAAATTCTTTGGTCAAATAACCAGGGCGACGAATCAGGTTCCATAGGGTTTTCAGGAAATTCGAATCCCAAATAAAAGCATGGTTAGCATACTCCACTAAAAATGCACCGACCGAAGGTGTTTTACTAGTAGCTTCTTGCCCACAAACATGGCAGTACTTACCCTGAAGTTCTGCCCCACAGTTCAGACAGTGTGTATAAGGCAGTTTACCTTGTTTTTTTGCATGGTCATTCTTTTGGTTTGAGTTGATCAGGTCCCTTGCAAACTCTGGTATATTCACGCCATCGAATGTGCCTGAGGTCATCATCAGCAGTGCCGTATTCTCATATGGCAATGCTCGTAGCCGCTCTTGCAACAGTTGGCTGTCGGTAAACACCTCTACATTTTCCGTGCCAAAGGCCTTTTTCACCTCCTCAGCGGTGATAGGGGTCAGGCGTTTGTGCTCAATCACCTTCGGATTGAAATACACCAATGCCACATCTGCCTGTGCCATACAGCCCTCATACTGAGGCAGAAAGTCCGCCATCAAGCTGGAGAACGTGTGCAACTCCATGGCTGCCACCAACTGTTTCTCGGGGTAGCGCTCGCGCACAGCATTCACTGTCGCACGCAGTTTACTTGGCGAATGCGCGAAATCCTTGTACGCTACATTCGTTCCTATCTCATCGATCAATTCCAAACGATTGCTTGCTCCCGTGAAAGTGGCTATCTCGCGGTAGAAGTCTTCTCGTTTTACGCCTATCTGCTCACAAGCCAATGCAGCAGCTTGGAGGTTCTCCATATTGTGGCGACCAAAAATCTTCAAGCCAACATCCTTCCCCTTTAGGGAGGGGTTGGGGGTAGGCTCGTATGCCTCGTATGGGAATTGTTGTATATCTGTTCGTGCGTGAGATGCAATCTCGCACAAGTTATTGTCATGTTTGTAGTAGATGAATGTGCCATTTTCCTCGATTCCATCGACGAACTTACGGAAAGTGTCCACGTATCCATCAAAAGTAGGGAACACGTTGATATGGTCCCATGCTATACCTGTGAGTATCGCCACATGAGGGTGATACCATAGGAATTTAGAGCGCAAGTCAAGCGGAGATGTCAGGTACTCATCGCCCTCAAACACAGCATACTTAGCCGTGTCCGACAGACGTACCATTCGCTCGAAGCCCTCAATCTGTGCGCCTACCATATAATCGGCTTCGATGCCCATGCGTTGCAAGACATATAGAATCATGGAGGTGGTGCTTGTCTTGCCATGGCTGCCACCTACAACGATGCGAATCTTATCCTTGGTCTGCTCATAGAGATACTCAGGGAAAGAGTAAATCTTTATCCCCAACTCGCGTGCACGTACCAACTCTGGGTTGTCTTCGCGCGCGTGCATACCTAATATAATAGCATCTATTTCGCTGGTTATTTTCTCTGGATGCCAGCCCATCTCCTCAGGCAGCAGACCTGCCTCCTGTAAATGTGTACGAGCAGGGTCGAAGATCTCGTCATCCGACCCTGTCACCACATATCCTGCTTTGGTAGCTACCGCCATGGCCAAGTTGTGCATGGCGGCGCCACCTATAGCGATAAAGTGTATTCTCATTAAGCGAACAATTTGCCGAAGTCCTCGTGGCTGATCTCTTTCTCCTCAATCTTAGCTACGCCCTTGAGCTCAGCGTAGATCTTGTTCTCAGCTACGCGCTCCACGATACCGCGGAGTTGCTTCTCGTCCTTGAGCATTTGCTCTGCGTAGTTAGCCAAGTAGCTATCCTCTACGTGCATGAGACCGTATTGCATGAATTGCATGCGAGCCACCTCTTTCGCGTATGCCTCTACATCCTCTTTCTCTACTTGGATGTTGAAGTGCTTAGCCAATTGGTCTTTTGCCAAGTGCCAACGAAGCTCATCCACCATAGCTGGGAAGTCTTTCTCCAACTCCTCATCGGTCATCTTCTCGTTGGTAGCTTTCACCCAACGTTTCAAGAACGCCTCTGGGAACTCAACCTTAGCCATCTTCTTCATCACTGCCTCTTTAGCGTCCAATCCGAACTTGTACTTAGCGTCCTCTGCCATGTTTTGCTCGATTTCAGCTTTGATGCGTGCACGGAAGTCTGCCTCGTCAGCTACATTGTTCTCGCCGTAAACCTTAGCGAAGAGCTCGCCATCGATAGCCGCAGCTTGGTGACGGGTTACGCCTTGCAACTCAAATGTGAAGTCGCTGGTCAATGCCTCTGCCTCCTCTTTGCTGATGCCGAGCATTGAGCTAACCTCTACAGAGTTGCCGTATGCTTTGGTTGGGTTGAAGGTGATCACATCGCCTACCTTAGCACCAGCGAAGAGAGCTGCTTGCTCTTTGTCAGACATATAAGCAGGAGTGAGCATACCATTCTCTTTCACGATACCGTTCTCCTTTTGCTCGGTGAGAAGACCCTTCACTACATCGCCTTCCTCTACGCTATCTGCTTGTACATACTCGCCAAAGCGTTGAGCATAGCTCTTCACTTGGTTGTCCACCATCTCATCGGTCACAGTAATAGTGTATTGGGTAAGTTTATTCTTGCCGTTGAGCATTGCATCAAACTCTGGAGCTACTGCAATGTCAAATGCAAAAGAGAAAGTGTCTTGTGTGTCGAAGTTTACCTCTGGGGTCAATTCCTCGTTTGGCAATGGATCGCCAAGGAGGTTCAGTTTTTGCTCCTCAATGTACTTGTTGAGGCCTTCGCCGATAACCTTGTTGATTACCTCAGCGAGGATGCTCTTGCCGTACATCTTTTGCAACATACCCTTAGGTGCCATACCTGGACGGAAACCTGGGATGTTCGCTTTTTTACGAATGTTGATAAGTTCTTTTTGAACTGCCTCTTGATAGTCTGCTGGCTCCACTGTCAACGTGATAACCGCGGTGAGGTCTTTGATTTCTGTTTGATTAAATTGCATATAACTAAAATTTTTATAATTATTTTCTGGTTATGTTTTCGCTCCAAAAATTATAGTAAATTATAATAAATTATCCAAAATGGTTATCTTGAGATTTTTGGCAATTTTCTACAATTTTCTATAATTTTGGTAGTGTATAATTCCCGTTAATTTTTATTTGCGCGTTTTCTCTCCAACTCATCAAGGATAATCTTTCTTATACGCATGTAGTTTGGTGTTACCTCTACATACTCATCCTCCTTAATATACTCCAATGCCTCTTCGAGGGAGAAGATGACAGGTGGTGGCAATACCGCCTTGTCATCTGCGGACTTGCTTCGCATATTCGTCAACTTTTTCGACTTGGTCACGTTGATCACGATGTCGCCCTCTTTCGAGCTTTCGCCCACTACCTGACCGGCATACACCTCGTCTTGTGGACTGATGAAGAATCGTCCACGGTCTTGCAGTTTGTCCAAAGCATACGCGTATGCTGTACCCGATTCCATAGCAATAAGCGAACCATTATTACGCTTCACGATCTCGCCTTTGTATGGCTGGAACTCCAAGAAGCGGTGTGCCATGATCGCCTCACCAGCAGACACGTTCAATACGTAAGTACGCATACCGATGATACCACGGCTAGGGATCACAAACTCCAATTGCACACGATCGTTGATCATCTCCATACGGGTCATCTCGCCCTTGTGAGTGGACACATACTCAATAATCTTTCCCGAGCACTCCTCTGGGGTGTTCACGGTCAGTTGCTCTACTGGCTCGCACTTCACGCCATCGATCTCCTTGATGATTACTTGTGGTTGTCCCACTTGCAACTCATATCCTTCACGACGCATGGTTTCTACCAATACGCTGAGGTGCAACACGCCACGACCGAAGACATTCCACGATGTCTCATCTGTTCCGCGCTCTACGCGCAACGCCAAGTTTTTCTCCAACTCTTTGTTCAAGCGGTCTTGGATATGGCGAGAAGTCACGAACTTTCCGTCCTTTCCGAAGAATGGCGAGTCGTTGATAGTGAACACCATCGACATCGTTGGCTCGTCGATTGCAATTGGATCCAATGCCTCTGGATTCTCGAAGTCGCAGATGGTATCGCCGATCTCAAAGCCCTCAATACCGATAAGTGCGCAGATATCACCTGACTTCACTTCATCTACTTTCGCGCGACCCATACCGGCAAAGGTGTGCAACTCTTTGATCTTGCAGCGTACCTTGCTGCCATCTTTCTTCGCCAAGGTCACGTTCTGACCGTTCTTCAATGCACCACGGTGTACACGTCCCACTGCGATACGACCCAAGTAAGGACTATAATCCAAACTGGTAATCAACATCTGTGGTGTACCATCCAACATCTCTGGCGCAGGCACGTGCTCGATGATGGTGTCCATGAGTGCTGTGAGGTCAGTCGTTGGCTTGTGCCAATCGGTGGACATCCAACCGTTCTTAGCAGAACCGTAGATGGTTTGGAAATCGAGTTGCTCCTCGGTCGCATCCAAGTTCAGCATGAGGTCAAATACCTCCTCTTGTACCTCATCTGGACGGCAGTTGAGTTTATCTACTTTGTTGATGACTACGATTGGTTTGAGATTGAGCTCAAGGGCTTTTTGTAGCACGAAACGAGTCTGTGGCATTGGACCCTCGAAGGCATCTACCAACAGCAGTACGCCGTCTGCCATGTTCAGTACGCGCTCCACCTCGCCACCAAAATCGGCGTGGCCCGGAGTGTCAATCACATTAATCTTGCAGCCCTTGTACTCAATGGCTACGTTCTTCGCCAAAATGGTGATACCGCGCTCACGCTCCAGCTCATTGTTGTCCAAAATCAATTCGCCCTTCTGCTCATTCTCGCGAAAGAGGTTCGCGGTATAGAGCATCTTATCCACGAGGGTTGTTTTGCCGTGGTCTACGTGTGCGATAATCGCTATATTTCTGATGTTTTGCATATTCTCCTTTGGTTTATTTTTTAGCGATTTTTCGAGCGTACTCACATGCGCGCATTACGCATTATATGAAAAATCGGGCAAAGGTACTACAAAAAAAGCACATATGCAAATTTTTCAGCCAAAAAATACACACTGCTATATATTTTGCTAATATCTCATGAAGCGCGGCAGGAAGTTGTTTGCCGCGCAATGTCTTTTCCTAAAATTGGTTGACGCGCGTCCTAAATTTGTTAACACTGTTAATTTTCATACATCTTCTTGCACAATCCAAAAATTTTCACTACCTTTGCAGTCGCAAACATAACACACACCACTATGAACTTTCTTGGAAATCTCGTTTGGATAATCATGGGCGGACTGCTCACCGCCCTCATGTATTGGACAGCAGGATTACTGATGTGCATCACCATCATCGGTATCCCCTTCGGCGTACAACTCTTCAAGATTGGTACACTCTCACTTTGGCCCTTCGGGCATGACCTACAGCCCAAAGCAGGCAACGAGACGGGCTGCTTGCAAGTAGTATTCAATGTCCTCTGGATACTGCTCGGTTGGTGGGAGATAGCACTCACACACCTCGTCTTCGGACTCATCCTCTGCTGCACCATCATAGGTATCCCTTGGGGCGTACAACACTTCAAACTCGCCCTCGGTTCTGTCTTCCCATTTGGCAAAGAAGTAGTATAGGGGTGTTTAGTGGACGCTGCGCTACTGTTTAGTGTTTAGCGAACGCTGCGCTGACCAGCAGCGCGACAAAAACAAGCGAAAGAACACTTTTTTATCGTTTTTTCTACAAAATGTTTGGTTAATCCAAAAAAAAGTAGTACCTTTGCACGCTTTTTCGGCTTTTGGGCTCCTAAGTAGCGCTGCTGAGGGGACGGATGATACCCATTTCGGGTATGCCAACGTCGAGGACTCCGCATCTCGCCTGACCGATGTTAATCATTAAAAACATTTAACAAATGTACGCAATTGTAGAAATGCAAGGCTTCCAATATCGCGTGGAGGCAGGCAAAAAACTCTTTGTTAACCGCATCGCTGAGACAGAGAAAGGCGCTGAGGTAACATTCGAGAAAGTACTTCTCGTTGAGAACAACGGCGAAGTAACAGTAGGTACCCCAGTAGTAGAGGGTGCAAAAGTGGTTTGCGAAGTACTCGACAACGAGTGCCGCGGCGAGAAAGTTCTCGTTTTCCACAAAAAACGCCGCAAAGGCTATCGTAAATTGAACGGCCATCGTCAAGATTTGAC
>JBGVEG010000128.1:0-1982 GCA_045119955.1 Paludibacteraceae bacterium
GTTACTGCTGATGTGGAATAAGATGTTCCAACTTTACCTGTTAATTTTTCAGCAGATGCAATTGCATTGCCATTTTCGTCTACATATTTTACAGTAACCGTTCCGTTTGTTACAGGAACTGTGTACTGGCTCCAGTTACCATTTTTGAAAAGATATGCACATTCTTCATCAAACAGATATCCTTTTTCCATGTCTGCAGGAGTTCTGTTAGAATCTGAGTTATAGAAGATAACTCTTGGCTTTTCAATATTTTCCGGAATTTCATATACATAGTAACCTGTTGCAGAATCTTTTGTCATCTTCTGTCCTGGCCATGCACCATTGTTAATTGTCTCTGTTGCAGAGTCATATGCATAACAATATACAGTATCACTCCATCCGGATGGTAAAGAGAAATATGCAACATTTCCGGTCTGTTCTACCTTTGTAAATATGAATGAATCAGAAACTGTCTTTTCTCCATTTGTAGCTGTTAATTTCACAGTTACGCTATCACTATAAGACATGTCACTTCCGATTGTAACCTTTGTAGAAGATGTAAATGTCTTAACAGAACCATTTCCAATCTGGTATGTTCCGCTTGTTGCGTTCTTTAATCCAAGTGTAAGTTCTAATGTATCTGTGCTGAAGTTACCGCCTTCTTTTGAGATGGTTGCTTCCGGATCCTTAGAAATTGTTGGATTGTAAATAACTGCGATACCGCTGTCACCAATCTTACCGGAAATAGTTGATGATGTTACAGTCCATGTATTTCCTGTGATTTCATCTGTGTATGTACCTGGTTTTGTAAGAGAACCACCGTTTGGTACCGTAACTGAATAATTACTACCGCTACCTGCTACGATAACAGCACCCTGTTCACGGCATACAACTGCGCAGTTGCTTCCTGTTGTATAGAAATCATCCTGTCCAATCATTGCATTGTGGAAGTGGTTGACTGCTGCAACTTCAGGACTTGTGAAGTGTGTACTTCCCTTCTGACCAGCTCTAATATCATCTTTTACTTTTGCAGATGGACGAGAAAAATACAATGCTGAAATATCTTCACGGCTTGCTGCAACTGCGTACGCTCTATCAATGACATTCTGGCTCATTTCATTAGAATATCCCCAGTCATGATTATTCGACCATGTATCATGACTTTCACCCCAATATACAAGCTTGTCATTGGATACACCACGGGCTGCCCAGTTACCATATCCACTAAATACAGTACCATTATTAAAGGCATCACGAAGATCTTTACCATAATCACTATCAGTAACAGACATATACTTGGTATATTCTAACATCAGGTGATCACTATTTCCGCTGTCATCTGGTCCTCTTAAAATTTCACCATAATTGTATATACCTTCATCCGTTACGGTTGGCCAGAAATTACAGCCTTCTGACGGTAGCGAAATATGCTTCGCTGTATCCCATCTGATACCATCTACGCCTATGCTTTTCAGTTCCCGAATATAGGCTTCTACTTTCTGTTGCACAAAACTATTATTGGTGTCAATATCCGGCATGCCGATTTCACAATGTGTTACCTGCCAACGGTCATTCCATGAATTAACAGGTCCATAATGATGCCACAGACTATCATCCTTAAATTCATCATCAATATAGTCATGTTTACCTGCTAAATGGTTTGCAATAACGTCCACGATTACGTTGATGCCATATTTCTCAGCTTCGTCACACAATGCCTGAAGCTCTGCCTTGGTACCAAGCGGATTATCTTTTAAATCGTTTGAAATACGGTATCCAAGCGGCTGGTATAACCAATACCAGATATCAGATGGCTTATCTTCGTAATAACCAACGCCTGGCTGTGCCGGTGATGTCTGAACCGATGTAAAACCTGCCTCTGCAATCTGAGGTAACATAGCTTTGATGTCATTATATGTCCAGTCAAAGCAATGCAAAATTGTACCCTCCTGAATGTTGTCAGCAAGAGCATAGTTCTTGCTGGCTGCACTTACGCTTGTTAA
>JBGVEG010000129.1:0-27082 GCA_045119955.1 Paludibacteraceae bacterium
GTTCATGTCGTGGGTACCGATGGTACAAACGCTATGGTAAGGAGCGTCCGCTGGGTGAGCGAAAGCTACGGTTGGGTCCTTAGGCATGCGTTGGATCTCGAGCGAGAGGATCTGCAATTGGTTCATGACATCAGGCACACAGGATGGCACCATACCGAGGTCCTCGCCGCAGCAGAGCATGTCGGTAGAAGCAATGAGTGTAGGCAACTTCTTGAGTGCAGACTCGCGCCAGAAAGAAGTGTGGCGGTGGTAGAAGTAGTCGTTGTGGATGTCAGCCAAGAGTTGGCGTTGGTCGGCATAGAGCTCTTGGTAGTTGTGTGACTGGTAGAGCGCAATGCGTGGGTGGAGCATTGATGGGTTCTTCTGGTCACGCACGAAGAGCACCTCGCAATGGAGATACAAGAGTCCGTTGAGGACATTGTCGATATTGCAGTTGTTCTCGTGAGCAGCACGGTTCTCAGGGTTGAGGAAGAACTGTTGCACCTTGCGTTGGGTGTCGAGATACTCAGGGAAGAAGTAGATATATCCATCATTGGTATGGAGGAAATTGTTCTTCACATACTCAGTATCGTAGCCGAAGGTATCACCCAAGAAGTTAGCACGGATATATGGCTTGGTGAGACGATCCTCATCGAGCTTCACGCCCATGTTCCAGAGGTCTTGGAGCGAATAAGGCATAGCTGGAGAGAAGTGACCGCAGAGACCCCAAACATCCGACTTGCGCATTTGCCAAATGCGGAAGAAGCCCAGGATATGATCCACGCGATATGCATCGAA
This sequence comes from Paludibacteraceae bacterium, assembly GCA_045119955.1. Taxonomy (GTDB): domain Bacteria; phylum Bacteroidota; class Bacteroidia; order Bacteroidales; family Paludibacteraceae; genus Colicola. The sequence goes on from JBGVEG010000129.1 coordinate 778, forward strand.
GTAGTCCGCCATCTTGGTGAAACGGAACTTCCACCATTGGTAGTCGTCTTGAGCCATGACATCCCAGTTGTAGGTAGGGAAGCCCCAGTTCTGACCGCGTGCATCAAAGTCATCGGGTGGCGCACCCGCGGATGCAGAGAGGTTGAAGAGGTGTGGATCGGTGGAGGCATCTACTGAGTCAGGAGAGATACCGATAGGAATATCGCCCTTGAATGCCACGCCTACAGAGTGTGCATAGTCCACCGCCTCGCGGAGCTGTTTGTCCGCATGGAACTGGAGGTAGCAGTAGAAGTCCTTAGGTTGTTTGTCGCGCTTAGAGAGGAACTCTGCGTAAGGCAAGAGCCATCCCTCGTTGGCAGCGAGGAAAGTCTTATATTCATCGGAAGCGAAGAGAGTAGCTTTGTCGGCCTTGTAGAGGGACTTGAAGTACTTCATCTTCTCGTCATAAACGCATTGGTAGTCCGCAATGGTCTTGGCGTTGAACTCCTCCTGTGTCTTGCGATACTTCTTGAGTTGGGTAGGAGTGAGGGTGCCCATCTTCTCAATGTTGAGGTAGATTGGGTGGAGCGCGAAGACGCTAACCGCGTTGTAAGGATATGAGTCGAGGTTGTTGTGACGAAGGGTAGTGTCGTTGATTGGGAGAGTCTGGATCATCTTTTGACCTGTGAGTACAGCCCAATCAGCGAGAAGCTTGAGGTCTTGGTACTCACCAATACCGAAGCCGTTCTCTGAGCGGAGAGAGAAGACTGGCACAGCCACGCCAGCGCCCTTCCAGTTGGCTTGGGTATAGCGGAAAGGAGAGTCAGAGAGGACATAGTGCTTAGCGCGTTGTACATCCCAGATCTTGCGGTTCTCGCCCCACTCCATGTCCACAATGTCACCAGACTTGAGGTCATAAATAACATACTTGTACTCCACTACAGAGCCGAGTTTAGCGTGGAAAGTAACGGTCCATTCGGGGTTGTAGTTGTGGCTATTGGCGATAGGCAATTGGCTATTGGTCATAGGGAGTTTTTTGGAGCGATCCCATTCGCCGAGGGCAGCGATATTACCCATAATAGCCACACCCTGATGACGCTCGAGGCGAGGTACAGAAACCTTGAGGGTGATGTTACCAGTAGCTTTCTTAGCAGCTACAGGAGCACGGTGTGCGAAGAGCACTTGGCTGAAGACCTTGGAGGCAAAGAGCGATGATGATTTGTCTTGCCAGAGGTCGCGCAACACGATATTGCCAGGTTGGCACTCGAGGAGGTGAGGCATAGACTCGCGACGGAGGATATTGCCTTGTTCATCAAGAACCACGTAGCAGTAAGAAATGTACTTGTGAATGTCGCTGAGGGTGACTTGTACCGACCACTCAGAGTTGCCGTGGCAATCCATAGGAAGAGTCACAGGCGATGCAGTAGCAATGTCTGCATCCGCAGCATAGAGAACAGCAAGCTGTTGTCCCCATTGTGCTTGGTAGTTGAGTAAGAATGTTAATGTCATATCAATTTACTATTTAGTTATTTACAATGTACTACTTGGTTTTGCCGTTGCGGTATAGTATGGAACCGACAAGCATTGGTAAGACAGTGTTAATAATCCAAATGAGGGCAACAGCAAGGGCTATGCCAGCTGCATTTTGACTGAAAACACCGAAAATAATGAGCGACCAACTGCCACGAATGGCGATATTAGCCGCAGGCAACGAGGGGAAGACTGCCACGACCATATAGTAGAATGGGATAGCAATCATGTATTGCACAGGAGTCAAGTCCACGCCACAGAAGTGGAGGGTGAGCGCCAGTTGGAGTGCCCAAATCATATAACGAAGCATGGACCAGGCAATAGTCTTCATGAAGAGCGGATAAGACATATGGGAGAGTGCCAAGGAGAGCTGACGCATTTGCGTGTTCTGCCATTCGCGACGAGAGAGATAACGCACCAGGTGAGGCAGGAAACTGAGCAAAAGTACCAGCACAATAAACGCCACTGCGAAATACTGCAACGGGATAGCAGGATGGTAACTCACAAAAAGCCATGTGGCAGGTATGCCAAAAATAAGTTCCACCACGAGCAGAGCCACCGTACCAACAAGACCCAGTCCTATAGCCGCCGAGAAATTGCTCTTATCCTTGAGGAGCATAGCACGAGCTGGATAATCGCCCGCATGATACGGCGTGATGAAAGCACCCACATAGCCATAATAGACTTGACGTTGCGCACCCCAAATGGTCATAGGTTCGGTTTTACGCAGAAGCAAACGCCACTTACCCGCCTCTGCCACCACATTGAGAGGCATGAGCAGAAGAATAGCTATAAGGGTGAGCCACAGCCCCACACTACTACTACGAAAAGCCGCAAAAAACGATGAATAATCGTTAAAAATAATGAGACGATACGCCAAATAACCATACGCCGCAAGAATGAGCAGCGTATTGAAAATACGGAGATATGGTCTGTTCGGTTTCATTTGAGGGTGCAAAGATACTAAAAATTTGTGTAAACACAAAATTTTTTTGCATTTGTTAGGATATTTGCGCAATTTTTTGTACTTTTGTCGCTGAAATGAGACGCATTGGTTGGATATTATCGTTGATTATGCTGTGCATGGTAGTGACTGTGCATGGTCAAAATGTGTCAATAGAAGATATCATGGAAGATATTTTTAACCAACTCTCAGAGGAAGATGAGGTGGTGCAAGAGGATGTGCAGGAGCAACTGATGAATATCGCTGCCAATCCCATTGATCTCAATCACACCAATGCAGATGAACTCAGAGAAATCATGTTCCTAAGCGATGAGCAGATTGATGCGATATTGCTATATCAATATAAGCACGCCTTTCAGGATGTATATGAGCTGCAATTGATTGATTGTCTTAAGGATTATGAGATACGCAATCTGTTGCCGTTTGTAAAGGTAGAGGCGAGAGGCAATGAGGCAAAAGGCAAGGATATATATTTCCGCGAGATTTTTCACTACGGTAAGCATGAGTTGACGCTGCGGACGGATGCACGAAATATTGAGGATTTTGAGGGTGACCCGATGTATGGAAAACTGAGGTATCGGTTTAATTATCAGAATCGTGTGCAAGCGGGTGTGACCGCCATGATGGCGGCTGGCGATGGGCGATTGGCTATAGGAGATAGGTGGGATTATGGTGGGTTCATTGAACTGCGCGATATAGGTCCAATGAAGCGAATTGTGGCAGGCAATTACCAAGCCAATTTTGGCTATGGATTGGTATTAGGTAGTCCGTTCAAACGAGGCAAAACAGCATACGTTCAGTCCACCGCTACGACCAATGAGGGATTGAAGAAATATAGTTCAGTAGGCGATAGTTACAACTATTTTCACGGTGTGGGCGCGACGGCAAGGGTAAGTAAGTGGGCAGAAGTGAGTGCACTATATTCGCTGCGCCAAGGTAAAGAGGGGAGTTGGAACCATGCAGTAGGCGTGAATGCGACTGGTAGGTGGAAGCGCTTGAAGGTTGGCGTGACAGCGGTGGAAGAGATAGAGGCGACTTCGTCGCAGTTTAGAGAACGCTCGCAAGCGAGCTACAGTTTAGAGGCAAGAGGAGTAATGGGTGTGAATGCCCGATGGAATCAAGGGAAAGTGGACCTATGGGGTGAGGTAGCGACCAACCCAGGTAATGAATGGGGTGTAGCAGGTATAGCAGGCATACGATATACACCCATATCCGATGTGAATTTGGTGGGAATATATAGGTATTATTCGCCCGAATTTGACAATACATATGCCAACGCACTATGCTCATGGACAAGGATAAAAGATGAGCATGGCGGATACATAGGCATAGAATATAACCAACTGAAAAATTGTCAGTTATCAGCATACGGAGATGTATGGAAGACAGGGTTTGAGACCATGGCGCAAGCAGACTTTATTCCTCAAAAAGACTATCGTATGCATACGCGTTTTCGCATGAAACGAAAGGACGAGAAAGACACCTATTCGCTGAGATGGAATATGGTCTATCAAGTAGGTGATTGGAAATTAAAAACGCAAACGGATGGCAATATGGTGCATACTCAGGGCGGAATGAGTTACGGTTGGTCCGTGCTACAAGATGTTGAGTATCGTTTCAGAGAAGTGCCTATCGTCTTGCAGTTGCGTGCACAAGCGTTTGATGCAAAAGAATGGGACAATAGAATATACATATACGAGAACGATGTTTTGTATGCCTATGCTATACCTTTCGTATATGGACTGGGTGGACGATTTTGGCTCAATGCACGCTATAAGATTAATGACACCTTCTCCGTTTATCTACGCGTGAGCGAGACAATATACCAAAATGCATGGGCCATAAGACACAGTAAAGAAAGTACGCGTACGGATGTGCACGTGTTGCTAAGGGTGAAGGTGTAGGGTGTAAAGTGTAGAGTGTAAAGGAAGGGGATTATTTTTTGAAGGAGAAGTATTTCTGACCAAAGAAACTGATTGCGACAGTAATGATTGTGATAAGCATTTTGGATGGAGTAGGGTAGATGGCGAATACTTCGACAAATAGTTTCAGTCCAAAATAATTCACCAACAAGTTCACCGCTACAATCAACATATAACGCCACAGCTGTTTATATCCACGGAGAGAGGATTGGGTAAACGTGACATACTTATTAAGCCAAAAACCTGTAAACAGCGTGATGGGGAAAACAATGAGCAGCGTCATTATATGAGGCGTAAGGCAGATAGGCGAGAGGTTAGAGGCGAAAGGCAGGGAGATATATACCAAGTCATGACCTATAACAAAATTATACAATAGGAAGTATAGTACCCAGTCGAAGACCATGTTAGCACCACCACAAGCAGCGTAGCGAAAAAGCTGCTGAGGAAGGTAAGGACGGAAGGGTCGATAGAAAAAATCGACTATTTTGGTAATTATTTGGGCTAATGTTTGCATTTTTGAAAAAAAAATTGTACTTTTGCAGCCGAAATAAACAAATCGGCGTGCAAAGGTACTCAAAAATTTGCGACTATGCAAATTTTGCCGAATATTATTAACCAAAAAGAACCATTTATGGACGACTATTATCAGCAAAATGCAACAAGTAAGAGCCAAGAAATTTCTGGGTCAGCATTTCTTGAAGGACCTGAGTGTCGCCCAACGAATTGCTGAAACCATTAGCGAGGGTCGTGTCTTAGAGATCGGTCCTGGCATGGGTGTGCTGACGCAGTATCTCCTCAAAAATCCTAATCTCCAAACGACCGCTATCGAGATTGATAGGGAAAGTGTGGCGTACCTCAAGGAGTGGTACCCTGAGTTGCACCTCATAGAGGGCGACTTCCTGAAATTGGATTTGAATATCATTTATCCTGATGGCGAGTTCTGCGTGATAGGCAATTATCCGTATAACATAAGTAGTCAGATTTTCTTCAAAGTGCTTGATAATAAGGACCGTATTCCTATCTGCTCGGGTATGATACAGAAGGAAGTAGCGGAACGTATTGCCTCTAAACCAGGCAAGAAAGCATACGGCATTCTGAGCGTGCTGCTACAAGCATATTACGATATAGAATATCTATTCACCGTGGATGAACATGTGTTCAACCCTCCGCCGAAAGTCAAGTCGGCGGTTATTCGCATGACACGCAACAACCGCCAAGGATTGGGCTGCGATGAGGCGCTGTTTAAGAACGTAGTTAAGACAGCATTCAACCAGCGCCGAAAGCAGATGCGCAATTCGTTGATGGGACTGGTAGGTAAAGACAATCCTATCCTCAATGACCCCATTTTCACGAAGCGCCCCGAACAACTGAGTGTAGAAGAGTTCATCTCTCTCACCCAACTAATTCAAAATTCTAACTAACCATTAAAAACCTCTGACGGCATAGAGGGCTTCCTACTCGAAGCGGCATAGCCGCTAAAAATACCGAGAGCCGCGTGGGCTCGAGGTAAGAGTGGAGGCATCGAGCGCCCAATGACGCAAAGCGTCAGTCAATGCGCGAGATTGCCGAACACGAATGGCTGAACTCAAGATATTCTATAGAGACAAAGATAAACAAGACAAGATAAAGGTAGGACGCAGCGTCAATATCCTCAGTAGTCTTGACAAGAAAGATATTATCTGGATTGACCTTCTGGATGTAAGTGACAAGACAGAGGGCGTACTCGAGGACTTCCTCAAGATCGACATTCAGGACGACGAAGAGATGGAAGAGATTGAGATGTCGTCTCGTTATATTCAAACGGATGACTCAATCGTGGCCAACTCCAACTTCCTGCGCGACAACTTCGAGACGGAACCGGTCAACTTTATTCTCAAAAACAGCATTCTCGTCACCACGCGCGATGTGGAACTCGCCAGTTTCAATGAGACCGTGAAGAAGATGCTCATGAATACGCGCAATTTCCCAACAGGTTATCACGTGCTGGTCTCACTCATGGAGACACGTGTCGAAAAAGATGCGGATATGATTGAGGATACCACCGACCTGATCACCAAACTTTCTGGTGAAATCAACGCCACCGACCAAGTGGATGAAGAGGTACTGATCCAAATCAAGGATCTTCAGGAAAAAGTCACCATTATCCGTCAGAACATTATGGATAAACAACGCGTGATTAGCAACTTCCTCAAGTGCGATTTCTTCCCCACGGAGCTGCAACCACGCCTGACGATGATTATCAAGGATATAAACTCTCTGTTCGAATATACACGTTTTGGTTTCGACCGTCTGGACTACCTCCAGGATACCTTCCTCGGTCTTGTAAACATTGAGCAGAACAAGATTATCAAGATCTTCACCGTGGTGAATGTGGTATTCCTGCCACCCACCTTGATTGCGAGTATGTACGGTATGAACTTTGACTTTATGCCCGAGCTGCATTGGAAATGGGGTTATCCATTCGCATTTGGATTGATGATCGCTTTTACACTGGGTATCTTGCTGATTTTCAAACTCAAAAAGTGGTTATAAACAAGTTATCAACAAGTGAGAGGAAAACATGTTGATGGATGTTGAAAAGCAAAAGTTTTCATTTTTTATCAAATAGTAATCCACATTTTTGAACACATTATATCGCTGTAGATAAGCATTATACAAATCTTTTCCACATTATCCCTGTACAATAATAAAAAAGGGAATTTTAATTCATTCTATTTTTATTATTTGAGGGAGTAGTTTGCTTGCTTTGTTGCTGGGTTGTGAATAGTATTGCAACCGATTGCGAAGATATATTTCACGATTATGCGCAATAAATTTGCATAATTCAAAAAAATGTAGTACCTTTGCCCCGATTTTCGCGCGATATGTATATACGCGCGGATATTTTTGTTAAGTAATTAGTACAAAAAAGAATAATTAAAAACATTATGGTAATCAAAGTTAGTAACACCAATCAACCAAATTGGACGGAAGTAAAAGTTAATGCTAACCTTCCAGAAAACCTTCACAAACTACAGGAAATTGCATACAACCTCTGGTGGGTATGGAATTCTGATGCTAAGAATCTTTTCCGCTACATTAACAACGATGCTTGGCACAAAGCACAGTCTAACCCAATCGTATTGCTGAACATTATCAGCTACGATCGTATGTTGGAGCTCAGCAAGGACAAGAAATTCATGAAGCAATTGGACACTGTCTATGCCGAGTTCCGCGCATATATGGATGAGCCAAAAGATGCTAACAAGCCAAGCGTAGCATACTACTCTATGGAGTATGGTTTGACTCACGTACTCAAGATCTACTCTGGTGGTCTGGGCGTTCTCGCAGGTGACTACCTCAAAGAGGCTTCTGACTGCAACGTGGATATGACCGCTATCGGTTTCCTCTATCGTTATGGTTATTTCACCCAAACTCTCTCTCCAGAAGGACAACAAATCGCTAAATACGAGGCACAAAACTTCTCTAACTTGCCTATCACCCAAGTGAAAGAGGCAGATGGCACCCCAATGGTTATTGAGGTTCCTTATCCAGATCGCACTGTGAAGGCATACCTGTGGAAGGTGGCTGTAGGTCGTATCAACCTCTACCTCCTCGATACCGACAACGAGATGAACTCTGAGTGGGATCGCCAAATCACTCACCAACTCTATGGTGGCGACTGGGAGAACCGTATCAAACAAGAGATTATGCTCGGTATGGGTGGTACTATCGCACTCAGCAAGTTGGGTATTAAGAAAGATGTATATCACTGCAACGAGGGTCACGCTGCCTTCATGGGTCTGCAACGTATGCTCGACCTCGTGGAGAAAGAGGGTCTCAGCTTCCAACAAGCATTGGAGGTTGTTCGTGCAAGTGGTCTCTACACTTGCCACACTCCAGTACCTGCTGGTCACGACTACTTCGAGGAGGGTCTGTTCTACAAGTATATGAACATGTTCCCAAGCCGTTTGGGTATCGAGTGGCATGACCTCATTGGTATGGGTCGTCAAAACCCTGCTGACAACACCGAGAAGTTCTCTATGTCTGTCTTCGCTCTGAACACCTGCCAAGAGGCTAACGGCGTGAGCTGGTTGCACGGCGAGGTGAGCAAGAAGATGTTCGCTCCTGTATGGCCAGGTTACTTCGAGGAGGAGTTGCACGTAGATTATGTAACCAACGGTGTGCACATGCCAACTTGGGCTGCCAGCGAGTGGAAAGCTATCTACAAAGAGACCTTCCCAAAAGAGTGGTTCAAAGACCAATCTAACCTCGCTATGTGGGCTCCATACAACGATATGCCAGAGGAGAAGATTTGGGCTACCCGCATGAGTCTCAAGCAAAAGCTCATTAACTACCTCAAGGAGCAATTCCGCGACAACTGGATGAAGAGCCAAGGTGATCCTGCTCGTATCGTTCGCGCACTCAACGAGATGAACGCTGACAACCTCATTATCGGTTTCGGTCGTCGTTTCGCTACATACAAACGTGCTCACTTGCTCTTTACTGACTTGGAGCGTTTGGATAAACTCGTGAACAATCCTAGCCGTCCAGTACAATTCCTCTTTACTGGTAAGGCTCACCCAGCTGATGGTGGTGGTCAAGGTCTCATTAAGCGTATCATTGAGATCAGCCGTATGCCACAGTTCCTCGGTAAGATTATCTTCCTCGAGAACTACGATATGCGTCTGGCTAAGCGCCTTATCTCAGGTGTGGATATTTGGTTGAACACTCCTACTCGTCCTCTTGAGGCCAGTGGTACCTCTGGTGAGAAGGCACAAATGAATGGTGTACTCAACTTCTCAGTGCTCGATGGTTGGTGGAAAGAGGGTTATGTAGAAGGTGCTGGTTGGGCATTGACCGACAAGCGTACCTACGAGAACCAAGCACACCAAGACCAACTCGATGCTGCTACCATTTACCAAATGCTCGAGAAAGAGATTATCCCATTGTACTACGCTAAGAACAGCAAGGGTTACTCTCCAGAGTGGATCCAAACTATTAAGAACTCTGTGACTAAGATCACCCCTCGCTTTACTACTAAGCGTATGATGGATGACTACTTCGAGAAGTTCTACAATAAGCTCGCTAAGCGTCACGCCCTCCTCGGTGCAGACAACTATAAGGTAGCTAAGGATATTGTAGCTTGGAAGCAAAACATGGTAGCTCACTGGGATAGCATTGAGGTTGTAAACTCTACCCTCAACGCTAAGAGCGCAGAGCTCAATGTAGGTAACAAGTGCACTATCGCAGTAGAGTTGGATACCAAGGGCTTGAACGATAAGGGTATTGGCGTAGAGTTGGTAGCTGTTCGTACTTCTACCCACAACAACGATAAGTTGTTCGAGGTAAAACCATTGGAGTTGGTACAAACTAAGGGTTCACGCCTCTTCTTCGAGACCGAGTATCAATTGTCTTACGCTGGTGGTATGAAGTTCGGATTGCGTATGTATCCTAAGAACGACTTGCTGCCACACCGCATGGACTTCTGCTACGTTCGTTGGATCTAATCCTTGTATAATATATATAGTAAATAAGATACATATATATAATAAGGTATGTATTCATTTATAATCAAAAGACTGCTAAATGCGGTCTTTTGATTTATTTATATATTATATCAGTCTATAAAGTTGACTTTATTTATGTACTATAAGTAATAAAATAATACTATAAAATAAACTTTCGAGCGATTTTTTTTGCATATTTGCAATATTTATAGTAACTTTGCACCCAAATTCGGCATAGCATACACTATGCTACACCATACTATACAAAACTATACAATACTAAACAAATAATTATACACGATTATGACAATTAACGATTACAAATTCGCTGGAAAGAAAGCGATTGTTCGCGTGGACTTCAATGTGCCATTGAACGAGAATGGAGTGATTACCGATGATACCCGTATCCGCGGTGCGTTGCCAACCCTCAAGCACATCCTCGAAGAGGGTGGTGCACTCATCATCATGAGCCACATGGGTAAACCTAAAGGCAAAGTGGTTGCTAAATATAGCTTGAAGCAAATCGTTGAAGCTGTGAGCGCTGCACTCGGCACTCCAGTACAATTTGCTGAGGATTGCGCTAAGGCTGCTGAGCAAGCTGCTGCCCTCAAGGCAGGCGAGGTGCTCCTGCTTGAGAACCTCCGTTACTACCCAGAAGAGGAAGGCAAACCAGTAGGTATTGACAAAGAGGATCCTGCATACGAGGAGGCTAAGAAAGCCATGAAGGCAAGCCAAAAAGAGTTCGCTAAGACCCTCGCCAGCTATGCTGACTGCTATGTAAACGATGCTTTCGGTACCGCTCACCGCAAACACGCTTCAACCGCTGTGATTGCTGACTACTTCGATGCTGACAACAAGATGCTCGGTTACCTCATGGAGAAAGAGGTAGAGGCTGTGGATAACATCCTTAAGAATATCAAGCGTCCTTTCACCGCTATCATGGGTGGTTCTAAGGTTTCTACCAAGATCGGTATCATTGAGAACCTCATGGACAAGGTGGATAACCTCATCCTCTGCGGTGGTATGACCTATACCTTCGCTAAGGCTAATGGTGGCGAGATTGGTAAGTCTATCTGCGAGAACGACAAACTCGAGCTCGCTCTTGATATCATCGCTCAAGCTAAGGCGAAAGGCGTGAACCTCGTATTGGCTACTGACTGCGTAGCAGCTGATGACTTCTGCAACGAGGCAAATACCCAAATCTGCCCAAGCAACGCTATCCCAGAGGGTTGGGAAGGTGTGGACGCTGGTCCAGAGAGCCGCAAAGCGTTTGCTGCTGCTATCGAAGGTGCTAAGACTATCCTATGGAACGGTCCTGCAGGTGTGTTTGAGTTTGACAACTTCGCTGCTGGTTCTAAGGCCATCGCTGAGGCCATCGCTACTGCTACCGATAATGGTGCATACAGTTTGATTGGTGGTGGTGATAGCGTAGCATGTGTGAACAAGTTCGGCATGGCTGACCGCGTAAGTTATATCTCTACTGGTGGTGGTGCATTGCTCGAGGCTATCGAGGGCAAAGTGCTCCCAGGTGTAGCAGCAATCAAAGGCTAATAAAATAACGATCGTTCACTTCGTTCTCTGTTAGAAGTCAAATCGTTCACTATCGCTCACTGTTAGATTGCGACTTCGTCGCTGTTAGACTTCATTAATCTAATATCTAACAGCCCGTAGGGCGGTCCAACAACGTAGTGGTCTTTCAGGCGTTTTGCGCCGGTCTAACAGTACCGCAGGAACGGTCTAAAAAAGAATTTTTTATGGAAGTATCTGGAAAGATTATACAAGTATTGCCAGAGCAAGGTGGCGTGAGTAAGACCTCTGGCAAGGAGTGGAAACTCCAGGCATACGTACTTGAGACACAGGAGCAATATCCTCGTAAGGTGCACTTCGAGGTGTTTGGCGAGGATCGTATCAAGGCTAACCCATGCCAATTGGACGACATTGTGACTGTTAGCTTCGATATCGAGAGCCGCGAGTTTAATGGTCGTTGGTACACCTCTATCCGTGCTTGGAAGATTCAGCAAGGTATAGTTGAGGCAGCAGCCGCTCCACAACCTGCGCCTGTTGCTGCTCCTGCAGCAGCTGCTCCACAAGCCAATGTAGCTACTTTTGATGCTGCTGCGGGTGTGGACGAAACCACCGATTTGCCATTCTAAAGACCCCCTCAATCCCCCTTCGAAGGGGGAGGATAGGCTAAATATGAAACGGATTATCGGCTGGATAATAGGATTATGCCTTCTGGCGGGTGGCGCTACGGTTTGTGCCATCCGTTGGCAGGCGTGGTTTGGTAATCCACCCGAACCAGAGTGGACTGAGGAAAAGATAAACCTTCAGTTCATGACAATGAATAATGATAGTGTGTTGCGCGCTTTGCAGCGCGACACGCTGTCATTCCTTTTGTTGGGCGATATTCACAATTCGCTCACTAACGAGCAGATGTCCACGCTCGCCACTCGCCATTCGGATATACAGTTTTACGCCCAACTGGGCGACTGGATGGAGCGTCCATATACCTACTACGAGCAGATGATGTATCACTCGCTCCTCGGTACGGGCTTGGATACGCTGCCTGTTGTGGCTATCCCAGGCAATCACGAGTATCTCAAGGGCATAGTAAAAACCTTGCCCGAGAAGTGGAAAACCATCTTCCCTAATCCACAGAATGGTCCTGCTCGATTCTTAGGAACGACCTATTATGTGGACTTCCCCAAAGTACGTCTGATTGCCCTTGATACCGATGCTCTGCACCGCATGTCCGACTATACGCAAGCGGCGTTCTGGCTAAAGAAAACCCTACGCGAGGCGGGGGACAAGTTCACCATTGTGCTCATGCATCACCCTGTATATAGCACCGCAGAAGGAAGAAGTAATCCCTTGATTTGGTTGGCATTTCACGGACCTTTGCGCGAAGCGGATGTTGTCTTCTCGGGGCATGACCACAACTATGCTCGCCGTACTGAGCACTACAAAGCTCGTTTCTGGAAGAAAGAAGAGCCAACGATTTTTATTGCCACAAATGCTTCTACCAAGGTGTATCCTGTCAAAGACAAAGTCCGCTATGATATTTCGTTTTTTGGCGAACCGGTGTATCATCATATTACCGTGACTCCCACCACACTTGTGATAAGCACGTATAATCTTGATTCTATGGATTTGATTGATCAAGTGCAACTTCTGCCTTCAAGAGTCACCGCGCCTGCTATCGAATAATCAGCCATCTTGGTTGGTTATTTTTTTCATCTGTCGAATAGAGTAGTAAGGTAGGGTCGTCGGTCGTTTTTATTTGTACGCCTATCAGGTCTGCCCATTTTTGTGCTTTTTTAGCATTTCTGCGGTGGCGCTGAATGCTGCGCGTGTCTTTCTCCCAATGGCGTTGCTTTTTGCTTTTTAGTTTCGGTTGATGTGTCACGCCTATTTGGATAGCTTCTTGCACTTCCTTTGTGGTGGCAAAACTCAGTGGTTCGTGGCTCAATGTCCTGCATTTCTCCAAAAACACATTCCACTCGTCCTCTGTCTTGTCCACCACTGCTTGCGACCCTGCTTCGTCATTGGTCACACCCATCACTTTGTTCCATACGCGTTGCGTGACAGCTTCTTCCGAGATATAGTAGGGCAGGTCTGTGGGTACGTATAGTAGTTTGAGTTTTACATTCTTCATCTTTATTCGCTTCGTTATTGCAGGTTCCTCTACCACTTGCAAAGTTGGTTCATTGGGTAAAGTCATCGCCAAACGCAAACCGCAGTATTTCGTGGCTTGCATAGGGTCTTGTCTGTATCGATGCGATATATGACTATTGGCTCTACAATTGTCGAAACTGCTTCCACGCACAATTTTTTCTGTACCCGAGATAGGTCCTTTGGGATTAGGCTCTGTTCCTAATTGATAGGGAGCATACCAATCGCTACACCATTCGCTCACGTTGCCCGTCATATCGTACAGTCTCAATTCGTTAGGGCGTTTCAAACCGACAGTATGTTTGCGATAACCGCTGTTGCTCAATCCCCAACTCACGCTATCTACTATATTGCTGCCTGCAAACCGATAGTTTTCGCTCTTATTACCGCCTCGTGCAGCAAACTCCCATTCCGCCTCTGTGGGCAAACGAAAGGGCAGTCCTGTCAAACTATCCAAGCGTTGAATAAACACTTGGCAATCATACCAACTGACGTCCGTGATAGGATGGTTCGGGTTGTGCCATTCGTCCATAATCTCCCATTCGGGCATAACGGCTTTCCATAGTGCCTGTGTCACTTCGGTATGACCTATATAGTAGGCGTCAAGAGCGACGGTATGCGTAGGTAAATCGGTGGCAATAGGCTCATGGTGTTGCTCATGTGTGCCACCCATCACAAAGACACCTCCTTCTACACGCTGCATGCTGAAAGGTACACCATTCACCTCAAAACGAAGCACTTGCAGCGAGTCAGTAACGACCTGTCGCTTCTTGGCAAATGCCATATGGTGGCTTCCAAGAAGAAACCATACGATAAATATATATAGGGTGTATTTGTGCATAAGCCGATAAAAATAATACAACATCCATGCCAATAAAGCGAAAAAATAGTGGAAAATCACAAAAAATACCGTAATTATTTGGTAGTCTGAAAAAAATGTAGTAATTTTGCACGCTTTTTCGTGAAAAAAGCATACCATTAATTATTAACCCGAGCATGCAACTCGTGTAGTTGTAGCTCACAAATAAACAAAAACAAATGGCAACAAAAATTCGTTTGGCTCGTCATGGTCACAAGGACTACGCTTACTACCACATCGTAGTAGCAGACAGCCGTTCGCCACGTGATGGCAAGTACATTGAGCGCATTGGCTCTTACAACCCAAACAACAACCCTGCAACTGTAGATCTCAAGTTTGATCGCGCATTGTACTGGGTAAACGTAGGTGCTCAACCTACTGACACTGTTCGCAACATCCTCTCTGGTGAGGGCGTTATGCTCATGAAGCACTTGAACGGTGGTGTAGCTAAGGGTGCATTCTCTGCTGAGGAGGCTCAAAAGCGTTTCGAGGCTTGGAAGGCTCAAAAGGATGCTAAGAATGGTAAGATCAGCCAAGCAGAGGCAGACAAGAAGGCTGCTGCTGCTAAAGCATTGCTCGCTCAAGAGGTAGAGTCTAACAAAGCTAAAGCTGCTGAGGTAGCTAAGAAGCGCCAAGAGGCTGCTGACGCTCTCGCTGCAGCTGCTGTAGAGGCTGCTCAAGAGGCTGCTGCTGCAGAAGCAGAGGTTGCTGCTGAGTAATTAGCAGTTCATTAGCGACTAAAAAAAGAGAGTTCAAAACTGCGGTTTTGAACTCTTCTTTTTATACGTTAATAAGGAGTTTGTATTACTCTACCAAGCGAGAGAAGGTCAATGTGTTCGTTACATCGCGCTCGCCGACTTTGTCTTTCTCGCGGTAGTGAACAGACAGTTTCAGCAAGTCAGCAGTATGTTCCTCAATAAGGAAGAACTTAGCAAGTTCGCTGTAATGGGTAGTAGCGTAGTTGGTGGTCAATACATTGTTAGACACGGTATAGGTGAATGTGTCTGCTATATCTGACACCATCAGTTTACCATCCTTAGTAAACTCCCATACTTGACCTACTTCGTAGGACTCAGATTCAGAAAGGCTCTCTTTGTCATTTACGAAGTAATATGCACGAATAGCCTCTTTCACTTCCCATTTACCAACGACAGTAATGTCATCTGCGCCATTTTGCTGTTTGCATGATGTGAATAAGATAGGCAGAAGTGCCATGAATACTGTTGCCACCAAAAAATTGATTTTTTTCATAAGTTTCTTATTTTTAATTAGATTTATCTGTTTCCGAGCACGTTTACCGAAACTCGCTGCAAAGGTACAACAAAAAATGCATATTTGCAAGAAAATCGCATAAAAACTTCGTTTTATTAAGATTCTTTCTCTTTTTGTTTCGCTATACGGTGCATGATTTCACCGAGAGACGACCCTGAGAACTCCCAGAGAACTCCCAGAGACAGGTAAAACCAAAAAAGTGCGTTTTGTTAAGATTCTAACAAAATCGCTATTTGTGTCCGCCGGACATAAATGGCGATTTTTTTGTGCAATATCTTGCATATATCATAAAAATGTAGTACCTTTGCAGTCGCAATTTGGTTGATAGAAGATATTAACTACTAATTATTAACTATTAACTGCTTTGCTGACATATTAAAAAGGCGTTTATTGCGCTCTGTTCTGACGTTTCAAAATGTCGCAGTTTTAGAAATCTTATCAGGACTTAGCAACGATAGATGCCCTACGGGATATGAAATATCCCTCTTGTGCCTATTTTGGTACGCCTTTTGCGTATATGCGTAGGCGCACACGCGTACCTTAACTATAACATAGCACGAGAGTATTTTATATTCGGCGTGGGCTTCGCGTTGTCGGTTCGATAAGATTAGGCAATGCGACAGCCTTGAAACGTGGAACTGGCAAAAGGCAAGTTCCGCGCTTTTATTTATTGTGGAGAACATGTGCAATTTATCTCGTATATAAAAATAAATCAATCATCATTATGAAAAAGTTTTTCGTTTTATTTGTCGTGTGTTTTTGTGTTGCTACAGCATTATTTGCGTTTACACAACAAGTAGCAAACGCCCCTGCGTTAGTAGATAATGTTGCGGATGATTATAGTATCCTCTATACTTCATCCAATGGCAATATCGTAACTCCTATCAGGACTAATGTCTTCGGTGCAAATATCGTAAGTAATACCTATGAAAATGGTCAAGGAGTGATTATGTTCGATGGTCCTGTTACTAGCATTGGAGATTGGGCTTTCAATGGTTGCATGACTCTTAAATCTATAATTATTCCAAATAGTGTTATGACTATTGGAGAACGTGCTTTTAGTGTTTGTAATAATTTAACTGCCATTACGATTGGAAAGGGGGTTACGAGTATTGATGCACGTGCATTTCAGCCTGTTCGCCTTACTTCGATAGTGGTCGATGCTGAAAATCCGACATATGATAGTCGTGACAATTGCAATGCAATTATCGAAACAGCAACTAATACACTTATTCAAGGTTGTCAAAAAACAGTTATTCCACAAAGCGTAACACATATTGGGGAATGGGCTTTTGAATTTTGTGAATACCTCTCCTCTATTATCATACCTAATTCTGTGATAAGTATAGGAGAACATGCTTTTAATAACTGTAAATCACTCACTTCCGTTACGATCCCTAATAGTGTTACAAGTATTGGGCTAGCAGCGTTTTCTTCTTGCGATAAGCTAACTTCAATGGTTGTTGACACCGCTAATCCAGTGTATGATAGTCGTGAAAATTGTAATGCAATTATCGAGACTGCCACTAATACACTGATTGCTGGTTGTTCAAATACCATTATACCGCAGAGCATAATACGTATTGGAGAACAATCCTTTAGGAGTTGTAATATCTCCTCGATTACAATTCCGAATAGTGTAA
This sequence comes from Paludibacteraceae bacterium, assembly GCA_045119955.1. Classification (GTDB taxonomy): domain Bacteria; phylum Bacteroidota; class Bacteroidia; order Bacteroidales; family Paludibacteraceae; genus Colicola. The sequence goes on from JBGVEG010000129.1 coordinate 18,108, forward strand.
CAACTATTGGCAAGTATGCTTTTGCGTATAGTGATATTGCCTCAATTACGATTCCGAATAGTGTAACTACGATTGGTGAGTATGCTTTTAATACTTGTTCCTCTTTAATTTCTGTTACTATTCCTAACAGTGTAAAGGATATTAAAAGGTGGGTTTTTGCTAATTGTCATTCTCTCAATTCTATTACCTTACACGATGGTATAACAACTATCGGAGAAGGCGCTTTTATTAATTGTTCCTCTCTAACTTCTGTTACTATTCCTAATAGTGTAACAAGTATTGGAATGGGTGCTTTTCGTGACTGCAAAGCTCTCACATCTATCGTAGTAGATAGTGGCAATACCACCTACGATAGTCGTGAAAATTGTAATGCAATTATTGAGACTGCCACTAATACCCTTATTGCAGGCTGCCAAAATACAATTATCCCAAACGGTATAACGAAAATTTACCTTGAAGCTTTTATGGGTTGTTCCTCTCTTACCGCCATTACCATTCCTAATAGTGTAACAAGTATTGGAGGTTGGGCGTTCAGTGGTTGTTCCTCTCTCACTTCTATCACCATCCCTAATAGCGTAACGCACATTGGAAATTCTGTTTTTTCTCATTGCGAATCTCTTGATACAATCTACATAAAAGTTACCAATCCACCTACTTTAGGTACTGATGTGTTTTATGCCATTTCCCCTACCTGCATTGTCCCTTGTGGCACCCTCGCAGCCTACCAAGCATCCGAATGGGCAAACCAGTTAGGTGAATTCGTAGAGGAAGAATGTGAGGAGATCGTTCCTGATTCTACGCATTATATCTACTACACCTCCACCGATGGCAATATCGTAACTCCATATGCCACTGATGTTTTCGGTGCAAATATCGTAAGCAATACATACGAAAATGGTCAAGGTGTAATTACTTTCGATGGTCCAATAACAACCATTGGAGAATGGGCATTCTGCAACTGTCCATTGAAAACTATTATCCTGCCTAATACATTGGAGAGTATAGGGTCTAATGCTTTTAGATATACTAATTTACAGTCAATAATTATTCCTAAAAATGTTGTAGGTATTGATAATTCGCTGTTTTTTGGTTGTACTTCTCTTAAATCAATAATAGTAGATGGTGAAAATCCTATTTATGATAGTAGAGGAGATTGCAATGCGATTATCGAAACTGCCACGAATACTCTCATTGCTGGATGTAGGAATTCAATGATACCAAATAGTGTTGTATCAATTGGAGATGCTGCATTTGTATATTGCCATTCACTCACTTCGATTTCTATTCCTAATAGCGTAGTACATATTGGGGATGGTGCGTTTTGCAATTGTGGTATTTCATCAATTACTATTCCGAATAGTGTGAATGAAATTGAAGGCAATGCGTTTGTTTATTGTGACCATTTGTCATCTATCACCGTTGATGTAAATAATACAACATACGATAGTCGAAACAATTGTAACGCCATTATGGAAACAGAAACAAATACATTGGTTACTGGATGTAAAAATACTGTTATTCCAAATGATACGAAGATTATTGGTGAGATGGCATTCCAAACAGGTGGAATCCTGACAGATACTTTAATGATTCCTAATGGTGTGACATCTATCGAAAGACAAGCCTTCTATTTGTGTGAAAAATTAGAATATGTTCGTATCCCTAATAGTGTAACTCATATTGAAGATTTTGCTTTTAGTGCTTGCTCTTCTCTTACTTCTATTTATCTGGAAGCAACTATTCCTCCTACCTTATCCGATAATGTTTTCTATAACACAACTCCTCCTACCTGCTACATCCCTTGTGGTACCCTCGCTGCCTACCAAGCATCCGATTGGGCAAATCAAGTAGGTGAATTAGTGGAGGAAGAATGTGAGGAAACAAAAGAAATCACCGTTAAAGCCCGTGTACCTGCTTCTTGGACAGACTCTATCTTTGTTTGGGTATGGCCTACTGGTGGAGAGGGTGTAGAATTGATTCCAGAAAAACAAGACGATTGGTACGTATTCACCCAAAAAGGTGAAGAACTGAATATTATCTTCAAAAACGGCAGAGGTTGGATCGGTTATCCTTACCAAACAGAAGACATTATGCTCACTGAAAGTGCCTGCTTGCAAATCTATACAGACAATAATGAATACTTAAAAGCTACATATACTTTCATTGATTGTAACAGTGTTAATCCTAACCATCAAATCCTTTACACCTCATTGGATGGTAAAATTGTAACTCCTTTTGCAGCCGATGTCTTTGGTGCAGATATCATCAGCAATACCTACGAAAATGGTCAAGGAGTAATTACTTTTGACGGACCTGTGACGACTATTGGAGAGTCTGCATTTAGTGGGTGTTCTAATCTGACTAATATCATTATACCCAATAGTGTAACGAGCATTGGATATGCGGCTTTCGCTGATTGCTTCTCCCTCACCTCTATCACTATTCCCAATAGTGTAACAAATATTGGACCTTATGCTTTCAGCACTTGTACCTCCCTCACCTCCCTCACTATCCCCAATAGTGTAACATACATAGGTATATGTGCATTTGATCATTGCACTGATCTTATTTCTGTTACTATTCCAAATAGCGTAACGGGCATTGGACATGCGGCTTTCAGTGGTTGTTCCTCCCTCTGTTCTATCATCATCCCAAATAGCGTCACGAGCATTGCAAGTAGTGCTTTCTCTGGTTGCTCCTCCCTCACTTCCATGGTTGTGGATAGCGGCAACACTATCTATGATAGTCGTGAAAACTGCAATGCAATCATCGAAACAGTTACCAATACACTTATTGCAGGATGTCAAAATACAATCATCCCTAATAGCGTCACGAGCATTGGAAAGGAAGCTTTCGAAGCTTGTTCTTCTCTTGTTTCTATCACTATCCCTAATAGCGTCACGAGCATTGATGATTATGCTTTCCGATTTTGCTCTTCCCTTACCTCCCTCACCGTCCCTAACAGCGTAACGCACATTGGAAAGGAAGCTTTTTTTCGTTGCGGATCTCTTGATACAATCTACATAAAAGTTACCAATCCACCTACTTTAGGTACAGATGTATTTTATGCCATTTCCCCTACCTGCTACATCCCTTGTGGCACCCTTGCCGCTTACCAAGCATCTGAATGGGCAAATCAGGTGGGTGAATTAGTAGAGGAATGTAGTGAGAAGGAAATGCCTACAAATCAAATCAAATACACCACTTTTGATGAAAGTATTCTAACAATTGATACTACATATTATACCTATGAGGATTTGTTCGGCGCAAACATCATCAGCAATACCTATGAGAATGGAGTAGGTACCATCACTTTTGATAGACCATTGACAACAATTGGAAATAATGCATTTGGTGGAAGTGGCTATTACCTCACCTCTATTAAACTTCCTAATACTGTCACAAGCATAGGTTCTGGTGCTTTTTGGGGTTGCTATTATCTTACAGAATTCACTATTCCAGAGAATGTGACAACAATTGGTAGAGATGCTTTTAGCAGTTGCGAGGCTCTCACTGAAATTACAATACCTAAAAGTGTAACAAGTATTGAACCTCAAATATTCAATCGCTGTCCTTCTCTTATCAAAATTACTATTGAAGAAGGAAACGAGACATATGATAGTCGTGATAATTGTAATGCTATTATCGAAACAGCAACCAACAAACTGATAGAAGGTTGTAAAACGACAATTATTCCTAACACAGTAACAAGCATTGGTGAAAGCGCATTCAGCGGATGCGAAAACTTATCTTCTATTACTATTCCTAATAGTGTGACAAGTATTGAAGTTTGGGCATTCGCATATTGTTATGCATTGGATGCTGTGTTTATAGATGCAATTATGCCTCCAACTCTGATCTATAATTATACACTATATAAGTATCAAGTTTTCTCTGGAAAATATCCTACTTGCTATGTACCTTGTGGTACCCTTGCTGCTTACCAAGCCTCCGATTGGGCTAAAGAAGGTGTTACTTTGCTTGAAAAACCATGTGAAAATACCATCCCAACCAACCAAATTCAATATACTTCCTCTGATGGTAACGTTATAACACCAAATATAGGATATATGACAGAATTTGATGCCTTTGGCGCAAATATCGTTAGCAATACATATGAAAATGGAGTGGGTACTATCACCTTCGATGGGGCTGTATCTCGTATAGGCTATCAGTCATTTAGTAATAGCGAAACCCTAACTTCTATCACACTTCCAGATAGTATATCTACTATAGATTTTGAGGCATTTAGAAATTGCGATCGACTAAAATTTGTGACTATACCTAATAGTGTGTATGGCATTTGGGATTATGCTTTTGGAGAATGTGATTCCCTTGTCGCTGTAAATATACCTGCTTCTGTAGAGTACATCGGTTCCAGTGCCTTCGAAAGTTGCTATCAATTGGCATCTGTAGCACTTTCAGAGGGATTGATGCAAATAGGAGAAAACGCATTTAGAGGATGTAGTAAATTAACCTCCCTGTCCTTACCAAGCACTTTGCAGTACCTTGGTCAAAGTGCTTTCAGTGGATGTGGTTTTTATACATTTACTATTCCAACAGGACTGACCACTATTCCTGCTTATTTGTTTATGTATTGCCAAAATCTGCAATCCGTAATTATTCATAATAATGTTACTACTATCGAAGATGGCGCGTTTAGTACTTGTCAAAAATTAACATCAATAGATATTCCTAATTCCGTTACAAGTATTGGATTTGGAGCATTTAGCGAAACCGGAATACGAAGTATTATATTGCCTGAGAATATAACAACCATTAATGGGAATACATTCTATGGTTGTACGAACTTAACTTCTATCACTATTCCGAATAAAGTTACAACTATTAAAGAAAGTGCCTTCAGTGGGTGCAAGAATATGAAGTCGGTACTTCTTTCCAATAGTCTAACTTCTATTGAGGGGAATGCTTTCTATGATTGTATGTCATTAGAAGCACTCTACATACCAAAGAGCGTAACGTCAATTTCTAATTATGCATTTAGCAATTGCGAGTCATTACAATCAATTGTGGTAGAGAACGGAAATAGTATATATGATAGTCGCAATAATTGCAATGCAATCATTGAAACTGCTACGAATACTTTGATTTCTGGTTGCCAAACTACAATAATTCCAAAAGATGTAATAAGTGTAGGTGATTATGCTTTTGTCGGACAAAAGAAATTGACAACTATTGCCTTCCCAAGTAGTGTTGCCAAGATTGGTGTTCGTGCATTTGACAATTGTTCGAATCTAAAAACAATTATCTTTGGTAATCAAGTAGATAGCATTGCACAAAGAGCATTTGAAAATTGTTTGGCAATAGATGATATTTATAGTTATAGTTTACAACCACCAGTCCTTTCTGAAAATGCACTTGCATATTACGATGCAAATCTATACGTGCCATGTTCAGCATTAGCGGATTATCAAGTGGCTGATAAATGGAATCAGTTTACCTATGTACAGTGCATAGATACGATGTATTTCAATATTACAAATGATACTGTACGACCTTATACGGTAGAGGTAACATATGGTGACATTTTGTATGCTGGTGATGTGTTCATCCCTGCCCTTGTAATGATTGATGATGAAGTATATCATGTGACAAATATAGGTGATTCTGCTTTTTATGATTGTTCATTATTAACTTCTGTCTCTATTCCAGAAAGTGTTGTAAGTGTGGATCCAAACGCCTTTACTAATTGTACATCGCTTGATACAATAACCATAAAAGCAACAACTCCACCTACTTTGGATAATTCAGGTATTTCTTCTAATCCTGTATGTAAAATCCCATGTCACACACAATCTGTATATGAGGCTTCCAATTGGAATAATCATGTGAAGAACTTCGAAGAACAGTGTGATGGGTATTATATCTACTATACTTCCACCGACGGAAATGTAGTTAGACCATACAAAACAGATGTCTTCAATGCTAAGATAGTTAGTAATTCTTATGAACATGGGGTAGGTATTATAGCATTTGATAAGCCAGTGAGAAGAATCGGAGAAATGGCGTTCACTTCTTGTCGAGAACTTGCTTCCATTACAATACCTAACACCGTGCTAAAAATTGATAAGAAAGCGTTTTATAGTTGTTCTTCGCTTGCAGATGTTACGATTGGTGCGTGTGTGCAAGATATTGCCGATGAGTCGTTTCGGTATTGCTCATCTATTACGTCTATGGTCGTTCCGAATTCTGTAACTACCATCGGAAAGAATGCTTTTGCAAATTGTAAAGCTTTGACTTCTATCAATATTCCTAATAACATAACAACGATTGCAGAGGGTGTCTTCCACTATTGCTCATCAATTACTTCTTTGGTATTGCCTAATGGCGTGACAACTATTGGAAAAAATGCCTTCGCAGGTTGTTCTTCCCTTATAGATATCAAGATTCCTCATAATGTGTCCTCTATAGGAGGTGGTGCTTTTAGTGGTTGCTCAGCCCTATCTTCTATTGAGATACCTAATAATGTTGTTTATCTTGGTAGTAGCGCATTTAGCGGTTGTACATCTATCACTTCTATTACAATACCAAATAGTATAGATACCCTTGCAAGTTCTGTCTTTAGCAGTTGTACCTCTCTCTCCTCAATTTATCTTCCTAACAGCATAACGATTATTGAAAATAGTGCTTTTAAGAAATGTTCTTCAATATCTTCGATTGATTTACCCAATAGTGTTAAAAAAATAGGTGACAGTTCTTTTAATGGATGTTCTTCATTAACTACTATTACTATTCCTGATAGTGTAACAAGGATTGGCGAATTTGCATTTTATGATTGTCCTACTCTTACTACAGTTTCCCTTCCTCAAGGTATAGAGGATATAGATTGGGCAGCATTCAGTGGTGAAACATCTCTTGATACAATTTATTGTTATCGACCAACTCCACTACCATTACGTTCTTACCCAGGAACTGTCTTCTCACACTATGATGCAATCTTGTTTGTCCCTTGTGAAGCACTATCTTTATATCAGTCAGATAAAGAATGGGGCAAATTCACAAATATTCAATGTTTGCCAACAGAAGACCTCATTCCGACCAACCAAATTCAATATACCACATGGGATGATGAAATTGTAAGAATTGATACAACCTACCACATTGATTATAATTATGGTGTAAACTATTACTCAATGTTCGGTGCAAATATCATCAACAATACGTATGAAAATGGTGTGGGTACTATCACATTTGATGCTCCTGTCACTACCATCGGTAGCCGAGTTTTCAATAATAGTAATCTTCGTACTATCATTTTGCCTAACACGATTACCACCATCGAATATGATGCTTTTGCTGATTGTGGTTCTCTTGAATCTATTACATTGCCAAGAAACTTGAAGAGTATAGGATATGGGGCGTTTAGGATGTGTTCGCAGCTACAATCAATTGAGTTCCCCGAAGGACTTGAAAGCATAGAAGGTCATGCATTTGAGAACTGTTTTAATGGTATGGGTTATTATGTCACAGAAGGCAGTTATATTGATCCAAATGGAGGTTATATTGGTTCTGGTATATCTATTTCTATTCCAAGTTCAGTAACCTCTATTGGAGAAGGTGTATTTGCATGGTGTTCTGGAATCAAATCGTTTGTAGTAGATAGTAATAATACAACTTACGATAGTCGTGAGAATTGCAATGCCATCATTGAAACGGCTACAAATACGATGATATCAGGTTGTAGCAATACATTTATACCAAATAGCGTAACGGCTCTTGGATACGGAGTCTTCTATGGATATGGAATCAAGTCAATAGAGATTCCTGACGGAGTAGTTTCTATCGGCGAATCTGCTTTTGCATATTCCGATATCGAAAACATCTATATCCCAGGTAGCGTTAAAACAATTGGCAGAGATGCATTTAACCATTGTGATGAACTAACGACCCTAACATTGTCCGAAGGATTAGAGACAATTGAGTATGCTGGTATATATTGTTGTTATGCATTAAAATCCATCGTATTCCCAAGCACACTTAAGAGCATCGGTGGGTATGGCGTATCAGCTTGTAGTAGTATGACATCGGTAGAGTTCCTATCTACAACACCTCCTGCGATTAATAATGACTTTTATGGTTGTTTCTGGAATACACCATGCGAATTTACAGTACCATGTGGCACGAAAGATGCGTATTATACAGCATTGAATGCGGATGCTCCAAGTGGCTATCATATCGAACCTATCAGAATACGAGAAAAAGGTTCATATGTATATTCAATCACCTCTTCGAACGAAGCACAAGGTTCTGTCACCATTACGGATGAGGCTACTTGTGATGATTTCACTATCTCTTTCCGTGCAGATGCCACGAATGGTTATCGTTTCGTAAGATGGAGTGATGGAAATACAGAAAACCCTCGCACTCTCCTTCTGACACAAGATACCTACTTAACTGCTGAATTCGAAACGTCTGTATGTAATGTGAATGTTTGGTGCGATACAACCCGTGGATTTGTTATAGGCAATGGAGCGTATTCATATGGCACAACCGTTACACTATCTGCTCATGCCAATGAGGGCTATCGTTTTGCAAGATGGAGCGATAATGTTACTGAAAATCCAAGAACAATAACGCTCTATCATGACATGACATTGCGTGCAGATTTTATGGAGTATTCTGAGACTGACCTTACTATTTGTGAAAGTGAGTTACCACACCTCTGGTATGATCAATCTCTTACTGCAACAGGCAAATACACTTACACCGAACAATATGCAGATACCTACATTGATAGCGTTCAACATATCCTCAACCTGACAGTTAATCCAACTGTTTATGTAGAGGAACATATCACTGCCTGCGATAGTTACACTTGGAACGGCGAGACCTACACTACAAGCGGAGAGTATGTTTACATGACCACCTCGGCTAACGGTTGCGATAGCATTGTAACATTGCACCTCACTATTAACAATACGCAATACGCAGAGGAGAGTGTCACCGCTTGCGAT
>JBGVEG010000130.1:0-7432 GCA_045119955.1 Paludibacteraceae bacterium
TGGGGTGTGCAGTTTCATCCCGAGGTCTTTCATTCGGAACAAGGACGGTTGTTGCTAAAGAATTTTGCGGTAGATATATGTGGTAGCCGTCAAGATTGGAGTGCAGCCTCTTTTGTCGAATCATCCGTAGAGGCATTGAAGTCGCAACTCGGCAATGACCGTGTAATACTCGGTCTATCTGGAGGTGTGGATTCGTCGGTTGCAGCGGTTCTGCTAAATAAGGCCATAGGCAATAATCTGACCTGCATATTCGTAAATCACGGTTTGCTGCGCAAGGGTGAATACGAGCGCGTAATGCGTGATTATGAGTGTTTGGGGCTTAATGTGGTTGGAGTTGATGCCAGCGAGAGGTTCTTTTCGGCATTGGAGGGAATCACCTCCCCCGAGGAGAAACGAAAAATCATAGGGGCGAAATTCATTGAGGTGTTTGAAGACGAGGCTCGCAAGATAGATGGAGTGCGTTGGTTGGCACAAGGTACTATTTATCCCGATTGCATAGAAAGTCTGAACATTACGGGGAAGGTAATTAAAAGCCATCACAATGTAGGAGGACTGCCCGAGAAGATGCAGTTGAAACTTTGTGAGCCGTTGCGTTGGCTCTTCAAGGATGAAGTGCGACGCGTAGGTCGCCAGCTTGGGATGCCCAAACATCTGATAGCCCGCCATCCCTTCCCAGGACCAGGTCTGGCTGTGCGAGTGTTAGGGGATGTTACTCGCGAAAAAATCCATATTCTGCAAGATGCTGATGAAATCTTTATCAATGCATTACGTCGATGGCATTGTTCTGACGGTCATTCTCTTTATGACGAAGTATGGCAGGCCGGTGTCATACTCCTACCCGTGCAAAGCGTTGGCGTTATGGGAGACGAACGTACATACGAACAGGCCGTTGCGCTTCGTGCTGTAACAAGTGCAGATGCTATGTCGGCAGATTGGGCACAGTTACCTTATGAGTTCCTATCTCAGGTGAGCAACGAAATAATCAATCGTGTAAAGGGTATCAACAGAGTATGTTACGATATCTCGTCAAAACCACCAGCAACAATCGAATGGGAGTAGAAGATAGCATAACAAAATCAAGTAACACATAAAAATAAGGATATGAATCAACCAAAATATATATTCGTAACAGGCGGCGTGGTAAGCTCCCTCGGCAAAGGTATCATTGCAGCCTCAATCGGCAGATTGTTGCTGGCACGTGGTTATAAAATCACGATTCAAAAGTTCGACCCGTACATCAATATCGATCCGGGTACGCTCAACCCATACGAACACGGAGAATGCTATGTAACAACCGATGGATGTGAGACAGACTTGGATTTGGGACATTACGAACGGTTTACCGATATTCGGACGACCTCAGCAAATAATGTCACGACAGGCAAGATTTATCAAACCGTCATCGAACGTGAACGCAAAGGTGAATATCTGGGTCGAACCGTACAAGTGGTTCCTCACATTACGGACGAGATAAAAAGAAGGATGCTTCAACTTGGGGCAACGGGGGATTATGACTTTATAATCACCGAAATCGGAGGTACGGTTGGAGATATTGAGGGGCTTCCGTTTTTGGAGGCTATACGACAGCTTAAATGGGAACTTGGACGCGATGCCGTTTGCGTTCATCTGACCTATGTGCCTTATATAGCTGCGGCGGGTGAGTTGAAAACCAAGCCCTCACAACACTCCGTAAAAGAGTTGCAAGGACTTGGCCTGCAACCCGATGTACTTGTGTTGAGAACCGACCGCGAACTTGGACGAGGAGTGCTTGACAAGGTCGGACATTTCTGCAATGTTGAAAAGGATTGTGTGGTACAAAGCGTTGACCTGCCGACTATTTATGAAGTGCCGGTCAAGATGGCGGAGCAGCATCTGGATGCAGTGATACTTCGTAAGTTCGGTATAACGTGTGATACGGCACTCCAATTGGGCGACTGGCAGGAATTTATCAACCTTAGATTGCGGGCAAGCAGAGAAATCAACATAGCCCTTGTCGGGAAATATGATTTACAGGATGCCTATAAATCGATATTGGAGTGTTTGTCACAAGCTGCGACTTACAATGACTGCAAGGTAAAGACACACTTTATCCAGAGTGAGAATCTGACGTGCGATAATATTGCGGATAACCTTTCTTCGATGGACGGTGTAGTAATATGTCCGGGATTCGGGCAACGCGGGACAGAGGGAAAGATTGCTGCTGCCGAATATTGCCGTACGCACGACATCCCAACATTGGGAATCTGCCTTGGAATGCAGATGATGGTCATTGAATTTGCCCGTAATGTATTAGGTTTGGAGAATGCCAACTCCCGCGAAATGGATTCCTCGACGCCCTACAATGTAATAGATTTGATGGAGGAGCAAAAGAGTATCACTCAAATGGGTGGCACGATGAGATTGGGGGCCTACTCTTGTGAGCTATCAAGCGGCTCAAAGGCTTATGAGGCGTATGGAAAGTCCCATATAGAAGAGCGTCATCGCCATCGTTATGAATTCAGTAGTCCATATCGCCAACAATTCGAGCGAGCAGGAATGTTGTGTACGGGTATAAATCCCGATAGCGGTTTGGTCGAGATTGTCGAAGTGCCCTCTTGTCGTTGGTATGTGGGAGTTCAATTTCATCCGGAATATACAGGAACCGTTCTTAATCCCAATCCATTGTTTATGGCTTTTGTCAAGAATATAATATATCGGCAATAGTGAGAGTATAAAAAAGTCTGTTATTGGCATAATAGTATTTGGTTAGTTAGGTTAAATTGATTATGGATACAAGAGGTTCTTTATACGACCCCTCGCACGAACACGATTCTTGTGGCGTGGGGCTGATTGTAAATATTAAAGGTGCGAAATATCACGATGTAGTAGAAAACGCCTTACAGGTTCTTGAACATATGGCTCATCGAGGAGCTGAAGGTGCTGATAACAAAACCGGTGATGGAGCTGGAATTATGATACAGATTCCACATGAGTTTATATTACTTAATGGAATACCCGTTCCAGAACGAGGACGCTATGGCGTAGGAATGCTGTTTATGCCTAAAGATATGTTGGATTATGAAACATTCATAAATATTATTCGTGAAACTATATCTGAAGAAGGGCTTACTTTAACACACCTAAGAGATGTGCCGGTTAATTCTTCAGTCTTAGGACACGATGCAGCTATGTGTGAGCCTCAAATTAAACAGATGTTTATATGTGGAAAAGAAGATATAGGTATTGATGTAAAAAGGTATGAAGAACATTTGCAAAGCCGTTTGTATGTCGTTGGGAAGAAAATTGAAAGACGTATTATGGAGTCGTCTATTAAAGATAAGGATAACTGCTATATCGTTAGTTTGTCTACCCGTACTCTTATTTACAAGGGAATGCTCACATCAAGGCAATTGCGATATTATTACCCAGATCTGATGAACCCATATTTTACAAGTGCAGTCGCTCTTGTTCACTCTCGATTTTCTACAAATACATTCCCAATGTGGCGCTTAGCACAACCTTTTCGTTTTATAGCCCATAATGGAGAGATTAATACGATAAAGGGAAATCGATTATGGATGCAAACGCGAGAGTCAATTCTCAAACCTTATAATTTAGGTAAAATCGAGGAGATCTCGCCTATCATACAAGAAGGTATGAGCGATAGTGCATCGCTCGACAATACGGTTGAGTTCTTCGTAAAGAGTGGAATGTCGCTTCCGCATACGTTGGCTATGCTTATCCCTGAAAGTTATGGAGAGAAAGATCTGCTATCCAATCGAATCAAAAGTTTTTATGAATATCACAGCATATTTATGGAACCTTGGGATGGCCCTGCTGCTGTTATGTTTTCTGATGGGCACTATGCAGGAGGACTGCTTGACAGGAATGGATTACGTCCTGCGCGCTATGCTATAACTAAAAATGGAATGTTAGTATTGGCATCTGAAACAGGCGTATTAGATATAGATCCTTCCATAATTACAGAAAAAGGGCGTTTGCAACCTGGAAAGATGCTTTTGGTTGATTTAGATGATGGTCGAATTATAAGCAATAATGAGATAAAATCAACCCTTGCTGAGGAACATCCATATCGCGAATGGCTGCAAAAAAATTTGGTGGTACTTAACGATATTCATAGCGGGCGTAAATTAAAGCATAGTATAGATCATTATCAAGAGAGATTACATACGTTTGGGATTGGGAAGGAAGATATTGAACTTATTCTAAAACCAATGGTGAACACACATCAGGAGCCCACGATGTCTATGGGGGCGGATATTCCTATTGCAATTCTCTCCAAGCGGCCACAACGATTTTTTGACTACTTCCGCCAAATGTTTGCTCAAGTGACAAACCCTGCTATAGACCCATTACGTGAATACTCGGTTATGTCTCTAACTGATTATATAGGTGGCGTCTCTGGAAATATCTTGGAAGCAACTCCTGAAATGTGCAAAGTTGTGGAATTACAAAGTCCAATAATTTCTAATACGAATCTCGATAATCTAAAAAACCTGACATATAAAGGTTTTCGAACGATAACACTCAATATGGTATTTGCAGCATCTGAAGGAGTTGTCGGAATGCAGCAAGCAATAGACAATTTGTGTTTAGAAGTTGAACAAACCGTTGATAAAGGCTATAATTATATCATCCTGAGTGATAAGGCTATTAATGACACCTATGCTCCAATCCCTTCTTTAATAGTAATGTCGGCCGTGCATCATCATCTCATTAAAAGCAAAAAACGTTCACAAACGGCAATTATCATCGAAAGTGGTGAGGTTATGCAGGTTATGGATGTCGCTTTACTCACAGGATATGGTGCCAGTGCAGTAAATCCATATATGGCTTTTGCTATACTAAACGAGTTGGTAAGTCATCAAGAATTACAACTGGATTATGCTACGGCAAAACGCTATTACATACAAGCCATTGATAAAGGCTTGATGAAAATCATATCAAAAATGGGCATCTCCACTATCAGAAGTTACAGAGGCTCAATGCTTTTTGAAAGCATCGGGATATCATCCTCTTTACTCGAAAAATACTTTGGTGGAGGCATATCCAAGATTGAAGGCATCACTTTGGAAGATGTGGTTCAAGATACATTGCTTCGCCATACAAAAGGTTTTTCCAAAACAGACACGCAAGGCACTAATCTTGAGGATTTTGGAAGGTATCGTTATAGGAAAGATGGTGAACGACACGCTTGGTATCCTCAAATAATTACTACACTTCAAAAAGCTGTGCGTGAAAACGATTATGACCAATATAAGCGATTTTCGGCAATGGCTGATAATACCGAGCAGCCGATATTCATACGCAACCTTATGGAATTATGTAGTGACAGAACACCCATATCGATAGATGATGTAGAGTCTGAAAATGAAATTGTTAAACACTTTGTCGGAGGAGCAATTTCATTTGGAGCAATCAGTCGCGAGGCTCATGAGGATATTGCGTTGGCAATGAACTTTCTTGGTTGTCGAAGCAATACCGGTGAAGGAGGAGAAGACCCTAAACGCTTTTATGAAAAACGTAATGGAATAGCACTGAGAAGTGCGACCAAACAAGTTGCATCAGGCAGATTCGGAGTTACTACAGAATATTTGGTAGATGCCGATGAGATACAAATAAAAGTGGCTCAGGGCGCAAAACCTGGCGAGGGAGGTCAATTACCCGGTTTTAAGGTTGATGAGATGATTGCGAAAACTCGTCATTCAATCCCCGGAATTACACTGATTTCCCCACCTCCCCATCACGATATATATTCAATAGAGGATTTGTCGCAACTAATTTTTGATTTGAAAAATGTGAATCCACGAGCAACGATAAGCGTTAAACTGGTAGCCGAAAGTGGTGTCGGAACTATCGCTGCGGGAGTTGCAAAGGCTAAAGCGGATACCATTCTTATCAGTGGTGCCGATGGAGGAACAGGAGCTTCGCCTGCCAGTTCTATCCACTATGCAGGTCTTCCTATGGAGTTGGGGTTGGCGGAGATACAACAAACCTTGATATTTAATAATTTACGAGGAAAGGTTAAGATACAATGTGATGGAGGCCTTAAAAATGGGCGCGATGTTATTATCAGTACACTACTTGGTGCAGAGGAATATGGTTTTTCGACGGCACTTATGATTTCTCTTGGATGTATTATGGATCGTAAATGCCATACAAATACGTGTCCAGTAGGCATAGCTACTCAATGTGCAGAATTACGAGTAAAGTACAAGGGTCATTATCAATATGTAGTAAATTATCTTTTGTTTGTTGCTCGTGAAGTTCGTGAATATCTTGCTCAAATGGGCTATCATTCACTATACGAAATTATCGGACGATGTGATTTGCTTAGTCAAAAACATAATGAAGGCAGAATGAGCAAGATTGATTTAAGTAAAATACTTCATAAAATAAAAAATAAAGATAAACCCATCAAGTGGCAAGGTAAATATCAGACATTGCCCTCTGGCTTGAAAGACGAATCATTGATAACAGCATCAGAGCACGCTATTAAAAGTCGTTTGCCAATGCAATTCATATCACCTATCGCAAATACAGATCGAAGTGTAGGAGCTATGTTAAGTGGTTATATTACAAAAAGCTGTACAGATAATAGTTTGCCAGATAATACAATAACTATAAATTTCCGAGGTTCTGCAGGACAAAGTTTTGGTGCTTTTTTGTGCAAGGGAGTAACATTCCGACTTGAAGGTGATTCAAATGACTATTTAGGTAAAGGCCTTTCTGGTGGGCATATAATTGTTGTCCCTCCTGTTGAGGTAAATTACTCTCCTGAGACTAATATCATAGCAGGGAATACAATACTTTATGGTGCAACTTCAGGTGAAGTTTACATAAGAGGACGCGTTGGTGAACGATTTTGCGTTAGAAATAGTGGTGCAGTAGCTGTTGTTGAAGGAGTTGGTGACCATTGCTGTGAATATATGACGGGAGGTCGAACTGTTGTTCTCGGCCCAACAGGTCGTAATTTCGCGGCAGGTATGAGTGGCGGTATCGCCTATGTTTGGGACCCAGAACACACTTTAGATTTTAATTGTAATATGGACTCCGTTGAGTTGACTCTTGTAGAGAACGCTGCTGATCGTTCAGAATTACATCGCTATATAGAAGCCCATTACGAACATACTAAAAGTCGCCTTGCCTCCTCTATGTTGCGTAATTGGGTTAAGTATTCCTCAGAATTTATTAAAGTTATGCCTATTGAATACAAGAAAATCATTGAAAATAAATGACATTCAAAGAAACAAATAATGTAATATATCTTGTCGTGTAGGAATTGAAGATAACTCTTAAATGCTTTGTAAATCATATGGTCTAATCTCTATTCGGGTTTCTATTGTAATTCACAGTATTCTAAACCGCAAAGGTCTATGAAATACAGGTATTGCAAAATGTCCAAAATCAAGAAAAGTCGTTCCAAATCGAA
>JBGVEG010000131.1:0-6140 GCA_045119955.1 Paludibacteraceae bacterium
GGTTCGGGCGGCACGGAGTTCCTACGTAACAGCGTATCTGGTTCAATATGGTTCCCGGTCATGGTGGAATCGACTTCGGGGAACTCCGCTGTCACCCTTGCCGAACTCTATTCGCTCAATGAAGATGGCATCTTTAACCTCATTATGCGTGATGGTTATCTTGCTATCTTCTCGGGCGAGGAGACCGATTTTGATATCGGTGTGGCAAAAGCACAAAACGAAACTTTCCTATTGAAAGCCTCGGCAGGCAATGTCTACCAGCACCCGACAACAGGTGTAGGTCTTATCGATTTCCTGCACTCCAGCTTGGAGAATAATGGTCTTGCAGCCAAGTTGCAGTCAGAGTTTTTATCTGATAAGATGATTATTCAGAACGCATATATGGACTCCGAGACGGGGGAACTGCTATTAGAAACTGTAGAGAAGGAGGACAACAATGGGTAGGTATAAGGTTATCGCGGGACAGAACATCTACGATGTGGCCCTGCATCTATATGGCAGCATCGAGGGTATTGTGGATCTAATGATGTGCAATACCGACCTTTCGTTGGATGCTACGCTCAAGGTCGGCGATGAACTCATCTACTCGGACGATTTTGTTATCAATGCCGATGTTGTAGCCTATAACGAGATGCACGGCATTGTACCTTCAAATGGCGAACACCATGTATATCCAAAGGTCTTCACAAAGCCCCTCACTGTGGCTTTCTCGCTTCCGACACAAATACTGAATGTGCAGTGCTCCGTATCAGGTATCGGGACTTTAGAAATTGACTGGGGGGATAATAGCGATACGGAGGTCATCACTCTTACGGATAAGCCACAGTTGCTGAAACATATCTTCGATAGTAAGGTTCGTAAGCGTCGCCGCATACGCTGGTTTACCGATGCCTATTTCAAGCAGGTAGATTGGAGCGGACTCAAACCAAATTCGGTTGTTATCCTGCGATCTCTGCCTATCGAGGAGTTGACCATTAAGGATGCAACACTTACGCTCGATAGTCTGCAAATGGTTACGGGTATCTACTCGCTCAACCTTTCGGGGCTTTCTTGTGGCAACTTAAAGCCTCTTGTCAAGAGCCGAGAGTTGATGGAGTTAAATCTTACCGATGCACGCATAAAACCTACCGTGCTTGATGATTGGCTTATCGCTCTGGTTGAGAGGTACGGCAATCGCCGCAACTGCGAAGCAACCCTCACAGCAGTACCTACGGGAGTCTATCAGGAGCCAGCACGAAATGTGGATACAGGTCGCTACAACATCACGTCGGGTATGGAGGCGATATGGGTGATCACTCACGAGGAGAGTTGGAATGAGGGTGGCAAGTGGAAGTTTATCATTAACGATAAGGAGTATTCTGTATGAGTAGAACTATAAAAGATATATACAACGCAGCCGTTGCGGAGCGCAACAAACGCCTCGAACTCTCGGAGTTTAAGAGCGACTCGAAGATGTCTGTGATGAACGGTATCCTCTGGGTCGTAGCGGCAGTGATTTACAGTTTTGAAACACTCCTTGATGTTTTCGCTGTGGATATCACCGAAGCAATAAATGGGCGTATCAATGGCACGCCAAACTACTATGCCAATGCTCTGTTGCAGTATCAGCAGGGCGATGAGTTAATAGTAAGAGAAGATGGTCTTGCCTTTGGTTATGCCGCAGTGGATGAGACCAAGCGTATCATCACGCAGGTATCGTATGTTGAGAGCACCGATGACCAAAATATCGACAGCAAACTAATCTTGAAGGTAGCGACAGGCACGAAAGGCAACCTTGAGGCTATCCCTGCCGAGGAACTTGTACCTATCAATGCCTACATCGGCAAGTTGAAGTTTGCAGGAACCCGTGTTGAGGTCATCTCCACCAAGGGCGATGTTCTTATCCCACGCCTTACGGTTTTCTACGATGGTGCTATCCCAGAGTCTGAGATGTACGACGCTATCGAAGTTCAACTCAAGGAGTATGTGATGAACATAGAGTTTGATGCGGCAGTCTATGTATCTCGCCTTACTGATGCCATTCGTAAGGCTGAGCATGTTACGGATGTCTTCATCGATGAGTCAGCCACTCCGGAGCAGGGAGTGTTTATCGCCTGCCACGACACGGATGGCAACATTCAGCATATGCAGCGCGTGCAGCGCATGACCTATACCGCATCTGGCTATTTGAAGGAGTCTTCGGGAAAAGATGAGGAGGCTGACTTGCCATCGTTCCGTGAGGCTATAATTCTTAAAGTGGAGAACCATGAGTAGATATAAACTGCCCATAGATAAGTTAGTGAACCGTCTCGTTCCGCACTACCTTGCGGGCCGACGGTTTATACTCTTTGTGCAGAGTGCTCTCTATCCCCTGCAAAGCATCAATGAGTGGTTCCGCTCCTTTGCCTGTGAGAAGCATATCGAGGCACGAATGACCTCACAGGTTATCTACTTTGAGTGGTTCCTGAACTATAAGTTCTCGAAGTATTTCAAGGATAGCCGCGACAGAATCTTTATCAAAGAGAGCGAGAGTGTCGGCGTGGATCTCTACCACGAGAATGCCGAGTATATGCGTCCCTGCACTGTGTGGTACAATGGCGAGTCCATCACCGCCACAAGTGAAGACGAGCAGCCAAGACCCTTCTACCGATATGTCGAGGAGAAACTCATAAACAAGGTCAGCTTTATGGTCTGCGTGCCACCCTTAAAGATTCCGCCACAGGATATGGTCTATATGCTCTCGTATGTCGTGAATACCTATAAGATTGCCGGTAAGACCTACCTGATTAAGATTGATGAAGAGGAGTACGAACCAAATAAGAACACGAAATAATGAAAGAATATGTAGCAGAAACGGGTGGACGATACACCTATTCGGATGATATACTTAACCTTCAAGAGTTGGCCCTCAGTATGAGTACCATCTTTGACGGCTGTTCTGACTTTATCATTTCAGGCTGTACGGTCGAGGGCTCTACTATCTCGCCAGGTTATGTGTGGCTTGGTGGTAAGGTGCGCCACTTTGAAGGCGTTACAGATGCCGTCTTCCCATACTATATCTACGAGAGCAATCGCCACGAGTCGGTTGTTTATGCCAACGAGGTCAACAAGCGTGGCCGCACCTGCTATCTATGTGCTGCGGGTAAGACGATGCCAACTGCAGCAGACCCTGTTACTGGCAAGATTCCTGCGGCTATCGAGGTTAAGGCCGACTATGCCCCTCGCTTTATCGATAAGTTCTTCGGGCGTTACGCTGTACTGCTTGAAACTCCGTTCCAGCGTCAGACCATTAAGAAGGATTTGGTGCTGGCAGGTGTGTTTACAGCCAACAAGGAGATAAACTCAAAGACGGCAGTTTCTGTAAGTGGCGAGAATGGATACACGCTCAAAGGTATCGTTAAGAGCGATGGCAATGCCTCACTCGGAGCATATCTGAATGGTCTTTTGGTCAATGAGATTGTAATCCGTACAGACGGCACATTCTCATTTATGAAGCAAGGCAAGGAGTTGGCACGAGTTACGGGTGATGGTATCTCGTATGGTACATCGCTCAGCGATAATTCCCGTATCGGCGCAATCCATATTCAGGGCTGTGATATCTACAATACTCAGGATGTTACAGACGAAGGAACAATACGCATCAACTACTACGGAGTAGAAGGTGGTGGCACGAAGTTCCGAGACTTTGCCGTCTACGATGGCAAACTATCTCTGACTCCAATATTCAAAGTTGTAGGTAAGAGTGCTACGGCGCAGGTGAATGGACTCTTCTCGGTGTATAATGCCGGACGAGGCATCGACCTCTGCAATACCGCCTACACAAAGGATGACACCAAACTACTCAATACACTCTCGTGGAAGGATAGTGCCGGAGCAGTGATTGCTGCTGTGGGCTTTGATACAGCAGACAGCTATCGCTTTGTGGTTCGCAATGCGTTAGGCGATATTGTTATTGCCCCGCTCGGCTCGGTGGATATCATCGGTACGCTCAAAGTCAATGGCAAATCCGTTGCTGACACCTATGTTACTGTTACTACATACACCAGCGGTATGAATGGCAAAGTAGACAAGGTCGATGGCAAGCAGCTCTCTACCGAGGATTTTACCACCGAGTATAAACGAAAACTCGATGCTATCAGCACCGGTGGCATCAGCGAAGGTGGCACAGGCTATGTAACATCGGGTGCTGTTGCAGAAGCATTGAAGACAAAACTCTCAGCAGACCAGAACCTCCGTGATGTTGTGGATAAGGGAGCAGCTCGCACTGCCCTCGATGTCTACTCCAAGCCCGAATCCCAAGAGGTATTCTTGCAGATCTCGGAGGGCTTGCAGGAACTTGTACGCCTCACAGCCGATGAGGTCAATAACCTTACACCGGAGCAGGCACAGGCTCTTAAGGCGGAGCGTCAGGCGGCTGTGCGTGCTACGCTCGATGCCGAGAAAGGTGGCACGGGTGAGCAGAAGCTCACCAAGACCTCCAACCTCAGCGACCTAGCGGATAAGAGCAAGGCACGCCGAAACCTTGAAGTCTATTCCACAACGGAGATTGACAATATGATGGCCGGTAAGCTCGGTACTGACTCGGCATATCAGGGTATCATCTTCACCTCGGAGATGCGTGATAAGCTGAACAATATCGAGACCGGAGCCTTTGCCTATACTGATGCAGATGGCAAGTCGCACTCGCAGGTTGAAGGCTATGTCCTCACCTCGGCCATAGTCAAGGAGCTCAAGAAGAAGGCGAACTGGTTGCTTGATGGCTATAATGCCAATGAACTTATTACCATAGCCAAGAATTTGGAGTTCTACGCCAAGAGCGTTGCCGATGGTCGCTTTGCCCGTATGGAGAACCTCTTTCAGGACTATATTAACTACTTGGTGGCACAAGGCAAGACCTCTGCTCAGGCACAGGCTATCCTGCGTGAGAAGCTGAATCTGCTATCCAAAGATGAGATTGTCAAGGATTACCTGCGTAAGGATGCCAAACTCACAGACCTTGTATTGGGTAGCCCAGAAGCACAGCGTCAGGTATGTCGCACATTGGGTGCGGCCTTTGCCGAGGAGTACCAGCCACTGCTCATCGATACGGGCTGGATGCAGATGGAGAACAGCGGTCAGGGAACCGACACTCGCAACCTCTTCGTCCGTCAGATAGGCAGCATCGTATCTATCCAGGGCGAGATTAACACAGCCAAGCGTGATGGTAGCAACTGGGGAGGTGTCATTGCAATGATACCAAATAAGATTCAACCTCCGAAGTACAGTGTGCGCTGCACGGCAGCCAACTGGAACGATGACCATAAGTATAACCGAGGCTCCTCGTTTACCATCTATGGCGGTCAGCGTAAGTTGCAACTCTACGAGCGAGGCTTCTACAATGTAAACTGTCAGTTAAACTTCACATACTTTGTCTAATGAAAAAGAGAATCAATGTAATGGGCGACATCGAGAGTCGCAGGCGTATTGCCGAAAGGCGTATTCCACAACATGTAGAACCAGTAAAGAGCACCCACGATGGAAGAGAAAAAGACGAAGCGGAAGAGACGCCGCACCAAGAGAGTAAAGATAACAGATCGAGGAAGAGGAAGACCGAAGGGGACGCTTAGGCGTTTCCCCTTCGATGAGACACGCATCGGCTTTATGCTTCGCTATGAGATGCCCATAGTGTATGGCATTCTCAAGCAGCTTTGCAGTATGCAAGTACCCTTCGAGCCGGAATGGTGGGTTATCGACTCTGTTGCCAAAGCATCAAAGGATGCTTCGTATAAGAAGCCGAAGTTCCAGCGATACCTCAATGAGTACAAGGAGAAGGGATGCTACTGTCTGCGTGGTAAGGTGATGACCCCGAAGCGTCAAAAATACTATGATAGCGTCCAGCGACATAAGACTCAGGAGTATATCCGCAAGAATCATATGACCCTGAAGCGTCGTATCCAGAAACAAACTATTGATGGAGATATGACACTTGAAGAAGTTAATAATATCATTAAAACCAGAGCGCAAAGCACTGACTAACAATAATATGTAAAACATTCATATAAAACTATTGTCGTTCAGTAAATTATACATACCTTTGTACTCCGACCGCTCAAGGTCCTTCTATTTGTCAAATGAGTATCCACTCTTTTTAGGATACAGTCAGCGAGACTTTTCTCCCAATT
>JBGVEG010000132.1:0-31517 GCA_045119955.1 Paludibacteraceae bacterium
CTGCTCGAAACGGAACAAATCACACAAATAATAAATAGTTTAGAGGTTAAAGGCTAAAGGTTAAAGGCAAGAAATATGCGGCTCCGCCGCCCCGCCTTTACACCTTACACCATACACTTTACACCACACACCATACACTAATTATATGAAAGTCCTCAAATTCGGTGGAACCTCCGTAGGTTCAGTAGATAGTATTCGTCAGATACAGCAGATTATCGCTCGTCAGACCGATGACTGCATTGTCGTAGTGAGCGCCTTGGGCGGCATTACCGACCAATTACTCCGAGCTGCACACTTGGCGCTCGAAAATGGCGAAGAGTATATGGAAGTATATCAGCAGATTCGCCAACGCCATTTGGATATGATTCAGACGCTGATAGAGAATGCTACCATGCGCCAGATGCTCTGCCATGAGATTGAGCGCATTCTGGACGAGTTGCGTTCTATCCTCTTTGGCGTGCACCTCATCAAGGATCTCAGTCCTAAATCCGAAGCCGCTATCGTTGGTTATGGCGAGCGCATGAGTAGCCGCATTATCACCGCTGCTTTGCCTGGTGCCGTGCGTAAGAACTCGCTGGAGTTTATCCGTACCGAACACAAGCATGGACAAATCCTACTCAATAGCGAACTGACCGACCAACTTGTGCGCGAGGCATTCTCGCCTATGCCACATTTGGCAGTATGCCCAGGATTTATCTCACGCGACAGCCAAACCGAAGAGGTCACCAACCTCGGACGTGGCGGAAGCGACTATACCGCTTCTATCTTGGCTGCCACCTTGGGCGCAGAGGTATTGGAGATTTGGACGGATGTCAACGGCTTCATGACCGCCGACCCTCGTCTTATCCCAGAGGCATATACCATTCAGAGTCTCAGCTATGTAGAAGCCACCGAGCTCTGCAACTTTGGTGCCAAAGTAGTCTATCCACCTACTATATATCCCGTGTGCGCGAAGAATATCCCCATCCGTATCCTTAACACTTTCAGCCCTGACAATGCAGGTACTGTTATCCATTCCTCATCGCCTCTCGCCTCTTCGCCTAATCGCCCCATCTCCTATGTATGCGGTTTGAGCAGTATCCGCGATGTGGCTATGATTACCGTGTCGGGTCTGTCGATGGTGGGTGTGATTGGTGTGAACCAACGCATTTTCGGTGCCTTGGCTAATGCGGGTGTGTCTGTCTTCCTCGTGAGTCAGGCCTCCTCCGAGAACTCCACCACTTTGGGTGTACAGGACAAAGACTGCGATGTCGCCGTAGAAGTACTCACACGCGAGTTCGCAGAGGAAATCAAAGTCGGCTCCATGTACCCTATGCTCGTGCAACAGGGATTGGCTGCCGTGAGTATCGTAGGTGAGAAAATGAAGAACATGCCTGGTATCGCAGGCAAACTCTTTGGTACATTGGGTCGCAATGGAATAAGCGTGATTGCTTTTGCTCAGGGTGCAAAGGAGACCAATATCTCCTTCGTCGTGCCTCAGCAACAACTCAGCAAGACCATGAATGTGCTGCATGACTCTTTCTTCCTCAGCGAGAACAAGGTGCTTAATATCTTCATTTGTGGAGTGGGAACTGTTGGTGCACAACTCATAGAGCAAATCCAACAGCAGCAATCCACCCTGCTCCGCGAGCAACACCTGCAACTCAATGTCGTGGGTATCGCCAACAGCCGTGGTTACATTTTCAATGCAGAGGGTCTCGACCTCACCACCTACCGCGAACAACTCGCCAATAGCCAATCACCAATAGCCAATAACCTATCGCCAATAGCCAATAGCCTATCAACCCTCTACAACAGCATTTTCGTCGATTGTACCGCAAGTGCCGATGTAGCAGATAGTTACTTGAGTTTGTTGGAGAATAATATCTCCGTGGTGACTGCCAACAAGATTGCAGCTTCTTCCGAATACAGCCACTACCAACAGCTCAAGCAGACTGCCCTCAATCGCGGTGTGAAGTTCCTTTTTGAGACCAATGTGGGTGCTGGTCTGCCTATTATTAGCACCATTAATGACCTCCGCAATTCAGGCGATAAGATTCTGCGTATCGAGGCAGTGCTGAGTGGTACGCTCAATTTCATTTTCAACGAGATTGCTGCCGATGTGCCCTTCTCAGAGACAATCCGCCGCGCCAAAGAGCAGGGCTATAGCGAACCTGACCCACGCATTGACCTCAGTGGCAAGGATGTGATTCGCAAATTGGTAATTTTGGCACGCGAAGCGGGCTATCCCGTGGAGCAAGAGGATGTAGAGAAACATTTGTTTGTACCAGAGGACTATTTCCAAGGCTCTGTGGATGACTTCTGGAAACGCCTTCCTGAGTTGGATGCTGACTTCGAAGCACTCCGTCAGGAGTTGGAGAAGAATGGTCTTCGTTGGCGTTTTGTGGCTACCATGGAAGAGGGCAAGACACGTGTCGCTCTGGAGACGGTGGATGCCACTCACCCATTCTATCCATTGGAGGGCTCGAATAACATTATCTTGCTCACCACCGAACGCTACCACGATTATCCAATGATGATTCGCGGCTATGGTGCTGGTGCTGGTGTGACCGCAGCAGGTGTCTTCGCTAACATTATGCAAGCGAGCCATTAATTTGCATGCAGGTGAGCCACTAATTTGCTACTAATTACGGGTTCATAACGGGTTTTTGACGGGTTGATAGTGGCACATCGTAAGCCTATCGGTAGCATATCGGTGTCTTATGTTGAGGATGAAATGAGAAAGCTTAGTCTTTCCCGTTAGCCATTAGACTACGTTCAAATGGTGTTTTTACATGCGATAAAAGTCGTACATGTTGTGCTTGAAGTTGTTCCATAATTCACTCTTTTATTGAAAATCGCTGCAAAGGTACAACTTTTTGCTTAATAAAATAAGCATTTTGAGATAAAAATTGCTTATTAAATTAAGCATTCTGTATTTTGCGTGTGCATAATTGCTATTGCCACTATGGTTCATATTCTATAAGATTAGAGAATTTGGAGGGTAAAATGGTATATACTACACGCGGGAAGTGTAGTGTTTACTATGCTTCCCACGTGAGTGTATTTTTAGAAAAAAGTTTTCGTGTGCCGAAGAATCGCTTGCGATTAGTCGTTCGAACTCATTGAGCGAGATAAGACGATTGTGCCGAAGGTCTGCGTTAATCATGTAAGAATATCCTCTAAAGCATAGATCAAAACACCTCAAAAACACCGAACAAAATACCTCAAAAACACCGAATAGTTTGCATATGTCATTTATTTTTAGTACCTTTGCAGCCTCTAACAAAATAGAACTATTATGGAGTATTTACAACGAACAGCAGATGAACATCTTCGCGAGCGTCTAAATGCTTTCGGAGCAGTATTAATTGAAGGCCCTAAGTGGTGTGGTAAAACCACTACAGCCATGCAGCAGGCGAATAGTATAATCAAGTTGCAGGATACAGATATGCGTGCGCAATATCTCGCAACTGCAGCCACTAAACCATCTCTTCTGCTACAAGGTGCAACACCTCGTTTGATTGATGAGTGGCAGGATGCCCCTGTTATTTGGGATGCTGTTCGTACAATGGTAGATGAGCGACAAGCAGAAGGACAATTCATCTTGACTGGTTCTAATTCAGTTGATAAAACTCAGATATTACATACGGGTAATGGACGCATTACCAAGATGCAAATGTTGCCTATGAGTTTGTGGGAATCAAAAGAGTCAAATGGTTCTGTTAGTTTGAAAGAACTATTTGATAATCCCCATGAAGATATTGCAGCCATTTCTGATTTAGACTTGGTAGATTTGATTAAGGCAGCTTGTCGTGGGGGATGGCCAGCCTCGCTTCGCTTGAGAGATGAGAAATCGCGTTTGATGGTAGCGAAGAATTATCTTCAGACAGTTTGCTCGGAAGACATTAGCCATGTAGATGGAGTGCGACGCGATGAGAAACTTGCACGAACTATTCTTCGTTCTTATGCTCGCAACATCTCAACCTTGGCAAAAAAGACTACAATATTAGATGATGTGACCTCTGCTGAGAATATAACATGCTCTATTGATACTTTTAACGCATATGCTGCTGCATTGGAAAAATTGTTTGTCATTCAAGATATGGATGCTTGGTGCCCTGCTATTCGCAGTAAGTCTGTGATTCGCAGTACGCCCAAACGCTGTTTTTGTGACCCAAGTATTGCAGTAGCAGCGCTTCAACTATCCCCTCAAGCATTAGAGTTGCAACTCAAAACATTTGGATTTATTTTTGAGCAGTTGTGTATCCGTGATTTGAAAGCATATACTTTTGATATTGACACTCATGTAAGCTATTATCATGATCGCTATGGTTTAGAGGCAGATGTGGTATTACATTTGTCGGATGGTAGATATGCATTGATTGAATGTAAGTTAGGTAGTAACGAAATTGAAGAGGGTGCAAAACATTTGTTGCAACTGAAGGAGCTTATTATTGAACATAATCGGACGGAAAAACAGAATCCTATTCGCGAACCAGATTTGTTAATGATTCTTACAGGCGGTAAATTTGCTACTCGTCGTGCAGACGGAGTGCATGTTGTGCCTATTGGCTGTCTGAGACCATAAAACGATATATACACCACGCGGGAAGTGTAGTGCTTACTATGCTTCCCACGTGAGTGTATTTTTTTGAAAAAAAATTCGAGTACCGAAGAATTTACCACTCTTTGTATATCTTTAGTATACCTTTGGTATAGAGGAAGTGCATAAGAAAAGCGAGAAGAGATGTATCAATCAATTCTCGCTTGTGATGCTTCTATTTTAATTGGGATGCTTTCCATTCAACTGCCCTATAAAAACGCTCCTGAGCTTCTATAACTTTTCGAGTTTCCTCAGCACTCATCTTGCTGTTTCCTCCTGGCAGATAGGAATGTCTTATCAATCTTGCTCTTACATCAACAGTAATATCACTCAATTCTTGTTGAGATTTTGCACGATTCGCCTGCTCAATACCATCTTCTAAAATTCTAACCATTGCATCTCCATTTGCACAAGAAATCAGAGCAATAGCCATGCAAATTAATAATAACTTTTTCATAACTATTAAGTTTATTTATTCATATCGAGTAAATTTATGACGACAACTTTTGCACTTGTAATCAATCATAGTCTTCCAACCGCTGCCAAAATTTACTTTGAAACTAGTTCCACTCTTTTGCCGAATTTCGCTACTTCCGCAATTAGGGCATCGGATACCTTTTTTGCGTGCTAATGAGTCACCAGCATAATTATTTAGCCTAATAAAACCGTATATAATTAATACAATTACTACTAAACCTAAAACTCCCTCCATATTTAATTAGTAACTTTGTGTTTTACACCGTTTCTTTACTGCCCTTACCATAAGTGGTACTTACATATTGTTTACGGCTACGGCGTATGATAAAGAACCATATACAAAGTGCCGTCAGTATAATACCTAATATAGCAGTTCCTGTTGGTCCTAAATATACGGCAGGTTGCAACAATGCATAAATAAGACTATGAACGCGTCGTCCAACCATACTCATTGCAATGGAATAACCCCAAATGCTATAACATACTAAAAGGGCGGATATGATACCTCCTGCAATATATGAAGTTTTTGGAGACTCCACTTCAGTACTTAGTGCAGTTAATCCCAAATGTTGTACAAGTCCTTGTACCAACCAAAGAGCTTTTTCATTAGGTTCATTTTCATGTAAAACAAACTCTGTCGTTTTCCTTTCGCCTCCTTGAGTATGCTCAACAACAAAGGAATTATACTCTTGAGAATCCTTGACAGAAATGATATCATCATATTTAATGACATCAATTTTCTGATCATCTTTACCCAACTCTAAATTCTCAAAGTATTTTTGCATGTGCTTACCATTTTTAAAGCCAAAATACATGCCGTCTTCCACAAGAAGCAAATACTTGTTTGTACTTAATGCTATTGGTTCCATAATTTTTCTGTTATATAATGATTTTGAGTTTCTACAATTTATAATTTGCTTGAAATGATTATCCCTAAAAAGCATAGGATAACAATACATAATGGTATTATGCATCCTAAAGAAGGTTTTTCTTTCCCCTTAATAATGTCCACAATGGGCTCAATGAAAAGCATATATGGAATGTAGAACACACTAAACACGACATAAAAGATTCCTTTTCCTATCAGTTTTAGCAAATGCCACAAGCCGTATATAGGCAATACTATTATTGCCAAACAGCAGTTATCTACAAATCTTGACATTAGGTTAGTTTTATTCTGTTACATCAGAAGATATTTCCTCTCCTTGTAGAGTCTTTTCATGCTTCAAGTCTTCATAAAACAGAGCAGATGCGGTTAGTGCATAGGGATAAAGAAATAGCACTCCTACCAATGCAGCCAAAATTGTGAGTCCACCAATAATTACTAAACCCGTAGAGGATACTGCTTCGCCAACAGAAACAAAAATTAGTGCACCTATAAATGCATACAAATACCATTGCATTATAGATAAGTCAAGTAATAGTAATACGCGCTTATATCCTTTCATGTTTAAGTTACTTTCTTTTAATGCTTTAAATGCTGTAAGTGTTTGGTCGTCAGAAATTAAATAAGGAACTAAACGATAGCTATAGAATAGTTGAAACATCAAGACGAGCAACCAAATGGCAACTAATATATAGATGATGACTACTATCACAGAGTCGCTATTTCCCATTATGAATGATGCTGCCCCCATCACTCCGTATATTGCAAACAACATAAGATAAATTAACAGAACTGCTCCCAAATAACGACCATAGTTCTTAATTCCATTGTTCCATGTTTCTTTGAGAAGTTTCGTTTCTTTATTCCTTGCATAAGACAAGAATGCTGTACAAAATCCCAAAGAGAATGGCGTGACACCAAAACCAGCAATTAAAGCAAGTATAAGCCATATCGCGCTATAACTTGACTCAAATCCGCCTGCTCCAATAACTACAACAAAAGAAGGAATCATAATGCAAATGGAAAATGCAAGTGTAACGAGGGCACTTTTACCCCAATTGTTTTTTAAGACTTCGCGAGATTGAGCGCGATAAAAAGAAGGTGTTTTCATTGTGATTATTATTAACATTGCCTACTCTTTGTCGGATTTTCGGCACTCTCCGTTGGGTATTATTTAGACAAATAATAATACTTCTTATCTAATTTTCAAGTTTTTAACAACATATGTACTACCATCATAGATATTAATACATTTTACCGACATTGGTAAATCAGGATAAGTACTTGTATAATTTAAAGGAGTGTCATTGTACAATATTTTAGGTCTTTGTAGTGTGCCTAAATCACTATACATTAAGTAATATCTTTTACTAGTTTGTGCATCTTCAATAAATTGAGTTCCATCACAATACACATATGTTTCTTTAGTCGTAGGAGTGACTCTTCCGTGTAAGATAGTCTTAGTGGAAGTCAACTCTATAGAACTGGTTTTCCAAAGATGGTAGTCTGTTCTTTTTATTTCGGAATCTATTGTAACCGTTTTGGGAACAAACTTAATTGTTTCTTTTCCTACATCCTGTGTTATCGTTATTTGTTGAGTTTGATTTCCATTCTTGATACTAGATGTACATGGATATAATTCGCAAATTCCATCTTTACATTGAATTGTTGTTGCGATTGTTTCTCCGATCCACTTCTCAGATTTGCTTACTCGTTTCCATTCAGCTATTGTTCCTTCATAGAATACTTCTGTAAGCGCAGTACATCCCCAAAATGCATAATCCCTAATAGCAGCAATACTATTCGGAAAAGTAATAGAAGTCAATGATTTGCAACTATAGAATGCCCCATATCCAATCACTTGTACTGAGTGAGGAATACTAATGGAATGAATAGAATTGTTCAGAGCAAATGCCTCTTGGGCAATAACAATAACATCTGCGGGAATGTTTGTCTTCTTGCAACCTGCTATAAGCTTGTTGGTTGCTGTCTCGATAATAGCATTACAATCATTTCTACTATCATAACTCAAATTTTTACTATCTACATGTATAGAGTTAAGTGCATCACAACCCACAAATATACCTTGGCGTATTTTGTTTATCTTTTCAGGAATCGTAATAGCCGTTAGGGACTTACAATTAGATAAAGCATGTGACCCAATATATGACTCAGAATTTGGGAGAGTTATCGTGGTAAGGGATATGCAATCTTCAAACGCACGATATCCAATACTTTTGACGCTGTTGGGTATGTTGATTTGAGTTATTTTTTCTAAACCTTGACACAACCGTGGATAAATATACTCAACACTATCCCCAAATGTTATGGAATTCAAATTCGAGTTAAAAGGGGAATCATACGACAGATCGTGACAACACCAGCAGTTTTTTGCTAACCATTCAATCTGTTCAGTTGATGTGCATGAAGAAAACGCCCCATGGGCTATAACATGAATATCCTTATTTATACAATGAGATTTTTGATCTTTTGCTTTGATGATACAATCACCAAAGTATAGGATTCCATCTTGCCAATTTGCTTTGTTTTTATAATATGCTGTATTATTGAAAGCATTTTTGCCAATACTATATACAACATTAGGAAAAACTATGTTTTCCAATAATTTACAATTCTTAAATGCCTTTTTACCGATATATAGAACGGAATCTGGGAAAATAATTGTTGAAAGGGACTTACATCCATTAAATGCCTCATCGGCGATTAACTTTGTACTTTTCCGTATGGAGTGATTAGATACATCTTTTGCTTCAATCAAGCAATTACTAACATAAAGAACACCATTATCCCAATAGGCGTGGTTATTATATATTCCAGAGCCTTCAAATGCTTTTTTTTTGACATGTTTAATGGTATGGGGTATTTCGATAGAACGAAGAGATTGACAGTTTTTAAATGCTCTAGATTCAATACATGTGATACCAATAGGCAATTCGACAGAACACAGAGAAGTGCATCCTTTGAATGTTCCGTTTCGAATTATCTCTACCTGATATGGTATAGTTATAGATAATAACGATTGACAATTTTCGAATGCACCATAATCAATTTCATCCACAGTATAGGGAATGGTTACATGATGAAGAGAAACACATCCTTTAAATGCATTTGCTTGTATACACTCTGTTCCATCAGGGATTATTAGTGATATTAAAGACTTGCAATCTATAAAAGCACTTTCGTTGATTGTAGTTATACTTTTAGGAAGCGCTATGGATCTTAATGATTGACAGTTGTTAAAAGTCTGTTTATCTATGGTTGATACTCCATCAGGAATATTGATAGAGGTTAATGATTTACAATTTTCAAAAGCTTCACTGCCTATTGATGATACAGAATTAGGGATACTAATAGAAGTTACATGACGATAATTCTTAAACGCACCACTGTATACACTTGTAACAGTATAAGTATTCCCTTGATAAGTAACCATGTCAGGAATGCTAATGTTTTTTTTTGATTTTGCGATTGGGTTTATTCCTATAAAGTTAACTAAAGAGTAGGAAACTCCAACCTCTTTTTCCCCAGTAATACAATAATTTAAATCATCAACTTTGAAGTCAGGTTTCTGATACTCTGAAAATATAGCGTAAATAATACCTGCTACAATTGCGATTATAGTCCATATTATTTCTTCATTATCAAAAATAGATTTGCTCATATTGTTTTTTTGGGGCATAGGAACTCCCAACTATGCAGATTTGTGGTTAAGTATAGGCATAAAATAAAAAGCGTGGAGTCCGACTGTTGCCGTTCCACTCTATGAGGCTCTCGCATTGCCTTTCCTGATAAAACGACAACGCGAAGCCCACGCCGAATATAAATACTCTCCGTGCTACTATAGTTAAGGTACGCGCATGCGCATACGTATATACGCAAATGCCGTACCAAAATAGGCACAAGAGGGATAATCTATATCCCGTAGGACATCTATCGTTGCTAAGTTCTTATCAGGTAGAAATTTGCGAGATTTCATAGAGTCAGAACAAAGCGCTAATAAACGCCTTTTAAATATGTCTGCGACCCAAGCCGATGACATGCAGACATCCCCCGGCGTGGAATTGCGACCGCAAATATACAACATTTTTTTGACCTGACCAAAGAAATGTCAATAATTTTGATTTTTTCTTTAAGAATTGAGTGTTTTTTGTTTAGTCGTACACGAAAATCGCCACTCGTGCTCGGAAGTACGAATGGCGATAGGGGGTATAACGTTATATTAGATACTAGCGAGTAAAAGTATCTGGTGTAAGGTGGAGAGTGTAAGGTGTAAAGGCAAGGGGATAGTGTAAAGTGTAAAGGCTGGGAATATTAATAAACAGCACTTTTTCGGTCTTGGCTATCTCGGGGAGTTCTCTCGGAGTTCTCATGGTCGTCGCTCGGTGAAATTACCAATCCAATAGCGAAACGAAAAGAGAACGAATCTTAATAATTGATACTTTTAGCATTTTTTTAACCACGAACAATGAATGATGCACAAACTACTCGTCTGCCATTTTGGCAGGCGGTTTTGGTATAAAATGGGCTTTGGTATATCTTTTGTACTTATCACATCAAACAACATCAATTGAAAATAACCATTGTCTTATTTTTCAACTATGAATACAATGAACAACAAAACCGAAAACCTACAGCGTTTCGCCATCAACCTCTGCGAACGCGCCCAACAGGGCAAACTCGACCCTGTCATTGGTCGTGATGATGAGATTCGTCGCGTACTGCAAATACTCTCACGTCGTACCAAGAACAACCCTATCCTCATCGGTGAACCCGGTGTGGGTAAGACAGCTATCGTGGAAGGCCTCGCCCACCGCATCATTCGTGGCGATGTGCCCGAGAACCTCAAACGCAAACAGATTTACTCCCTCGATATGGGCGCACTGATTGCAGGTGCTAAGTACCAAGGAGAGTTCGAGGAGCGTCTCAAAGGCATTATTACCGAAGTCACCAGTGCCGCAGGCGAGATTATCCTTTTTATAGATGAGATACACACGCTCGTAGGCGCAGGTAAGAGCAGCGGCGCGATGGATGCCGCCAATATCCTCAAACCTGCCCTGGCACGAGGCGATCTGCGTGCCGTGGGTGCTACTACCCTCGATGAATACCAAAAATACTTCGAGACCGACAAAGCCCTCGAGCGCCGTTTCCAAATGGTGATGGTAGATGAACCCGATGAGGCAGCCACTATCTCCATCCTGCGCGGACTGAAAGAGCGCTACGAGACCCACCACAAAGTACGCATTAAGGACGACGCACTCATTGCAGCTGTCACCCTCTCCACGCGCTATATCACCGACCGTTTCCTCCCCGATAAAGCTATTGACCTTGTCGATGAGGCAGCCGCCAAGCTGCGCTTGGAAGTGGACTCCAAACCCGAAGAACTCGACATCCTCAACCGCCAAATCATGCAGCTGCAGATTGAGCGCGAGGCCATTAAGCGCGAGCATGACAAAGCCAAACTGGCTACGATTGAAGAGCAACTGAGCAAACTCCAAGCGGAGGCCAAAGACATGAACGCGCGTTGGGAACAGGAGAAGGGCTATGTGGCGACTATCCAAAACGAAAAAGCCAACATCGAGCAGATGAAACGCGAGGCAGAAATCGCCGAGCGCGAAGGCAACTACGGCAAGGTAGCAGAGATCCGCTATGGTCGTCTCCAACAAGCCGAAGCGAACATCAAAGCGGCACAAGATGCGCTGCACAATCTTGCTTCTAACAGCGAAGCGGTCCAACAGCAAAGCGGTCTAACATCTAATAGCGTCAGCGGTCTCCTCATTAAGGAGGAGGTCGATGAGGATGACATAGCCGAAGTAGTTGCTCGCTGGACGGGTATCCCTGTGACGAAGATGATGCAGTCCGAACGCGAGAAGCTCCTCCACCTCGAGGAGGAACTGCACAAGCGTGTCGTAGGGCAAGACGAAGCCATTCAAGCCGTTAGTGACGCTATCCGCCGCTCTCGTGCGGGCTTGCAAGACCCTAAGCGTCCTATCGGTTCGTTCATCTTCCTCGGTACTACAGGTGTGGGTAAGACGGAACTGGCGAAAGCCTTGGCGGAGTATCTCTTCGATGACGAGAATATGATGACCCGCATTGACATGTCAGAATACCAAGAGAAGTTCGCTGCCACCCGACTGATTGGTGCGCCTCCGGGATATGTGGGCTATGACGAGGGCGGACAACTCACCGAAGCTATTCGCCGCAAGCCGTATAGCGTGGTGCTCTTTGATGAGATTGAGAAGGCACACCCCGATGTGTTTAATGTACTTCTCCAAGTGCTTGATGACGGCCGTCTGACCGACAACAAAGGTCGAACGGTGAACTTCAAGAATACCCTGATTATCTTTACCTCCAACCTTGGTAGCCAACTCATTCGCGAGAACGAGGAGAAAGGCATTGACCACGAGAAGACGAGCATGCAAGTGATGGAATTGTTGAAGCAGACGATTCGCCCTGAGTTCCTCAACCGCATTGATGAGACGATTATGTTCACTCCGCTCAATGAGCAGCAGATTCGCGATATTGTGAGCTTACAGATAGAGGGCATACATAAAATGCTAATGCAGAGCGGTGTGGATTTGCGCATTACGGACGATGCGATTGACTATATCGCCCACGAGGGCTACGATCCGCAGTTCGGTGCTCGCCCTGTGAAGCGTGCGTTGCAACGCCTCGTGCTCAACGAACTGAGCAAGGCCATCATCGCAGGTAAAGTCAATCACCAACAGCCCGTCATCGTCGAACTTCGCAACGGCGAGTTGCAGTTCAAGAACTGAATGTAATATTGCCGTTAAACCGACCTATTTGTATATACCAATGTGCTCGTACGCGCGTTGGTATATATTATTTTGCAAAAAATGCAAAAAAAATCAATGCTCATGTTCTTTTTTTTGTTGTATAGCGTATATCCTATATGTAACCCTGAGTATAAACATCCAAACATTTGAACTATGAAGAAGAGAACTATCACCACCAAAAAATCCGAAATGCACTCATCTCGCTCACTTACTCCTTGGACAGTAGAAGGAGCCACTATTCTATCTACCATGGAGTTTCTTACCACTAATGCTGAAAATCCTTCGTCTGATGATGAGGACAGTGCTGAAGCAGACTCTACCCAGTCTGCCACCAATCGTGAGGAGGCAATTAAGTATCTTTGCGAACGCCTCTCTTTGCCTCGTGTCCAAACATTGCTTATCACCTATCTACTCTATCATACAGCCAAGCATCCTCGTATCTCTTGCGATATCGAGGACTTGTCCAATATGATGCGTGTCCATCCGCTACGCATGATGCAGATGAATAATGATTTGGCACAATTGGAGGACCTTGGATATATCGTCCGCAACTGTGATATGCCATCCGGTCATGGATGGAGCATATCTCGCGAGGCGTATGATGCTTTTTCTAAAGATCAAGCCTTCGATCCTCAGTCTATCATTTTGACCTCCAATATTGATTTCTTGGAGCACGTGAGTCAGTATATTGACAATGGGAATCGATATGACAGCAATGGCTTTATAGCAGAGAGTGTTACTCGTCTTATGCATCGCAACAAACATTTGCCACTTGTAGCCAACCTGCAGAAATTGTCTTGTGATACAGATAAGTACTTCATGTTAGTCATGATGGTCACCATGGGCATTGAGCGTGATAAGTGTGTATCACCTAATGATATGGAGCGTGTGTTTCCTCCTCGTACTGTGCGCACCATCTTGCAGCACTTGCGCCAAGGTTCACATCCATTCTGCAAGAATGGTCATATAGAAGCCTACAACCAAGATGGTATGACGCAATTCAATATGTGGGCACTTACCCAACAAGCGTGGGTGGACATGTTGGGCAGCTTAGAAGAAGCTCAGATATTGATTCCTGACATAGAGGACCAATCCTCTCAGGTGCTTACTCGCTATACCCATATCACGCCTCGTCAACTCTTCTTCTCGTCAAAAACTCAAGAGCAAGTTGACCGTCTCACACACTTCCTCTCTGAGGAGCAGTATGCCAATATCTGTCAGGCACTCAAGCAGCGTGGCATGCCTACAGGCTTCTGCTGCTTGTTTTATGGTACTCCAGGTACAGGTAAGACTGAGTTTGTTCAGCAACTTGCTATCGCCACTCAGCGTGACCTCTTCCAAGTCGATCTGTCCACTTTGCGCGACAAGTTTGTAGGCGAGAGCGAGAAGCAAGTCAAGCGTATCTTTGATCGCTATCGCGCATTAGTACGCTCGTGCGAGCGCGCGCCTATACTATTCTTTAATGAGGCCGACGGTATTTTTGGCAATCGTATGGAGAACACCCTGCACTCGGTGGATAAGATGGAGAATGCTATCCAAAATATTATCCTTCAGGAGATGGAGAGTCTTGAGGGTATCATGATCTGTACCACCAACCTCACTACTTGTTTAGATAAGGCCTTTGACCGTCGTTTTCTCTTTAAGCTTCAATTTGACAAGCCCACCAACGAGGCCCGCAAGTGTATTTGGCAGTCTATGCTCGAGGGGCTCAATGACGAGCAGGCCACTTATCTGGCCAACCACTTCGATTTCTCAGGCGGACAAATTCAGAACATCTCTCGCAAGCAGGTGATTAATGCCATTTTCTCAGGCACGGATGACATTGACTACGAGCAAGTGAAACGCGACTGCCAAGATGAGACCATCAGCCGCAATAATGGCAGAAAAATAGGTTTCTAATCCTCGTTTGGGGCTATCAGCAGGCTATGGCATAGTTTTTGTAGCAATTGTATCGCTAAACAATCAACTGTCATGCCTGCTGATAAGAAACACCTCCATCGCCTCCAGTTATTAGATCAATGCTTTTCTGATCCCCATACCGAGTACACATTTGAAGACCTGATGTATAAGTGCGATATAGCGCGAGCTACCTTGTATCGCGAATTGCGAGTTATCGTGCAGAATTTTGGTAGTAGTGTATTCGCAGACCTTAAGCGGGGCAGAAAACGTATCTATAGATACAATATAGCAGGCTTTTCCATCGTTCCGAATGAGGTCACCACTACCCAGTTGGCTCAGATCAAGAGTATTTTGTTGATGCTCAATAAGTTTGTGGGCAAACCACAGTTTGAGTATCTTCAGTCTATTATTCGAGAGTTAGAGCGTAAGTATCATGTGGAGATTCCTAATACGGATGCGGTTATTCATTTTGATGGTAATATCTATGTCAAAGGTTTAGAGCATCTCGTTCCGCTCTTTGATGCGGTCATCAATAAGCAGTGTGTGCAGATTACCTACCAACCTTTTGAGGGCTCCAAGCGGGTGTTTATCGCGCACGCGTATATATTAAAGGAGTATAACCAACGTTGGTATATCCTCTGCAATACCCAAGAAGATTATGAGCAACCACCCAAGTTGCGTACGTTAGCCCTTGATCGTATTGAGCATATCTCGTCACTCCAACTGCCGTTCGTACCGGCACCCGAACAGGTCAACGGCTACTTTGACGAAGTGATTGGTATCACTAAGAAGGAGGATAAGAACCATGATTGTCAGGATATTATCATCCGATGCGCCCCTAAGGAGTTTAAGTATATACTTACCAAACCTATTCATCCCAGCCAACGCCCTATACATGATAAGCCCAATCATATTAAGCTCAAGGTTCGCGAGAACTACGAACTCTATCAGAGCCTACTTTTCTACGGCGATAAGATCGAGATCATATCGCCCGAACATATCCGCTGCGAGTTTAAGCAAATCCTACAGCGGATGATGGCTAAGTATAAAGATAGATAGCATACTTATTGTCTCATATTTTTGAGACACATGAGGGCTTTTTTTGATGGTAATACTGATTATTCCAAAAGTTTTTTGTATCTTTGCATCGTGTTTATACACTTGCGCTGCAATCGTTAGATTGTGTTGACTTATAGCCTTAACGTTTTCAGTAACTTAGACGTTAATTCGTATGTGCTCCTTAGCGGGTTCCTCTCGGAGAATCGGCTCTGGGAGACTCGCCGAGTCTCCGGCCCTCATCGGCCCTACAGTGTTTTGTTATGTAACTTTTGATCCTTTTTCTAATGAACAGTCAGAAACATCCATCTTTGCGTCACCACGCTACTACCAACGATCCTCGTCATCAACTCGCCATGGCTCATCTTGATCTCATCGATAAGCTTATGGCCAAGTACAGTTTTGTCTATACCTGCGCTTTTCTTGAGCCAAGAGACTTCTATCAAGCGGGCTATATAGCTCTCTACAATGCGGCTGAGAAGTATGATGCTGCACACAATGTGGGTTTCCCCACCTATGCCAGCAAGTCTATCTACAATGCTTTCCTCAGTCTGATGCGCGATTCGGAGAGTGTGGTCCGCAAGCCGCGCGATTGCGAAGATGCGGTGTATTTTGACTCGCTCGATCAGATGTGTCAAAATGGCCAAGAGCTCTATTACAATCCGCTCAACCCCGTCAAGATGCAAGTGCGTCAGTTGGTTAGACATGCGCAACTGTCTGATCGTGAGCGCAATATCCTGTGCAACAAGTACGATATCATGCTTGCTGATGAGCCCCTCAGCACCCAAGAGCTTGCCGATTACTACCATATGACTACCCAGCATGTCAACCGCATCTGTCGTTCGGCTATTGACAAGCTGCGCATCGCTTCGGTCACGGCATAAGCGATTTTTTCGGGCATATTCTTGCATATCCCAACAAAAATCACTACCTTTGCAGTCTCAAACAATAACTCGGTAGCCTCGTGCTATCCTAATAACCCTATTATCATCATGAAAATTATCGGTTCAGGTGTATATAACCTAGATATCATCCTTCGTCGTTCCTATCCCGAGGGCTTTGTCCTCGGCCGTCGTAATCCTTTCGTAGATACCGTTCACTCCGAGGAGGTGGGTGGTACCTGTGGCAATGTCATGTGCATGCTTGCGTACCATGGCGAGCAGGTCTATCCGCAGGCGCAGTTCGACTGCTCGCCTCAGGGTCAGCAGATTAAGGCTGATCTTGAGCGTTATGGCTGTCATACGGATTTCGTTGAGAACATCCCCACGGGCGGTACTGCTATCCTCGAGTGTAGCCACCGTCTTGACAAGAATACGGGCGAGCACAAGATCGCCTTCCGCTCCTACGGTCCTGAGAGTCGTTTCATGCGTCGCAAGCAGTTGCGTGTCAAGGACGAGGTGCCTGCTTTCCTTGAATCGCTCACCTTCGTGCCCGATCTCTATTTCTTTGACGACCCCGAGGCTGGTCCTCGTGCTTTAGCTGCGGCTTTGGCGGCGAAAGGCAGCATGGTGTATTTCGAATCAGAGGGCGATAAGGGTAATCCAGACCGCCGCCGCAAGATGCTCCGCGGTTTTGAAGTGAGCCATATCATCAAATGCAGCAGCTCCAATGTATCTGCTGAGGATCTACAGGGCTACGAACAAGGCCGTCTGCTCATCCTCACCGATGCGGAAAAGGGTGTACGTTTCAACCTCAACGGAGCAGGCTGGGTGACTCTGCCTGCTGTGCCCAACGATAATGTGGTCGATTGGGAGGGTGCAGGCGATTGGACCACCGCTACCTTCATCCATCAGCTCTCGCTGCATGGGGTACGCCAGATGGCGGACCTCACCCCTGAACTCGTCACACTTTGCCTCAACGAGGCGCAAAAGGTGGCCAGCCGCAGTGTCAGCTATATCGGCTCAAAGGGAATGATTAGAGAGACCGCTACGCTGTGAGACCGGGCTATAGTCCTGAGAGACCACTGCGTTGTTAGACCGCCCTGCGGGCTGATAGCCCAACGAATCTAACAGCGAAGTGATCTAACAGTAAAACGGTCTAACTTCTCACAGCGACAATTCGCGGTCTAATTGTTCTTTCTTGATTCAATTTGCGTATAATATAGTAGTGGGTTTCTTGCCTATAACCAATAGCCCTTTAGGGCGTCCCATAGGCGAAGCCGTCCAATAACCAATATCCGTAATTAAACAATGAACGTAGCAGAAACCAAACAGTATCTCCTCCAAAAGGAGACCATCGATCCCCTGGCGCAACCTATTATTCATTATGCCAATTCCAGCGCAAAGCTGGCCCCAACAGCTGCTTATCCTCAGGGCTTCCCTGCAGGCCTGCTGGGCAATCAAGCAAGCTCCAAGGACGTAGCTTCTATCGTCTCTTTTGAGGCGCTAGGTCGTACTTGGAAGTCAACGGAGTACCTCTATATGATAGGTCGTTGGAGCACCAACGATCCTGCCAACGTGGCTATTCAAGAGGATGTCCTCTCTGCTACGAGTGGCTATCAGATCAAGCGCTACAAGCAGCTTAAGTACAAACGTATCACTCGTCCTGACTTCCTTGATTGGCGTCACGAATGGATGCTTTGGGTGGTTTGGCAGAAGTGCCTTACTTCGGCTGGTTTCCGCAACTTGTTGCTTGCCACAGGCGATGCCACTATCGTAGAGGTAGTGCGATTAGACCCTGTTTGGGCAGCTTGGCCAGATGAGAATGGTTGCTACGTAGGTGCCAATGGCATGGGTAAGATCCTGATGCTCTGTCGCGAAGCGCTCCGCACCAACACGGCTCCATCTATTGACACCGACAAACTGAATGCCGCCGGCATCTACATCCTCGGCCAGAAAGTCACTTTCTAACCTCTAAACACTAAACAATTATGCAATTTTACCACGGTTCACCTAATTTATTTGAAGCATTTCATTTGAAGAATGCTGGCAATGGTACAGGTATCAAGTTTGGCTATGGCATCTATCTAGCTTCTGCGCAAATGAGTGCGGCACATTATTCAAAGCATCGCAAAGCAGTTGGGGAAGTAGAGCACCGCTATCTCTATACCGTACAAATACCTGATCCTACACCTACTAATCATTTGAAATCGGCTTGCCCTGTGCACGAAGATATTATACGCATGGTGTTAGAGAAACTTGGAGTGGCAGAGGTACCTGAGAAATTTAGAAATGAGGGCAAGGAGTTCCGTAAATGGATAGGTATGGTTTTGACTGGAACCAAGAAAAATACGTTCGAAGGTGAGAAAGCAGCTGCAGAATTGCTCCACAGTATAGGTGTGTTGTACAATATTTGGAAACCATCTAAATATCTAGAAAATTACGCAGTATTTGATCCTGCAACCGCCGTGATTGTCAAGATAGAGGAAATCGAGGTTGACGAAAAGAAGAAGATAATTACAAATAGACAACTAGTGTATAGTAAACCAGAATAATATGTCCAAACTTGTAGAGTATATAAAGGAGTTTTATCCACAATATTTTGGCATTCATCGCTATCCTATTGATCAATGCGCTTGTATCAAAGGAGCAGCAGAGGAATGGGGTGTATTGGGTAATTTTGGTCGTGCGTCGGTTGTGATTGATGGTGTGGAGTTTAACAAGACCGAGAAGCTATTCCAATGCATGAAGTTTACGCATGCTCCTGTCATTAAAGAGATATATGCACAAAATGGTATGGGTATGAAGCAGAAGGCCAAGAAGAAGGAATACGCAGTGTATATACGCGAAGATTGGCCACGTATCTTCTTGGATGTATTGAAGTTTGTATTGGTGACCAAGTACGAGCAGTCCGAGGCGTTCCGCAATGAACTCGAGCGCAGCAAAGGGCTCTATATTGTGGAGGATGAGACGAGTCGCCAAAAGGGCAAAGATGCGGATGCCTATGGTACCGTGCTTAAAGGCGACGAGATGGTCGGTCCTAACCTCTTGGGTCAGTTCCTGATGGAGCTTCGCGACACGGGCAAACTAGATTATACTTTGCCAGAGGATGCCCTCGACTTTGTTGAGCATTTGAAATAAATCGCTACATTTCAACACATATTTTTATGTGGAAGTGTGAAATTGTGTAAAGCGAGCGGTCCTTGATCGCTCGCTTGCTCTCACCCTAACCCTAAACAGTAGCAGCTTTGCCGCGTTCACTAAACCCTAAACCTAAAAAAATGCACCTTCTATGTTCTCTTTCCCTTTTCCCTGCGTATATATATGTAGATCGCTTCGCTTTTAGATCTTAGAAAATCTACAGGCCGCAGGCCGATCTACAGGCGCTTGCGCCGATCTCTCACCTTTAACCTATAACCTATAACCTATAAATAATTATGATTAAAGAATTCAAAGTCACACACAGTATTACCGAGCGCACTCCTCTCTTGAGTGCCTACATGCAAGACATCTCTCGTTATCCCCTTCTCACCTTGGCTGAGGAGGAAGAGTTGACCCGTTTGGCGCAGGCTGGCGATCAGCATGCCAAGCAGCGCCTTGTCGAATGTAATTTACGTTTTGTTATTTCCGTAGCCAAACCCTTTATCCATCAGGGTGTTCCGCTCGAGGACCTGATCATGGAGGGCAATCTGGGCCTCATCAATGCCATTGAGCGTTTCGATCCAACGCGTGGTTTCAAACTCAGCACCTACGCTGTTTGGTGGATTCGTCAGAGTATCTTGCATGCTTTGGCTGACAAGGGTCGTTCGGTTCGGTTGCCCTTGAATCAGGTAGGTATGTTGTTGCGTGTGCGTCGTGCCATGCAGGACTTCTACCAGCGCAACGAACGCAACCCTTTGCCCGAGGAGTTAGCGGACCACCTGTCTTTGCCTGTAGAAAAGGTGCAGGAAATCATGGAGAATGCGGCTACGGAGTTCAGTATCGATGCGCCTATGGGCGACGACGAGGATATGTGTTATGTAGATACCATGGTCTCTTACATGCCTGCCACAGATAGTGCGGTCATGCACGAGTCGCTTTGTGCGGACATCAATCGTTGGCTCAGTATTTTTGACAAGCATCCCGAGCATGATAAGACTAATATGGAGAAGGAGCAGCGTGCCAAGGATATCATTATTTGTTCTTTTGGCTTGAATGGTACGCCTGTCATGACGCTCGACGATTTGGCTATCAAGCATCATATCACTCGCGAGCGTGTCCGTCAGATCCAACAGTCGGCTCTCCGTCGCCTCCGCTCGCATATC
This sequence comes from Paludibacteraceae bacterium, assembly GCA_045119955.1. Lineage (GTDB taxonomy): Bacteria > Bacteroidota > Bacteroidia > Bacteroidales > Paludibacteraceae > Colicola. Next base: position 20,901 of record JBGVEG010000132.1, read on the forward strand.
ACCTGTTCCTCCAATCTCTAAACTCTAAACACTAAACACCTATGTTTACTCCACAAGAACTCAAAGCAGAACTCGACAAGTATGTCATCGGCCAAGAAGAGGCCAAACGCACCCTTTGTGTAGCCATCACCAATCACTACAAGGCTATTTACCACAACAAGAAGCATCCCGATTCTACGCGTATCGAGAAGTCCAACATCATCCTTGCGGGCCATACGGGCTCGGGCAAGACGCTTCTTGTTCGCACCATAGCAGATATTCTGAACGTCCCCTGCTATATCCAAGACTGTACCAAGATTACCCAGGCGGGTTATGTAGGTTCCGACGTCGAAGACTGTCTCGTGGGTCTTTTGCGTGCTTGCGACTACGATGTCAGCAAGGCCGAGCTGGGTATCGTCATGCTTGACGAAGGTGATAAGATGGCGGCGCGCCATGCAGGACCATCCATCACCCGCGATGTGAGTGGCGAAGGAGTACAGCAGTCCTTGCTCAAGATTATTGAGGGCGACCGAGTGGGAGTACCACCTATGGGCGGACGCAAGCATCCCGAGCAGTCGCTCATCTATATCGATACCCACAATATCCTCTTCATCCTATCGGGGGCTTTTGCAGGTGTCGAGGATATCATCAAGCGTCGTATGACGGCCGACAAGCATGCTATTGGATTCGATGCCAATGCTAGCAAGCAGCAGGGTGTCAAGGGCGATATCTTCAATCACCTCACGGCACAAGACTTGCGTCAGTTTGGTCTGATTCCGGAGTTTGTAGGCCGTTTCCCTGTCATCACTCATGTCAATCGCTTGGAGCATGCCGATCTTGTGCGTATCCTTACCGAGCCCAATAATGCGGTAGTGCGTCAGTTTCAAGTGCTGTTTGCCATGGATAAGGTGGACCTGCAGTTCACGCCCGAGGCCTTAGACTTGGTGGCAGCCGAGGCTATCCGTTCTCGCACGGGTGCTCGAGGCCTACGTTCAGTCTTGGAACGTGTTCTCGAGAGTGCCATGTTTGAGCTCACGCCTAGTCGCCGACGCACCATGAAGCCGTTCACGGTCACCGATGACTATGTTCGCCGCTATCTCCCCGCCTCTTAGGAAAATTATTGTGGGCGAATGTTCTTTTTGCCCCTTTCCTGCGTATATATATATGCCTCTAAACAGTAGGCGCCTCGCGCCGTTCACTAAACACAAAACACGATATGAACGATTTTCTTTCTTTCGCCGTATCCAACGGTATGAACTCTGCTCATGTTGAGCATGCAATGGCATCTTCGATGCAGTCATTCACTCCTATGGCTCGCTCTGCGGGTTATATCAATCCATCTATCTTGGAGGAGCGCAAGCTCAATGTCACGCAGATGGATGTGTTCTCTCGTCTGATGATGGACCGTATCATTTTCCTAGGTACGGAGATCAACGACTATACGGCCAATGTCATTCAGGCGCAGTTGTTGTATCTTGATTCGGTGGATAACGATAAACCTATCTCCATCTACCTCAATACGCCTGGTGGTTCTGTCTATGCGGGTCTTGGTATCTATGATACCATGCAGTTTATCAAGAGTCCAGTAGCTACTATCTGTACGGGTATGGCAGCTTCCATGGGTGCGGTATTGTTGGCTGCGGGTGAGCAGGGCAAGCGTGCGGCATTGCCACATAGTCGTGTGATGATTCACCAACCATTGGGTGGTATCCATGGTCAGGCTTCGGATATCGAGATCACGGCCAAGCAGATCCTTACCTTAAAGGACGAGCTCTATCAGATTCTCTCTGACCACACAGGTCAGTCGATGGACAAGATTCGCCAAGACGCTGACCGCGACTATTGGATGACGGGTCAACAAGCGCTGGACTACGGCATGATCGACCGTTTGTATTCTAAGAAGTAATCTTACACCTCTACAGCCGAAGGCGATCTACAGCGAAGCGATCTACAGGCGCAGCCGATCTACAGCGGTAGCGATCTACAGCGAAGCGATCTACATGCCTTTCACCTTTAACCTCTCACCTTTAACATGCTCTACAATATCATTGGCGACATACATGGTCGCGACGCGTGGCGTCAGTTGGTCCGTGAGGACGCAGTAAATATTTTCTTGGGTGATTACTTCGATCCGTATGATTCTGACGAGGATAAGGCGGGCGAGGAGGAATTGGCCAATCTGCAGGCTATCATCCAGTTTAAGCTGCAGCATCCCGAGACTATTCTCCTCTTGGGAAACCACGAGTACCATTATCTGAGCGATGAACGCTACTCTCGCTACAACGACTCTTTAGCCGAGCGTTTTGCTGAGTGTATTCGCCAGCATTGGCATCTCTTTCAGGCGGCGTATGCGATAGGCAAACGCATCTTGGTTAGCCATGCGGGTGTCACGCAGCCTTGGTGCTGCTTGGCGGGTATTGAGGAGGGATTGTCCACCCACGATCTGATGCTGGCAATCAACAATCGGATGAACGATGCGGCTACGCGCTCGTTTTTTGGTCTTGGTAGCTTCGAACCTTGGGATCGCTATGGCTTGAGTCCTACGGCTTCGCCGCTGTGGGTACGTCCTATGAGTCTGATGCAGCATGGTCGTTTGACCAATGATGAGGGCAAAGAGATTCATCAAGTGGTGGGGCATACGCAGTCGCATGAGGTGATTCTCACACCTCCGTTGATCTATGTAGACTGCTTGGGCAGCACTTGTCAATCGCTCTTGGTTGACTATAGCGAAGATGGGGAATACTGTTTTGATGTCTATTTGCCGCAAGGAGAAGGCAAGTCAGTTGGTTCCGATGGAAATAATTAGATTATTACAATTACAAGATATTTATCTAACACAATATATGACCTAATTATGGCAAGTATTATTACGAAAGTTATTAATCTCTCTCTTCCTGAGGAATTGATGGAATATATGTGGTTGCGTCCAACTGAAACAAATCTAAATGTTGACATTTTCGTGGATGATGGCGGGTCTTAATCTCAGGCACGAGCACGAATTGTTGCTTTTGGTTAGGAATGGTTATGATCAAAGTGTGAACGAATTTGTTCCATTCTCTATTTCGCTCAATCCGCAACTGCTTAGTAACATACAGATTCATATTTCCAATGAAGATGTTTTGTGTGTGCAACAGTTTATAACTTCTAACCTACAGCTGCTACAAACACTAGCTGATAGGCAAATCAGTCAACAATCATTTGTAGAAACAATGCAGGTATGGCAAGAAAACTAACATTAAAGGTAGATGGTGTCGAACTCACTAAGAAGGATATAAAAGAGCGGTTTGACAAGTACAACGAGATGTATTTCGATGGTAAGTTGGGCAAGTGTCAATTCCTTTGGGGGCTTATCAATAACGCAGATTATGGTGCTTATCATGCATTTGAAAAGGAGGATGGATTACACAGTAGGATCTGGGTGGGTAGAAACACCATTTGGACCGAAGAAGGACTACGGGAGTTATTGGTGCATGAGATGATCCACATGTATGTTAGGACTATCGAGGGGAAAAGGATGGATGGCCTTTGGGGTCATGGGAGACGGTTTAGAAGACACTGTCGGCGTCTTAAAAGTGACTATGGTTTGCTGATTCGTGTCCATTCTGATTTTGGGTATATCAACCCGAAACTCAAACCTAAATTGTGGAAAAAAATGCTGTTATGGATTATCGATCGGTGATGGGAGTAGTACTTCGAGGTCACCTTATCCTCGAAGGTACAACAAAAATGTTTCCAGATAGTGTAACAAGCATAGGCGATTCTGCTTTCGCTGGGTGTAATTTATTGTTGTTATTGTTGAAATACAAAGCGTACAGCAAAGTTATCCAAGATCTGACGGAAGATTTCCGACATTTTGGCATAGGCCTTGTCGTACCACGCTTGTGGAATCGTCCATCCGGGCGTAGCAATAGCGATACTGCCTGCGATGGCCCGGGGCTAATAATGCCACTGGCGCTTCTCAAACATTTGACGACTGCAAAAGTACAAATAAATTCTGAAATGACAAAACAAAAGTTAGATAAATAAAGGGCTAAATTGGTAAATTTAGATTTTTTTTGGAGATATTGAAAAAAAATCGTAACTTTGCATGTTTAATGTTCTTTTTGCCCTTTGGGGTTGTATTATATAAATAGAAACCAACAAATTGAAATACCATGGCACCACGTAAATATGATCCTGCGGTTACAAAGATCAAGGCACGCAATGCTCAGATCGGAGAATAAGGATCTGCTACAGGATAAATTAGCGCAGTTCTACGCAAACATAAACGATGAAGCCGGAAAAAATAGGTCTTTTTTGTAATACGTACTTTTTTAAATTTAAATAACATGGAAAATAGAACACCTGAAGAACTTGCAAAAGAAGCGCAAGAGGTTAAACAAGAAATCTTAAGTAGAATAGAAGCTATAGAAGATGAAATCGGATTACTCGAGGATGCGATTGATTCTGCATTATGCGTCTATGATTATACAGATGAAGAATCTGATGAACTGTGTAGGTTATTGAACAAACTAGACAATTACTTTAAGTTTGAAGGTTGACCTAAGACCCATCTTCAGCATCAAATGATGCGATGTGAGTTGAGAGAACTAATTTTGCAAAAAAATACAGATATGTTTAAGAAATTTTCAATAGATTTTAATGTCGAACACATGATGTGTGTTCCATTTGAAAATGCTCCAATGGAAGTTAAGACTTTTTGTGTTAGTGAACTTCAATGCGATGTGAACAACGAGACTTTTGCAATATATTGTCTCGTTAACAACATTCCAATTACATTAGGTTTTTTTCAATTTGATGATTCAAATATTGTTGAGTCAAAACATTTTGAATCTATGATTAATTTCACTAAATCTTTCAACAATAATCTTACTGCATGCAAAGACTATGAAAGATTTAAAAACAGAAATTGCAAATGTATCAAACAGTGATTTTTTGATGATAAGTTGCGTAATGTAAACCTTTTAGAAACAATTTTTGATTACATCATAACATATGTTGATACTATCAAAAAATGCGACATGTTATGGTTTGATGGAATAAATAGTATAGTATTCTATCCTATTGAAAAAAATGATTGCATTAGTAGATACGCAAAAATCAAATCACATTTTGTAACAGAGTTTATCAAATTATAATTCCGTTTAAGTGCCAACTGCTATATAATTCCCAAAACCAATTATGCTTAAAACAAAAACCGACAGGCTCCGCGCCTTGGATTTCACGGACAAATTTAACATGTGTTCGTATATCAACAGTATGAAGGGCGATATTGACATCATCAACATTACCCACGCAGATGGCCGATACACCATCTTCTACCTCGACAAAACGCAGTAAACTCTACCGCTCGTGGTGTTGGCGAGCGGAATGTTGTTGATTTTAGTTGTTAGAGTTGTTGATTAACATCACACTCATTGTCTTGTTTTCCTTTGCCGCTTGGCGAGTTATGTGCGCTTCAATTGCCGAACGCGACTACACATCGTACCTTTCGGCAAACTTATCCAAGATCTGACGGAAGATTTCCGACATTTTGGCATAGGCTCTGTCATACCACGCTTGTGGGATAGTCCATCCGGGCGTAGCGATAGCTATACTTCCTGCGATGGCAGCTTGTGTGTCTGCGTCTCCACCCAGCGAAACGGCGTTGCGAACAGCTTGTTCGTAGTTATCCGAATACAGCCAACAGCAGATCGCTTGAGGCACCGAACCATCGCATGTGGCACTGAATGTATAATCCGGACGAATCTGTTCGGGCGTACGACTGAGGTCATATCCGAAGTGTGACTCTATGTATTCACGTATCTCGTTTTTAGAATGTCCTGTTCGATTCAGGAAGATGGCAGCCGTCACGGCCTGTGCGCCGCGTACTGCTTCGTCGGTGTTGTGTGTGACCATGGTTGCCTGACGGGTCAGGTCGAGTGCTTCTTCCAATGTCTGCGTTGCCCATGCGATAGCTCCGACACGCATAGCGGCTCCGTTGCCGTTTGAGTTGTAGGGAGCATCAATCTTGCCAAAGATAAAAGAGAGTGTGGTACGAGAGAAACCGAAGCGCCAGTACTTACGGCCATAGAAACGCATGAGTTCAATCAGTCGTTGATCGGTGCGTTCGCCCATTAGCCACTCGGCTATGGTGAGTGTGAAGATCGTATCGTCAGATATATGGCTCCGTTTGGCGAAGGCTTCAAAATGATAGTCTTTGGTGCGTTTCTCTGCAGGTCGCTCATAGGGCACACCGATGATATCGCCGCAAATAGTTCCCATGAGTGGATGTTGCTTCATGCCTTCTGGCTTATTCGTTTCCGTCGCTAGCTTAGTTGTCTGTGTCATAGTCTGGAGGGTATTTGAGGGGTTTATGATTCAAAAATGGTAGGTATCTATATTTCTTATACGCAAGAAATTGCCCAAACGAACATCTTAGCTTTTCTGCTGCAAAGGTACAACAAAAAATGTAAATACGCAAGTAAAGCGAGCAATATTTTCAAAATGATAGATAAAGTCTATCCCATTCAGTCATTAGCATTCACTCAAGCTCGCTTATGGGGCCCCCGCAAATTTTTAATTTGTGGGGAGAGGAGAAACGGCGGCAACCTCAACGAACAAAGTGAGTTCTTTGTTGCAAGCCAGTTTCGACGAAAGGCGTTTTTGATGGTAATTTTTTTGTTTTAAAAAAATAGCTTACCTTTGCAGCGCAGTTTTATTTTGCACATTCCCGCGTATATATAATATAGTATAAACCATTAATTTTTATTGTATGAACCATTCAGCAGACATCAACACCCATGAAAACACCGCTAAGAAGTATGAAGCCATCATTTTTGATATGGATGGTACATTGTTTGACACATCATCGATCATGCCGCTGATTCGTCAATTAAGACAAGTGAAGCGCAAGAGTGCAGCGTATTATGAAATTTGGAAAAAAGTGGACAAGACCAGCGATGTTTTCAAAGAGTTCGATGGCATGAACGATGTGTTGAATTTCATCCGTGAGAATGATGTGAAGTCCATAATAGTGACTGGTAGCGTGAAGCGGATCACCAACAGATTGAAGCGATTCCATTTGCCGTTTGTTGGTGTGCTAACTCGATTTGATGTAGGTCATAAGAAGCCCCATCCAGAGCCAATGTTTCGTGCGTTGGAGATACTGGGTTGCGATGCCAGCAAAGTGCTGTCGATTGGCAATCAAATAATTGATTTGCAGGCGTCTAAGGCGGCGGGTATCGACTTCGCTATGGCCAGTTGGGGCGTGGATGAACACGAGCGTGAGCAGCTAGAAGCAGAGTCCACCTACGTGCTACATGCCCCCCGAGAGATCATACAGATGATAGCCCCCTAATCGACACATAATTTTAGGGTATTATATAGCAGTTAGCACCAAAAGGTTGTTAATTTTTTTTCGGAATTATCTACTTTAAACTTGTGTTCAAAGCAAATTTGTTAGTTTATATCTTTTTGTGAATAAATTATCTATTTGTAAATCATTCAGTAAATTGTTCATCAATTTCATTTGTTGGATTACCATCATTCCACGCCATTATCATTCTTTTTAGATTATTAACTCCAAAATTTTTCTCTGATACTTCGTCAAACCATTCTATGATTCTATCTCTAACATCGGTAATAGCATCCCAACTTTTAGGGTAGTTATTCTTGGTTCTCCAAATTTCCATAGTTCTAATGTGTTCAAACTTAATCTCTAATTCAATAGCACCATTGTCTATTTGGACGTGGAAATGAGGTATTTTTGTGCCTTGCTCATCCCCTTCGCCATATACAATCACCTTTGATTTTCTTGGTATATTATCTGCAGGACGAGAAATTGTCGCCATCTCGTCAATTCTATGTTTTGATGAAAAATCATCATTTATAGTATGAATTTGTTCCCATTGCATTTGGGCGTTTTCACGGTTTGTGATTTTTGGCAGAATTGCAGCGGGTGCCTCTAACCATTTTGGAATGTTGGTTATCATGTATTGATATATGGTATCATTACCACCTTTTCTATTTACCACTAACAATTCACCATTATCTATTCTGAAACTAACATCCCATCCGTCTGCAATAACATGAAAATGTGGAGGAGTATGGTCATTACTATACACTTTCAGTTCCCATTTGTTATACGGAAATAAGCCGTTACCTGATTCGCGTACATTAATGCGTGCTATTTCACATAGTGGTTCGGTATGGATATGAGAAGGTGTCTCGTCATGGTTTAAAGCGAAACATCCGTTTTCCCTTTCCTCATATAAATAGTCCTCATCAAGGGAAAACCAATCCACCGTATCATACAACGGTTCGTAATCAATATATGCTTTGTCCAACTCCGACATCGGAATGTTGTTAAAGTCAAAAATATCAGATTCAAATCGTGTCATAGTATTTTTATCAGCAACCGCTTTGTCTTCTACATTTTTAAATTCAAGCCCGAACCATTTATTGAACAACTTTTCCAGACAAAATACAGCGACATCTCCAATCAATTCATCATATACATCATTGAAAGCTAAATATTTTTTCCAACTGCTCTCATTTTCCAACTCATGCAGTTTCTCTTGATACTTAGGATATAAGGCACGTATTTCAGATTCCAATTCTTTAATTCGTTTACAGTCCTCATAACCTTGTATCAGAAACGCTTCGGCATCGCGTATCAGTTCCAGTTTACATAAAAACGCATCAGGATAAGGAGAGTCCATTACAATGCTAGTGCTGGCACGCGACTGATTCGTGAGTACACCTTTAAGGAGCGTTCCATCAGGAGCAACGGTTTCAATTTCCTTATGTATCACCAGTTCTTCATTAACAGCCTGAACTATGCCCCAGCACAACAATTCGTTTGTAAGTTCATCGTATTCACCGCTTCGTATCATTTCCACACATCCATCCATTAGTTCTTCTTTATTCATAGCAGCGATGTCGTAATCGTCATACTCCTCTGGATCATAATCACTTGTGATATAAGGCATCACTGTCACCAGAGCCTCTTTTCTCGCCATTGCTGAAAGCGGCAAGTCAAACCAAGCGAGTCGTTCGAGCCATTGTTCCGCAGCACAATATATCACAGTCCTAGAACCCAGACTGACGCCACACTGATCGATGTAAGCTTTTGTAAGTAATGTAAGAGCAGACATGACGTCGTGGCTTTCACCCTTCTTTGCGTAAGATTCTATTAATTCGTAATTCATATTAAAATCCTATTCTATTTATATTAAACACACTTCTGATATCCGTTGAGTAATTTCTTCTTATGCTCTTCATTCATTTTCAAAGTATTTGCTGGGAAACACTGTACTATCACTGGATGGCTATGGCATTCCATATATCCCTCATCGCTATCGAGAGTGACATAACTATCATCGCTATAGTCTAGCCCAATACCAAACATTCGTGTATTCGCTAGAATTCGTTTTACAGCATCTCTGTCAGGCGGAAGCGAACAGACGACTTCAAGAGTAACAGTGTCGCCTCTAAACACTTCCACCAAATCACCGAGACAAAATTGCAACTCGTCTTCATCTCTACCGTAAAAAGGTTCATGATTACCGTTTTTATCCGCTATCTCAGACGCTGCGCTCTCCGCAAACAATTTACCATCACGGGTATAAGTTCGTGCTCGCTGCGACCAAGAATGATAGCAATGTACTCCGACTGGCACCTCGCGAATAAAGAAACAGTATCTGTCTTCTGAATTTTCAGCAACCAGTTCCGCAATCTTTGCTTCCGCTTCCTCTAGAGTATGAAACAGGAACTCCTCTTGATGATACACATCAAACTCTGGATATGACGCTTCTTCAAGATCTGAAATCACATATCCATCCAAGCGATAGATAACATCTTCGTATGGAATATACCATTCATCTTGACTGATTTCTTTTGTAATCTTTCTTTCCATATTCATTTAGTTTTTTAAGTCAACGGACTACAGACTTTGTCCACATTTTTTTCGGAATGACCTACTTTGGACTCGTGATTAAGGTGTATTCGTCTGCTTATATCTTTTTGTGAATTTCCTTTTTTAGTCTTTTAATTTTGTGTAATCTAACACTTCCGAAGTTTCATCCACTTGTGTCTTGTCCGTGTTGTTGTCATTCCACATAGATAGAGCATATTCCCAGTTCGTTTTGTAACGTTTGTTTTTACACTCCTCTTTTAAGAAAGCAACGAGGTACTTTTTCTGCTTCGGTGTCAAAATATCTTCTTTTCCTGTATGGTGGAAATATCCAATTTTATCCAAACGGACACAAGTGTGTATTTTCTTTCCATCGGTTTCGTCATCCCATATATGCATGTGTGGAATAGCAAAATCATCATCACACACAAACACCTTAAATTTCGGTGACTCCTGTTTACCATTTTTCTTAAAGGTGGTGAAATAACCAACCACAGCCATTTTGTACAACATATCGTGACTCTCTTTCATAAAAGTTTTCGGAATTATCTATTTTAAACTTGTAATTTTTAATAGATTATATTCATTAAATTTTTTTGATACCATCCAACAAGTCATCAATATCCATATCAGAATGTTGCCAATAGTAAAGGAGTATATTCTTATTTATTTGCACCCATTTTATGATTTGTTTAAAAATTTTAGTACTCACAATATTTGGATTACCAATTAATACTTTTGGG